>NZ_JAVDVL010000008.1:0-342769 GCF_031456815.1 Paraburkholderia strydomiana
TACATTTTGGAATCCTACTAAATGTCTCGACGAGGCCCCCCTTTTCCAGTGAGGGCTCGGGCCTCTGCATTATTAAATCGATCCCGACCGGCGTACAGATGGAAACTGTCGCAGTTTTGTAAAACAAAATCGGGATAGGTCTTACGCATAACCAGCTAACGGATTGACTGACGTTGGACAGAACCAGATCGTCCGCAAGATAGGAAAGGCACGAAAAAAAGCCCGCTCGAGGCGGGCACAGTAACTATCGGGGGAAGGCAGACGCCACAGAGAATTGGACAACCGACCGCACACCCGCACTGCACACGTAGTGCAGATAGAGGCTCGATAGGCCCACTCCGTGAAGAGCAAAAAGGTGACTCGCCGCAGTGCAGAGATACGCACACAGTCACCTATGACAGGGCCAAAAACGCACCTATGATTTCCCAGCCCGTGTCATACCACCGCGCGCGCTCAACACCCACAGCCTTAACCACTCACGCAGCCAGCCGCTCAGCGCAAGCCGCCAGAAGACCTCAAGCCGACCGAGCCGCTGTGCGATTCCCGACACGCATGAACGAACTCCGCTCGACGATCGCGCCGAACAGTAGCCCGATCGTCGCCCACATGATCGCCTGCATGCCGAGTGCAGCCACACGGAACTTCCACAGCAGCGCCGCGGGAAAACCGGCCGGGGTTTCGTCGATCACGGGCATCGACATCTGCACCGCGGCAATGATGGCGATGAACACAAGTCCGGCCACGATCGAGCCGTTCCATGCGCCAAGTTTCATCGCCGCGCGGCGCCGGACCTTCAGCGAAAAAACCATCGCGGTCAGCGAGATGGCGATCATCAGAAAAAACAGGCCTGTGCGCGTTCCGATCGTCTCCGGGTCGCCGACCGCTGGCGGGTTCGCCGGATACTTGATGTTGGGAACGATCACCAGTGCGACGAAAGCGCCGAGGGCAAGCCACGCCGACAACGCACGTGCGCTCATCGCCCCCACTCGCCCGTACGCATAGGCAAACACCAGAGAGAACAGTCCGCCGAATGCCGCGCCGTAGGTCACTACGCCGGTGAGCAATCCCAATCCGGCTTGCGTATCGCGACTGACCAACTCCTGCTCATGCGCTTGCTCGTGCGCGTCCGCACCCGCACCGGCGTGCTCATGCTCATGCATTGCGCCGGCTCCGTCCCCGGCTTTCTCTTCGAAGGCAATCGCCTGATTGACCTGCGGCTCGCCCGCCACTCGCGCAAACGCGAACGTGAGCAGCCCCGCGGCGATGCCTGCAAGCATCCCGCGCAACAACAACTTACCGACCATGTTCTGCTCCGTTAGTGGCAGGGAAAGCCGAGCAGATGGCGGCCGTCGTGCACGAACTCATGCACGTACATGCCAGGCACTAAGGACGTGGCGCCCTGTTCCGCACCGACGAAATACAGCGCGAGCAACAGCAGCAATCCTCCGAACACGGCCCAAGGCAGCAGTTCACGCAACGGAATCGGCGTGGGCTGAATGGCGGGCTGGCCGGCGGTATCGAAAACAGCTTCAGTCATGATGGACATCTCCTGGGGTAGCGCGCCCCGTAGTCGATTGCAGAGGAATGATGCGAAGCTCAGGTCTGGCTTTCGGCTTGTGATGCCGATTACAGTGGCGCGACCGCGCCGGGCTTTCACCGGCTTCCGCGCTTCGCAGTGCGGCTATTCTACGCGCTAAACTTCCGCGCCAGCTATCACACAGCGACACGAGCGCATATTGACGGGAACTCAAAAATGAAGCTGCGGCTGTTACTGGTCAGCCATGCGCCGACCGCGGCCATGCGCGCGGGCCGCTTTCCCGCCGACGATCCGCTCGACGCTCGCGGCCTCGGCGAGGCGCAAGCAGCGCGAGCGCGACTGTCGTTTGCCGATGATGCAAGCGCATTCGTCAGCCCCGCCGCCTGCGCGCGCGAAACGGCCTTGGCGCTCGGTCTCGCTGCAAAGGTGGACGCCGCGCTCTCGGATGTCGACTACAGCCAGTGGCGCGGCCAACGGCTCAACGATCTCGCCGCGCACGCGCCAGACGCACTGGCAGCCTGGACGCACGATCCCGACGCCGCTCCTCACGGCGGCGAATCGTTCAGTCAGGTCGTGAAGCGGATCGGCGAATGGCTCGATGCAATAGACGTCGCGCCGGATGGCGCGTCGCACGCTGTCCACGATGTGGTCGCCGTGACGCATGCGCCGCTGGTCCGCGCGGCGATCGTCCATGTGTTGGGCGCCTCGACAGCGACATTTTCGCGCATTGAAATCCCGCCGCTCGCGGTCGTCGAACTGCAGCGCTCGCAACGACGAGGCTGGACATGGCGGCCGACGTCGTCGTGACTTTGCCGGAACAACAGGTCTATTCGTCCGATACCGACAGCCGCGTCGCCCACACGAACTTACACGGCGCTGATCACGCTTCTCCGCCGCCGCACACGCGCCAACCAAGGTCTTTTCGCAATAGGCATGCAACTTGCATTCTGGCGATACCGGCTGACGGACCAGGCCAATTATTCGATGCTATAACCACGCTATGTCAAAAGACGCTGCCACTCACAAGCCTACCCGCCTTTGCTCAGGAATCGAGGGAATCGATAACATCCTGGGAGGCGGCCTCACCCCGCACCGCATGTACCTGGTGGAGGGCGCGCCGGGAACGGGTAAAACCACCCTGGCGTTGCAATTTTTACTTCAGGGCGCTGAGGAAGGTCAGGCAGGTCTGTACATTACGCTGTCCGAGACGCGTTCAGAACTGATCTCGGTAGCTGACAGCCACGGCTGGAATTTGAGCCAGTTCCATATCCTGGAACTGGTCTCCGACGAAGGTCTGGATCCGCAATTCGAGCAGACGGTGCTGCATCCGGCCGAGGTCGAACTCGGCGAAACGGTGCGAAACGTCATCCAGCAAGTCGACGAGATCAAGCCTGTGCGGATCGTGCTCGACAGTCTTTCCGAGTTGCGCCTGCTGTCGCAGAACGCACTGCGCTACCGGCGGCAAATCCTCGCGTTGAAACGCTATTTCGCCACGCGCGCATGCACGGTCCTGCTGCTCGACGACAATACGTCCGACCCGGGCGACGTGCAATTGCACAGCATCGCTCACGGCGTGATCGCGCTCGACAACGTCGTGCACGACTACGGCGGCAATCGCCGGCGCCTGCGCATTGCCAAGATGCGCGGCATCAAGTTCCGCGAGGGATACCACGACTTCACGCTCGACACCGGCGGCATCCATGTCTATCCGCGCCTCGTCGCGGCCGAGCACCACGCCAAATTCGATACACATGTGGTGAGCACGGGCACTGGAGGCCTCGACGCGCTGCTGGGCGGCGGACTGATACCTGGCACCAACGCGCTCCTGATCGGCCCTTCGGGTGTCGGCAAAACCACCACCGTGGTTTCGTGCCTGATTGCGGCTCTCGAACGCGGCGAACGCTGCGTCTACTATGTCTTCGACGAAACGCTGGTCACCCTTGTCGCGCGCTGTGCCACGGTCGGCATGAATTTGCAGCCCTATGTCGACAACGGACTATTGACGCTGCGTCAGATCGATCCCGCCGAGATCTCGCCCGGCGAGTTCGCGAGCGACGTTCGCACCTCCGTCGAGAAAAGAGGCGTGAAATATGTCGCGATCGACAGTCTCAACGCTTACCTGCAAGCAATGCCCGGTGAGCGCTATCTGCTGTTGCAGATGCACGAACTGCTCGGGTATCTGAACCAGCAAGGCGTCATGACGATGCTCGTGCTGGGACAGCACGGGATTATCGGCGAGGTTCAAAGCGATATCGATATCAGCTACCTGAGCGACGTTGTCATTCTGTTCCGCTATTTCGAACACCACGGCGAAGTGCTGACCGCCGTGACGGCCGTAAAGAGCCGCGCTAACGCCCATGAACGCTCGATCCGCCAGTTCCGGCTCACGAGCCGCGGCGTCGAAGTGGGTGAAGCGCTGCGCGACTTCGAAGGCGTGCTTTCCGGTTTGCCGTCTTATCGCGGCACCACGGCGCTACTTGGCTCGACGGAGCGTGTCATCGACACGTCGCGGCAGTAACGTCATGGAGCAACGGGTCCTGATTCTCGCGCCTTTTGGCCGCGACGCCGATGTTATTGCCGAAGTCCTGCACAAGGATCAACGTCTATGCGTGCCGTGCCGCGACGCGGACGCCCTCACCGAGGCGCTCGACGCCGGCGCGGGTAGCGCGCTCATCGCTGAAGAAGCGCTCGCCGGCGAGCATGCAACGCGTCTATTCCGTTGGCTGGAGCAGCAGCCGGCGTGGTCCGACTTTCCGTTCATTCTGCTTGCGGCCACGCGCGTGGGGCATCGCTCTGCGCGCGGGATCGAAGTGCTGGAGCGCCTGGGCAACGTGGTCGTGCTGGAACGTCCGCTGAACTCCGAGACGCTGCGCCGCGCGGTGGCCTCGGCGCTGCGCGCCCGTGCGCGGCAATATGAATCGCGCCGCCATCTGGCTGAGCGGATCGAAGCGCAGGAAGCGCTGGTGCAACTGAACGACTCGCTCGAAGGCCGCATCGCCGAACGTACGCATGAGCTTGCTTCAGCCAACAACCGCCTGATGATGGAGATTCACGAGCGCGCAAAAGTGCAGGCCGTGCTCGTGCAATCGCAGAAGATGGAAGCGCTCGGGCAACTCACCGGCGGCATCGCACACGACTTCAACAATCTGCTGAACGTCATCATGGTCAACTCGGAACTGATCTCCCGGGTGAGCAGTGACGAGCGCATTCGCGGTATGGCGGCCACGGTCAAGCGCGCAACCGAACGCGGCGCGAAATTGACCGGCCAGTTGCTGACGTTCTCGCGCAATAGCAACCTCGACCTCAAGGCCGTCGACGTCGTCGCGTTGCTGCAAGGCATGCGCGACATCATCACCGTGTCGCTGGGATCGGGTATCAGCTACAGCAACGACTTCGAAAGCGACGAGATGTGGACGCAGGCCGACGCCAATCAGCTGGAACTGGCCGTGCTCAACCTCGCAATCAACGCGCGCGACGCAATGCCCGGCGGCGGCCAGCTCAGTGTCCGCGTGAAGCAGCGCACAGCGCCTGATCAGACGCTTGCCGAAGGCCGCTATGTCGTGATCGAAGTCACCGATACCGGCTCGGGCATACCGCCCGACATCGTGTCGCGCGTGTTCGATCCGTTCTTCACGACTAAGCCGATCGGCAAAGGGACGGGACTGGGCCTCAGCCAGGTGTACGGCATCGCGCGGCAAGCAGGCGGCACCGCGAGACTCTTCAGCGAAGAAGGCGCCGGTACGACGGTCGAGGTGTGGTTGCCGCTACGCGACCCCGTCGCGCCGCAGGCTGCGGAGGCGTCCAATATCGAAGCGAACGCCGTGGGCGAAAAGCGCGTGCTGGTGATCGAAGACGACAGCGAAGTACGCGCCATGCTCGTCGAGTCGCTGAAAATGCTCGGCTACCACGTGACGGAAGCCGCTGACGGGCGAGCCGGACTCAACCGCCTGCAGGACGACAACCCCGACCTGCTGATGGTCGACTTCGCGATGCCGGGCATGAACGGCATTGACGTGATCGCCGAGGCGCGCAAGATGCGCAGCGATTTGCCGGTGATTCTCGCAACCGGTTATGCCGACATCGACATTTCCGGTCTTGCGGTAGAACGCTGCACGGTACTGCGCAAACCTTTTCAGCTCGACGATCTCGCGAGGACGATCAGACTCGGACTGGTCGCGTGACGCTCGTGCGTCGCCATGCGCCGCTAAAAATTCCAATTCGATAGTTTGCTAACGATTGTTTTGGAAATACAATACCGGCCATGACGAATCTCGACGCCTTACGCCGCAAAGTGAGCAGCACACTCGTGATCGCTGCCAGAAAGTGGCGGCGCACGAGTCATGGCGTGCTGTCCGCGTTCAACGTCTCCGAGGCCTGCGCCACGCCGCTGCTCACCGCGAGCCGGCTCGGCGAGGCAGTTCGTCAGGTCACGCTGGCCGATTACATCGGCATCGAAGGACCTTCGCTCGTGCGCCTGCTGGACCAACTGTGTGCTGCGGGCCTGATGCGTCGCGACGAAGATCCCGAAGACCGCCGCGCCAAAACGGTGGTGCTGACAAAAGCGGGCCGCGCGGTGACCGAGAAAATGGAAGAAGAACTGGTCACACTGCGCGCGCAGGCGCTCAAGGGCGTTTCACGCAGCGATCTCGAAGCAACCTTGCGCGTGCTTGCCGCGTTCACAGCCGATTCCGCGGAAGAGTCCGAAAGCGCCAGTGCCGCAAAGGCGACGCGGTCCGCGAGCCCGGCCAAAAATACAAGCCGCCCCAGCCGCACAACTGCGCCACGCAACGTCAGCAGATCGGCGTAACGCGTCATGATCTACCCCTCCGTTCGCGACTGGCTGTTCTCGGTCAAGACGTTTGCCGCCGCGATGATCGCGCTGTACATCGGCCTGGCGCTCCAGTTACCACGGCCCTACTGGGCAATGGCGACCGTCTATATCGTGTCGAATCCGTTCGTCGGCGCAACGCGTTCCAAGGCGATCTATCGCGCGCTCGGCACCGCGCTCGGCGCGTCGGCGGCTGTACTGCTCGTGCCGCCCTTCGTCGAATCTCCGTATCTGTTCAGCGTGATTCTCGCGCTATGGGTCGGCACCCTGCTCTATCTCGCCGTATCGGACCGGACCGCGCGCAGCTACGTGTTCCTGCTCGCGAGTTATACGATGCCGATCATCGCGCTGCCCGCGGTCACGAATCCGGCCGGCGTGTTCGATCTTGCCGTTAGCCGCACAGAAGAGATCACTCTCGGCATCGTCTGCGCGAGCATCGTGGGCAGCGTGCTGTTTCCGAGCCGGCTCGCGCCGACCATCATCGAACGGACCGACGCCTGGTTTCGCGACGCCGCGTTCTACGCGACCGAAACGCTGTCGGGCCGCATCGCGGGCACGGCGATTTCCGCCGCGCGGCAGCGGCTCGCGACCACCATCAATGGCCTGGAATTGCTGTTGAGCCAACTGGCCTACGACCACACACGCCCCGACATTCTCACGCGCGCGCAGGAACTTCGCGGACGCATGCAATTGCTGCTGCCGATCATGTCGTCGCTCGCCGATCCGCTGCTCGCGCTGTACAACAGTGGCAGTCACAAGTGGCCGGACGGGCTCGAGGCGCTGCTCGCCGACGTCATCAAGTGGTTCAACGCGCCTCTGCCTGCAGCCAGCGCGGGCTATCATCCGGACGCCGCCGCAGATGCGCTGCGTGAGCGCATTGCAGCGATGCAGCCGCCGCCCGCCGCGCTCGCGACATGGGACGGCGCATTGCTGTCGAATGCGTTATGGCGCATGAGGCAGGTCATCGACGTATGGCAGGACTGCCGCTCGCTGCGCATCATCATCACGCGTGAAGAGGGCTCATGGCGGCCTCGTTTTCGTCATTGGCGGCTCGGTGGCACCGAGCGCTTCTACGATCGCGGCATGATGTTGTTCTCCACCGGCTCGGCAGCCGCGGCTGTCATTCTCGCGTGCAGTCTGTGGATCGAATCGGGTTGGGCAGACGGCGCCAGCGCCGTGACACTTGCCGCGGTAGCCTGCTGCTTTTTTGCCGCGCTCGACGAACCCGCGCCAATGGTCTTCCGCTTTTTCGTCGCTACGGCTATCGCCGTGGTGGCGGCAGGCGTCTATCTGTTCGCGGTACTGCCGCACGTGCATGACTTTCCGATGCTGGTGGTTCTCTTCGCCGCGCCGTTCATTCTCGTGGGCACGCTGATTCCGCGCCCGCAGTTCAACCTGGCCACGGTGCTCGTCGCCGTGAACACCGCCACGTTCATCAGCATTCAGGACGCGTACGACGCCAACTTTCTGACCTTCCTGAACAGCAATTTCGCGGGCCTCGCGGGGCTGCTTTATGCGTATCTGTGGACACGGGTCACGCGCCCGTTCGGCGCGGAACTTGCGGCAGCGCGCCTGTTGCGTTCGAGCTGGACCGACGTTGCGTTAACCGCGTCCACGCGGACAATTGAAGACCCGCGCAATCACGCGGCCCGCATGCTCGACCGTTTGATGCAATTGATCCCGCGGCTTGCGGCGACCGACGACCATCGTCATCCTTCCATCGAAAGCTTTCGCGACCTGCGCATTGCGTTCAATGCACTCGATCTGCGACGTCTTACGCGCAAGCTCGGCGGCGAAGCGCCCGCTGCGATCGACCGCGCGCTCGACGGCGTGCGCGCCTATTATGAAAACTGCGTGAACCGTCGCTCGCGTGAACCGGTGCCGGACAGCCTGATGTCGTCGATCGATTCGGCTGTAGCGCGCGTCATTGCACAAGGGCTCGCCAATGCCGGCGCGCCGGGCGCGAACTCGCAGGCTTCGGCACGTCATCTGCGCGAAGCGCTTCATGCGCTTGTCGGCTTGCGTCTTTCGCTATTTCCAGCCACGCTGCAAACACCCACGCCGCCCGCAACTGAGGCGAACGCGTAATGCCGCCGCTCAACACTCTGCTCCCTTCCCGCGATGATCGGTGAAATAGATATCTTCGGCGTGTTCGTGCCGGCCGTGCTCGTGCTGATGCTGGTCGCCTATCTGATCAACCTCGCCATTCGCACGGCGCTCGCGCGCGTCGGCTTTTACCGCTACGTGTGGCATCGCTCCATTTTCGACCTCGGCATCTATGTGCTGGTGCTGGGCCTTGTCGTCGTCGTTTCGCACAGACTCGTTTCGTGAAATCAACGTGAAAAAAACCTGGTTCTCCGTCGGTCAGATCGTGCTGACCCTGATCGTCGTCGTGGCCGCGGCACTCGTGCTGTGGAAGCTGGTCGACTACTACATGTTCGCGCCGTGGACCCGCGACGGGCACGTGCGCGCCGACGTGATCCAGGTCGCGCCGGACGTGTCGGGGCTGATCTCATCGGTTCAAGTGGTGGACAACCAGCAGGTCAGGCAAGGGCAGGTGCTGTTCGTCATCGACCAGGCGCGTTACACGCTCGCGCTTCGTCAGGCCCAGGCCACCGCGCAGCAACGCCGCGCCACGCTCGATCAGGCGCGCCGCGAGGACGTGCGCAATCGCAAACTCGGCAATCTGGTCGCCGCCGAAGTCGCGGAAGAAAGCCGCTCGCGCGTGGACCAGGCGGAAGCGGCGCTCGCGGACGCGAACGTCGCAATCGACACCGCAAAACTGAACCTGCAACGCGCGACGATCATGAGCCCGGTGGACGGTTACCTGAACGACCGCGCGCCGCGTGCCGGCGAATTCGTTGCCGCCGGGCGGGCGGTGGTCTCGGTTGTCGATATGCATTCGTTTCGTGTCGACGGCTACTTCGAGGAAACCAAGTTGGGCGGTATCGACATCGGCCAGCCGGTTGACATCAACGTGATGGGCGAGCCGAATTTGCTGCGCGGCCACGTGCAAAGCATCGTCGCGGGCATTGAAGATCGCGACCGCACGCAAGGCTCCAATCTGCTGCCGAACGTGAATCCCGCCTTCAGTTGGGTACGTCTCGCGCAGCGCATTCCGGTGCGCGTCGCGCTCGATGAAGTGCCCGCAGACTTCCGCATGATCGCCGGGCGTACTGCTACCGTGTCGGTGCGCGACCTGGCGAATGCGCGCGCTTCGCATGTCACGGGAGCGTCGAGCGCATCCGCCGCAACGCCTGCGAGTGCCGCGGCCACTTCGGGCGCCTCGCAATGAAACTGTCGCGCACCGTGCCGTTTCTGCGTTCGCTCGGGCTGCCGCGACCGCAATTGCAACGACAACTGCGGCTGTTGCCGCTGTTGCCGCTGTTGCCATTACTGCCGCTGCTGCCTTTGACGGCGGCGCTCAATGGCTGCATGAACGTCGGCCCCAACTACTCGCTGCCGAAAGACGCACTCGTCAACGCGCCGCTCGCGAATGCGCAGATCGAGGGCGCGGACGCAACGCTCACCTCACGCGGCAACGTGCCGGCTGTGTGGTGGAAACTGTACGACGATCCCGTGCTGAACGGTCTCGTCGACGAAGCGCTTCAATCGAACACCGACTTGCGCGTGGCCGCCGCCAATCTCGCGCGCTCGCGCGAGGCGCTAGGCGTCGCGCAGGCGCAGGGCGGGTTTTCCGGCAACGCCTCGGCGGTGATCGAACGCGCGCAGGAATCGGCCGAAAAATACTTGCTGACTGAAAAACTGCCGGTCGTGAATGAAGGCGACATCGGCATCAGCGTTGCGTACGAAATCGATCTGTTCGGCAAGCTTCGGCGCGGCGTGGAAGCGGCGCAAGCCGACACCGAGGCCGTGCAGGCAGCGGCCGATCTCGCGCGAATCACGGTGGTCGCCGACGTGGTGCGCGCCTACGTCGAACAATGTTCGGCGGCCGAGGAACTGGAAATCGCGCAGCAGTCGCTCGCATTGCAGAGACAACGCGTGGATGTATCGCGCCGTCTGCGCGATGCCGGCCGTGGCAATCAAACAGAAGTCACGCGCGGCCAGACGCAGGTGGATACGTTGTTCGCGGATATTCCGCGCTACACCGCGCGCCGCAAGATTGCGCAGTACCGGCTCGCGGCTTTGCTCGCGCGTGCGCCGTCGGACCTGCCGCCCGCGGTTCTCGCTTGCGAAAAGCTGCCGCAGATCCGTCAGCCGATTCCGGTGGGCGACGGCGCAGCGCTGCTCAAGCGTCGACCCGATGTGCGCGAGGCCGAGCGTCAGCTAGCGGCATCCACGGCGCGCATTGGCGTCGCCACCGGCGCGCTGTACCCGACGGTGAGCATCGGCGCATCGGCGGGTGTGACGGGCGTTCTGGAAGACCTCGGCACCTCGCCGACCGCGCGCTGGGGTTTCGGTCCGCTGATCAGCTGGACGTTCCCGGCGAACGGTGCGCGTGGCCGCGTACGCGAAGCGCAGGCGTCGAGTCAGGTCGCGCTCGCGCGCTTCGACGGCGTCGTGCTGACCGCATTGCGCGAAACCGAAACGAGCCTCGCCACCTATGCCTCCGACTACGCTCGCGCTGACGCATTGCGCGCCGCGCTGCAGTCGGCGACGCAATCCGCTGACGAAACGCATCGGCTCTATCGCGCGGGCCGCGAGTCGTTCATCTCCGATCTGGACGCCACCCGCACGCTAACGTCGACGAGATCTCAGGTGGCGGTCGCGGAAGGTCAGGTGGCCATCGACCAGGTCAATCTGTTCCTTGCTCTCGGCGGCGGCTGGGAGGAGACACAGGCAGCGGCACCGCATATGCCGACACCATCGGGGGCACGCCCGTCAGATCACAGCAGGCAACCCCGGTGACCCAATCGCCGTAATACCGGCGCTCAAGCTTACGATTTATTTTTGGCGACATTTCTTTTGCCTTTCAATTGCGGTTAAATACGTGCCACCAACCACAACACGTTACGAGGCCAAGCTATGTCGTCGTTCATGAAAAGCGCAGCAGCACTGGGCGGATGCATTGGCATTTTCACGGCCGTCGTGGCCGTGGTTGAGTTGCTGGCAGGCTAACTCCATCGCCCACGAAGCGCCGGCTATTACACAGGCCGGCGCTTCGCCGCTTCGTGAATCGCGGCGCGCACGCGGGGATACGTGCCACAGCGACATACGATGTTGCTCATTGCCGCGTCGATGTCGGCGTCAGTCGGGCGCGGCTTCTGTTTCAGCAGCGCGCAGGCGGCCATCAGCTGCGCGCTCTGGCAATAGCCGCACTGCACCACATCGAGATCGATCCAGGCGGCCTTTAACGCTTGGGCTTCGGCGCCTTGCATCCCTTCAATGGTCGTTATCTTCTGTGTATTCAGGGTCGACATGGGTGTCTGACACGACAGGCACGACTTGTCGTTGAGGTGCACCGTGCACGCCCCGCAAATGCCGACACCGCAGCCGAACTTGGTGCCGGTCATGCCGAGTTCGCAACGCAGCACCCACAATAGCGGCATATCGGGTTCCGCTTGTACCGCCACCGCGCGGCCGTTGATGTTCAGCGATCGCATGCGTGTCTCCCGCGTTACGTGAGCTTCAAGGGCAATGTGCGCAGCCGCTTGCCGGTCAGCGCGAACACCGCGTTTGCTACGGCTGGCGCGACCGGCGGCACACCCGGTTCGCCGACACCCTGCGGATGCAGGCGACTCGGCATGATGTCGGTTTCGATTACCGGGCAATCGTTGATCCGCACCACCGGAAAGTCGACGAAGTTCTTCTGTTCCACCTGCCCATTCACAATCGTGATCTCGTCCTGCAATGCAGCGGAGAGGCCGAATACGATTCCGCTCTCCATCTGCTGACGAATCAGATTGGGGTTCACAGGCAAGCCGCAATCGATCACACACACCACGCGATGCACACGGATTCGCCCGCGCGGTCCGATCGACACTTCCGCGACTTGCGCCACCACACTGCCGAACGCCTCGTGAAGCGCGACGCCGCGCGCACGCGGCGCGCCATCGGCGGCATGGGTCAACGGCTCGTGCCAGTCCGACAGCGCGGCCACACGCTGCAGCACCGCCAGATGCCTCGGGTGCTGCGCCAGCAGCGCAGCGCGAAACGCCACGGGATCCTGGCCTGCGGCGGCAGCGAGTTCGTCGGTGAAGCTCTCGGTGAAGAAGGCTTGATGCGAGTGCCCGACCGAGCGCCAGAAACCGACAGGCACCGGCAATTCCACGATCTTGTGCGCCACTCGCACGACGGGCCACTCGTATGGCTGATCGAATGCGCCTTCAGAAGTGGTTTTGTCGATCGGAATGCGCGGCACGCCGTAATAGCGCGAGAGCGCTTCGGGCACGATCGCCTGACTCGCGGATGCGCTGTGCCACGCAATCAGTTTGCCGTTGTTGTCGAGGCCGGCCCTCAACCGGGCAACGCATGCCGGCCTGTAGAAATCATGCGTGAAGTCTTGCGCGCGCGACCACAACGTTTGAACGGGATGGCCGTCCGCCTCGCGTGCAATCACCGCGGCCTGTGCAATGTAATCGAGTTCGAGACGCCGCCCGAACGCGCCGCCCAACAACTGCGCATGCACGGTGACCTTGTCGTCGTCGATATGCAAAACCTTGGCTACGTGATGCCGCGCGAGCGCCGGCACTTGCGTCGACACCCATACGGTCGCCGCGCCGTCCGCGACCTGCACCGTGCAATTGAGCGGTTCGACTGCGCCGTGCGCGAGATACGGCGCGTGATATTCGGCGCTGACGGTGTGGGCCGCGCGGCTCAATGCGTCGTTAATGTCGCCGCGATGGTAGTACGCGTGGCCGTCGCCGTCGTCGAGTGCGAGCGCGAGGCGGTGCTCAACTTCCGCGCTCGACAGCGATGCCGCGGCGCCGTGCTTCCACGTTACGTTGATGGCGTCGACCGCGTTCATCGCGCGAAACGGGTTGTTTGCAATCACGGCAACGCCACCGGTGCCGCCGTTATACGGCGGGAAGGCGAGAGCCTTGATGCAGCCCGGCATTTTCGCCGCCGACGCGGCGTCGAAGCTCGCGACCGTGCCGCCGAGCGTGGGACACATGACGACGCTCGCGTAGAGCAGGCCGTCGGGCAACGCGTCAATGCCGAAACGCGCGGTGCCGTTCAGCTTCGAAGCGGCCTCGATACGAGGCAGCGGCTTGCCGATCAGCTTGAAACCGGCGGGATCTTTCAACGTGACCTTGTGGGGCAAAGCTTGCTGAGCCGCCATCGACGACAACTCGCCAAAGCTCGCCTTACGGCCCGACGGATGACTCACGTATCCGCCCTGCGCGACGCACTCGCCAGCCGGCACGTGCCATTGCGCCGCCGCAGCCGCGATCAGCATCGCGCGCGCCGAGGCGCCCGCTTCGCGCATCGGTGTCCACAGGTCGTTAATGCTCGATGATCCGCCCGTCATCATCGTGCCGGCCTCGCGCATCAGTTTGCGCGTGTACCAGACGATCGTGCGCTTCGTGATGCTGTCGTGATCGGGACGAAACGGCAGATCGTCAATGACGCTCTGCACGCTGTTGTAGATGTTGTCGATCGGCGCGTCTTCGACTCGCACGCGCGACCAGTCGGCGTCCAGTTCTTCCGCAAGGACCATCGCGAGGCCGGTATGGATGCCCTGGCCCATTTCCGCTTTGCACATCATGACCGTGACGGTATCGTCCGACGCGATCTTGACCCAGCCGTTGAGCGCCGCTTGCGTGCCCTCGACCGGCAGCGGCGCGGCCGTGGTGAGGCGTTGCCGCGCGGGCAGCACAGACCAGCCGACCAGCAACGCGCCGAATGCACCCGCGCCGCCAACAAGGAAGGTTCTGCGCTTCATGACGATTGCCTATCCGCTTGCCGCCGGTAACAAGCTGTGAAGGCGCCACTTCGCGCCCTGCGTTCCCCGCAATAGTAGTAAGACGGGGAAGCGGGCGCGAACTTAAATTCGTCGGATGAAGCGATGGAGGCGCCGACTCGCGGCTTTCGTCATGGCGAGGAGTTGGCCGGGAGTCGTGGGGTGCTTCATTAATTGTGGGTGACCGGTGGCGACTTGGGGCGGGGCCGCCCCATAGCCAACCACCTCACCGCCTGTTCGAACCCGACACCACGTCGATCCAGACGGCCAGCACGAGAATGCTGCCTTTCACGATCATCTGCCAATAGGCGTCGACGTCGAGCATCGACATGCCGTTGTCGAGGCTTGCCATCACGAGCGCGCCGATCAACGCGCCGTACACGGTGCCGGAACCGCCGCGCATCGACGTGCCGCCGATAAAGCACGCCGCAATCGCGTCGAGTTCGCCCATCGAGCCCGCCGATGGCGAACCTGCCGCGAGCCGCGCCGTGTTCACAATCCCCGCGAACGCGCACATCAGGCCCATCAACGCAAAAATAGCCAGCTTTACGCGATTCGTGTTGACGCCAGACAGACGCGTCGCCTCGAGGTTCGATCCGACCGCGTAGATGCGTCGTCCGAACACGGTCTGCGTGGCAATCCACGTAAAAATGCCGAGTAGCGCAAGCAGCAACAGAACGGGCACCGGAATGCCGCCATAACGATCGAGCGTCGCAACGAAGCCCGCCAGGATCACACCTGCGCCGATCACCTTTGCGACGTCCTGCCAGACCGGCACGACGCTCAACTGGTAGCGCTCGCGATTGCGGCGCTGCCGCAGGGTCAGAAACGCGAGCAGTACGAACAACACCACGGCGAGCGTGTCGCCTGCAAGCGTCGGCAAATAGCCTTGTCCGACGAACACGAAACCGTCGGACACCGGCGCGATGGTCGAGCCGCCCGTCACGCCGAGCAGAATGCCGCGATAGGCGAGCATGCCGCCCAGGCCGACAATGAACGAAGGTACGCGCCGGTATGTGGACCACCATCCGTTGAAAACGCCGACGAGCACGCCGAGCAGCATCACCACCGGCAACGTAACGCCTATCGGCCAATGGCGGTTCACGTCGAGTATCGCAGCCACGCCGCCGAGCAAACCGAGCAACGAACCCACCGACAGATCGATCTCGCCCGCAATGATCACGAAGACCATGCCGCATGCGAGCATGCCGGTAATCGACATTTGCCGCAGCAGGTTCGACAGATTGCGCGGCGTCACGAAGGCGCCATGCGTTAGAACCGAAAAGAAAATCCAGATCGCGGCCACGGCGATCAGCAACGCGAGAATCTTGTAACGCGCGAACAGTTGCTGGATACGCTGTGAGCCGCCGAATGCGCCTCGCGGCGCGGTATCGTCGGCGCGTTGTGAAGTAACGTCGGGCGTCATGCGGCACTCGCTGCGGTTGGGTTCGGGACTCGCTGCACGGGACGGATAGCGGCGCTGAGAATGTCTTCCTGCGTGAGGCCGTCGTTGACGAAGTCGCCACGCAACTCGCCCTCGCCGATCACCAGCACACGATCGCTGATGCCGAGTACCTCCGGCAATTCGGACGACACCATCACGATCGACATGCCGCGTTGCGCCAGTTGAAAGATGAGTTTGTAGATTTCGAATTTAGCGCCGACATCGACCCCGCGCGTGGGTTCGTCGAGGATCAGTACTTTCGGGTCGGTCAGCAGCATTCGTGTGAGTACCGCCTTTTGCTGATTGCCGCCCGAGAGACTCGCGATCGACAACATCGGATGCGCGGCGCGCACGGAGAGCCGCTTCATTTCCGTGTGAATCGTGTCGAGTTCGGCGGCCGAATCGATACGTCCTCCAGAAGAAAAGCGCTGCAGAACCGCGAGCGTAATGTTGTGGCCGACACTTAAACCAGGCACGATGCCATGCCGCTTCCGGTCTTCAGGCACCATGCCGATGCCCGCGCGAATCGCGTCAATCGGCGCGCGGATCTTCACGGTCTTGCCTTCCATTACGACCGTTGCCTCGCTCACGCCAGGATAAGCGCCGAAGATCGCTTGCATCAATTCCGTGCGACCAGCGCCGACCAGACCTGCCACGCCGAGAATCTCGCCGTGCCGCAGTTCGAACGACACATCGCTTACGCGCTTGCGGCGCGGATTCGTTACGTCGAAACAGGTTACGTTGCGCGCTTCGAAAATGACCTCGCCGATCGGATGCGGCTCGCGGGGAAACAGGTTCTTGATCTCGCGGCCGACCATCAACGAAATAATGCGGTCCGTGGTGAGCGCGTGCATTGGTTCGGTGGCGACATGCCGTCCGTCGCGAATCACGCTAATCGTGTCGCAAACTGCAGCGACCTCGTCGAGCTTGTGCGAGATGTAGACGCAGGCCACGCCGCGCCGCTTCAGATCGCGCACGATGTCGAGCAAAATCGCAATCTCGGACGAAGTTAGCGAAGAGGACGGTTCATCGAGAATGAGCAGCTTCGCCTGCTTGTTCAGCGCCTTGGCAATCTCGATCAACTGCTGATGGCCGCCGCCATAATTCATGACGGGTTGCGCCGCGTTGATTCCGCTAATGCCGAGTTCGCGCAGCAATTCGTCGGCGCGCTGGTACATCGCCGCGTAGTTCATGCGGCCGCCCGGCAGGGTGATTTCATTGCCGAGAAAGATGTTCTCCGCTACCGACAACTCGGGCACCAGCATCAACTCCTGGTGAATGATGATGATGCCCGCGCGTTCGGTGTCGCGTATGCTCGTTGCCTTGAGCGGCTTGCCTTCCCAGGTTATTTCGCCATCCCAGGTACCGTGCGGATACACGCCGGACAGTACTTTCATCAGCGTGGATTTGCCTGCGCCGTTCTCACCGCACAAGCCGACGCACTCGCCCGGCGAGACCGTCAGGTCGATGCCGTCGAGTGCTTTCACACCTGAAAACGCTTTGACGATGCCGCGCATCGTCAGTAACGGTTGCGTCATTCGCTATGCCTCGCTGCAGGGCGCGCGTTCATGCCGATACGCTGCTGCATGTATCGACGTGAACCGCGCGCACGTTACGCTCATTGGCTCGCGAGCTGGGCCTGGGTGTAGAAGCCGTCCTTGATGACTACATCCACGTTGCTCTTGGTGAGCAACGTAGGCTGCAGCAGCACCGTGTCGACCTTCTTCTTTCCGTTGTCGTATTGCGCATTGAAGGCAGGCTTCTCACCCTTCGCCAGCGCGACCGAGAGCTTTGCCGCTTCACCAGCAATCAGCTTCAGCGGTTTGTAGACGGTCATGGTCTGCGTGCCCGCAATCAGCCGCTTGACTGCTGCGAGGTCGGCGTCCTGACCCGAGACGGGCACTTTCCCGGCCATGTGCTGAGCGGCCAGTGCCTGGATCGCGCCGCCGGCGGTTCCGTCGTTCGACGCAACGATTGCGTCGATCTTGTTGTTGTTGGCGGTTAGCGCGTCTTCCACGATGCGCAGCGCGGTGGATGCGCTCCACTCCGGCACCCATTGCTGCCCGACCAGCTTGATATCGCCCTTGTCGATGGCGGGCTTCAGCACTTTGAGCTGTCCTTCGCGCAGCATCTTCGCGTTGTTGTCGGTCGGCGCGCCGCCAAGCAGGAAGTAGTTGCCCTTCGGTTGCGCCTTATAAACACCTTCCGCCTGCAGTTCTCCCACCTTCTCGTTGTCGAACGAGATGTAGGCGTCAACGTCGGCATCGAGAATCAGGCGGTCATATGAAACGACCTTGATGCCTGCCTTTCTGGCTTCGGCGACCACGTTGCCGAGCGTCTTGGAATTGAACGGCACGATCACGATGACATCGACGCCGCGCGAGATCAGGTTTTCAATCTGCGAGATTTGCCGCGCCTCGCTGGCATCGGCTGATTGCACGGATACTTTCGCGCCGAGTTTTTCCGCAGCCGCGACGAAATAGTCACGGTCGCGTGACCAGCGTTCGACGCGCAGGTCGTCGATACAGAAGCCGATCTCCGGATGATCCTTGCTGGCATGCGCAAGCGGCGCCGCCAGTGACAGGCTGGCCAGCACCGCTCCACATACGAGCGAACCCAGTACAGTACGACGTGTTGCGAATTTCATTTCTGTCTCCTTCTTTTGATAGCCGGAATTCCGGATTGGACGGCCTGCGCTGCGAGCCGCAGGTCCGGACAAGCGACAACCCAAAGCTTTTTTATTCGCGCGGTATATGTCCGCGCGTTTTATTCACGTGCAACAGTGCTCGTCAGCGTCCGCTATAAATCGCCTGATTGACGATGTTTTCCATGCGCTCCTGCTGGCCGCTCGCGTGGCGCGGGTTCAGATCGCGCGACAGCGCTTCGGTGGCGAGCGCCGACAGCGAGAAGTCGCCCGACAGGATCTTGCGTCCAAGCTCGGCGTCCCAGCCTGCATAACGCTGGCGTTTGAACTGGTCGAGACGGTCGTTTTCGATCAGCACAGCCGCGCGTTCCACGGCGAGCGCGAGGTTGTCGATCGCGCCAATGTGACCGTAAAACAGATCTTCCGGATCGACACTTTGCCGACGTACTTTCGAGTCGAAGTTCATGCCGCCCGTGGTGAACCCGCCGTGCTTGAGGATTTCATAAAACGCGAGCGTCAGTTCTTCCACACTATTTGGGAATTGATCGGTATCCCAGCCGTTTTGCGGGTCGCCGCGGTTCGCATCTACGCTGCCGAAGATATCGAGTGCAAAAGCCGTTGCGATCTCGTGATGAAACGAGTGGCCGGCAAGGGTTGCATGATTCGCCTCGATGTTCACGCGAATGTCTTTCGCAAGCCCGTATTGCAGCAGGAATCCGTGCACGGTCGCGACATCGTAATCGTATTGATGCTTGGTCGGCTCCTGCGGTTTTGGCTCGATCAGCAGTGAGCCTTTGAAGCCGATCTTATGCGCGTGGTCCACGACCATATGCAGGAAGCGCGCGAGTTGATCGCGTTCGCGCACGAGATCGGTATTGAGCAACGTGTCGTAGCCTTCGCGTCCGCCCCACAACACGTAGTTCTCGCCGCCTAGCCGTTGTGTGGCGTCGAGTGCATGACGTACCTGTGTCGCGGCAAATGCGAATACTTCTGGATCGGGGCTCGTGGCCGCGCCCGCAGCATAACGCGGATGCGAGAACAGGTTGGCCGTGCCCCACAGCAGCTTGATACCGGTGTCCTGCTGTTTGCGTGCGAGGTAGTCCACTATGCGGGAAAAGTTCTCGCTGTACTCTTTCAGGTTACTGCCTTCGGGCGCCACGTCGGTATCGTGAAACGTGTAATACGGCGTGCTCAGCTTCGAGAAAAATTCGAACGCGGCATCCGCTTTCAGATGCGCCATTTCCATTGCGTCGCCGGACTGCTGCCATGGGCGCTTGAATGTGCCCTGACCGAAAATATCGACACCCGGCCAGACGAACGTATGCCAGTAGCACACCGCAATGCGCAGATGTTCTTCGAGCGTTTTACCGAGTACCTTCCTGTTCTTGTCGTAGTGACGGTACGCAAGCGGGTTGTCCGACTGCGGGCCTTCATAACGGATCTCGGGAATGTGTTCGAAGTAGGACATCAGCGTCTCCAGTATTTGTTGCACTGCAACCCGTGCGGACGTGGCCGCGCCGGTCGATAAGGTGACGCCATGCTGCCGCTTGCCGCAAGCATCGGCAATTGCGAAATTGCGCAGCGTGCTTGATGTTTCTCACCGCCCGCCATTTTGTTTTGCACTGGTGCGCGATTGGCGGCCTAGAATAACCGGACGCTTAAAAACATCGAACCGGAGATAGACGCTGCAGCGCCTACTCTGTCGACATAGGAGACGAAGGCTTTGCGGGTTTGACCATCCGCATGCCGAGCACCGCCATGACCCGTCCGCAAACTCCACAGACGACCCATCGGATCGCACTGCTGTTCAACGCGAACAAGGTCTACGATCGCGAGATCATTACCGGCATTGGTAACTATCTGCTGTCCACACGCGTGGCGTGGGACCTCTTTCTGGAAGAAGACTTTCGCTGCCGCCTGACGGGTATCGAGCGCTTTGACGGCGACGGAATCATTGCGGATTTCGACGATCCTGCCGTGAGTGAAGCATTGCGCGATTGCCCATTGCCGGTCGTCGCGGTGGGCTCGTCGTTTGAAGACCCGTCACAGTATCCCCCGGATTTACCCTATATCGCGACCGATAACAGCAAGCTCGTTTCACTGGCTTATACGCATTTAATTGGCGCCGGCCTCGAACACTTTGCGCTGTACAGCTTGCCGCAAGCGCAAGAGAACCGCTGGGCGCAGCAGCGCGAACTTGCGTTCGCTCATCTGCGCAGCACGGACGGGCACAGCGCCGAGCAGATTCAGAGCGAGATTTATCGTGGGCTGTCGACCAGCGCGCCTTCATGGAACCAGGCGACCGAACAGCTGACTGCGTGGCTGCGCGAGTTGCCTAAGCCCGTTGGCATTATCGCCGTGACCGATGCGCGCGCGCGCCATTTACTGCAAGCGTGCTTGATTGCGGGCATTCCGGTACCGGAAGAAGTCGCGATTATCGGCATCGACAACGACCCGCTAACGCGGACGCTCACACGCATTCCGCTTTCCTCCGTGATACAGGGCACCGAAGAAATGGGGCGCACCGCCGCCCACCTTTTGCATCAGATGCTGCGCGGTGCGCGCTTTCCTGGGCGGCGCATTCTCGTGCCGCCCGTCGGGATCAACGTGCTCGAGTCGACAAGACACGAACCGCTTGCGAGTCCGTATGTGATGCGCGCGCGGCATTTCATCCGTCAGTACGCGTGCCAGGGCATTCGCACCGAACAGGTGGCCGATTACGTGGGCGTGTCGCGCTCGTCGCTGGAAGAGTACTTTCGACGCGAACGCAAATGCACCGTGCATCAGGAAATCTTGCGCCATAAACTGGATGTCGCGAAGGCGCTGCTTGCGAAGCGCGATGCATCGAGTGCGGAAGTGGCGATACGTTGCGGCTTCACGTCGCTGCAATACATGTATGCGGTTTTCCGGCGCGAACTCGGTTGCACGCCGCGCGAGTACCAGGATCGCGTGAACTCGACTCAGGCTTCCACGCCAGGCTGAGCATGCCTTTACTTCTCAAATTTTTATCGACGATATGATCAGCATCGCACAACTTTCATCCGAGCCTTGGGGCGCGCTCAATGGCGGCGACCCGGTACGGCTCTTCACGCTGCGCAACGCGCACGGCATGAAGGTCGCCATCAGCGACCTGGGCGCGACGCTCGTTTCGTGGCATGCGCCGGATCGCACCGGACGTCTCGGCGATATTCTGCTCGGGCATGACACGCCGGCCGATTACGTCGCGGCCACGACCTATATGGGCGGGCTGATCGGCCGCTGGGCGAATCGCATTGCCGACGCCCGTTTTACGCTCGATGGCATCGAGTACACGCTCGACCGCAACGAGGGCGCGAACCTGCTGCATGGGGGAAGCGTGGGCTTCCACCGTGCGATGTGGGATGTCAGCGAGGACAACGGATCGCTGCTCATGCGGCTCGAGTCGCCGGAAGGCGACGCGGGCTTTCCAGGCAACGTCACCACGCAGGTGCGCTATACGCTCGACGATGACGGCACGTTGACCATCGAATACGAAGCCATTACCGACGCCGCCACACCGCTGAATCTGACGAGTCATGCGTACTTCAATCTGACTGGCCGCGCGGGCGCGGATATTCGCGGACACATGCTGTCGATCGACGCCGATCAGTTCTTCGAAGTCGATGCAGCAATGATTCCATGCAGGCTTGCGGATGTAGCGGGCAATGCATTCGACTTCCGGCAGAGCGCGCCGATTGGCGCTCGCCTCGACTGGCCGCACGGACAACTCGTGCAAGCGGGCGGCTTCGATCATTGCTACGTACTGCGCGAGGCGGCTGCTGACGCCAATCAAGCCGGCCATATGCGCGAAGTCGCGTGTCTTTACGATCCGGGGAGCGGACGGGAATTGACCGTGTCAACCGACCAGCGTGGCTTGCAGTTTTACAGCGGCAACTGGTTGAAAGGAGACGCGGGACGCGGCGGTGTGGTTTATCAGGCACATGCAGGGCTTTGCCTCGAAGCTGGCGGTTTTCCGAACCAGGTGAACATGCCGGCGGAACAGAGCGATGTAATCGTTCGGGCAGGAGACACCTACCGGCAAGTCACCGCATATAAGGTCGACGTGCGCCACGGCGTTTGACGACGTGCCTTCATTGTTTACGCCGTCCATTACAGCACGCCGACTTGTCATTTGCTGCAAGAGTGAATTACAGCATTGGGGGTTTTCCCTGGAATAAGGGCTTCCTAAAATCCGCGAATGGTGCCGACGATCCGCTGCGGCATCGGAGTACATCATTCCCGGAGGGAAGCATCATGAAATCGCTTATCAAAACAGTCGCGCTGGTTGTTGTTCTGGCCGCGCCAGTTGTCTCGTTTGCACAGTCGGAGCAGCCGCTCACGCGCGCGGAAGTGAAGGCTCAGCTGAAGCAGATCGAGCAGGCGGGATACAACCCGGCCGTTGCTGTGGATGCGACTTATCCCGCGGACATTCAAGCAGCCGAAGCTCGCATTGCTGCGCAAAATGCGATGGCTCAGAGCGATACCACCGGCTACGGTTCTACGGCGACGGGTTCGTCGCAAGCAGGGGCTGCCGCGCCTGCCAAGTGAGAGTTGCACTTTTGCGCAATGGCCGGTTGCCGGCCTGAGTTGCTATTGCGCAAGGCCTTGTGGGACTGTGCGTCTCCTTTATGCAGTCTCTTCGCCTTAAGATGATCGCTCGCAAACAGGAGCGGTCATGGGTTCATCCGTTAAGAATTCTTTGCTGTGGATCTTCGAGCCTTTCGAAGACGATCCCGGCTTTCTGAGGAAGCGCTTATTCGGCTTCGAAGCGGCTTATGTAGATGGCTTGCTCTGCCTTGCGATCGGCGACGGCGAGGAGCCCTGGAATGGACTGCTGGTGTGCACGTCGCGTGATCGGCATGCAGATCTCACTGCCGAGTTTGTGCAACTCGCGCCGCATCCCGTACTCGGCAAATGGCTTTATTTGTCGCAGCGGGAGGAGGAATTCGAGCAGGTCGCTCGCGCTGTTGTCGAGGCGGTTAAGCGGCGAGATCTGCGCGTGGGAGTCGAGCCCGGAGTCAGGAAAAAGAGGGCGAAGAGGGTAATCGGCAGTTGAAGCTCGCCGCGCTTGGACGGGCGCCGCGAGCTTCAGCTTCTTTTCTATTTCAACAAACCGAATACCGCCACGCCGTTGGTCGTGCCCACGTACACGTGCCCGTGCGCGATCATTGGCGTAATGAACTTGTTTCCCGCGCCGAATGTGTCTCGCGTACCGGACTGGTTACTGTTGTAGAGTTCCTGGCTCAGATCGCCGGCGTTAAAGGCATGCAGCGCGCCAACGGCGCCGTTCTCGGCGGCCCAGACAATCCCGTTCGACGCGCCATTCGCCGAAACGCTGGGCGTGGCGCCTGGGTAAGGGAAAGTGCCGGGACTGCGCGATGCGGGGCTCGTTGCCAGGAGTGCAGCGGTCACCGGAAACGCCTTGAGATTGTCGCCCACGGAGCCGAAATACACGACATGGTTGTAATAGGCGGGCATGCCGAAAACGCCTCCCGGCAGTTGCCCGTCGATCTCCTGCCAGATCTGGTTGGCGCTCGTGTTGAACTTGCCCATCGAATCGCGATTGACCACGTAGATCTTCGAATCCTTGCCCGCTCCCAAGGCGAGATGCCGGGTCGTGCCGCTTGCGTCTGCCTGGTCCGGCAGTACCAATGCACCGCCCGATCCGAGATCCGCGTCCCTTGCTGATTGCACGACAGTGTCGAAAGTCGCGAAATAGTCGGCCACACCGAGCCTCGGCGAAGTCGACAGCTTAAGGAAGGCGTTCCCATAGTCGCCTGCAATAGGGAAACCCTGCGCATTCAGCGTTGCGTCGAAAGTGCCGTTCGCGTCGAGGAGGTACAGGAATGCGCCGTCGGATGCCATACCCGCACCGCTCATCCAGACCGAGCCCTCACTTCCGTTTGGAGTGAGGTTCAGCGCGCTTGTCTGCGAAAGCGTATCCGCGCTGTAGGCCATCACCCAACCGCCGTAAGTGCCCTGGTCGCAATGCGACGTCCATGCAAGATAGACATTGCCGTTGACGAGGGTTAGCGCCTGCCGCTCCGCGTATTGCTGAGGATCGAAAGCGGTGACACCGTTGCTGCTGTTCGCGCCGGTTCCAGGGTAGGTGGCCGTGATCTCGGTGGGACCACCGAGGGCCTCCGATCCTGTCACGAGATCTATTGCGTGCAGGCGTTGATGAATGCCTCCGCTCGCATCTTTACTCATTGCGACCGCGTACAGGACGCCCGCCGTGCCGCGCGTGCGGTCGATAACCGGTGTCGACGTGATGCCGATTTCCGGTGTGATCTGACCGCAGTGACGATCGTCGCTCGTCGTCTCGCCGGAGCCAAGCAGGGAGCGCTGCCACAGTTGTGTGTTGGTGTCGGCGTCGAATGCGTAGACGCTGGCGTGCTCGGTCACGACGTAGACGACGTTGTGCGCTGTGCCGCCAATGGAGAGATTGCTGACGTAGAGCGGTTGAGCATCGACCTTGCCGTCTGCCGCGAGGAACGCAACCTTGCCAAATCCGGTCGGGTTAACGTTGGCGGGCGTCAGCGTCGTCTCCGCAAGATACTGTCCGGTACGGGCTAGGTCGTTGTGATACGTCAGAACGTCGCTCGCAGAAGACGTTGCACCAGAGCCCGAACCACCCGATCCACCCGAGCCGGTCCCGCCGGTGCCCGTTCCGCCGGACCCGCTTCCGCCGCTCGTACTGCTCGTGCTGGAGTCGCCGCCCGAGCCGCCGCTACAGGCGATACAGAAGATGGCAAGCAGGCCGGTCGACACTACCCGGCGCCAGGACAGCGCACATTTGTGCAGATACATGTTGCGGTTCATAGACGTCTCCCAGGCGATCGGGAAGACTGCCAGTCCCAATGACCGTCGACTTTCCAGTGCGGATCTACCCTTCGTTGCTTCGCAAAGAGCGAAGCGTTGCGTCGGGCCACTTGTCAGCGTGCCAACTCGTGTTGGCCAGAATCGTTCAGGGTCGTCGTCGGGAATTGAATCGTGTCCGTGCTTCTGTCATTGTTGATCCCCGTTCGAGGTTTCCAGCACCCATTACGTCCGCACACCGCCGTCACGAACCACGCGTTGTACTGCGGCAGTTGCTACAGCTCGACGTCTAACCGTACGGCCGGGCGCTGTCGCCTATCCGGGAGTTGCCCTGCTGCGCGGCAACGCCGCCGACCGTGCTGCTATGCATATCGCCGTCAACGCTCTGCGTGTGCTTTGGCTTATGCCTTGTCCTGCCCGTTGTCCCGCCCCTCGGTTGCTTCGTGGGCGCGATTGCCTCGCGGATTGGTATCTGGCGCAGGATGCACCTCGCCTTCGCCTCTCTGTCCGTTCTCCGGCGCGCCGCCAGTGACTGGTGCGCCGCGCTGATTGCCGAATGAGCCGCCTCCTGAAGCTCCGGTAGCCTTCGAAGCGTTGCCCTGGTCGTCCATTTCGTCTGAATCGTTGTTCGCCATTTTCGCGCTCCGTGCATTTGGGGTCTGCACTGTATGAGCAAGCAGCGCGCCTGGCTACGGCTGGTCCTCTACCGCTTCGGGCAGTTAGGAGCGCTTCGAGCAGATGGAGTGTCGCGATGAACCATGCAATTCACGGACTGCATCACCACGGCGCCCTTTTCTCGCTTTTTCCAAAACGCACAACGCATGATTCCGCCTCGGCGACAGCGAACACAGGCGCACAAAGCAATTGCCGTTCATGTAGATCGAGAATCTGGATAATAGGCGGACAATCCGCGCTTTCGATAACCCAAACACCCCGGCTTGCACACGAAGCTGCGACATCGAGAATACGTTCAGCATCAAGATAAACCTCGCGCTCCACCGCACCAAAACCTGCCTCCTGAAGGTACCAGGCGAGATAAAGCGCCTTGACGATTTTGGCAAGCAAATCCCCATTACCGTTTCCGGTTTTGAAAGCGGCCAACGCCAGATGCCAGCAGAGCGACTGTTCACGCACGTACGCGGCCGTGTGCGGTAATAACTGCGCTTTTCCCAAGGGCCTCCTACGTGCCCTATTCCCCGATTGGCGTTTCTTCCGATTCTGCGACATGAGGGTTTATCTTCTTGATGCTATTTTTAGTTTGAGCATCGTAATACATTGCAGCAATAAATCAATCCGCTCATGCGTTTGTTAACCTAAGTTAATGCACATGACGACGGGCATATCAAATTGCGTTGAGTCAGTTTTATGTCATCGAAAGGTTTTAAACGGCCCGTTGGCAACGACAGTGGCCGAAATGCCGCAGCGCGGAGCCTATTAAACGCTTAATGCACGCATACTCCCTGTTTCCAATCAGAAAGTCCAACCATCATCTGCAATTGCGCCGACAGCCAAATCGGTAGCCGAGGCGCTAACTTCACGATCCGCGCCAAATGTTATTATCGGAAACAGCAAACTACCGCTCAGATAGCAACGAAAGCAGCAGACCTCATGGACACCCAGATCACCAAGCCCGCTGAACCCTCGACGACCGATCTTGGCCGTCGCGTCCGCGCTGCCCGCCAGTCGCAGGATTTGACGCTCGAAACGGCGAGCCGCCTTTGCGGCGTTTCCCGCTCGACTTTATCCAAAGTGGAAAACGGCCTCATGTCCCCCACTTTCGACGTCCTGCAAAAGATCGTCCTCGGGTTGAAGATCGAAATCGGCGAGTTATTCGGCTCGATGCCCAAAGTGAGCGCAAGCGGACGTCGCGCGCTAACGCGCAAAGGCGAAGGGCAACGTCACGCGTATCGCGGCTATCAGATGGAGTTGCTTGCGACCGACCTCGCGCACAAAGCAATGCTGCCGTTCCGAATCCGCATCTCGGCGCACACGCTGGACGCGTTCGACGACTGGGGCCGTCATGAAGGCGAAGAGTTTTTGTACGTGATCAGCGGCAGCGTGTGCCTTCACTCCGAGTTGTACGCCCCGACACATCTGAACGCCGGCGACAGCCTGTACTTCGACAGCCGCACCGGCCACGCCGCGGTCTCGACAAGTGAAGAGGATGCCGAAGTATTATGGATGGCGACCAGCGCCGACATTCCGCAAGCACCGGCCGTTAATGAGTCGCCGAAAAAGCAGCGCGAAATCTGACTTCAGGCGCCGGCCTGCTCGCGCGCCCGCGCGAGCGCGCTGAGGTTACCTTCACCGAATCCATGATGTCCCTGGCGTTGCACGATCTCGAAGAAAATCTCGCCGGCACCGCGACGCACGAAGGTCTGAAAAAACAGCAGCGGCACGCCGTCCAGGCCGATCTCGCCATCCACCAGAACGTGCGTGCGCTTTAGCCGCTCGACGTCGAGACCGTGTCCTGGCAAGCGCGCGTCCAGCTGCTCGTAGTAGCGCGGAGGCGGCTCGACGAATTCCACGCCGTTTGCAAGCAACTGCTCGACGCACGCGAAAATATCGTCTGCGGCAAGCGCCAGGTGCTGCACGCCCTCGCCCGGATGATCCGGCAAATACTCGTGCATCAGGTCGGTCCGGCGCGTGCCCTCTTCGTACAGCGGGATGCGGATCGCACCGCACGGCGACACCATCACACGCGATTCGGCCGACACATGCCAGTTCGCGTGCAGCTCATGAATCTCGCGGAAGTTGAGCAGGTCGCGGTAAAAGTCGAGCCATTCCTGCATGCGACCCTCGCCGACCGTTTGCGTCAGATGATCCACGGCGACGAGACCCGTGCCTGCATGGCTGAGGTCGGCGTGCGCAGTGTCGATCTGGATCGGACGGAAATCGATGTCGAAGATCGAGATATCGCCAAGGCCTCCGCGTTGCCCGCCGCGTCCGCGCCAACGGTCGACAAAGTAGATATGCGAATCGCCAATGCCTTGAATCGCCGGGATCAGCAACTCGCCGGCGCCAATTCTCTCGCCTTCGAAAGCCCACGCGCCGAGTTCGATCGCGCGGTCGAAAGCGCGTTGCGCGTCGGCCACGCGAATGCCGATCGCGCAAATGCCCGCGCCGTACTCTTCGGCATAGCGCGCAGCAAACGAATCGGGCTCCGCGTTGATCAGGAAATTCATTTCGCCCTGCCGGAACAGGGTGACGTCCTTGCTGATGTGGCGTGCGATTGCCTTGAAGCCGAGCTTGGTGAAAGTCTCGCCCAGCGCCTGCGGATCGCGCGAGGCAAACTCCACGAATTCCAGCCCGGCCGTACCGAGCGGATTGTGCTCAGGCGCCGACACGGCGCGAAGCGCGGCGTCTGGAGTGGGCAAGTCGCTAGGCATGGCAATCTCCTTGTACTGTCTTACGACGCTGTTTCCAGTGTTTCCGATGTCTTTGCAACCCGTCTCGACTCGCAGCGCGGCGCTGCATCGCGCGGTCGGCGACGGCTTTTGCAACGTGTTTGTACACCGGCTAGCGTGACGTTCGCAACTTCATTTTGTACTGACTGGTTCACAGAGCCGCAGCCGGTGCGCGCGCGCAGCTAATTGCGTAGCACCGTTCGCTGCGCTTTGTGCATCAAGTTGTCGACGTTGTGCGGCGCGCACGCTTGCGTGCAGCGTTGCCCGCGGGCCTGCTCGCGCTCGCGGCCATTCGCAACTGAGCAACTTCTCGCACAGCGTCGATAAAAGCCCTTCCCACTGCTGACGGCTGCGTGTCCGAGCGCCGGATCAAGCCAACCGGCTCGCCGGTGCCCGCGAACGGCAACGGAAGACGCACAAGCATGCCGTGCGCCAGTTCGTACTCCACCGCGCTGAGCGGCACAAACCACACGGCGTCGTTCTCGAGCGTCAGCGCACGCCCGGTCGAAACCGACAGCACTTCCACGAACGCCGACAGCGGCGGCACACCCCAGGCGCTCAACAAACTTTCCGCCGACTGCCGGATCAGCGTTCCGAACGGCGGCAACACGACTGTGAAATCCTGCAATGCGGCCGAGGGTAAACCGGGCGCTGCATCGAGCGGATGCCCCGCGCGCACGACTGCAATCAGCGGTTCGGTGAACAACTGCTCGAAGCTCAGCCCCACCATTCGTTCGGGATCGGCTAGTCGCCCGATGGCAAATTCGATCGTGCCCGCTTTCAGGCGCTCGAGCAATTCGGGATTTGCGCCGGTTGCAAGGCGCACGATCACGCGCGGCCAGAGAGACGCGAAACGCTTGAGCACGGGCGGTATCAGCGCCGCCGCGACAGTCGGCAGAATCCCGACTTCGAGCGTGGCCGCGGCCGCGCCTTCCGCGCGCGCGAGCAGATCGACGCCCTGCCGCAACGCACTGACGCACGCGCTTGCATGGGGCATGAAGAGTTGCCCCTCCCGCGTGGGCACCGCCCCGTGACGGCCACGCTCAAAGAGTTTTACGCCCAGAATGGTTTCGAGTTCCGCGACCGTCTTGGAGACGGCCGGCTGCGTAATCGAAAGGCTGTCAGCGGCCCGCTGGACGCTGCCGAATTGGGCTACGGCCAGAAAGCACTGTAGATGACGGAATTTGACGCGGCTGTCCGCGAGACTGCGTTGCATAACGGAAGGTTATACGAAAAGCGCCAAAACGTCATTTTTCATAACCGTCCAGTTTGGATAAAGTCCGTTGATAAGCCTTATCCCACAAATCCCGAAGGAGACACTGATGGACGATTCCTTTCTCAGCGCGCGCGATTTCGCGTCGCATCCCGAATACATCTATCCCGGCTACGGTTCCTCGGTTAAACGCGGCCCGACACGCCCGCTGATTCCGCTGAAGGAAAAGCTGCGCGATCAGCGCGTGCCCGTCTACGGCACCGAAGACCTCGGCGCGCTCGACAGCGATCTCACGCGCAACGCGGTCCGTAACGGCGAACCGCTTGGCGAACGCATCATCGTGACGGGGCGCGTGCTGGACGAGGGCGGACGCCCGGTGCGCAACACGCTCGTGGAAATCTGGCAGGCGAATGCGGCTGGCCGCTATGTGCATAAAATGGATCAGCACGACGCGCCGCTCGATCCGAACTTCCTGGGCGCAGGCCGCTGCATCACGGACAACGAAGGCCGCTATCGCTTTCTGACGATCAAGCCGGGCGCATATCCGTGGGGCAATCATCCGAACGCGTGGCGCCCGAATCACATTCACTTCTCGCTGTTCGGCGAGCATTTCGGCTCGCGCCTCGTCACGCAGATGTATTTTCCCGGTGACCCGCTGCTGGCGTTCGATCCGATTTTCCAGGGCACGCCTGAGCAGGCCCGTGATCGACTGATTGCGAAATTTTCGCTCGATACCACGCAAGAGGCCTACGCGCTCGGCTACGACTTCGACATCGTGCTGCGCGGCCGTAACGAAACTCCGATGGAGCGCTAAGCCATGACCACTCTCAAGCAAACGCCCTCGCAGACGGTCGGACCGTATTTCGCGTACGGCCTGTGCCCGCAGCAATACGATTTCGACTTCAAGAGCCTGTTCACGCCAGTGGTGGCCGACCGCGAAGCGGCGGGCGAGCACATCACGATCGTGGGACAGGTGTTCGACGGTGACGGCAAAGTGATCGGCGACGCCATGCTGGAAGTGTCCCAGGTCGACGCCGATGGCCACTACCCCGAATCGCGCGAGGAAATTCTCAAGACCGGCTTTCGCGGCTTTGCACGCGTGGGCACGGGCACGGACCCGCAAAAGCGCTTTGTCGTCGAGACGGTCAAACCGGGCCGCGTGAGCCCTGACGAGGCGCCCCATTTAAACGTCATCGTGACGATGCGCGGCATGCTGCTTCACACGTTCACGCGCATTTATTTCGAGGACGAAGCGCAAGCCAACGAGCGCGACCCCGTGCTGACGGCAGTTCCGGCCGACCGGCGTGAAACCCTGATCGCGTGCCGCGAGCCGAACACCGCCAACGTGTATCGCTTCGACATCTATATGCAAGGCGACAAGGAAACGGTTTTTTTCGACCTGTAACGCGATTCCCCTACGCTTTCGTAAAGCTTTCACCTAGACTGAAAGTGATCCGTCTAGCGACTGGATCGCGAAACTCCGAGTAGTTGAGCCCGCCTTGCGCGGGCTTTTTTTGCGCCTGCAGAAAAGCGCGGGCATGAGTCATTAGTCAGTGCAATGAGCAACGCAGCCAGCGGCGAATCGTGATCACGTCCGCGATATGATCTCGTGGACCCGGCGCACCCAGCACGACAATGTCGATCGCCCTGCCGTGCACGATCATTCGCACGACGACGCAGTGCCCCGCTTCGTTAATGAACCCTGTTTTCTGCAATACGATCGACCGGTCGCCGCCCCGCACGAGCGCATTCGAGTTGTGATAACTCAAACGCGTGCGCGGTCCGCCGGGAAACACTAATTGATCCCGGTCGGTCGAATAAGCGCGGATCAACGGATAGCGGCTCGCGGCAGCCACGAGGCGAGCAAGATCTCGCGCCGTCGATACGTTTTGCGGTGACAGCCCCGTGCCATTTACGAACCGCGTGTGCCGCATGCCGAGTGCGCGCGCCTTCGCATTCATCGCGGCGACAAAGCTCGGCCGGCCGCCGGCGTAATCGCGGCTCAACGCCGCGGCAGCGCGATTCTCCGACGACATCAGCGCGATATGCAGCATGTCATCGCGCGGCAGCACCGAACCAACGCTAAGCCGTGATCCGGTGAACTTGTCGAAGTCCTGATCCTGAACAGTAACGTTGAGCGGCTCATTCAGTGAGCGCCTTGCATCGAGCGACACGACGGCCGTCATTAGTTTGGATATCGAAGCAATTGGCATGACGCGATCGGCCTGCTTTTCTGCGAGCACCGTGTGCGTTCTTTCATCGACAACGAAGACTGAACGCGACCGTAGCAATGCGCGCGACCTGGGCGTATATCCGCAGCGAGGCAAAAGACGAAGGCTCGCATGCTTCGTACGAGCCGAAAGCGTTGCATTAGCGATTACGCGTGCGGCCGACGCAGGCCGCCGGTTGCGATGCGCAGCCAGTTTGGCAGGGTGTCTGGAAGCGCGCGGCTCGCGTGCGGTGCGCGATGCCTGACGGCGCGACTTGGGCGTGAGCTTGCTCGCGTGCGGTGAACGCTCGTCGTCGGTGACATGCTTGCGCCTGCGTGTGACGCGCCGCCGCGTCTCGCCAGTCGTGACTTTTTTCACGTTACGCGTATAGCCAAGCGAAGAATGCCGTGGAGACTCGTGAGTCGCGCCGAATGTCCAGCCGATGCTCAGCCACAAGAGGCCAAATATCGCGATATAGCGGAGCCAGGCAGAAGAACCAAAAGCAAATGTAGGAGTTTGTGGGCGGTATGGCATGCAACTTCAGGTTCTGTGCCGCGTGCGCCGGTTATTCGGAGAACGGAATTGGCGCACAGTCAACAACGACTCGTAGATATCATGGAAGATCGCTTGCACGATCAAAGGCGCCTGTATGAAGCGGAATTCGTCGCGATAGCAGGAATTGCGTCCGCCTGCCTCAGTGTTCTAAGGCAGCTTTAACATATCGAAGCCGATTCTAGCATTCGCATAATGTTGCTTGCAGCGAATGCGTATGTCTTTACACTGCTTGTACTGCTTGTTAGATGAGAGCCGCGCTCTCATGCTATGTTTGGACAACACGCGCTATTCATATGCAACCGACGGAGACACTGCCATGCCAGCATCGACCGCTATTCTCACCATTCTCGCCGCGCTGTTATTAGGCGCAATGAGTCCGGGACCGAGCTTTGTCATCGTCGCGCGCAATGCGATCGGTCTGTCTCGCGGCGATGGTCTTGCGACGGCGCTCGGCATGGGCATTGGCGGGGTCTTCTTTAGCGGCATTGCGCTGCTCGGCTTATATACGTTGCTCGCTACCGTCGAATGGCTTTACATCGGGCTCAAAGTAGCCGGCGGGCTTTATCTGATCTATCTGGCCTCGAAGATCTGGCGCGGCGCCGCCAAACCGCTCGCGTTCGACGCCACGCAAACCGTTACCACGAATCCGCGCAAATCGTTCTGGATCGGCCTTAGTACCCAACTGAGCAATCCGAAGACGGCGGTCTATTACGGCAGTATCTTCGCGGCGCTGTTGCCGCAACATCCGCCGCTGTGGTGCTACTTTGCATTGCCGCCCGCGATCTTCGCCATCGAAGCAGGCTGGTACACAGTCGTCGCGCTGTGCTTTTCGAGCAGGCGTCCGCGCGAGATCTATCTGCAATGGAAGGCGTGGATCGATCGTGTCGCCGCAAGCGCGGTGGCCGCGCTTGGCTTGCGTCTGATTGTGACCGCGCACAAGGTCGGCATCTAAATCATCCTCGCGTCAGCCGCGTACCGATGGTCGCGGCGACAGGTGAAGACAAGGGCAAGCCGCTAGCGGGGCCGCATTGCGGCGCCTTCGCCGCGCTCAATGGAGCCGCCCAACAGAACAGTTACAAGTTAACTGTTGACGCTGCTGTGCCGGAGCGGTTACTGTGGCACCCGAAGTTCAAGAAGTTCGATTGCTGTTCATCAATGTCTCGCTCTCTCAGCGGTATTCGTTGTCCTCTCCCTCCTTGACGCTTCTAACGCTCCTTCACAGAGCACATTTTCAATTTTATTTCCTCAAGGATTCTTCATGGATACCGGTACCGTTAAGTGGTTCAACGACAGCAAAGGCTTTGGCTTCATCACCCCGGACAAGGGCGGCGACGACCTGTTCGCGCACTTCTCCGAAATCAGCGGCAACGGCTTCAAGACGCTCGCTGAAAATCAGAAGGTGAGCTTCGAAACGAAGCAAGGCCCGAAGGGTCTGCAAGCGGCCAACATCACGCCGCTGTAAGCTAGTTTGAAGGGCTCGGTGTCCGGCAACGGACATCGGGCTGCAGCGACATCCTCGCGGAGCTTTGTCTCCCACAGTTGGCGCGAATCGCTTTTGAGTTGCATGTATCAGGGCAGCTCGCTCAAGCGCCAATCGCCTCGTTGCTCCTCATTCTCCCCTCGGCTTGAACGCCCTCTGTAGCTTTCCGACTGCGTTCTGATTCGGCTCGCAATGGCTTTGAATCGACTCGTCCGCGCGACTCAATAGAAGTTCGCACGGCAGGCGCACTCGCACATTATTAAAATATAAAATGCAAAACCAACAAATTCACCTTTACAACGGCTATGCCATCAAACCATCGGCGCATCGCTTGCCCGACGGTACATTCTCGTCCAACCTTTTGCTCGAGCGCGCCGACAGCGCACGCGCTGAAGGGCTTTACCAGTTCTATTCGCTCGACTACTTCACCGACGAAGAGCAGGCATTGCAGCACTCCGCACGTTGGGCGCACGAATGGGTCGATACACGCGGTTGACGCACATTTAGCGCGGCGAAACCGGCCGCGAATGCCTGCGTCTCGCAAACGGAGTTCAGACGAACTCTTTAGCCGTTAGCATGACGGCTGCATCTAATATTCGTTTCAGCGCAGGCAACTCTTCCTTCAAGCGATCGCTCAGATCGCTACCCCGCCTGCACCGGCACTCCTACGTCAAGAAACTGGCGGCTCCGGGAACATCGCATTAGCGATACGCGTCCCGGCGCCCAATAGCTTTGCGAAGCTTGCGCGGACTATTGCGCCCCCCCTGAATGACGAATGAATGCCTGAAGTCGAGGCATTCATCTCCGTCGGAAAACAAACTCAATTGGCGCGCGGCACGAGTCGCTTCTCTTCCGAACAGCGAGACTATCTGTCGTTCGTTTTATGCGCAATGCATTCAAAGCGCGCACATACAGACCCACCGCAAATAAAGCATTCGAAGTTGAAAGACGCTTCTTCAAAAAATACTAAAGATTTTTCTTTTGCTGCCGTTTAAATCGGTGCGCGATTCTGCGCGGGCATATCGAGAGTTCAACAATCATTTTGCGGAAGCTACGGTCCGCACGCTAAATATCATAATGAAAATGAAAGAAAAACTACCTTTAGTCATTGCCGCGTTCGGTTCATTTACGCTCGCTGCGTGCGGCGGTGGCGGAGGCGACAGTTCGCCGCCTGCTCAAACCGCTGCGCCGGCCACGAGTGCCAGCGCACCGGCGCCCTCGTCGGCGCCCGTCGTCGCGGGCGAGTCGCTGCCCAGCCTGACGTCCCCGCAGGCCGGCTCGACTGCCGCCACGGGCAATGGCTTCGAGGGCATCTGGACGACTTCCTCGTCCTCGCGGACGACCGCCATGGTGGACCCGGCGAACAACATCTCCTACCTGAGCGGCATCTTCACGGTCGTCACATCGACCTTCTTCGGCATCGCGGCACCCGCGGAGCCGAACTGGACATTGACGAGCGGTTTCGAGAGCACAGGTGGCTTCCGCTATACGGCCTCGTCGGGAAGCGGAACGTACAGCGCGAAGCAAACCTTGAACGGCAGCTATGTCGCCAACGGCCAAACGGTGAACCTGGCATTGAACTACGATCCGGCGAACGCGCTTGCCGTCACGCAATCGAGCGTAACGGGAACGTGGGCGCAAAGTGGGACGACGCTGACCATTGACGCCGCCGGCGGCTTCACCGGCAACCTCTCCGGCTGCGCCGTCACTGGGACGCTGACATTGACGACGCCGGGTTCGAACAAGAACCTCTACACGATGACGGTGAGCGGCACCACGAGTACCTGCTTGCTGGCTTCCGGAACGACTTACTCCGGTAACGCCGCTATCACGTTCCTGCCCGTTACCGGCAGCACGACGCTGTATCAACGTTCGATCGTCTATCTGATCAAGGCAGCCGATAACTCGGTGATTGCCTACGGCCAGGTGACGAAGCAGTAAGCCGTTTATGGGCCGCAGCAGCCCGGCAAGTTGTCCGGCTGCTGATTGGCTCGTTTCAAAAGAACTGAGGTTCGCTTCGCGCGGACTTCAGTTCTCCGCGTCTCTTTCTAGTGCCGTTGCCGAAAGACCGGAGCTCTATCTGAACTACCGTTTCGTCAATCGTGCGTGTGAGCGCACCCCAGCGAATGCCAGATCTCCCAAGCCAAAGCCGAACATTTGACTACGCCGGCAGCGGCACACCGGCAATATGGCGGCTAAGGCGTTGCGCCTGCTTATAAACCGCGTGCATTAGCAGTGTCGTGTTGCGTGACGGAGGGGAGAACTTCGAATAGACAAAGGTTGCAACGAGCTCCAGCTCCTCGATCAACGGACGTATGACGAGGCCGTGATCGTCTGCGGCGAACTCGTCGACAATGGCTAATCCGAGACCGCCCTTCACCAGCGCCAGCGCCTGGTCTGCGCGCGTCACATCTACGACGGATTGCAGTTCTACATTGGCTTGCTGGCATGCGCGCGCGATCATCGTGCCGAACGGAATATCGCGCCTGAAAAGAATCATCGGCTCACCAACGAGATCGGCGAGCGCAATGGGCTCCGCTTCGGCCAGACGATGACGAGGCGGCACGACGCAGACCATCCTGCCACGCATGAACGGCACGACGTCGAGGTGTTCATGTTCGATCGGCATCGATGTCACCGCCACATCCACGGCCTTACTCAGCACCTCGAGCGGCATGTCCGCCATAAGCGTGGTATGCCAGTCCACGCTCAAGCCTGGCAATTGCCGTTTCAATTCGACGATCGCGGGTGCAACGATCGACGTCGCCAACGACGGGCTGCAGGACACCCGCAACAAACTAGCGGGCCCGAGCGACAGCGCCCGCGCGAATTCGTCGACTGAGAGTGCCGCTTGGTAGACCTGCTCGACTTCCCTGAATAGCGCCTGCGCCTCCGCAGTGGGTACCAGCCGGCCTTTCGCCCGCTCGAAAAGCCGCAGGCCGAGGTTCGTCTCCGTGTGAGAGATGAGCTTACTCACAGCAGGCTGCGACACGTAGAGCATTTTTGCTGCGGCGTTGATGGACCCCGTCAGCATGACCGCACGAAATACCTCCATCTGCCTGAGCTTGAACCGCATGCGTTCTCCGTGCCGCGTAGCCGGCCTATTAACAAAAAGTTATAGGGTAGCTGAAACTCGGCATACGACAGGCTTGCGGTAAATCCCTAGTATCTGTTCAACGGGAGCCTGACTCCCCGCATTGCGCGACACGCATAACGCCCGCAGTCTGCAAGCCGCACGCAGCGGAAACGGGCGCCGCGAAGAACGCACCAAAGAGAACAGGATGGAGACACGATGAATCACGCAACCCAGTCCGCAGACGCGACGATCAACGTTGCCACCGCGACGCGGAGAACCCGAGCCCGCTTCCAGATACTTGCGCTGCTCGCGATCGGCACAATGATCAACTATCTGGACCGTAGCGTCGCCGGAATTGCCGCGCCGAGCATGAGTCACGAACTCGGCCTTAATCCGGCGCTAATGGGCGTGATCTTTTCGGCGTTCTCCTGGACATACACGGCATCACAGATTCCCGGCGGCGTGATGCTGGACCGCGTCGGCACACGGTGGACCTATTTCTTCGCGCTCACGCTCTGGTCTCTCTTCACGGGATTGCAGGGGTTGGCGACCGGCTTCATATCGCTGCTGATCATGCGTCTACTGATAGGCGTTGCTGAAGCGCCGTGCTTTCCGACTAACAGCCGGGTAGTCGCTATCTGGTTCCCGCAAAGCGAGCGCGCCCGCGCAACCGGCATTTACACATTCGCGGAATACGTCGGGCTGGCCTTCCTGAGTCCCTTGCTGTTCTGGCTCGAACAGCAATATGGATGGCGTGCGCTATTCGGCATTGTCGGAACGGTCGGAGTGCTGTTCGGCGGCATCTGGCTGATGCGTTTTCACGAGCCGCATCAATCGAAGAGCGCAAATCGGGCCGAGCTGGACTACATCGCGAACGGAGGCGGCGTCGTAGACGGCAGCCAGAAAGCTACTCATTTCCGCTGGGCCGACATTGGTGCACTCCTGAAACGGCGAAGCATGCTCGGCATTTGTGTGGGCCAGTTCGCTTGCAATTCGACCAACGTGTTCTTTCTCACATGGTTCCCGACTTACCTCGTGACAGAGCGCCATATGCCGTGGTTGAAGGTCGGGCTGATTGCTGTGCTTCCGTTCATCGCCGCATCGGTGGGCACACTTGCAGGCGGCTGGATCTCCGACTCCATGTTGCGGCGGGGTATTTCCCTCAACTGGTCGCGCAAGCTGCCCGTTATCGCCGGTCTGCTCGCCGCATCGAGCATAGTCCTCGCGAACTACGTGGAATCGACGGCAACGGTTATTGCGATTCTTTGCGTCGCCTACTTTGCACAGGGCATGTCCGCACTCGCCTGGATGATCGTTTCCGACATTGCGCCAAAGGGATTGCTTGGTTTGAGCGGCGGCATTTTCAATCTCTTCGCGAATGCGGCGGGCATCGTCACGCCGCTCGTAATCGGACTGATTGTCAACGCAACAGGTTCGTTCGTTTATGCGTTGGGCTTCATCTCAGCCGTCACGCTAGCCGGGGCACTTTCGTACATCTTCGTGGTTGGCGATATCAAACGTATCGAGTTGTGAACAACATTTTTCAGCAAAGGAAAGAACCCCATATGACTCGCTCTCTCGACGGGAAAGTCGCCATCGTCACAGGCGCCGCGCGCGGCATCGGGCTCGGCATCGCGCAAAAACTGAAAGCGGACGGCGCACGCGTGGCGGTGTGGGACCTCGATGTGAGCGACTGCGGCGCGCAACGGCTGCAGTTTGAGCCTGATCACATTCAACAGGTGGACGTCGCCTCCATCAGTTCGGTCGAACAGGCTTTCGCGGCCACGCTCGGTACGCTTGGGCAGGTGGATATCCTCGTCAATAACGCAGGGATCAATGGGCCGGTAGCGCCGTGTTGGGAGTATCCAGTGGACGCCTGGCAGCGCGTGATAGCAGTGGACCTGAACAGCGTGTTCTATTGCTGCCGGGTCGCGATTCCGCACATGCGCGCGCGCGGCGGCGGCCGCATTGTCAATGTGGCCTCGATTGCCGGCAAAGAAGGCGTCCAGTTCATCTCAGGCTACTCGGCGGCGAAAGCAGGTGTCATAGCGTTCACCAAGGCGGCCGCCAAAGAACTGGCAAAGGACAATGTACTCATCAACTGCGTCGCGCCCGCAATGGTCGAAACCGAGCTTTTGAGCGAGATGTCCAACGCTCATATCGAGGCGAGCAAGGCCAAGATTCCAATGGGCCGTTTCCTGCAGATCGACGAGGTCGGTGCGATGGTAAGCTGGATCGCCAGCCCCGAATGCAGTTTTACGAGCGGCTTTACCTTCGATCTGACAGGTGGGAGGGCCACGTATTGAACGCCATCATTGCAGCACCGAAGCTTGCAGTCGCGCATCTCACCGCGCTTGAACTTGCGCCTACGGAATGGGTGGTCGAAGCCGCTCGCGCCGGGTTCGACGCAGTTGGGCTCAGGTTCAATCCGACTTCACCAGGTGCGATTGCCTATGCCTCGCCTGTGGGCAGCCCGGCGCATCTCGATCTGCGGCGTGTACTTGTCGGCGAAGGTATGACGGTGCATGACGTCGAGTTCATTCCAATGCTGCCCGATGTCGACGTGGCATCGTATGCGCCCATGTTCGATGCGGCGGCCGACCTGGGTGCCAGGTGCGTGACGGTTTCGGGCGACGATCCCAACGCGTCGCGGCTCGCCGCCAACCTGGCGGCTCTGTGCGAAATCGCGGAACAGTATGGCTTGCGTGTCGATCTGGAATTCATGCGCTGGCGCCACGTCGCCACCTTGCAGCAGGCGCGGTCGATCGTGGAGAGCGTGGGGAGCGCAAACCTCGCCGTTCTCGTCGACGCATTGCATCTCACGCGTTCGGGCGGCAATCCGGACGACGTCCGCGCATTGCCCGCCGGCATGGTGCGCGCGGTGCAACTGTGCGACGCCTCGCCGAACGATCCGGTAGGAGACGACGCGACGATTCTCGAAGCGCGCACAGGCCGCTTGCCGCCAGGCGAAGGGGCGCTGCCGCTAAGCGAATTGCTGGACGCGCTGCCTGCCGATACCGCTTTTAGTGTGGAAATGCCGTTGCCGTGGCTGCCTGCGAGAGATCGCCTCAAACTCGCGTATCGAAGCACACGCAATATGCTCGATGCCGCGCGCCTTCGGCGCGAATCTCGCGGAGCGTCTTGTCAATGACTATCTTCGACGAAAAAAAGATCGACTGTCACAACCATATTTTCGATCCCGCTCGCTTTCCCTATCGCGCCGACACCGCGTACAAACCATCGATGCAGGAAATCGGCACCGCTGCGCAGTTTGCCCATGTGATGGACGCATGCGGTGTGCAACACGCGTTGCTCGTAGGACCGACCAGTGGCTACGGCACCGACAATCGCTGCATGCTGGATGCGCTGGCGCGTTATGGCACCCGCTTCAAAGGCATCACCGTGGTGGACCACAATGCGAGCCGCGAAGACATGATCGAGATGAAACGCGCGGGCGTGGTTGGCGCGGCCTTTAATCCGGCGATGCTGGGCGTCGATGCCATGCGTGATGCCGACGCGCTCTTCAATATCCTGGCCGACCTCGATATGTTCGCGCAGATTCAGGTAACGGGCGATCAGTTGGTCGCACTCGAGCCGCTAATCGAACGTACGGCGACGCGAATACTGATCGACCACTGCGGTCGGCCGGACATTGCGGCCGGCATGAAGCAGCGGGGCTTCCAGACGCTTCTCCGTCTGGCCGACTCGGATCGCATCGTCGTCAAAATCTCCGGGTTGCAAAAATTTTCGCAGCTCGAATACCCATATGAAGACGCGCAGACCTTCGCGACGCGGCTTCTCAGCACGTTTGGGCCGGATCGTTGTGTGTGGGGTTCCGACTGGCCGTTTCTGCGCTCGCCAGTGCGGATTGATTACGCTCCGCTGCTCACGCTCGTCGAGCGCCTGATTCCAGATGCCGACGAACGCCGACGAGTGTTGTGGGACACGCCTCGCCGGCTCTTTGGCTTTGAAGCTTCCGCTACGCGTTAGTCATGCATGCGTGTTCAACCGTGCTTATGTGCCGGATCGTTGCAAGTGCACGCGTAATTCGAATCGTTCCACGCATTCCCAAGAATGATGCTGCAGAAGTTCTTCCGACGGAAACCCACGTCCTTCAGCGCAAGCACGTCGTCGTTGACAGTGCCAAAGGTCGAGTCCGGACGGTGCTTCATTCCATCGTTAAAGGCGTTGATGATCTGCTCCTTGAAGTTCTCTCCGCGAGGGTGAGCAGCAACCACCACCTTGCGCTGTTCCTCGGTGAATTCGTCAAATGCAAAGCCGAGCACGTCCATTTCGACGCCTGCCGTCACCAGTTGAACCACCGGCTTCTTGAATGGCGGGATACCCGGCGTGGTATGCAACGCAATCGCGTCCCACACGAGGTCGACATCTCCTTCGGGAATACCGTGCTGCTCGAGGAAGCTACGCGCTGCATTCGCGCTGTCCACCTCGAAGCGGTTCTGTGACGTCCTGAATTGTTCGGTAAGCCCCATATCGTGGAACATGGCGCCGATGTACAGAAGCTCGGGGTCATACTTCAATTGCTTGCGCTCGCCGGTGAGAGCGCCGAAAAGAAACACGCGAGTCGAGTGGTGGAAAAGCAGGTCCGACTCCGTGTCGCGAACGAGTTCGGTGGCCGCACGCGCCAATTTGCTATCGGGGATCTTGATTCCTGCGATCGTCGTCATGTTCGTTGCTCCAATATCTGCCTGATCGAACCGCGCGTCTTATGAGCGGCTCAGCAAGCTATGTTGAGAATCGGGACATGCCTGCCCCGGAGTTCGGATTGCCAGTCTTTCACGCGTTAGTCCAGCCGATGTGTCTATCGCCGAGTACTTCGTCAAAGGAAAACCACAAGCCAAGTATCGGACCGCGACAGCCGACTTTCAATTCGATTGATGCCCGGAACACGGCCAACAAAACAGTGTTTTCTGCCAAGGCCGGTGTGTGCGGGCCTGGCAGGGTCTCAACAGGACGAAGCACGTGGTCACGCTGCACGAGGCTGCTTTTCAATTCATGGTGAGTTGCATGCCATGCATTTCGGTGTTCACGATTGATCGCTTGTGACCGGTTTGACCATGTGGCCCGCTGAACCAATTTGCGCGCCTGCGGCCTCTCGTACGCAGGGGCCATCCGCCTCATCCGAGGCGGATGCGCGACGACAGGAGACGAACAGCCACTACGAATCGAACCCCAGGAACCGCGCGAAGTTCTCAACGGGTTCGCGTCCTGTTTCCAGACGGCTGACAGGGGAGTCGCAGTCAGACAATCCCATACTCATTCCGCACACCACTTCATAGTTCGCAGGAAGCGCCAGGTGTTCCGCAATCACGTTCTGGAATCTCGCAAACGAAACCTGCGGACACGTGTCGAGATCTACCGCTTGTGCTGCCACCATGACGGTCTGTATAAAGATGCCGTAATCCAGCCAGCTGAACTTTGTCAGCGCTGAATCGATTGAAAAGATCAGGCCCACAGGCGCGCCAAAGAAATCGAAGTTTCTCGCAGTCACACGCGCACGCTGTTGCACATCATGCTTGGGCACACCGAGCACACCGTAATATGCGGCGCCAAACGCTTCCTGCCTTCTTCTCATCGCTTCCGGCAAGACCTCGGGCATGTGCGTGAGCGGAGGATGGCGATTCTCTTCGTGTGCCTGCTTCAGAACATTGCTCAAAGCGGACTTTGCCGGTCCCGCGAGAACATCGACCCGCCAGGGCTGGGTGTTCGAATTGCTCGGGGCGCAGCTTGCCACTTCGAGAATCTGGTCAATGACGTGTCGCGCAATTGGATCGGGTCTAAAGGCTCTGACGGCCCGGCGTGATCGAATCACCGAGTCAACCACACGCGCGTCAGGGTTGGTGTTACGGTCGGTTCTCATAGGTCAATGCCAATGGATAGTGTGCCGCCAACACCACTTGCAGATAACGAAGCGCGTGGCGGCTGCATAGATGGATGCGAATCCGCATCGTAAAAGGCATCGCAACTGAACACATCGCGATACCGTGAAAAGTTGAGGTACTGCATCGGATCAGAACGTGTGCCGCATACCCACGATTGCTCCTAGCTGTCCGACGCCCGGCGCAGGCGTCGTCCCGCCACCGCCCGCGCTGACCGAATAGCGCGCGTGCGCGCTGTTCCATAGATAAGCCACGTTGCCGTATACCGCTGTTCTCTTCGACAGGAAGTAAGTCGCCCGCATGCTCGCCATGGTTGCACGTGCATTGTGCTGCTCGACGAGCACGCGATACGCCTCTCCATCAAGCGCAAATGCGGGGGTCACGTAGTACTGCGCCCCAATAAAGAAAAGATCTGAGTGCACGTCGCCGCCGGGCGCATCGCTTTCTACGCGACGACCTAACCATCCTGCGCCGAGCTTTACGCCCGCAACATTCACATAACCATTTGCCTGAAGACGCGCGTCCTTATCGCCGCTAGAAGATGTCTTGAAAGGCACTACGCCGTCAAAGAAGTTGGCCGCCGCATTGGTGCCGCCACGCTGCTCGTCGTAGGCGGTGGCGACGCCAAAGTAGGCGCCGTCGTACTTGAGCATCGCGCTCCATTGGCGGCACTGGTTGACATCGCCGGGCACCTGACCTGCGCAAGTGCCTTGCCCTGGCGAATTGCCCGTGCCCGTACTGTCGCGTCCAAACGACCATGACGCGCCGATCGTCACGCCGCGGAACTTGCCCTTGTAGACGATGGTGTTATCACTTCTGGCGTTCGGTATATACGCGTCAAGTGCGCCGATGCCATAGATGTCGGGGCCGAGAATATCCGCATCGGAAATGGCCCAGTACGTCATCGTGTACTGGCGGCCGAAACTCAGAGCACCCCATGGCCCTTCCAGTCCCACCCACGCCTGTCGTCCGAACAGACGGCCGCCCTGCCCCGAGTCGCCGCCACGCAAGTTGAAGCCGCTTTCAAGAACGAACGACGCCTTGAGTCCACTGCCGAGGTCTTCAGAACCACGCATCCCCCAGCGCGACGGCAATTCCCCGGTGATGCCCGGCATGCGCACGACATAACCTCCTGCTGCATTCGCGTGGGACACGTATTCGACGCCCGTATCCAACACGCCGTAGAGCGTCACGCTGCTTTGTGCAAATGCCGAAGCGCTGAACAGTCCCGCCGCCAATATCACCGCCCTGCCATATTTCATGAAGTCTCCTGGACCGCGTCTCGTTTGTTTGAATGACGAAGCTGCTCGTCACGAATGCATGGCGGCGAGATTAAAGTCGGCCAATGAACACGACAACGGGGAAACCCCTAAAGCGAGAGGCCGTCCGCAATGAAGAGAGAAAATGCGTCGGGCAAATCCTTCTCCGATTCAAGCAGGCAAGCCACGTTTTCTCTCAATGGTCCTAAGCACTCACAAAGTCTCAATTGAAAAAACGAACATCCGCCAACGACGCCTCAGATGCAGTTCTGCCCTGAAATGTCTTCAATCCAATATTGAACAATGTGAATCGATGCGTTCCGCGCCTCACGCACGACGTTCAAGACTCCCGGCCTCATATGCATCGCGTGCAATCCGGCGTTGCAGAAAGTTCGCTTCATTAGCCGTCTCCCCTATGGCATCGTGAATACGGCATGCACATCAAGGAGAAACTGGAATGTCGCAAACTGCAATCATCAGCAATAAGGATCAACTCGTCGCACGCTGTCTGCCCTTTCTTGAGGAAGTGAAAGACATGACGACGAATACAGACGTCGAGCAATGGCTGAACTCGAAGTACGGCGTCGATAGCGATTTGTATAAGGATCTTGCGCGGCTGATCAGGATCGGCGTGCAAGAGGGTTGGGCGGCCGACGTCGAAATCTCGGGCCCCCGATATCGGCGCGCTCGACTTGTCGAGCCGTGCGCGAAGACCTTCTTTTTCAGCATCACCGCAGTGCTGATGGATAGCACCGGTAACACGCAAAACAATCCGGAGAACAGCTTCCGCGGCGACTATCATGCTCACCCGTATGGCGAGTTCAATATGGTCGTGCCAGTGGACGAAGGCGCCGCGCTCGCCGGGCCGAACGGCTGGTGCTATGGCGGTTGGACGGCGCCCGCGCCGGGCAGTCATCACTATCCCGAGGCGAAAGGCGGCGCCGTGATTGCGCTCTTTTTCCTGCCGGCAGGCCGCATCTCGTACAACTACGACGCGCCCGCGAAATGAAAGTAAAGCGAGCCTCACTCGAGGCTCGCCTGTTTGTTCCTGCTCACTGCCTGCCGTCAATGCACAAGCGATTCACGTTCCGATGATTCCACTGCGGTCGTACTCGAACTCGTTGCCTGCTTGATCAGTAACGCGACGCACGACACTGCGCCCGCTATGGCGACCACCGTAAAGATGCTTTCCAGACCGACTTGCTGTCGGGACAACTCCGCGACGAGAAACGAACCGGCAATTCCGCCGAAGCGCCCGACACCGAGCATCCACGCAACGCCTGTCCCGCGCCCCGCCGTGGGATAGAAGGCCGCGGCGAGCGCAGGCATCGACGCCTGTGCCGTATTCACTAACGCGCCCGCGACGAACACCGCGCACATCAGCAGCCCGAGATTGCCGACCGCCTGCCCGATTGCGTACACACTGACCGCGCCGAGCGCATAGGCAGCGGCTACGACGCGATTGGGATTGAAGCGGTCCATCAGCATCCCGCATAGCACTGTGCCTACGCCGCCAAGCGGAAACAGCGCGGAAACCAGCGCCGCTCGCTGCGGGCTCAGCCCTGCTTCCTTGAGCAGAACCGGCATCCAGTTGACAAGGCCATAGAAGATCACGAGGCCCATGAAATAGCACAGCCATAACATCAACGAACCCACGAGGAACGAACGCGAGAGCGCTATACGAATGCCACCGCTGCCCGCCGCGTGTTCCACGGTTTCGCGCATGATGAAAGACTCCGCGGCATTCACACTCGCGCTGATCTGAACCAGTACTTTGCGAATCTTGATGGCCGGTTGTCGTTTCGCGACCATATAGCGAATCGACTCGGGCAACTTGAGCATAAGAAGCACCCACAACAGCAAGGGCACCGCGCCGCCGAACAGCAGTACGCTGCGCCAGCCGAAATGCGGAATCATCCATGCCGCCAGAAACCCGCCGAGTGCAGCGCCCAATGGAAATCCGCAGAACATCAGATTGACGATTGTCGCCCGACGCTTGTCCGGACAGAACTCACTCATCAGCGTGACGGCATTCGGCATTGCCGCGCCGAGTCCGACGCCCGTAATGAAGCGCAGTGTTGTCAGCTGCGTCAGGTCGAATGCGAAGGCGGAGCCGAAGCACGATACGCCGAATAGCAGCACCGCCGAGGTCAACACGACACGCCGCCCCAACCTGTCTGAGAGCGGACCCGAAAGCAACGCGCCGCACGCGAGACCGAACAGTGCCGCACTGAGCACCGGGGCGAGCGCTGCTTTGCCGATGTGCCATTCCTGCAGTAGCGAAGGTGCGATAAAACCGATCGCGGCCGTATCGAATCCGTCCATCAGCACGATCAGGAAGCACATTGCAAATATGAGCCGCTGAAATGGCGAAAAGGGATGCTCGTTGATGAGCACTTGTACATCGACTGGTCTTGTCTCTTCCATTGCGTCCTCGCGGAGATTGAACTGCCGGCGCGGCCCGCTCGTTGTGACGCTTGCCGGTTTGATTGAAAAGCCATCCGCTCTCGCGGTTCGCCAGAGTGCCGATACCTGATGAGATGGCAGGTATCGACGGGGACCAAGCTTAGGATCGCCGAAACACCTCTACAACCCGGCGAATCGCGCAAAGACGGCAATCAACACGAACGCGCATCGCCGATTCGTTCGCGCGATATGTGCGCGTTATGCTAAAAAAGGCCGCGTTTTGCAGGGTTTCGGCGATGTTGACGCAGCACTGCTCGCCAGCTCGCGAGCAGTGAATTGTTTGCATAGGTATCTTGAACGAACGGGTTCAGCCGGTACGAACCTGTCTCGCGACATCCGCAAGCTGTTGTCTCAGCCATTGCAGCGCTGGATCGGCGTCATTGCGCTCATGCCAAACAGCGCGCACCGTCACGTTGGGGCATTCATAGGGCGTTGCGCACATCTTCAGTTCGCCATAACGTTCGAGTTCCCGAGCAAGCGACGACGGAACCAGTGCGAGCATCTCGCTGTGGCGGAGCAGCGCGGGAATCGCAAGCGAGTGCGCGACGGACATGCGCATGCGCGGCATGTCGGGCGTGTCGGCGAACGCGCGGTTGAGCGCATCGCGATCGAACATTTCGGACTGCCGCGCCAGGCCACGTTCGACAATAAAGCCGCTTACGGCACCCTCTTCCGAGCCGCCTTGCGAGATCGCCACGAGTGGATACGCGAGAAGATCTTGCTGCGTAACCGCCCGCTCGGCAATCGGATGGTCGCGGTTCACCAGCAGTACGTCTGTCTGCTCCCACAACGCCATCGAGCGAAAGCGCGCTGGTACGTCGGCGAAGATGCCGATTGCAATATCGATTCGACCGACGTCGATCTGCCCTGCCAGGTCGAGCCGCGTAGACGGCCGAACGACCAGGTCCGCGAGCGGCGCTTCCGCGCACAGGCGCTGACTCAGCCGCCCCAATACGAGGGACGTGATGTAGTCGTTGGCGGCCACGACAAACTTGCGTTGCGCGACCTGCGGATCGAAGTCGTCCACACCCAACGCGGCCACGATCTGCTGTAACGCGCCGCGCACCTGGCCTGCCATGCGTAACGCACGCACGGTCGGCTCCATTCCTCTCGCGGTGCGCACGAACAGATCGTCGCCGACTACCTCACGCATGCGCGCGAGCGCATGGCTGATGGCTGACTGACTCAGGTTCAGACGCTTGCCCGCCAGCGCGAGGTTGCGGTCCTCGAATACCGCGTCGAACACGCGCAGCAAATTGAGGTCGATGCGGTTAGCGGACATGGCTCTCACCCGCTCTCATGATGCCGCTCCATGCGCGACGCCGGCGTCGCGGTTCGCGAATGCCTTGAGGTCGAACCCGGGATCGTTCACGTCTTCTACGCTTAGCCGCGTACCGGTTGAGAGCAGCTTGCGTGCGAGCATATGGTCTTGCGGCCGGTTGATGCTGTCCACAGCAACGAGCCTGTCGTCGCGAAAGTAGAACAGCGAAAACTTGCCTTCGTCGACAGAGCCGCGCACCGCGAAATCGGTGAACCCCGTATTGACGCCGGCCATTTGCAGCTTCAGATCGTATTGATCCGACCAGAACCAGGGCACCGCGCGATAGGGCTCGCGTCGCCCGAGGACCGATGCCGCTGCTGTCCTCGCCATATCGTTTGCGTTCTGCACCGACTCGATGCGGCAGGCGGCGCTGCCCGCCGGCGCCCAGTACGGCACAAAAGCCGCACAATCGCCGGCGGCGACGATTGACGGGTCGCTGGTGCGCGCACACGCATCCACGACGATGCCGCCCGCCACATCCAATCCGCAGCCCGCAGCGAGTTCTGTATTCGGTAGCACGCCAATGCCGACTACGACGAGATCGCACGACAACCGCGCACCGTCGTCCAGGTCGACGGCGACGCCGTCTGCTACATCGTGAATAGCGACTACTTTCCGTCCCAGCGCAAGCGACACACCGTGCCTTGTATGAGCGCGGTGCATGACGACGGAGATAGATGGTGAAGCAACACGCGCAAGCACGCGCGCCTCGGTCTCCACGACCGTGACATCGAGGCCTTTCTGACGCAGCGATGCCGCCGCTTCGAGGCCGATGTATCCGCCGCCCACCACGACCGCACGCCGCGCGGTTTGCGTGCGCTCAACGAGGCGTCTTGCATCGCGCAGATCTCGCAAGTAGTGAACCGCATCGTGCGACGCGCCTTTGCAATCGAGCTTGCGCACACGCGCGCCTGTGGTCAGCGCGAGATGGTCGTAGGCGAGCCGCGCACCGTCGTGCAACTCGATTTGTTTGCGTTCGCGGTCGATGCGCAGCGCGCGCGTCGAAGGCATCCATTGAATTCGCATTTCGCCGTAAAACGCCGGCGAGCGCAGCGGCAGGCGTTCTTCCGCGAAGCTGCCCGTCAGAAAACCTTTGGATAACGGCGGACGCTGATAGGGCGCGTGAGGTTCGTCGCCGATCAGCACGATATCGCCGTCGTGACCCGACTCTCTCGCGGATGCCGCGAGTTGCAGCCCCGCGTACGACGCGCCGACAATCACAAGCCTGGGTTTCATGATCTCATCCCTGCTTTTCGGGTATCCGCACGACAAGTCCGCTCATCGTCGATGCAACGACGAGCTGGCAACTGAGCCGGCTTTCCGGACGACGTTCGGCCGCTACGCCTTCGAGCAGTTCCTCCTCTGCATCGTCGGGCGCCGAAAGCTCGGCCGTCGAAGAAGGGTCGATATAGACGTGGCATGTCGCGCACGACAGGCACCCGCCACACTCGGCCTCGATGCCGCGCACATTGTTATGGATCGCGGCCTCCATCACGCTGGTACCGGCGGGCACTTCTATTTCAGTGCGTTTACCGTCGCGCAGAATATAAGTGACGATAGGCATCACATGTCTCCTTGATGATTGGGCGCACTCAAAACGTTTCGAAGTACTCGCGGTGTTCCCAGTCGGTTACTTCGAGATTGAAGCGGTTGATCTCCGCCTCCTTGAGCTTGCAGAAGTAGTCGATGAAGGCGCCGCCGAAACCTTCGCGCAGGCATTCGTCCGCACGCAGTGCGTCGAGCGCGTCGCCGAGTGAACGGGGCAGCGATTGCGCTTCAGTCTCATACGGTGTATCCGCTGAAGGCGGCAACTCCAGCTTGCGCTGCAACCCGTCGAGCCCCGATAGCACCTGCGAGCCGAAATACAGATACGGGTTCGCCGTAGGTTCGCCGACGCGGTTCTCCACGCGCGTCGCCGGATCGTTCGGACCGCCCAGCACGCGCAGCATGACGCCGCGGTTGTCACATCCCCAATTCGCGCGATCGGGCGCATTCGAATAGGGCCGATACCGCCTGTAGCCGTTGATTGTCGGCGTCGATAAAGCAGTAGCCGCTTGCGCATGAGCGAGCAGACCCGCAAGGTACGCTTGCCCCACAGACGAAAGCGGCGCAGTTGCATCGGACGGCATGAATGCGTTGCTGCCATTGTCGATATGCACGAGCGACTGGTGCAGATGCCATCCGCTCGACACCACGTTCGGAATGCGCGGCCGGCACATGAAAGTCGCGTGATAGCCGTTGCGCTGGCATATCTGTTTGACGGCGCTGCGAAAGAGGATCATGTCGTCGGCGCTTTTGATTCCCTTCGTCGGCGCAAAGGTGAACTCGAACTGACTCGGTCCGTACTCGACTTCGAGTGACCGCACGGGAAGCTCAAGCCCGTCGATCCCATTACGCAGCATTTCCATGACGTGATCTACGGCGTCGTATCGCAGCTCGGTCAGATACTGGTAGCCGTGCGACAGCAGTTCGACATCGGGCGGCAGGCCGGGCTGGCCAGAATGCTCGGGCTTCATATTCGGGTTCGTGAGCTTGAATACATGAAACTCGACTTCGAGGCCGCTGACCAGTTCGAACCCCTGGTTCGCGAGCCGCTCCAGCGCGCGGCGGAATAGATGCCGCGTGCCGAAGGGCACGGGCCTGCCGTTAGGGAAGTACAGATCGCAGAGCACCCAGCCTGTATGCGGTGCCCAAGGCAAAATTCGAAACGTCTGCGGATCGGCGATCATCAGCGTGTCGCACGCTCCCTGCATCTCGGGCATGCCGAATCCGCCGCCTGCGGTAAACACCGGAAACACGGTGCGATGCGACGTATCCTTGGCAAGCAATGTGCTCGTCAGTGTCACGCCGGATTCGAAGGCTTTGATTGCATCGGCGACGACAAGCGTCTTGCCGCGCAACAGTCCATGCTGGTCGGGAAACGAGAATCGCACGACCTGTACCGCACTTTCCTTCAGCCGCTCCAGAAGCTGCACGAAGGCCGCGTTCTGCGCGTCGGTCCAAAGACCATGGGTTTTAACGAAAGACATGTCTCTTTCGCGCAGCCTGAAAGCCGCGCGCTCCGTTCCGGTTGGGATAGCGGCTCAGGCCTTGGGCGCGGGCCAGGGCGCGGCAGCGCGGCGGCTCGCATCCGCTTCCTTCCAGTACTCGTCCCAACGCTCAGCGGGAGCAATGCCGTCGATCGACGCGGGCCCGGTCAGGTGTGCCGCCGCCTCTTCGTCGATCACCATCAACGTCTTTTCGCCGGCTTGCGTTTTTTCTATTGCGTCGACGAGCAGCCGCCGGTACGCCATGATTCCCTTGTCAGTCGTGCCCAGATGCTCTCGCGTGCGATCCTGAATGGGCCCTTGCGACTCCACCGCCCACTGATCGTGCACGTTGATGTCGAAGCCCATACCCGTGTACGTTTCCGTCAATTGCTCGTGCACGTTGAAGCCGTATTGGTTGCGCTTGTTCCTGCGCGATATGTAATCGGGCAATTCGTACAGTTCGAGCCGCTGTTCACGCATCTGCTGCTTGTTCGTCGGCGCGCCGAAGCTCGTGAAGATTGCGTACCAGTAGCAGTTCTCGTCGTCGACGGGAACGTGCCACTGCGTAATGGTCATCTCAGCGCTCATCGGAATCACGAAAGCCTGAGGGAACACGACGTTCGTCACACGCACATGCGTGTGCTCGTCGTCGATCGGACGCTTTGCGATTAGCCGAAGACCGTAGTCGGCCGGGCTGACGAGAATTTCAGGTGACTCATATTCGCGCAGCACCTTGGTAATGGGCATATTCGAGTCCGCCGACGCGCCGCGAAATTGCTTGCCATAGCTTGCGCTCACATCTTCGTCTTCAAAGAAGCGATGAAGAAACGATGCGTGCGCGGGGTCGATGCCCACCTCGAGTGCCTGCAACCAGTTGCATTCGAATAGTCCCTTGAACGCGAATGTGTACTCGTTCGGCGCCGCGAAACAGTCGAAGTGGGGGAACGCCGGTGGCTCACCTTTGCCGATGTAGGCGAACAGAATGCCGCTGTGTTCGATCACCGGATACGCGCTCTGACGAACCCGCTTGCACAGCGAGCTGCCAACCGGTTCTCCCGGCGTGGACAGACACTGGCCGTCGACGTCGAAAAGCCAGCCGTGAAAAGCGCAGCGCAAGCCCCCTGCTTCGAGTCGGCCGGCGGCGAGATCCGCGCCGCGGTGCGGGCAATCGCGGTCGAGCATTCCGTAACGGCCCTGTTCGTCCCTGAATACGACGAAATCCTGACCCATCAGCCGCACCGCGCGTACCGGTCGCACGTTGGGGAGCTCCTCCACCAGCGCGACCGGCTGCCAGTAATTGCGTAACAGTTCGCCTGCCGGCGTGCCTTTGCCGACGCGCGTGATCGCGTCGTTTTGCGCGGAACTCATCATGACACTGTCTCCTTGGATGAATACAAACGATGTTGCGTTGCATGCAGCATCTCGTTTGATTTATGCAAAGAGTAGGCTGTTGAATTCATACATGCAAGCCTTGCATACATCGTTAGTCGCCCGCACCGCGTTTTCACCGCGTGCCCGGATGCCGTGGTCGCGGTTAATTCATTGATTTTATGGCGATTTTCGATGCGTATAGTTGTTTTCCCTACTGCGAGCCTTTCCAGCCCAAGTCGAGGTTTTTGCGCTGTCTGCATACAGCCGAGAACAACACGTCTCAGTCGCCTCCACCGCTGATCCCACGCTCAGCTACAATGCAAAAGCAAGCTGGGCACTGCGCAAGACGGCACGACGCCTTCGGGGGCGAAAGGAGAAACAGAAATGGAGACGCAACAGGAGCGGGTGCTGGTGCATCTGCGCGACCTCATACTCAAGGGTGAGTTCGCCCCTGGCGAGCGCCTGGGCGAGGTGGCCCTTGCCGAACGGCTGCAGGCGTCGCGCACGCCGGTCCGGCTCGCGCTCACCACGCTGGAACAGGAAGGACTCGTCGAGCCGTCGCCCGCAGGCGGTTACGTGATGCGGCGTATCACCGCGGCGGAAATCGCCGACGCGATCGCCGTGCGTGGACATCTGGAAGGCATGGCCGCCCGCCTCGTCGCGGAGCATGGCGTACCGCGTCAACTGTCGAATGCGTTCGCCGAATGCCTGCGCGCGGGCGACAGGTTGCTGGCCAAGTCGGAACTCGACCTCGACGACTATGCCGGCTATACCGACATGAACAACCGGTTTCACAAACTGGTGGTCGATGGCTCCGGCAATGCAGCGCTTATTCGCGCCATCGACATGAACAACCGGCTGCCGTTCGCCGCCGCAAGCGCGATGCTGCCGATGCAATCGGCCATCGAGGAAGGCCGCCAATGGCTTTTCATGGCCCACGAGCAGCATCACAGCCTGGTTCAGGCCATGGAGCGCGGTGAGGGTACGCGGGCGCTTGCGCTGGCCACGGAGCACGTGCAGATCGCGCAGAGGAATCTCGCCTACGCGCTGGAGCGGCCCGAAGTCTGCATGAAGCTCGCGCCCGCGCTGCAACTCGTGGCGGAAGCGGGACTTTAAGTGCGCGGTCCCAACGCGTGACGGATGCAGGCGATGCAGCGAGCGCGCCCCGCTGGGGAAACGCTCGCCTGCACTAGTGCGCGTGTATTGCGCCGCTTAAGCCAAGAATGAAAGTACGACGCTCAAGCGTCGAGAGCGCGCTCATTGGCAAGCCATGCGCGCCATCCGCCAAACTCGGAGATGTCGGTGCCCGCCTGAATGCCATACGGTTCGCACAGGAAACCGGTCACCCACGAGCCATCTGCGAGTTCGATCTTGCCGAGAGCCAGCGGCGACGGAACCGTCGCAATGAATGAACCAAACTCCGAGGCAGGCATCTTCCAGACTTCGACCTCGACTTTCACGCCGCCATCGGCGACTCTCCATAGCCCCGGACGCCGCGTGCCATCCGGCGACGCTGGCAACGCTGCAAGCCGATAGCGCGGCGCCGTCTGCGTGGACTGCTGCAAAAGCGCACCGCGAGAAAGCATGTCCTTATTCAGCGGTAAGCCTTGCATGTGCGCGCCGCATACCGCGACGAGCATTCGATCGTTCGTCGCCTTGCGTTCCTCCGACAGCGCTATCGTGTTTCCACCAACGCATTCGACGCCGCTCGTCCGTTGCAACAGGGCCGCAACGCCCAACAGGTACTGATCGGTAAACGCGCGCCCGAAAACGGTCACGCCCCACGGGAGCCCATTCTTCATGAATGCCGTCGGGCTGGCCACAGCCGCGTAGTCCAACAGGTTCATGAAGTTCGTGTAGTAACCGAGCAGTGAGTTCGGCCCGATCGGATCCTGTTCCAGTTCGGCAAGCGTCACAGGGCGCGGATAGGTCGGCGTGAGGACGCAGTCGAGTGTGTCGATCAATGCATCGCAACGAGCCTTCAATGCCTGAAGCCGATATTGCGCCTGGAACAATTCGACAGCGGTTGCGCCCGGCGCCTTGGCGAGCACGTCGCGAATGACGGGAAGCACCGCGTCCGGCGTCGTCGACATCAATTCGCCTGCCACGCTGTAACGCTCCGCGACCCACGGCCCCTGATAAAGGAGATTTGCGGCTTCAACGAACGGCGCAAAGTCGATCTCGACAGCCTCGCCTCCTGCTGCCTCAAGCATCGCGCGAGCTTTGGCGAATAGCGCCGGACTCTCTGTACATCCCGCGAATTCCAGTTGCGAAGGAACGCCAAATCGGAAAGCGGCCGGTGCGCCGAAAGCTCGCGCGGAATTCCACTGCGGGTTCTTGCGACTGTATGCGTCGCGAGGATCGGTGAGCGCTGTCAGCGAGAGCAGTTCGCTCGCTTCTTCTGCTGTTGCAGTAAAGAACGTGACGCAATCGAGAGTGCGGCAAGCGGGCACTACACCCGCGGTGGACAGAATACCTTTGGTCGGCTTGAGTCCGACGAGATTGTTCAGTCCCGCAGGCACGCGGCCGGACCCGGCCGTGTCGGTACCCAGCGCGAAACTGGCCACACCGAGCGCAACAGCCAACGACGAACCAGCGCTCGAACCGCCGGATGGATAGTCTGGATGCACGCTGTTGCGGCACTTTCCATAAGGCGAGCGAGTGCCGTTAAGACCCGTAGCGAACTGATCGAGATTGGTCTTTCCGAGCGGGATAGCGCCGAGTGCAATCAGTTGCGCGACCAGCGTCGCCGACTCAGTAGGCGTGTAGGCAAAAGCGGGGCACGCAGCGGTGGTCTGAATACCGGCGAGGTCGATGTTGTCCTTGATGGCGAATGGAATGCCGTAAAGCGGCAGGTTCTCGCTGTTCTGCTGATCGAGCCAATCGAGGTATGGCGCGACTTCTTCTTCGGTCAGAAGATGGATGAACAGGTTGAACTCTGCATTGAGCTCCGCGGCTTTTCGAAGAAGCTCATTGACGAGCGTACGAGGCGCAAGGGTTCCGGCACGGTAAGCATTCCGCAATGGCGGAATGCGCAGGTCAAATGTCGACATGTGTGTGTCCTCGTATTCAGTGACGTTCAATGACTGCGATCCGCTGCCCGGCGCGCACAGGCGAGCCCGGACCCACGTAAATCTCGCCGACGGTTCCAGCGCAGGGTGCACACACCGATATTTCCATTTTCATCGACTCGATAATAAGCAGTATGTCGTCTGCGGCAACCACGTCGCCGGGCTTTACCTTCACCTGCCAGAGGCTCCCGGCGATCTCGCTGTCCACTGACACCTCGCCGTCTTCCAGAGGCGCCAGTTGAGCGTCTTCGGCCACGGGCGCCTCGATGGCCTCTTCCGATGTACCCGCTTCTCGCCAGCGTTCACGCTCGGCTTCGAATGCTGCCTGTTGCCGGGACCGGAACTCTTCGATGCTGGCCGATTCGCTCGCAAGGAACGCCTGATAGTCCGGCAGAGAAAGCTCCGACTCCTCGATCCGCAACGGGTAGCGTCCGAGCGGAAAGTCAGCGCGAATGCGCAGCAGTTCTTCGGACGACACTTCGTAGAAGCGGATCTGGTCAAAGAAGCGCAGCAAGTAGGGCTGCCCGCCGAAGTCCGCAACCTTCCGGTAGCGATTCCACATTTGCAGCGTGCGGCCCACGAATTGATAGCCGCCCGGCCCTTCCATTCCGTAGACGCACAGATACGCGCCGCCGATGCCCACCGAGTTCTCTGCGGTCCAGGTGCGCGCCGGGTTGTACTTGGTCGTCACGAGACGGTGGCGCGGGTCGAGCGGCGTCGCGACCGGTGCGCCCAGGTACACATCGCCGAGCCCCATCACGAGATAGTTCGCGTCGAAGACGATGCGCCTGACTGCGTCGATAGACTCGAGATCGTTGATACGGCGAATGAATTCGAGGTTGCTCGGGCACCACGGCGCGTCTTTGCGCACCGTCGTCATGTACTTTTCGATCGCGAGTTGGCACGCGGGGTCGTCCCACGAAAGAGGAATGTGGACGACGCGCGACGGTACGCGAAGGTCCTTCATCAACAGGACTTGCTCCCAGGCCTCCCCTACGACGACAAGCAGTTGCGCAAGAGATAGATCTTCGGGCCGATAATGAATCTGAAGCGAACGTATTCCCGGTGTGAGATCGATCACGCCCGGTAGCGATTTCGCTTCGAGTGCCTGCATCAGTGCATGCCCGCGAAAGCGCGATACGAGGTCGAGCTCCGGCGGCCCAATCTCCAGAAGAAGATGTGTGTCGCCGGACAAGCGTGCCACGAGCCGTTCATCGGCAGCGCCCGAGTCGAGAACAATGGGAGACGTCAGCGAAGAGCGTCTTTCGACTGGTGCGCATTGCACAATCTCAAGGCTCTCCAGCTCGCGGATGCGCTCACGTGCCGCTTCTCGTGCATGCCCGATTTCCACCGGCACGAAACGAACCTTGTCGCCTGCCTTGAGTTGGCCGATGTGCCAAAGGTCCGCTTCGATAATCGTCACCGGACAGACAAAGCCACCCAGACTCGGACCGTCTGGCCCGAGAATCACGGGCATGTCGCCGGTGAAGTCGACGGCACCGACTGCATAGGGATTGTCGTGAATATTCGACGGATGCAGCCCGGCTTCTCCGCCGTCTTCACGCGCCCACTCCGGCTTCGGTCCGATGAGGCGCACGCCGGTGCGACTCGAATTAAAGTGTATTTCCCACTCTGTATCGAGGAACTGCTCGATGTAACGGGCACTGAAGTACTCCGGCGCGCCGTGCGGGCCGTATATCACGCGTATCGTGCGAACGCTTTCCAGCGTTGGCACATTGGAGAGCGCCGCGCCAGCTTGCGTATCCTGCAGTGGATAAAGATGCAGCACGTCGCCCGCCCGAACGGCGCGACCACCATGCCCACCGAACTGGCCCAGCGTGAACGTACTGCGACTTCCCAGATACAGCGCAACGTCGAGGCCGCCGCGCACACACAGATATGCGCGTGCACCGGCGCCCCGAATCGTACCAAGTGCCAGCACGGAACCCGCCCGCACATAGACGCTGGTATTCAGCGGTTGCGTTACGTCGTCCAGCAGCACTGGAATCTCTGCACCAGTAATGGCAATAACGGCGTCGGTGTTGAATCGCAGCGTCGGCCCGCTCATTGTGATTTCGAGAGCAGCCGCTTCCGGCGCGTTGCCGAGCAGGCGATTGCCGAGCCGCATCGCGCGGTCGTCCATGGGACCCGACGGCGGTATGCCCACGGCCCAGAAACCCTGTCGGCCGGGGAAATCCTGCACCGTGGTCTGGGTGCCGCCACTCACCACTTCAATCGTACTCGCTCGATACTTCAGGCCTTCCAGACAGCGGGTCCACGGTTCTCCAGACGCAAAAGGCTCGTCGTCGAGAATCTGGCGCAAGTAGTCGCGGTTTGTTTCGACGCCAAAGATACGGGTGTTCTGCAACGCATCGTTCAGCGCGTGTCGCGCCTCTTCGCGCGTCGGCGACCATGCAATGATCTTTGCGAGCATCGGATCGAAGTACGGCGGCACTTCGCAACCGGATTCAATCCACGTATCGATACGCAGCGCACTTCCGTCGGCCTGCGGAAAAGCGACATCGGTGAGCAGGCCCGGACTCGGTATGAAATCGCGGCCCGGGTCTTCAGCGTAGAGTCGCGCCTGAATCGCATGGCCTCGCGGTGTGAGACCTGCGGCGAGTTCATTCAGCGGCGCAAGCGTTCCTGCTGCGAGTTCGATCATCCAGCGAACGAGGTCGACGCCCCAAACCTGCTCGGTCACACCATGCTCGACCTGCAGACGCGTGTTCACTTCCAGAAAGTAAAACTGCTGAGCGGCGCTGTCATATACGAATTCCACCGTACCGGCAGAGCGATAATCGACCGCCTTTGCAAGCTTGACGGCAGCGTCACACAACGCCTCTGCGATCCCTTCCGGCAAGCAGGGCGCTGGGGTTTCCTCGAGTACCTTCTGATTGCGCCGCTGCACCGAGCAGTCGCGGACACCGAGCGCAATCGCATCTCCCTTTCCATCGCCGAAAACCTGTACTTCGAGATGCCTGGCTCTTTCAATGTACTTCTCGAGGAACACGCCTGAATCGCTGAAGTTGTTCTCGCCAAGGCGTTTAACCGCATCGAAATGCGCACTGAGTTCATCCGCATGCCAACAGACTCGCATGCCGATACCGCCACCGCCGGCCGTGCTTTTCAACATCACCGGATAGCCAATGCTTTCAGCTGCGTCGAGTGCTGCCGGCAAGTCTTCCAGCAAACCGGTGCCGTTCAGCATCGGCACACCCTGCTTGCCCGCGATTTCCCGAGCCGTATGCTTGAGACCGAATGCTCGCAACTGTGCGGGCGTTGGGCCGATGAAGGCGATACCCGCTGCTTCACATGCTTCGCCGAAAGCTGCGTTCTCGGACAGGAACCCATATCCTGGATGAATAGCCTGCACGCCTTTGCGGCGAGCAATCTCGAGGATCTTCGTCGAGTCCAGATAAGTCATCGCTGCAGGACCGTCGCCCAATTCGTGTGCGATTGGCGCTTCGCTCACGTGACGGCTCGCCCTGTCGGCCTCCGAGAAAACGGAGACTCCGGTCACATTGAGTTCGCGCAACGTTCTGAGGATGCGGCAAGCGATTGCACCGCGATTGGCGATGAGTATCTTCTCAAACATGGGAGGAACCCGGATTCAAAGGCGGGCCGTCCCGCCGTGGGAATTTGCAGCCGCGGTCGTCCACGGCCGAAGTCGCATCAGCGATTTGCCAGATTCAGTTGTTCGCGAGTGCAAGTCATGCAGCGTCCGGAGCGAACCAGCAAGAGGAAGTAGATAAAACTGCGAACGCGCTTCAGTCCCATATCAGCAACTCCGCGGGCGTAGGGTTGTAGGCATTGCACGGGTTATTCAACTGCGGGCAGTTCGAAATCAGCACGATGACGTCCATCTCCGCGCGCAACTCGACATACTTGCCCGGCGCGGAAATGCCGTCTTCAAACGTAAGACCGCCTTCGGCAGTGACAGGCACGTTCATGAAGAAGTTGACGTTCGCACTGACGTCCTGTTTGGAAAGGCGGCCGTCATGCGCACAGGCACGCAGGAAGTTGTCGCGGCAGCTGTGCATGTAACGCTTTTCCAGCGCATAACGAACCGTGTTGCTCTCCTGCGCACAGGCACCGCCGAGCGTATCGTGGCGGCCGCAGGTATCGGCAACGATGGTCAACATCGCGTTGCCGCGATTCGAGTACAGAACCGAACCGGCCGTCAGATACAGGCTTTTCTGACGCCGCAGCGTGCGTTGCGGGTCGAATCGCTCGCGAGGGTCGGCAAGGCTATAGAAAAGCGTGTCGACCGCCTGATTGCCTTCGAGATCGACGATGCGCAATGTGCTCCCTGCCTTCACCTCGTGAAGCCACGGTTCGCCCGCCGCGACGGTCTGACGGAAAGCCGCAGTTTCCGGACGTTTGTCACTGACAACAAGTGTGCTAGTCATGAGTCGCCCTCCGCTCAGAGAAAGAATCGTTCGGTGTTGATAAAGCCGCGCACGTTCTCATCGCATGCGGTGCGACATACTTCGGCCACGCCCGGGTCCGCCTCGCTCAATTCGAGCTTCACAGGCTTCGGCGAATATTCGGGGTTTGGGTCGAGCGGATGCTGGATCGCAGTGAGCACGACGAGCGTGTTCATCGGCGCATACAGGTCGACGCAATCGCCGGCCTTCGAGTTGCCCTTCACGAAGCTGAGTGTTCCGTCGTCGCTAACGTCCACACGACTGAAGAGGTTCAGCGTCATCAGCAAGTCGGAGATGGTGAGCCCCCACTTGCTCATCTCGACGAGCAGGTTGTCCGTGCCGTTGCGATAGAAAGCGTTGCGCAATTCCTGGTAGCGCCCGCTCCCGTATCGCTCGAAGACTTCGTCGGCATTCGACACCCCGCCGATGCTGTCATGCCAGCCGCACGTGTCTGCCACGATCGCGGCGAGTACGCGGCCCATGTCCGAATACAGGCAGTGGCCGGCGGTCAGCTTCGCGGTGTGCTGGCATTTCAGCGAATCGGGCAGGTTGAGACGCTCGCTCTTCTCCGTTGCGTTGACCATCATGACGCTCACATTTGCGCCACCGTGCAGGTCGGTCACGCGAAGCGACTGTCCGCGTTTGACGATGAGCGACGTATGACCGCCGCCGGGCACGGTTTCTTCAAGTAACAGATTCATATCCGGTTCCCTTCAGTCCGAGATTGCTTCGAGACTCGACGCGCCTTGCACCGCCGCCTGGGCCAGGTGAACAGCCGACACGGATTCGCGGCTACGGTCGAGCGGAATGTTGTAGGTAATGCGTGCCCCGTAAGCTCCGGGCGCTTGAGGGTCCACCCGAACCTTGTCGAAGACGAGTACGCGGCTGCCCAAGGTGAAACCTTCTTTCAGGTCATGCGTGACCATAAAGATGGTGAGCTTCGATTCGCGCCACAGGTCAGACAGCAACTCGTGCATGTCACGGCGAATGCCGGGATCGAGCGCGCCAAACGGCTCGTCGAGCAGCAGCACGCGGGGCTTCATCATCAGCGCCTGAGCGATTGCAAGGCGTTGCTGCATACCGCCGGAGAGCTGCTGCGGATACTTGTCAGCGGCGGCGCCAAGGCCCACGCGTTCGAGCATCGCGACAGCTTCGTCGCGGGCGCGACGCCGTTGAGCGCCGAAGAGCCGCCCCGTGAACTTCGCTTGTGAAAGCTCCAGTCCAAGCGTCACATTGCGCAGCACAGTGAGATGGTCGAACACCGAGTAGCGTTGAAATACCACGCCACGATGTGCATCCGGCTCGCCCGGCAAGGGTTGTCCATCGAGCAGAATCTGGCCGCGTGTCGCTTGCTCCTGTCCCAACAGAAGTCGAAGAAACGTTGATTTGCCGCATCCCGAGGCGCCGACCATCGAACAGAACTCACCCTCTTTGACGGTCAGATTCAGGCGCTCAAGTACAACCTGATCGCCATACTCTTTCCAGACGTTGCGAACTTCGATCATCGCGCGCCCCCGCCATACCAGGGGAAGCACCACTGCGTGATACGGCGAAGCAGTTCGTCAGTGAGCCAGGCAAGCAGCGTAATCCACGCGACGTACGGCAGAATCAGGTCCATCGATAGATATCGCCGCACGAGGAAAATGCGGTAACCCAAACCATCGGTCGACGCAATCGCCTCAGCCGCGATGAGAAAGAGCCATGCGGCTCCGAGCGAAAGACGCATCGCCGCAAGCAGCCGCGGCAGAAGTTGCGGCAGTACGAGCCGCAAGATCAACGTCCAGCTCGTGGCGCCAAGCGTCTGAGCCTTGACCCACAACTCCGCTGGGATCTCTCTCGCGCGAGCATGCAAGTCCCGAATGATCATTGGCGTGATGCCGACGACGATGAGAACCACCTTCGACAATTCGTCGAGTCCAAACACAATGAAAAGAATCGGCAGCACCGCGAGCGGCGGCACCATCGAGATCACCGTGACGAAAGGCGAGAGCGTTGCACTCACCACCGGAAACGAGCCCGTTGCCACGGCTACCACGAGAGCGATCACCGCACTGACGAAAAGGCCGATTCCAAGTCGTCTCAGGCTCGACAGCGTGTCGGCCCACAACAGGTACTCACCGGTGCGCTTGTCCTCGGTGAATGCGACTGCTTTCACTGCATCGCTCATTTGCACCACGCCCGGCAGCAGCTTGTCATCGGGATTGAGCTTAAGCCGCTCGGCGGACCCCATGAAGTACACAACCAATAGCACGACGAACGGCAGCAGAAGTAGCATCAGGCCGCCGATCCGGCTCGGATGTCGATTGATCAATCTCATGGTGACCGCCTCTTTAAGCCGGGAATATCCGTGTCAGAGCTTGCCCGCGGCAGCCATCTCGACGTAGGTCGGGTCAAAGCGAAGCTTGACGTTGTTCTTGTTGCCGACCACGACGTTTTTATCGAACGCCATGCCCACGGCGTCCGCACTGCGGGCGTCCTGCCCGAGCAGACCATGGTCGAAGGAGAACTTTGCGACGCGCGTCATGATCTTCGGCATGTCAGGGCTGGTGACGAAATCCAGTGCAGCCTTCGGCGTATAGAAAAGTGCCGTTGTGGAAAGCTGACCTCTGAAGTTCGCGAGGTCGGTACCGGAGGCTTTTGCCATTGCAGTCAAAGCCGAGGTACTTTCTGCCGAGTTGGTGTGCATCAACGCGACCATTTCGAACCAGGCCCCGGTCAGTGCTTTTCCGAGTGCGGGATTCGCCTGCAGGGTCTTCGTGTTGACGACCATCATGTCCATGATTTCGCCAGGAATCTTGCTGGAATCGAAGACTTCGGTCACGTTGGGTTGTGCTCTCAGGTCGGCGAGCATCGGGTTCCACGTCACCGCGTTGTGGACGGCAGGCGTCGCGAAAGCGCCTGAAATATCGGCGTCGGACGTGTTCACTACCTTGAGGTCGCGCTCGCTCATATGCGCGCTTTCCAATGCGCGGGCGAGCAGGTAATGCGACACGGAGAACTGCACGAGATTGATCTGCTGTCCCTTCAGATCGGCAATCTGTTTGCCTTTGCCCTTCATGAGCACGCCGTCGTTGCCGTTGGAGTAGTCACTGACGATCAACGCTGTCGAATCGACACCGCCCGACGCGGGAATAGTGAGCGCGTCCATATTGGTCATTGCACAGCCGTCGAACTTGCCGGCGGTGTACTGATTGATCGACTCGACGTAGTCGTTCAACTGCACGACATCGATGTTGATGCCGTATTTTTTTGCCCACTTAGAGACAATGCCTTGAGTCTTCGCCTGACCCCACGGCATCCAGCCCGCGTAGATGGTCCAGCAAACCTTGAAGTCGTTGCGGCCCGCGGCGAACGCGGCACTGGAGGCGAATGTGGCGAGGGAGATGGCGGCAATGCCAAGACAGCGAGCGAGCTTGCGCATGAGGTTGACCTCGGAGGGGACGGTTAGCGACGGCAGGGAGCAGCGCAAACATCGCGTTCTCTCCCGGGCTTTTATCCCGCCGTGTAACCTCGCCTGAGGTCGACAGCTCTCGGACCAGCGCCTGCGCGAAGCAGGCCGGAACCCTAGCCGTCCATTTCCAAATTGTTTGACGAACCGGATGATGCGCCGGCTCCTTGCCCACTCCCTTAAGCGGGAAGCGTGCCAACGAAGAAGTTGCTGTTTTTCCGCGCGTCAGGCGTTGTTTGTGCCCTCGTGCGGTGACGACCTGCACTGCGATGCGCCAATGCGCACTCTTTTCGGGCATAGCGGCCCGGTTCCGGTCCGGTTAGCCGGAACTGGATGGTAGGCCGTGGCGGATTCGAACCGCCGACCAACGGATTAAAAGTCCGCTGCTCTACCAGCTGAGCTAACGGCCCGGTCCCCTCGCGCCTGTTCGCCGCCAGGCGCTTATGACGCTCTGCGATGCAATCCCTATCGGGCTAGCCAATTTCTATGTTGCGGCTCGCGGCCCGCGTCGGCTCCTGCTTCGGTACGGTTAGAGTCAGCACGCCTTTGTCGAACCTGGCCAGCGTGCGCTCAGGATCGGCGTTCTCCGGCATGGGGATGGTGCGCACGAACCTTCCGTATGCACGTTCGAGCCGATAGCAGCCGTCTTCCTCGCTGTGCACGTCCTGCTTCTTCTCGCCGCGCAATACGAGTGCGCCGTCCTCGGCGCTCACTGTCAGGTCGTCGCGCTCCATGCCGGGCAGTTCGACCGTCACGCGCAATATCTTGCCTTCGTCGACCACGTCGATACGCGGCTGGAAGCGCGACGAACTGAAGTCGCCAAACCATCGCTCGAGCGCGCCGCGGCCTGCGAACGGGTCGTGAAAGAACTCCTCGACGGCACGCCAGGAATCGCGAGGAAAGAGCCGCGAAATGTCAGGCCACGCCGCCCGCCATTGGTCGCTCGACGGCGGCGCCGAAGTATTTGCCGAGGCATTCTCCGCCTCGGGCTTGCGGCCCGTGCCGCGCAGAAACTTGAACGGGTTCCATTTTTTATCGCTCATGATGTTGCTCCCTCGCCCTGTGGGGCGAACCGGACCACGCGCTCCAGCTCGCCGATCAGGGAAATCTATCCACTGACAAACAAATCGAAACACGCAGCGCGTGCAACGCGACTGCTGAGCGAAAATAAAATAGGCCGACGGCCAAGGTTTTTCAAGTACGCGTTTCGCAAACGATACCGCGCGCCGGCTACCTCGCCAGCCGAAAAATCTTGTTACAAAGTCCCTCGCAAATATCCTCTTGAAGTCGCTCTGAAAATCCTTATTTCGCTTTCCGCCAGCATGCTGGCGACGGCTGCGGTCTCCGCGCCGGAACTCGATTACTGAAAAGTTTGGCTGGCATTGCCGTGTTTATATCCGGCACGGCTCCGGTTCGGCTCGCTGCCGGTTCGCGACTGACGGAGCCGCTTTTTGCAGGAGCCGCAGCCACCTTGAGTGAGGTTCGAATACCTATGGAACTGACGCTCACCATCGACTCGCGTCCGCTGACGCTGGAACTCGACGACGTCGTCGCCGGGCTCCTCGCGGTACGCCTGAACTTGCCCTCCGACACCGACACGCGCGCCGCGCTGTGCCGCTATCTGAGCGACGCAGGCGGCCCGTGGCTGCTCGACGAGAACCATATGCGCAAGCGCATCCTGCGGCGCCTGATACTCGATATAGCCGACCCTGCGCTGGTGATTCGCTATCTGATGATCGAGCAGCCCCATTGACGGACGCTAGCTGGAGTACTTCAAGCTCCAGGTGAACGTACGGTTGCCGCCCGCATTCAGCGTGAAAGGCTGCGTGGTACACGCAAACTTCGAATGCAACTGGCCGATTGGCGTTGTCGACAATGGGTTTGTCACGCCGCCCGCCGTGTCGAAGTTCGACAGCGCGCAACCGTCGAAGCCGGTCGTGCCGTAAGCAGTCGCGCTGCTATTGGCGTAGTTGACCGAGAAGCCGTCGCCGTTGGCTGTCGTCTTCTGGAAATCGGCGAACGAAGTGAAATCCGTTTCGACGGCCAGATTGCCGGTCAGCGTTGCCGAGCTTAACGTATCGGTTCGCGTCAGCGTGCCGCGACCGAACGTGAGAACGGTGTGAGCCTGCAAATCGAGGTCGGTGGAAAACGCTGCGTTCTTTGTGGCTTGTCTGAACTTTGCGGTATCGAACGATACGATCACCTGGCCATTGCTTTGCGTGACGCTCAGATTTTTATAGTACGTGACCGGTATGTACGTCTTGCCGTTGTACGACACTTGCGGAATGAGCAGCGCATAGCCGAGGTCCGTCGTGCCGTAAATAAGCTTGTCGGAGAAAGGAACAGGGTAATACGGCGTGTACGAGTTGTAGTCTGGCGCCTGGCTGAGGTTCAGATTGATGACCCGATTGCCGTCCCGTACCGTGACAAGCGCCGCGCTGTACGGGTGCGCGGTATCGGTGGGCTGGTTGTACCAGGTGAGCGTATAACGCGGCCTCGCATCGAGCCAGGTCTGGAAGTCGGAATCCGGCATAGGCGCCTTGCCGCCGAAGCCAAGCTTGCTCCACCACGCATCCACATACATGTACTGATGCAGCAGGCTGAAGTTCTCACCCATTACGCGTGGCTTGCCGCGGTATGTGTCGGTGCCACGGCCTTTCACCCACATATTCACCGAAGGAGTCGGCAACGTCGGGTCATACCAGAACGTCTCGTAGCGATGAGCCGCCTTATAGATGAACGTATAGGCAATCTGCATTTCCTGCGGCGTCAACACGCCCGCATTGGCCGCGGCCGTGAGCACTTCCATGAATGCCGAGTCGCCATAAGGACCGATGGAGCGCCCGTAGTTGAAGCCCTCGCCGTCGGCATTCAGTTGCGGGAGAATGAGATCCACCGATTTTCTCAAATAGCCCTTCAATTCCGGCGTGAGATTGGCCTCATTACCCATTTCCAGCGTGCGCTCCACCACTTCGCCGATCAGCAACGTGCTGTATCTGTCGAAACGCGCCTTGTCGTAATAGGTCGTGTGCGTGTTCGACGCTTCGTCGGAAAAGCCGCCGGACGAATCGTTGCGAATGTGGTTGGCGAGCGTGTACAACAAGGCGTCGCGTGCGCTCATCGTCGCGACGGCCGGGTCGGTGGCAGACGAGAAAGTCGGATTGCTCCATCCGAGCTTTTGCCGCAGTCCTGCAATACCGTACGAGACAGCGTAATAGTTCTGCGCGGTGTTGAGCGATGCAACGTCGATCGGCACGCCGGCAGCAGGGCATGTGTTGGTCTTGCCGCTGGAGTCTGCGCCGAACATGTCGCAAAACGTCAGGCGGTTTTGCAGCGTAGCCAGCATGGCGTCGCTGAATACTTCATTCAGCATGCCGCGCGCCTTGAAATTGTTCAGGGCAACCAGGTAATAGTATTCGCCCCACGACGTGTTCGCATACAGGTAATCCGCGCCGCTTGTCTGGCTCATCATCGCGGTGGTGACCTTCTGGTACGTCGCCAGGTAGTCCGCATACTTCGGGTCGCCCTTGGCCTTCATATCGATCAGGATGTACGAAAGGCCGAGCGCCAGCTTGCCGGGCAGAAACTTGTCGCCGGTGTTGGTGTCGAGCACGTGTACCGGACTGCCGTCCCCGAGATCCATCACGACCTGCGTAAAGTCCGGCGCCTTTCTGATCAGGTCGAACAGCGCACGCATCTGGCCCATCATCGTAATGGGTACATCGGTCCCGGCCGGGACGCTGGTATCGCTCGCGCCGTAGACGATTGAATGAAGAGAAGGCGTGGGCGTCGCGGCAGGCGGCTGGATCGTATCGCTGCCGCCTCCGCACGCCGTCATGAGAAGAGTCAGCGCACTCGCGGCACAGACGCCGCGCGGATCTAGTGGGGAACGCATGTTTGTCTCCTGACTGGAATGGATGGAGCGCAACTGGCCTCCGAACAACTTAAGAAAACGATTAACTTTTCGTCAGAACTGAATGCTCGCACCACTGCGCCATTGGGCACAATCCTAGGTAAACTCAGTACTGGAAAATCGCGCGCAAAGCTTCTATGCTTAGAAAAACGTTTTCCTAATTAGGTCCAAATCGTCGACTCGGCGCTGTTGCACTGCGTCGCACGTGACGGGCTTGGGGCCCTCGTCGCCCGGTATATAAAGCGCAGCGCGACGAGCGAGGCTGCGCGACGGAGACATCCATGCAAACTGCTGTACTCGGTCTAGCCCGTACTGCCAGCCGCTATCGCTGGACGGTGTGCGCGCTGCTGTTCTTCGCGACGGTCATCAACTACATGGATCGGCAGATTCTCGGTCTGCTCGCGCCGCTGCTGCAGCACGACATCGGCTGGAGCCAGGTGCAGTACGGCCGCATCGTGATCGCGTTCTCCGCGTTTTATGCAGTGGGATTGCTGTGCTTCGGCAGGATCGTCGACTGGCTCGGCACGCGAATTTCCTACGCGCTTGCCATGCTCATATGGAGTATTGCCGCGATGCTGCACGCCGCAGTAGGCTCGGTAACCGGCTTCGCAATGGTGCGCGCGCTGCTGGGCATAGGCGAAGGCGGCAATTTCCCGGCCGCGATCAAGACCACCGCTGAGTGGTTCCCGCGGCGCGAGCGTGCGCTGGCAACCGGCATCTTCAACTCAGGCGCGAACATCGGCGCAGTGTTCGCGCCCGCGATCATCCCGCCGCTTGCACTGGCGTTCGGCTGGCGCTCGGCGTTCGTGATCATCGGCGCGCTGGGCATTGTGTGGCTCGCCGTATGGTTCGCTTTCTACCGCTCGGCTGAACCGCGTTCACACGACGACGATCTTGAAGAAGCCCGCGACGAAGTCGAAGCGCTCGATGCCGCCAACGCCAACGCCCGCGCGCCCGGTTGGGGCGTGCTGATTCGCAAGCGGCAAACCTGGGCGTTCCTGATCGGCAAATTCCTGACCGATCCGGTGTGGTGGTTTTATCTGTTCTGGCTGCCGAAGTGGCTCAACGAGTCGCGCGGCATGGACATGCAGCACATCGGCCTGCCGCTGGTTTGTATCTATGCGATGACGACCGTGGGCAGCATCGGCGGCGGCTGGCTTTCGTCGGCGTTGCTGCGTGCAGGCTGGAGCGTGAACGCCGCGCGCAAAACAGCGATGTTCATCTGCGCGTGTTGCGTGTTGCCGATCGCGTTCGTCTCGCAGGTGGACAACCTGTGGGGCGCGGTTGCGATCGTCGGCCTCGCGGCGGCAGCGCATCAGGGCTGGTCCGCGAATCTCTTCACCACGGCGTCGGACCTTTTTCCGAAGCGCGCGCTTGGCGCGGTCGTCGGCATCGGCGGGATGGCTGGTTCGATTGGGGGCGTGCTGTTCTCGGAAGTGATCGGACAGGTGCTGCAACGCACCGGTCACTACTGGGTGCTGTTCGCAATCGGCGCGCTCGCCTATCTCATCGCGTTTGCCGTGATGCACATGCTGACGCCGCGCATGGCGCCGGCGAAGTTCGAAGCGTGAATGCGTGAGAAGCGTGAGTGAGAGCGCGACGCATGTCAGCCGCAGGCCGCCGTCGATTCACGGACGATGAGCCTCGGCTCGAACATCGAATGTCCTGTGTCGGGGTGGCCCGCAAGTGCGTCGATCAGTTTTTGCATCGCGAGCTCGCCCATCTTCTCGCTTTGAATATCGACCGTTGTCAGCGCCGGCGCCGCGAATTCGCCGTACGGAACGTTGTCGACGCCAGTTACGGACAACTCCTGCGGCACCTTGATACCCAGCGACGCCGCCTCTTTCATGAAGCCAAGCGCGATCAGGTCGTTATAGCAGATCACCGCATGCGGCCTGCGCGGGCCGAGCATGACGCGCGAACATGCATGTTCGCCGGCATGAGAGGTCGGCGCATGCGCGTCGTAGACATCGAGCGTCAGGCCAGCTTCTTCGAGACACTCGCGCGCGCCGCGAATCCGCTCGTCGTTGATGCGTGCCTGTCCAAAGCCGAGGTAAGCAATTTGACGATGTCCGAGGTTTAGCAGATGTCGCGCGAGCATGTAGGTGGCAAGCCGGTTGTCGATGCCCACACTCGGAATCGGCAACGTATCGCTGTGCCGCAGCAGCACGAGTGGCTTGCCGAGATCGAGCAACCATTGCGACTCGCTGTCGGACATGCGCGAACTGAGGATCAGCCCGTCCACGCGCTGCGCAAGCGCTTCGATCAACGGCCGTTCGCGCGCCTGGTTTTCGTCGGTATCGACGAGCAGCAGCGTGTAATCGTGGCGCAGCGCAATGCGGTTCGCGCCCTTCACGACGTTGGTGAAGTGCGGATTGCTGATGTCGAGAATCGTCAGCCCGATTGCGCGCGTGCGGCCGGTGATCATGGATCGCGCGAGCGGATTCGAACGGTAGCCGAGCTCTTCGATCGCGGCCTTCAGTCGAGCCTCGACCGGCGCGGAAAAGCGCTGCGCGCCGTTCATGTACTTCGACACGGTTGCGACCGAGACACCCGCAGCGGCAGCGACATCGCGAATGGTCGGAGAAAGTTTTTTCATCCCGAAGGTAACGTTTTCTCTTTGTTAACCGATTGTCGCAGAAAAGACCTGATATGCGGGCCTTTCCGACATGCTGAGACGTCCACTAACGCCCGGCTTCGCGTCGCTTCGCCCGCTGTCAAAAACGTTTACCTAACTAGCTACGCTACTTGCAGGAGTTTCACCGATGAGCCAAACGATGACCCAAAACGACGCCGCACCACACAAGCCGTTCCGGCGCCTGCTTCTAACGGGCGCCGCGGGCAACCTCGGCCGCCAGTTGCGCGGCGCGCTCGCCGAATGGGCCGATGTGGTTCGTGTGACCGACATTGCGAGCCTGGGCGAGCCAGCGCCGCATGAGGAAGCGAGCGTGGTGGATCTGGCGGACCGGGAGGCCGTCATGCAACTGGTCGAAGGCGTGGACGCAATCGTGCATCTGGGCGGCATTTCAATCGACGCCCCTTTCGACGACCTGCTCGGCGCGAACATTGCCGGCACGTACAACCTCTATGAGGCGGCACGCAAGCACGGCGTAAAGCGCATTGCGTTTGCCAGTTCGAACCACGTGATCGGTTTTCATCCAGTAACCGAAGTACTCGACGCCGACGCGCCGCAGCGACCCGACACCCTGTACGGCGTGACCAAATGCTTCGGTGAAGCGCTTTCGCGCTACTACTACGATCGCTTCGGCATAGAGACGGTGTGCATGCGCATCGGTTCGTCGTTTGAAGAGCCAAAGAACCCGCGGATGCTCGTCACGTACCTGAGCTATCGCGACTTCATCGAACTCGTGCGCTGCTCGCTGTTCACAAACCGCGTGGGGCATGTGGTGGTGTACGGCGCGTCGGACAATCCGGTCAAGTGGTGGGACAACACCAAAGTCAGTTTCCTTGGCTTCAATCCGCGCGACAGTTCGGCGCCGTTTGCAGAGCGCTTTCCCGCAACGGCGCCTGACGGCTCACGCGACGACCCGGCGCAGCGCTTTCAAGGTGGACCGTTCGTGTTGGGCGAGCCGCTGGAGCGTGAAAACTCGCGATAGCGCATCAACGCAGCGCGGCGCGGCGCATGGCCACAACGCCGCGTGCGGACATTCAACGCACGGCGCTAATACGCCGAGCGCGCCATGTCGTTCGCAGGGTGGCTCGCACGCTCCGTCCGCGCGAGTTCGATCCGGCACTTGCCGGCTCGTTTCGCGCGATACAGCATGGCGTCCGCGCCGGCCAGCGCGTCGCTCAGACTCTCCGCCTGTGCACATTCGTTGATGCCGGCGCTGAACGCATACGTCAGCTTGCCTTTTGCAGCCGGCTGCGGGCAACTCACCGCGGCGAGCATGCTGCCGACCAGGCGAGCCGCTTCCGCCATCGACGTCTGCGGGAAAAGTATCGCGAACTCCTCGCCGCCCAGGCGACCGAACACGTCACCGGCACGCATGTGCCGATGCACTTCAGCGCCAAAATCGGCGAGAACGCGGTCGCCTGTGGCATGACCGTGCCGATCGTTAATGGTTTTGAAATCGTCGATGTCGATAATCGCGACGCACAATTCGGTGCGCGCCGCGCGCGCCGCCTGCGAAAGCGTTGTGCCGCGAATCATGAATGCGCGACGCACCAGGGCGCCGGTCAACTCGTCGAAAGTGGCCAGCTTCTCCACGTGTTGCATCAGCCGGTCGTTGGCCACCATCACGAGGCCGATCGACAGAAGCGGCAGCGAAAGAATGCTGATGCCCAGAAAGGCGAAATCGGGAGCGACGTGCGTCGGCCAGCTTATCGCGGGATCGGCGAAGAAAGCGTTCAGAACGCCGCGCGCGAAGTACACGATTCCGCCGACGAGCGCCGCGCAAAGTACGAGCCAGTGGCCGTATTGCGGCCGCTCACGCACACGCGAACTCCAGAGCGTCCATCCTACGGCGATGCGCGCATACGCAAGCGCGAACGACATGACCGCGGCTCTCGCGCTGACGTTCGGCGACTCCCACGTCCAGTACATGACGGCACCCACGCACACGCCTAACGCGAGATGCTCGCCTGTCAGGCACGGCGGCTTGCCGACGAACGCGCGGCAACCTTGCAGCATGAGCAGCGCGCCACCGAGCACGAGCATGCACGATGCAAGCATGACGGCCGCCGAAGGGCGGGCATGCACGAGAAACAGCACGCCGGATGCGACGGCGAACAGGCAGTGCGCGGCAAGCCAGCGGCGTAATCCGGCGACCTTATATCGCGCAAGGTAGCCCAGCACGGCCGCGCTCGAAAGGCATGAGACGAACACGGTGGCGAGCAGCGCAACGGAACTGGACATGGTCTTTTGGCATTATTGTTGGCCGCACATGCGGAGTGCGGCCGTTCATTTTTCTCTAACGTCCGTTGGCACAGCCCCCGCACGGACAGATTTCGTTCCAATGCCGCTCTGCCGTCACGCGGCGCATCGGCAATAGTATGCGCAAGCCTCGCTATCGGTCCTTTCTTCGTCGAAACGCCCACCAGGCCGTCAGTCCCGTGAAGCAGGCCACGAGCACCACCATCACCCAGAAGCCGTGGTGATTCTCGGCAAACGGAATGCCGCCCACGTTCATACCGAAGAACCCCGCGACGATGTTGATCGGCATGGCGAGAACCGTGACCAAGGTGAGCGTGAACAGGGTACGGTTGTTCTGTTCTTCCAGTCGCGAAATGATCTCTTCCTGCAACAGTCTCACGCGTTCGATCAGACCTGCCATGTCGGAGAGCACGACTGAAAACTCCTCTGTCGACTCGCGCAAATCCTGCACGTCTTCAGCGTGAAGCCAGCGAGGCGGTCTTGCGAGCAGACGAAAAATCGCGCCCGGCTCCGGCGCGAGCATCCGCTGCAAACGGGTCAGCATGCGTCGCATCGCGCCGAGATCCAGCCGGTTTTGCGTGGGCCGCTGGGAGAGGAAGCGGTCTTCAATACGATCGATATCCGCGCTCGTGCGGCGGACGATCTGCACCAATAGATCGGCCTGGTCGCGCATCAGATGGACGAGCAATTCCACCGGCGAGCGGAAAACTTCCCCTTCTTTCACCGACGCGCGCAGCCGGTCCACGGAACGCAGCGGCTTCAGACGCGCCGTCACGATGATTCGCTGGTGCGCGTAAATCCATAACGTGGCGATCTCCGACGGAATGAACTCGAGGTTGAACATGACGTCGTTGACCACCGCGCGCAGCGCGCCGTCTGCCTGCTCGATACGCGTCGAATGCGAACCCTCCCGCAACGCGTCGAAAAACGTCTCGGGCAAATCGAGCTGCGCGCGCATCCAGCGTTCACTCGCGCTGTGCGCGAGGTTGAAATGCAGCCATATGAATTCGTCGGAATGCGACGCAGCATCCGCGCTTCGCTGCGCATGTAGCCATTCGAGCGCGTCATCGGCGGAAATGGGCCGGCCGGGTTGCGTCGGCGAAAAGACAAAGCCGCACACGATGCCGGACGAGTCCGAGCCGTAAGTTTGCAGCAGAAGTTCAGATTTCATAAGTCGTCCATTGCCTGCTTCCGCTTCAGGTTTCTAACAACCCGCAATTTACCAGCAGAACATGAAGCCGCGATGGCCGCCATGAGCATGTCACGCGGGCGTCATATTGCCTCGGAACTAGTGCGAGCCGTCGCGATTTCTGATTGAGCAATTGCTTCATAGTGAATATCAATGATGCGCAAACCTTTGCGCGTGAATTGCGCAGAGTAGTCGCCCTATTGCCATCGCACTGCTGGCCGTTATTGCGTTTAGCACCGACGCCAACTGATTGAGATCGCGTGCTGCTGCCCCTCGCGTTAAAGGGAATCGAAAGGCATTACTTAGTTTTCGGCCAGAAAAGTGTCGACTGGAGTCCAGGAATCATGAATTTTCGTAACCTCTCGGAGAAGGCAAAGCTGGCAGCCGCGTTCGGTTCACTTGCTGTCGTCGTGTTGATCGTCTCGGCCATTTCGCTGAAAGCGCTGAACAATGCGAACGAGCGCTTCACCGGCTATATGAGCGGCGTCAATGCACGCGCGCAGATGGCCGAGTCGGTGCGAAGCGCCGTCGACGACCGTGCGATGGCAGTGCGCAACCTCGTGCTGGTGTCTTCATCCGCCGACCTCGAAGTTGAAAAGGCCGCCGTGCTCGATGCCGAGAAACGAGTGGAGAGCAACCTCGAGAAATTCAATGCAATGGTGGCGAGCGCACCGGACATGACCGACAAGGCCCGTGCTCTGGCTGGCGAAATATCGCGAATTGAACAGCTTTATCGGCCGGTTGCACTGGAGATCGACAGGCTCGCCGTGGACGGACAACGCGACGCCGCAATCGCCGAGATCGCGGTCAAGTGCAGGCCGTTGCTCGCCGCGTTGATCAAGGCTTCGAATGCATACGCCGACGCCACGCATGAACACGCGATGCAGTTGGCGCAGGAATCGGCGGAGCAATTCGTACATCAGCGCAACCTGCTGATCGTCTTCTGCTTCGGCGCGATTGCGCTCGCTGTCGGAGCCGGGGTCATCATCACGCGCGGCTTGCTGCGTGCGCTTGGCGCCGAGCCCGTCGCGCTCGCGGAAGTCACGCGGCGTGTCGCAGAAGGCGACTTGCGCTCGGTTCCCGGAGCCAGCACTGCACCGGCGGGCAGCGTACTTGCATCGATGGGCGAGATGCAGTCGAGCCTCGTTCGTCTGATCGGCAATGTTCGCAATGCGGCCGACAGCATCGCAACGGGCTCGAGTCAGATCGCGTCGGGCAACGTGGATCTGTCTTCGCGCACGGAGCAGCAGGCGTCGTCTCTTCAGGAGACCGCATCGAGCATGGAAGAGTTGACCGCCACCGTCAAACAGAACGCCGAGAATGCGCAGCAGGCGAGCACCTTGTCCGCCAATGCATCCGAAGTCGCGTTGAAGGGCAATGGCGTCGTCGGGCAAATGGTGGGGACGATGGGCGAGATCAGCGCCAACTCCACGCGTATTGCCGAGATCACCGGCATGATCGAAGGCATTGCGTTCCAGACGAATATCCTGGCGCTCAATGCCGCCGTCGAAGCGGCGCGTGCGGGCGAACAGGGGCGAGGCTTCGCGGTGGTGGCAAGCGAGGTGCGCAACCTCGCGCAGCGCTCGTCGAGCGCGGCAAAAGAGATCAAAGACCTGATCAGCACGTCCGTGCAGAAGATTCAGGACGGCTCGTCGCTCGCCGACAAGGCGGGCATGACAATGGCGGAAGTCACGCAGGCCGTCGCACGCGTGACCGACATCATGGGCGAAATCGCGGCGGCGTCGGCGGAACAAAGTCGCGGCATCGAACAGGTCAATCAGGCAATCACGCAGATGGACGAGGTCACGCAGCAGAATGCCGCGCTCGTGGAAGAAGCGGCGGCCGCGTCGAAATCGCTCGAAGATCAGGGCCGGCAGTTGAATCAGTCGGTGTCGTTCTTCCGTCTTGAAGGCGCCGCGTTGTCGGCAACGCAAGCGTCCTCCGCTGCGCCTCGTGCGCGCAGCGCCTCTGCGAGCAACAGCGCGATCTCGAATAAGCGCACTGCGTCGGCCACCTTGCGCCCCGCCATGGCTGCTACGGCTAGCAGTGGAGTTGGGGCTGCGGCTGCAACGCGAACGGACGGCTGGGATACTTTCTAAATCTGTTCCCGCGTTGAGCACTTGTGGAGGCGAACGGTAGCAGTCATCCTGCCGTTCGCTTTGTCAGAGGGTCGCGCATTCGCCGTTTCGTTGCCTGGCGGCAAACGGGTTTACCGCGTCGCAGCCGTCACCAGTTGCAGCGGCGTTTCTATGGTCCGCGACAACTCGCGCTGCTTTCTCTGCTCGGTCACGGCTTTCAACGCGACGTCCATGCCGAACACGGCCTGCCGGTCTGCGAATTGATTGACAGTGGCTAGCACGTGGCCGTCGGCGATCAACGGTTTGATCGCTTCAATCGCGTTGTAGCCGGTGATATAAACACCGCCGGTTCGGCCCGCGTCGCGAACAGCGTCCGCCGCGCCCATTGCCATGTTGTCGTTCGCGCAGAGCAAGCCGCGAATCTGCGGATGCTGGCCGAGCATTTTCGACGCGACGTCACGGCCCTTGCCATACTCCCAATCCGCCGCCTGGGTCGCGACCACTTGCATGCCCGCCGTGCTCATGACGTCCCTGTAGCCGGCCGTGCGTTCCTGTGCGTTGCGGTCCGCGGCGATGCCCTCGATGATCCCCACCTGGTCGCCGGCCTGCAGCCGCTCGGCGAGATAGTTCGCCACCAGCGTCGCACCCTTGCGATTGTCCGGTCCGACGAACGGCACGGAGATCTTCGCGGCGTCCTGCGATGCGTCGTCGAGCGGATTGTCGATGCTCACCACGATAATGCCCGCCTTGATTGCGCGCGCCACCACGGCCGTCAGTGGTTTCGAGCCAGACGGCGCAATCACGATCGCGTTCATCTTTGCCTTGATCAGATCGTCGACGATACGGATCTGTCCAGCCGTGTCGGCTTCGGTTGCGGTACCGCGAACCGTTAACGCGAATTGCGATGCGTAATGCTGCTGATAGTTTTTTGCCGCGTTAGCCATCGCGACCGTGAACGGATCATTGATCGATTTCAGCACGAGCGCGATTTTCGGCATGCCGCCTTCCACCGTTGCCGCGCCGGTCGCCCGTGTGAGACCGGCCGCAGCCAGAGCACCGGCGATCAGCACGCGGCGGCGCATTTCCTGCGTCATGGTTTCTCTCCTTGCTGGCAGCGCCCGACAACAGCATCGACGCCAACGGATGGATGCGGGTTGACCTGCCCGCAAGCGGCTTGCAAGTTCAGCATTACCGAGCCTTCAACGCGCGGAGATCCGATGCGATCTGCTCGAATAGCGGTCGGCTTTGAACGTCTTCACTCAGGCAACTGTCTCTCAACACAGCGAGTTCATCGCGCAGATGACCGTGGTCGCTACGATCGCTCGCTTCCAAACGCTCGATCAATTCATCGAGCAGACAACCAAACGCTCGCACTTCGAGACGTTCAAGCGCAACGCTGCGTTCGGGGTTGTCAGTCGAATAGAAAGATGCGGCGCCGAAGTCTCCTAACAATACACGTGCCCGACCGTCGTGCAGAATGTTGTGCGCGTACAGGTCGCCGTGCATCACGCCCCGCCGGTGCAAATGGCACGCGGCAGATGCAATGCCGTGCGCCATATCCACGACATCGGCGGCTTTGAAGCTTGCGTCCGCCGCGTAAATGTCCCGCGTGCACGACTCGAAGCTCGGCGGCCCCGCCAGGTTGCGAAATTGCGGCTCGATCAGTTCCATCACGAGGCCGTGCGCGTTTGCCGGATGATCTTTTACTTTCCCCGCGACCGCAATCAGGTTCGCGTGATCGCCGGCCCGGATGCAGGCCGCCATTTCGCAGTCGGGCAAACCGTCGCTCGTGACTGCGCCTTTGAACAGCTTGACCGCGACGGGCCGCGATGTGCCATCCCGCTCACGTAGTTCCGCGCGGTAGATCACACCCGAGGCGCCCTCGCCCAGTTGCTCCTGCAGGCGCAGATCGTCCCAGTCGATTTCGGCAATGGGCGTATCCGTCAACGCCGCCGCTTCCAATGCGTCGCCGAACGGATTGCCCGCATAGGCGAGCCATGCGAGCCGTGGCATGCGAAACAGCCACGCCGGCAATTCGTCGAGCCGATTCGCCGCAAGCCGCAACAACTCCAGCCGCGAACACGCGGCCAGTTCTTCCGGAAGAAAACGCAGACGATTGCCCGCCAGCATCAACTTCTGCAAATGTGCGCAGTCACCGATCTGCGGTGGCAACTCGTCGATCTGGTTGTCGGTAAGAATCAGCCAACGCAGCCGCGGCGGCAGCGCATTACCGGCAACCGTAGCAATGCGATTTGCCTTGAAGCCAACCATGCTCAATTGCCGGCACTGCCCGAGTACTTCCGGCAGCTCGGTGAACGGATTGTTCGACGCGAACAGAATGCGCATCTTATGGAGCCGCGCGAAATCGTCCGGCAACGCTGACAGCGCATTGCCCGAGAGATCGAGAATTTCGAGCGTGTCGGCGAGTTCGAAAACCTCGCGGGGGAACTCAGTGAGCCCGCACGCGAGTTTCAGTTGGCGTGCGCCCGAGAGTTGTCCCGCTCGCAGTTGTTCCAGTGTTGTTGTCACAGTCGTAAGAAGATCCGGTGGCCCGCGCCCGTCGTGCACGAAGGGTCAATTCTACTGAGTCATATCGTGACGTGCTGTTGCGCAGCGTGAAGCCACGCTGCCGCTTCCCGATAACTGACCATCTCGCGCGCGAATCCTTCATACTTGACGACGAATCAGACAGCAAGATCCGACGTGTCTTCAGCAGGCGGGAAGACCACACTAGGGTCATTGCGACACCACTCGCGTGCCGCGCTGTCTCACTTCAATTCGCAGGAGCAGATAAGTGACTTACGCCTACAAGTTGATGGATTCTCCCGTCGGCAAATTGAAGCTCGTTGCCAACGGCGAGCATCTAGCCGCCATTCTGTGGGAATTCGACAAGCCAAACCGCGTGCGTCTGGCAGAGTCGATGCAAGCCGACGATCGGCCCATTCTGCTCGAAGCCGAGCGTCAGTTGAATGAGTACTTCGCCGGCAAGAGGCAGGCGTTCGATCTGGCGCTCCAGTTTCAAGGGACGGAGTTTCAGAAGAAGGTGTGGGCCGCGCTGCTGACCATCCCTTTCGGCCAGACCCGCACTTACGCACAAATCGCTGCGCAGATCGGCAATATCAACGCGGTGCGGGCAGTCGGCGCGGCAAACGGCAGAAACCCGATTTCTATCGTGGCGCCATGCCACCGGGTGATCGGCGCGTCAGGCGAGCTAACCGGTTTCGCGGGCGGCCTCGCGAACAAGATGCTGCTGCTGTCGCTAGAAGCGGGGCAAACGTCGCTCGAAGCCGCCGCCGACAGGCAGGCGCAAGCACCCGCAGACGCAACCAACGTCGGCGCGAAACGCGCGCGCCCAGCGCCTCTCCGCGGCACGCAAAGTACGCTGTTTGGCAATTGACGGCGTTCGCATAGTCGCCGGGCCTAAGGCCAGGCGCACTCAGAAGTTCGCAAAGAATGTCCGTGCGGCAATCATGCATGAGCCTGCAACTAGCCCTCCGTGATAGGAACGCAATACCGCGGCGGCGCCCCCGTCTGTCGCGCCGCCGGCGATGGCCTGCCGTGCAATCGATGCCTTCGCATTTGCAAAGCCCTGCTTGACGCTTGCGAACGGATCGTCGGGTCCGGTGGCGGACGAGTCCACATCCAGCACGGATGTCAGCCCCGCAGGCACATTGGCGCCGCGCCAATAAGCCTGCTCGATACGGGCGTTGAAGAAGAACACCATCGGGTCTGAGCCGCCTCCGCACAGCAGGACCGGCGCCTTCGGAACCCAGTTGCGCAGATCGTTGCGCTTGAACGCCTGCCGCAGCGGATGCAGCGGCGTGTCCGCTGGCGCGAGGCTTGCGCTTGCATCGGGGAAAGCGCCGTCGGGATTGGCGGCCGCGTCTTCCAGAAGCGCGCGGCGGTAGGCGTTACGCACGAGGTTGGCGTCGCCGAAACCTGCGGCAAATAGCGGTGTCAATGCGGGCGGCGTGAGCGACGGCGCTGCGGGCGGTGTCATCGACGCGAACCGCGCAGCCGGCGGCGTACTGCTGAAAAGGTGCGTTGACGGCAATTTCCGTTGCGAGAAAAGCGTGTCGAGAGGTTGTGCGCTAGGGAGCACGTGCTCGATATCGGGCGCGTAGGCGGCTTCGAAAAATTCCGTCGGCTTGCGGTACAGGTTCTTATACGCGTGTTGATAGCCCGTCACGACCATCGTCGTGAAAAGCGTCGAGCCGAGACTGACCTCGCCTGCAATGATGGCGTCGGCGGTAGCGGCAAGCGCGTATGGGCCCGAGCCCGGAGCGGATGCGGTCACCTTCACTCCTGCTGCTTGCAGCGCGCGATGCGTCGCCAACGCAACGAACCCGCCTTGCGAGTAGCCCGTAATGAAGAGCTTGCCGTTCTCCCGCGTGGGGGCGGACGAGCCATCGCCGTTCAACATGGCCCGCGCCGCGTGCAGCGCGTCGATCATATCGGCGGACTGCTGGTCGGCGTTCAGATAAGGATGGTACGGAAGATCGGACCCGGCATAGCCCGCATAGTTGCTGGCCGCCACGATGTAGCCGTGAGCCGCATACATCGCGGCCACGCTGAGGCCTTCGCCGGCCCCTTCGTTGTCCGCGTCGGTCCGCGCAATATCGGCGAGATTGTATTTGCTGTCGGTGGTGGTGCCGTGCGCATACAACATGAGCGGACGCGGCCCACCGCACGCCGCGGATTCGCCTTGCGGGGTCATCAATGCCCCGCTTGCAGTGGTCGGTTCACCCGCGCCGCCAATAGTCCGATAGCGGAAATACACGACCTCGACGCCGCAAGCTGGCGCACCCGCCATTCGCATGAGGTGCTGCCCCGAGGGGCTCGACGTAAGCAGATCGGACAATTCCGCAGCGCTGAGCCGCAACGTGACCCGATGATCCAGAAGCTGGCCGCGCGCGCCGCATGCCGGATCGCACGATGAGTCGGCTTGCGCCGATGTGCCGATAGTCAACGCAAGACACGATAGCAATGCAATGGCTGCGGTGCGGGTCGCTTGTGGCATGCGGGTCTCCGAACGAAACCGCTAGCATAGCGCCACTGTGGGAGCCCGCATTCAAACTGCCACGGCTAACCGGTGCGAGTGTTTCGGTACCGGTCGCTCCGCACCGCCCTCGCGCGAATGGTCTTGCACCTGGAAAGTTCGAATTGACGCTTCCAGCAATCTCGCCTGCTCGGTCAACGTCTGCGCCACCGCCGCGGCCTCTTCGACGAGTGCGGCGTTCTGTTGCGTGACGCTGTCCATCTGCGTGACGGCGTCGCCGACCTGATCGATGCCCGCGCTCTGCTCGGCGGCAGCCGCGGCAATGTCGCGCATGACGCCCGACAACTTCGCAATCGCGTCGCTCGCCGCCTGAATCGTCGTACCGGTTTTGTCGACGAGTTCAACGCCAGCCTCGACGCGACCCACGGCGCGGCTGATCAACGTGCGGATTTCCTTCGCCGCAGAAGCGCTGCGCTGAGCGAGCGTGCGCACTTCGCCGGCCACCACGGCGAAGCCGCGCCCTTCGTCTCCCGCGCGAGCCGCCTCGACCGCCGCGTTCAGCGCAAGAATGTTGGTCTGAAACGCAATGCCTTCGATCACCGCAATGATCTCCACCATCTTGTGCGATTCTGTCGATATCTCCTGCATGGTCGACACGGCCTCAGCCGCCATTTGTCCGCCCTGCGTGACGATCTGCTCGGCGCTTGCCGTCAACTGACTTGCCGTCTGCGCGCTCTCCGATGTTTGCCGGACCATCGCAGTCATCTGCTCCATGCTGGCCGCCGTCTCTTCGAGCGACGCGGCCTGGCTCTCGGTACGCGCGGACAGATCGGTGTTGCCTTCCGCGATTTCCCGCGCGCCGGTCGCCACCTTCTCGGCCGCGCCGCCGATCTGCACAATGGTCTTTGCGAGGCCGTCGCGCATCTGCCGCATGGTATGCAGCAGACTCGATTCATCGCCTTCACGAATCTCGACCGGGATAACGAGGTTGCCTTTGGTGATCTCACCGGCGACCTGCGCGACATACGCCGGGTCGCCGCCAATCGTGCGTTGAATGCTGCGATTGGTGAACGCGACGAGCGCGGACAGTAACAGCGCCACCGCGCCTACCACGCTGCCGAGCACATAAAGCGACTCTTTGAACGCGGCGTCGATATCGTCGACGTAAGCGCCCGTCGCGATGATCCAGTCCCACGGCGCATAACGCACGACGTAGCCGATCTTGCCGACTGCGTCGGACGGTGGACTGCCCGGATGCGGGAACACATAGTCAACGAAGCCGCCCTTCGGCGCCTGCGCCGTCGCGGCAAACGTCACGTAATGGTGACGGCCGTCGGCGTCCGCGGTGCCCGCGAGATCCTTGCCGTCCAATGCCGGTTTCATCGCATGCATGACCATGCGCGGCGTGGAGTCGAGCACGAGGAAGTAGCCGTCTTCGCCGTAGCGCACGCCACGCAGCCGCTCGAGTGCCTGCTTGCGCGCATCGGCCTCGCTTAGCGCGCCGCTCTGCGCAAGCGCCGCATATTCCTTCACGATGCTAAGTCCAACGTGCGCGACATTCACAAGGTCGTGCTTGCGCTCGTCAACGCGCGTCTCACGCGACAACCACGCCGCCGACACCGACACGGCGAGAAGCGCCAGCAGGCTGACGACAAGCGGCACCCAGAGCTTCTGCCTGAAATTCAATCGATCCATGCTCGCTCCTGTCTCGTCCGGTCGAAGGAGGCCGAGGGACCGCTGCGCGCGCATTTAATCGTTCAGGCGGCGCGGCAGCATCGCACGACCACTCGGCTTATTTATCGGCAGCGATAGGGGCGGCATGTGTAGAGACAAACCCTCTCCGGGCTGGATTGCGTCTGGAATGCGCGGATTGCTCGCGGTCTTGAATCAGCGCGACTGGCGTTTGCGCATGAAGCGCCCCCTTAAGTTCCATCAAGCGCTGTCGTTTACAAGGCATGCGGCGCCCGTGAACTTATTCGCGTCGCATATTGAATATCAACCGTTCGCTTGTCCGGCTGTTTCGATATCGGACACAACACATAAAATGTTCTCCCTCTACTCGAAATGAATAAACTTTTAGCCACTTTCGCTATTGCCGGCACATTGCTGATCACCGGTTGCGCAACTGTTGCGCCCATGTCGCCGACCACGTCGACCAGTTCGGTCGATACGACGCAAAACTCCTACGCGTTGATGACGGTAACGCTGCGCAACGCGTATCACACGAGCTATCAGCCGAGTCCCATCGTCGTGCACATGGAGCGCGGCGCAGCGGACAACCGTGGCGACCGTCTGAATTTCAAATTCGACGATCAGGCGACCACTACGAGCAGCACGGGCAATCATTACTTTGTCCGACTTCCGCTTGCTCCCGGAAAATACGTGATGCGCGGTATTACCGGACAAAGCGGCATATTCCCGTTCCATGGCATGTTCTTTACGCCGCTTCACGAAACGGTGGAGATCAAGCCGAATTCCATCGTCTATCTCGGGCATATCGACGCGACAGTGGTGGAACGTAAAGACGGCGAATTGCGCGCGGGACCTGTTATTCCGCTGATCGACCAGGCGGCGACCGGTTTCAGCGGAGGTACCTGGAACATTAGCGTTAGCGATCAGTTCGATGCCGACGTGCCGGAATTCAAAAAGGATTTCCCGGCGCTGACTAACGCTTCGATTGAGCGCGAGGTTCTGCCCGCGTGGGACAAGCAGAAAGCGACCGAATGGTGGGCCAATCACTAACGAGTGGCGTCCGCCGTACGTCGTGCGGGCAGCATCGATTTCGTTGCGCCCGCACACTGTTCTTCCAGGAGGAATAGTTTCAGCTAAGGGCAAACCCGTATAATGACCTAGTGGTCAGACAACTTTAGTACATCGGTTGTCCAGACCTCGCCCAATTAGCGCTTCACCTTAATCGCCCTTTCAGCCCAGATCCGTGACTTCCACTGCCGCTGCTCCCGCGCTGCCCTTCCGGAACGCCCTCTTCGCGATGCTCGGCATCGGTCTCGTCAACATGCTCGTGGCACTCGACCAGACGGTTGTCAGTACCGCGCTGCCGTCGATCGTCGCGGAACTGCACGGCTTCGAGTACTACGCATGGATCGCGAGTGCGTATCTGCTGGCGTCGGTCGTCACCGTGCCCGTGTTCGGACGCCTTGGCGACTACTTCGGTCGCAAGCGCTTCGTGATTGCCGCGGTGATCACGTTCACGGTCGCATCGGTCCTATGCGGCGTCGCGAACAACATGCTGTTTCTCGTCATCGCGCGCGGGCTGCAAGGCGTGGGGGGCGGCATGATGGTCGGCACTGCGTTCGCGTCGATACCGGACCTGTTCCCCGACCCGCGTGCACGGGTGCGCTGGCAAGTCGTGATGGCCGCGGCGTACGGCATTGGCACGGCAGCGGGTCCCTCGCTCGGAGGTTGGATGAGCGAGCACCTCGGCTGGCGCTCGACGTTTCTGATCAATCTGCCGGTCGGTGCCGCGGCGCTCTACTTCATCTGGGTGCATTTGCCGAGTTTTCAGCGGCCGCATGACGGCGAGGTCAAAATCGACTGGCTTGGTGCCGGGCTCGTGGCCGCCGTGCTCGGCGGTCTGCAGGCTTTCATCGAAGCAGTGCCGAAAGACGGCTTGACGGCCGCCAACATCACGCTTGCCGTGTGCGTGATCGTCGGCGCCATTGCCTTGTTCGTGTGCGAGAAGCGCGCCACACATCCGATCATTCCGCTCGATCTGTTCAAAGACTCGCAGCTCGTCACGCTGTTCACGCTCGGCATGCTGTCCGGCTTCGTGATGTTCTCGCTGATTTTCTTCGCGCCGCTGCTGCTGCAAGGCGGCTTCGGCCTGTCTCCGCAACAGGCCGGTCTGCTCGCCACGCCCATCGCCGCATGCATCGCACTCGGCAGCCTGCTGAATACGCGCATCGTGATTCACATGAAGAAGCCGACGCGCATCCTCTCGATCGGCTTTGCGTTGCTGCTGTTCGCGTCGATCGGTCTTGCATTTGCGAATCCGGACACACCGCACCTGTGGATCGAATTACCGATGGCCGCGGTCGGTATCGGTCTCGGCTTCATTCTCAACAATCTGAATGTGTTCGGACAGGAAATTGCGGGGCGCGAGCGCTTCGGCATCACGACCGCGCTGCTGCAATCGACACGAATGGTGGGCGGCATGCTGGGCACGAGCATCGTGGCGACGGTCGTGCAGCATCATTATCGCGACGTCGTTACGAGAACGATGGGCGTGCTCGGCGAGCCGACGGCAACGCAATGGCGTCCGCGCTTCGTCGATCTGCGCATTCTGATCGACGAAGCATCGCGCCTGAAGCTGATCGCGGACATGAAGCCATCGGGGCTCAACACACTCGCATTGATCGACACCGCGCGCGATGCGCTGGTGCAGTCCATTCACATCGGTGTGTGGCTGACCGCGGTGGCGGCGCTCGCCGCTGCTTTGCTCGTGCAGCGGATTTCGCACGTGGTGTTCCGCCGCGGCTAGGCACCAAGCCCGCGGCGAATGCGTGCAGCGCGCTTATTGCGGGCCGAGTTTCGCAATCAGAGCGGCGAGTTGCCCGCACTCTTCCTCGGTCAGATCGGTCAGCGGCGCGCGTACCGGACCAGCGTCGCGACCAACCAGTTTCGCGCCCGCCTTCACGATGCTCACGGCGTAACCCGCGCGACGATTGCGAATCGCCAGATACGGCAGGAAGAACTCGTCGATGAGCCGTGACGTGGTCGCATGATCGTCTGCGGCAATCGCACGATAGAACTCCATCGCGGTCTTCGGAATAAAGTTGAATACCGCCGACGAATACACAGGCACGCCGAGCGCCTTATACGCCGCTGCATAAACCTCTGCAGTCGGCAGGCCGCCGAGATACGAGAAACGGTCGCCGAGGCGCCGGCGAATGGTCACCATCGCCTCGATTTCGCCGACGCCGTCTTTGAAGCCGATCAGATTCGGGCAGCGATCCGCGAGCCGTTCCAGCATATCGGCATTGAGCTTTGAATTCGCGCGGTTATACACAATGACGCCGATGTTCTTCACCGCGTTGCACACCTGTTCGACGTGCGCGGCAATCCCTTCCTGCGAAGCCTCGGTCAGATAGTGCGGCATTAGCAGGACGCCGTTTGCACCAAGGCGCTCTGCTTCCCGCGCATACTCGATTGCGACGCGCGTCGGACCGCCCGCGCCGGCCAGAATCGGTACCTTGCCCTTGCACGTTTCAGTCGCTGTGCGAATTACATTGGTGTAGTCGCTTTTGGTCAGCGAAAAAAATTCGCCGGTGCCGCCTGCGGCGAACAGTGCGGTCGCACCATACGGTGCGAGCCATTCGAGCCGTTGCGCGTACGTGTCGGCGCGGAAGTCGCCTTGCGCGTCGAAGTCGGTCACGGGAAACGACAACAGACCTTCGGATACGATCGCTTTGAGTTCTTGCGGTGAAGTCATTTGTATATGCGTGAATATCGTCAAATGTGAATGAGCGGGCGAGCTGCGTCGCAAGCAATCAACGCACGAGGCACGGGCGCTTGTTGTCGAACTTCCAGTTGGGAATCAGGTACTGCATCGCGACGCCGTCGTCGCGCGCGCCGAGGCCGTGCTGCTGGTAGAGCGCGTGCGCCTTCTCGATCTCATCCATATCCAGTTCGACGCCGAGTCCCGGCTTTTGCGGCACTTTCACTTTGCCGCCGACGATCTGCAACGGTTCGCGCGTCAAACGCTGGCCGTCCTGCCAGATCCAGTGCGTGTCGATCGCCGTGATCTTGCCGGGCGCGGCCGCTGCCACATGCGTGAACATCGCGAGCGAGATGTCGAAGTGATTGTTCGAATGCGAGCCCCACGTGAGGCCCCAGTCATTGCACATCTGCGCGACGCGCACCGAACCTTGCATGGTCCAGAAGTGCGGATCGGCCAGCGGAATATCCACGGACTGCAACTGGATCGCATGGCCCATCTGGCGCCAGTCGGTCGCGATCATGTTGGTCGCCGTTGGCAAACCGGTCGCGCGGCGGAATTCCGCCATCACTTCGCGGCCTGAGTAGCCGTTCTCGGCGCCGCACGGGTCTTCCGCATAAGCGAGCACGTCGTGCTTGTCGCGACAGAGGCGGATCGCTTCCTCAAGCGACCATGCGCCGTTCGGATCGAGCGTCACGCGCGCATTCGGGAAGCGTTCTGCGAGCGCGGTCACCGCTTCGATTTCAGCGTCGCCGGGCAGCACGCCGCCCTTCAGCTTGAAGTCGTTGAATCCATAGCGGGCTTGCGCGGCTTCGGCGAGACGAACCACGGCTTCGGGCGTCAACGCTTCTTCGGTGCGCACGCGGTCCCAGTCGTCGCGTCCGTCAGCGCCGCTTGCATACGGCAGGTCGGTCTTGTTGCGATCGCCGATATAAAAGAGGTAGCCCAGCATTTCCACTGCATCGCGTTGCTGACCTTCGCCAAGCAGCGCAGCAACGGGCACGCCGAGATGCTGTCCGAGCAAATCCAGCAACGCAGCTTCGAGCGCGGTCACGGCGTGAATCGTGGTGCGCAGATCGAAAGTCTGCAGGCCGCGGCCGCCGGCATCGCGATCTGCGAACTGCGTGCGCACCTTGTTCAGGATGGCTTGCATATTACCGATCGACTGACCGACCACAAACGGACGCGCGTCGTCGATCGTCTTGCGAATATTCTCGCCGCCCGGCACTTCGCCCACACCGACATGACCGGCGCTGTCGCGCAGAATCACGATGTTGCGCGTGAAGTACGGACCATGCGCGCCGCTCAGGTTCAGCAACATGCTGTCGCGGCCGGCAACCGGCACGACGCGCAGTTCAGTAACGGTAGGCGTATCGTTCGAAATGGATGGGTTCGTGGACATAGGAACTAGACCGATTGAGATGGTGAGCCGGACGGTGGCGAGCAACGCAATTTGCAAGTACGCTCACCACCTGTGCCGGACGGAAACTGTTTGCGCGCGTGGCCCACGAGAGGCAGCCAGAGAAACAACGGTCAGTGTGCGCTGCCTTGCAGCGGATCGCGCAACAGGTTGCCGTCGCCGCGCCGATTACGCGTAAGGAAAGCCGCTGCGGCCGCGATCAGCGAAGCCACGCCGAGACCGTAAAGTCCGCCGGTGATCGAACCGGTATGTTGCTGCAAATACCCGAACGTGGCGGGCGCGAAGAAACCGCCCAGATTACCGATGGAATTGATCAGCGCGATCACCGCTGCAGCGACGCGCGCATCGAGATAACCCTGCGGAATCGGCCAGAACAGCGAGGCCGCCGCCTTGAAACCGATCGCCGAAAAGCAGATCGCGACGAACGACAGAAGCGGGTTACCCGAGGTCGACGCAAAGAGGCCACACGCCGCAATCACGAGCGCGACAGCGAGCCACGCCTGCTGAAAACGCCACTTCGCCGAAAGCAATGCGAAGCAGTACATTGCGACCATTGCAATGAGCCAGGGAATCGCGTTGAGCATGCCGACTTCGAAATCGGACAGGCCGCCGATCTTGCGGATGATGGTCGGCAGCCAGAAGGTAGCCGCGTAAATCGTCAACTGGATCGCGAAGTAGAGCAGGCAGAACAGCACGATCTGCGGATCCTTCAACAGCTTCACGGCCGGCAGATGCGCGCCGCCGTGTGCCACGCGCTCCGCCTGTTCAGCGGCGATCGTGCTTTCGAGAACGCCTTGTTCTTCGGCTGTGAGCCAGGAAGCATCGCGAATGCGCGATTTCAGGAACATCCAGCTGACCGCGCACAGCACGATAGAAAAGCCGCCTTCTATCAGGAACATCCATTGCCAGCCGTGCAGACCGAGTCCGCGAATGGACAACAGGCTACCTGTGATCGGCCCCGACACCACCGAAGCGATGGCCGAGCCCGAGAGAAAAATCGCCACAGCCTTGCCGCGTTCTTTTTGCGGCAGCCACTGCGTGAAATAGAACACCACGCCCGGAAAGAAGCCCGCCTCCGCGACGCCGAGCAGGAATCGCAACACGTAAAACGACGTTTCGTTCGACACGAACGCCATGGCCGCGGCAACGACACCCCACGTGCCCATGATCCGCGTGAGCCACGCGCGCGCGCCGTACTTCTGCATCAATACGTTCGACGGCACTTCGAACAGCGCATAGCCGATGAAGAACAGCCCGCTGCCGAGCCCATACGCCGCCGCGCCGATGCCCAGGTCGGTTTTCATGTGGGTGTTGACGAAGCCGATGTTCACGCGGTCGATGTAGTTCGCGATGAACATGATCAGGAAGAGCGGCAACACGTGCCGCTTGACCTTCGAGACGGCGGACCCCAGTGGATCGAGTGCGGCGGTGAGAGCAGAGGTCAAGAGAGTCTCCAGTGGCGACCGATTAGCGGCCTTGATCTGGCGTCATGTGCGGCTGGCACAGTCAGCAGTCGAACGGCGACGCACAGATATGTTGTCTGATGACAGTCTACTGCTGATCCGCAGCGCTTTCCAATGTGGTGTTTACCCTTCCTGGCGGCTATAACTCGCGTACATGGGCGAAAATCGAGGCGCACTCGCAACGTTTCAAGCCCGCAAAGCCGTTAAAATAAGACGTCTGATGACATGAAAGTCACTGCGGCGAGAATCTGCTGCGCTGACCAATGCCTCTTCATCATCGTTAAGCCATGAATTTTTACGACAGACGCTATGATGACTAATGTCCAGACGTCACCAGACGTCCCGCGCGCCCTCAACCCGCGCGTTTCCAGCCGATTAGTCAACAAGCCACAGCAATGAGCAGCCTAACTGAGAAAGTGGTGGCCACCCTTTCCGATGAAATCCGCCGCGGCGTCCTGAGACCGGGAGATCGCATTCCCACTGAAGTCGCGATGATGAAGCAGCTTTCTGTCAGCCGCTCCGTCGTGCGCGAAGCCATTTCGCGGCTGCAGGCGGCCAGGGTGGTAGAAACGCGTCACGGCATCGGCACGTTCGTGCTCGCGCCCGCCGCTGAGCAAAGCATGCAACTGCCCGCCGCCGATCTGTCGAGCATGCTCGACGTGATGGCGATCATCGAATTCCGTATCGATGTGGAAGCGGCGTCGGCAGCGCTCGCCGCTGCGCGGCGCACGGAGCAGAGCCTGAGACAGATGCGTGCGGCGCTCGCACGCTTCGAGTCCGAACTCGAACGCGGCAGCACCGACACGCTCGCGCACGACGTCGAGTTTCATTTGCAGATCGCGCGCGCAAGCGGCAATCGCTATTTTTTCGACGTGCTGAGCCAGTTGGGAAGCGCGGTCAGTCCGCGCACGCGCCTCGGCTCAGCGGAGATTGCAGAACTCGATCAGATCGAGACCTTGCGCAACGTGCTCAACGAGCACCAACTCATCTACCTTGCGATCGAGCGCCAGGACCCCGACGACGCCCGCGCCGCGATGCGCATGCATCTGAGCAACAGCCGCGAGAGGCTGCGACGCGCGCATGAGTCGAGTGCGCGAGGCGAGTAGCACCGCATTAACGGCGGGGCATTGCCGCCGGCGAATTCATAGCGGCGGCGGCGCTTCAACTTCGAGGCTCATCAACGCGGAACTGAGCGACTTGCCGTGCGCGTCGAGCGCGAGCGAGCGCGTCACGCCTCCGCCCAGCGCCTCGCCAAGCACGAAGTTGAACGCGGCAATGGCCGGCAGTTCGTAGCGCGCGACATTGCCGCGCACGACATCCGCGAGATGCGCCTTCACGCGCTGCGGCGTCAATACGGCCCGCAAATGCTCGTAGTGCCGTACGTCGTAACAGATCACCGAGATGTTCAGCGTATTGCCCTTGTCGCCGGTTCGCGAATGGGCCAGCTCACGTAGTTTCATCTCACGCCTCCACCATCGTGAACGTCGGCTTCACCAGATCGCGCGGCAACAGCACCGATTGCACCGCGACGACTTCGCGCGCTGACTTCGTGACTCCGCCGCCGCCCGCCGGGCCGTTCGTGTATAAGGTCTCGACTTCGTTGCCGACCCGCACAGCGTGCTCCAACGACGCAGTGCGCCCCGCCACGCGTGCGCGCACTTCGTAGGGCTCCGCCGAACCAGCGGCAAGAGTCTCGCCATGCAAAGCGTTCACGCCGATCAGGTCGAAGCGCAACTCTTCGGTCTGAACTCCGGTCAGCGCAAGCCGCTCGCGCACGATGTCGAGTGCGAGACGGGCACGCGTCAGCGCACCGGGGCCCGCATATGAAATCTGCCCTTCGCCAATAAAACCGTCGAAATACGCCACCGAGACCTTGAGCGTGCCCGTGCGCGGCGCGCCGCGGCCACCGCGCACGCGAACGCGGTCTGGCGCTTCTTCCTCGACGTGCACACGCGAGAAATCAGCGACCACGTCTGGTTGCAAATAACGTTGCGGATCGTGGATCTCGTACAGCAACTGCTCCTCGCACGTCGCCTCGGTCACACGTCCGCCAGCTTGCGCGAGCTTCGTGATGACCACGGCGCCATCTTCGCCGACTTCCGCGATGGGAAAGCCGAGCCTCGCCAGCGCGGGAACGTCTTTGAACCCGGGGTCCGAGAAATAGCCACCGGTGATTTGCCCCGCGCATTCGAGCAGATGGCCGATCACCGTCGCCTGACCCAGCGTCTGCCAGTCGTCCGTGCGCCAGCCGAACTCATGGATCAGTGGCGCCACGAACAACGACGGATCGGCCACACGTCCCGTGAGAATGATTTGTGCGCCCGCCGCGAGCGCGTCGACGATTGCGCTCGCGCCCAGATACGCATTCGCCGAGACGAGACGCGACCGGTAGTCCACTACCAGCTCGCCGGATTCCTCGAAGCGAAAGGCACCGTCACGCACGGCATCGAGCACGTCGTCGCCGGTAACCGCCGCAATCTTGACGTCGCCAAGACCAAGCGAACGCGCAATCTCCGCTGTCTTGCGCGCCGCCGCAAGCGGATTGGCTGCGCCCATGTTCGAGATAATGCGCACGCCATTGCGCAGCGCGGCCGGCAGCACCGCCTTCATGCGCGTCTCGAGAAGCGGGTCGTAGCCGAGTTCAGGGTCTTTGCTGCGCGCCTGCTGCGCAATCGCAATCGTGCGTTCGGCGAGACATTCGAACACGAGGTAATCGAGCGCGCCGTCTTCCGCGAGTTCGACTGCGGGCTCGATACGATCGCCCGAATAGCCCGCGCCCGCGCCGATTCGCACGAGGCGTCCCTGCTGAGTGGCTGTCATGCTGCTCACACCTGTTTCCGTAAAGCTCACAGTGAAAATATCCCCAACGCGACACATGCAATCGTCATCACGATGGATGCGCCGAACAACAAGGGGAACGTGAATCGCTGATGATCGGCGAGTTCGATCCCGCACAAGCCGACCACGAGGAAGGTGGCGGGCGTCAATGGGCTGACCGGAAAGCCCGTCGTCATCTGACCCAGCAACGCGGCCTGGCCGACCTGCACCGCGGGCACGCCGAGCTGGCCCGCCACTTCGGCGATAACCGGCAGTACCCCGAAGTAAAACGAGTCGGGATCGAACAGCATGCTAAGCGGCATCGACATGATGCCGAGCGCGACCGGAATGTGGCTCGCCATTGCGGGCGGCACAAAGCCAACTGCGGCTTGCGCCATCGCCTTGAGCATGCCGCTGCCCTGCATGACGCCCGTGAACACGCCGGCTGCGAGAAGAATGCCGGCCATCATCAATGCAGCGCGAGCATGCGCGTCGATCCGTTTGCGCTGCATGTCCACGTTCGGATAGTTGACCATCAATGCGACGCACAGGCCGACCATGAACATGATCGCGGGCGGAATTTTTTCGCCCATCACGACCATCGTGCCGAGTACGACGATCGTGAGCACGATGTTGAACCAGAAATTCTTCGGTCGCCGCAACGCCTGTTCTTCTGGCGTCAGTTCGCGTTTGGGCATCGGCACGGCACCGCTCGCAGCGCCGAAACCGAGCCGCTTTTCCTCGCGGCGTCCAAGCCAGAATGCAACGCCGAACACGAAGACGAGCCCGATTGCCTGTACCGGAATCAGCGGATTGAACAGCGCCGAGATCGGCAGATGCAGCGAGGCGGACGCGCGAATCATCGGTCCGGTCCACGGCAGGAAATTGATGCCGGCCGCCATCGAAACGGCCGCGGCCAGTACGCGCCGGTCCATCTTGAGACGGTCGTAGAGCGGCAGCATCGCGGGGATCGTAACGAGAAAGCAGACCGCGCCGGAGCCGTCCAGATGGATCAGCAGCGCGAGCAGCGTGGTGCCCATTACGATGCGCGTAGGCCGCGTGCCGACCGCGCGGAGAATGCGGTCGATGATCGGATCGAGCGTACCCGCGTCGGTAATGGTGCCGAAATAAAGAATCGCGAACACGAACATGCCCACGACCGGCGCGAGGCCCTTGAGCCCGTCGATCACAAACTTGCTCGTTTGAAAGCCGAACCCGCCGATCAACGACGCCGCAATCGGCACGATGATGAGCGCCACCAGGGGCGACATGCGTTTCGACAGGATGGCGCCGAGCAGCACGACGATGGTGGCCAGCCCCAGTAATGGCAGCATGTGCTTGTCTCCAATGTTGTTTTTTACTGCGATCCAGCGTAAGTTCAGGCCACTGATAAATCAATTGAAATGAATTGATTGCAGCAATTACAAACCGTCATGGATCTGAATCTTCGGGACATTCGCGCGTTTATCGCGGTCGCGCAAACGGGCAGCTTCACGCAAGCTGCTGCGCGCCTGCACCTTTCGCAACCGGCATTGACGGTACAGATCAGACGCCTGGAGGAAACTCTTGGCCTGCGGCTTTTCGACCGCAACAGCCGCAACGTCGCGCTCACACCGACGGGGCGCGATCTGCTGCCGCTTCTGCAAAAGTCGCTGCACGACATGGAGCATGTGCTGATCGACGCTCGCGCGCTCGGCGACGGCGCGAGCGGCACCGTGCGAATCGCCTGCCTTCCCACTTTCGCGGCAAGCTCGCTGCCTGAACTTGTTCAAGACCTGAAGAAAACCGTGCCGCGTGTGAGCTTCGAGGTGCGCGATGTCGTCGCGAGCATGGTCAATGCGTTGGTGCGTAACGAAGAGGCCGATATCGGACTGACCGGCGGCGCTCTCGACGACTCCAACCTGGAAGTGCTACATGCGGGCATCGACAGGCTGGTGGTGGTTTGCCCGAAGCGGCACCCGCTAGCGAAGCGGCGCCGCATCACGCTTGGCGATCTTGCTGCGACGCCGCTGGTGCTGACGGCGCAAGGCACGAGCGTGAGGGCGGTTGTCGATAACGCGTTTTCGAACGCGCGCTGCCTGCCCGAAATTGCCTGTGAGCCGACCTACATGATGAGCGCCGTAGCCATGGTTCGTGCGGGGCTCGGCGTGACCATTCTGCCGGCGTCGGCGCGCGAAGTGAGGGCGGAGCCTGAACTCGTGGTGCGTCCTGTCGACGATCCGGCATTCACGCGCCCTATCGCGCTGATCAAGAAGCGTGGACGCACGTTGCCGCGTGTCACGGAGACGTTCGTTGCAATGTTGATCGAGAAGCTCGACTCGGAGTGAACGGCGGTTGGGCGCTTGCGGCGTATCCCGAGAAGCGGCGAGGCGGCAAGAGGCAGCAGAATCCCGTAGGTTCGTTGCTATGCGCGCTGCTGTGCTGGCACGCTGTCGCTTGCGATGACAGTACTGGCAATCAAAGAGGAGACAACCGCGATGGCAGCTTTCCAGGAATCGGACGACGACTCGCTTGAACGCTTCGAAGCGCACGGCGCGCCGCCGCTGCCTGCGTCGAACAAGTCGGGCTGGGTCGAGCACGAAGGCGCGCGAATCTGGTACGCGTCTCACGGCAACGGCACGGCAGTGATTCTTTTGCACGGCGGACTTGGCCACAGCGGCAACTGGGGTTATCAGGTGCCGGCGCTCCTTGCGGCCGGGCACCGCGTGGTGATAATCGACAGCCGCGGTCACGGCCGCAGCACGCGCGACGCGCGGCCGTACAAGTACGAACTGATGGCTTCCGACGTGCTTGCCGTAATGGACGCGCTCGCGCTCGAACGCGCGGCAATTGTCGGCTGGAGCGACGGCGCGTGTGTCGCGATGGTGCTGGGCATGGTGGCGCCGCAACGCGTTGCCGGCGTCTTCTTCTTCGGCTGCAATATGGACCCCAGCGGCACAAAAGAATTTGTAGCGACGCCGGTTATCGACCGCTGTTTCAGCCGGCACCGTCAAGACTACGCACGCCTTTCCGCCACGCCCGACGAGTTCGACGCATTCGTCGCCGCCGTCAGCGAAATGATGAAGACCGAGCCTAACTATTTTGCGGACGACCTCGCGCGAATCCGCGTGCCGGTTGTCATCGCACAAAGCGAACACGACGAGTTCATCAAACGGGAGCACGCTGAATATCTCGCCGGCGCGATTCCCGGTGCGGAATTGAACGTGTTACCCGGCGTTAGTCATTTCGCGCCGCTTCAAAGACCGGCGCTGTTCAACAAGGCGATGATTGCGTTTGTGGAGCGCGTGCTGCCGGGCGCCCCCTCCTGAACGCATACGGGGGTGTATCGACAAAGCACCCAATATTTCACGATGCGACACGCGGCCCTGCTTCGTAAAAAATCGTGGTGCGTGGCACAAACTCGTCATTTCGCAATGTCGCCCCACGTTGCACATTGCAAAATGAAGCGCGCAACTCTTTGATTTTTAATAACAATTTTCGTTAGAACGAAGCTCCCAACGACCGCTTGCTCCGCTGCCTGCTGACATAGACTCTTTTACAAGAGCAGGCGCTTCATGCGGTGCGGTGGATTGGATGCGATAGAACCATCTCGGAAAGTCCCCGAATCCCGCGCAGGAAGCCGCCAGAGCACAGCGGTTTTTATTGGCAATTGGGAGATTAAAAATGAAAGGCTTTCGCTTTGGATCGACCGAAGGAGCGTTCTACATTTTGCCGGGTCAGGACGGCTGGGAAGCATCGTACGGCAACGACAAACTTGGCGAGTTTTCCAGCCCGCAACAAGCGGCTGACGACCTCGCGCGCGGTTTGACCTGCCCGCATCTGTCTGAAGTCGATACCTCGACGCTCGAAATTCCGGAGAAACTGAGCGACTGGGAAATCGTTCACGTTTGATGGACCGCACTACGCGCTTCCGCGATATGCAGCCAGAAATGACGATGGCGCTCGAGAGCGCCATCGTCATGCTTACCGCTTACTTTTATGCCGCGTTAGGTGTGTGCCTGACTGCGTCTTTCAAAGCGTGCGCAAGTGCGTTGTCACCTGGGCCGCTCCTCACACGTGTCAGCACATGGCTGAACACTTCACGCAATCGAGTCCACGATTTTGTTCAGCGTGGCGCTCGGGCGCATAGCCTTGCTCGTCAGTTCGACGTTCGGACGATAGTACCCGCCGATATCCACCGGCTTGCCTTGTGCGGCACGCAGTTCTTCAAGGATCTTCGCTTCGTTGTCAGCCATCGCCTTAGCTACGCCGGCGAACTGAGCCTGCAACGTCGCGTCTTCCGTTTGCGCGGCGAGTGCTTCGGCCCAGTACATCGCAAGGTAGAAGTGGCTGCCACGGTTGTCGAGACCGCCGACCTTGCGCGCCGGCGACTTGTCGTTGTCGAGGAACTTGCCGGTTGCCTGATCCAGCGTCTTGGCCAGAACCTGCGCCTTCGGGTTGTGATACGCGCTGCTCAGATGTTCGAGCGACGCTGCCAGCGCCAGGAATTCACCCAGCGAGTCCCAACGCAGGAAACCTTCTTCGACCAGTTGCTGAACGTGCTTCGGCGCCGAACCGCCCGCGCCCGTTTCGAACATGCCGCCGCCTGCCATGAGCGGGACGATGGACAGCATTTTCGCGCTGGTACCCAGTTCCATGATCGGGAACAGGTCGGTCAGGTAGTCGCGCAGCACATTGCCCGTGACCGAGATCGTGTCCTTGCCGGCGCGGATGCGCTCGACCGAGAACTTCGTTGCCTCGACCGGCGTCATGATGCGAATGTCCAGACCGTTCGTGTCATGGTCCTTCAGATACTGCTCGACCTTTTTGATGATCTGCGCGTCGTGTGCACGAGCCGCGTCCAGCCAGAACACCGCCGGCGTGTTGGTGGCACGCGCGCGGTTCACCGCGAGTTTGACCCAGTCCTGCACCGGTGCGTCTTTGGTCTGGCACATGCGCCAGATGTCGCCCGCTTCCACCGCTTGCTCGATCAGCACAGCGCCGCTTGCGTCGGTCACACGAACCACGCCGTTCGCCGGAATCTGGAACGTCTTGTCGTGTGAACCGTATTCTTCAGCGGCTTGTGCCATCAGGCCGACGTTGGGCACCGTGCCCATGGTGACCGGATCGAACGCGCCATTCTTCTTGCAGTCTTCGATCACTGCCTGATACACGCCCGCGTAGCAACGGTCCGGAATCACGGCCTTGGCGTCGTGCAGTGCGCCGTCCGCGCCCCACATCTTGCCCGACTCGCGAATCATGGCCGGCATGGACGCGTCGACGATCACGTCGCTCGGCACGTGCAGGCTCGTAATACCCTTGTCCGAGTTGACCATGGCCAGTTGCGGACGCTGTTCGTACTGAGCCTTGATGTCGGCTTCGATCTGCGCAGCCGTTTCGGCCGGCAGGTCTTTGAGGCGCGCGTACAGATCGCCGATACCGTTGTTCGGATTGAAGCCCGCTTGCGCCAGCGCGTCAGCGTGCTTGGTCAACACGTCTTTGTAGAACACCGATACGACGTGACCGAAGATGATCGGATCGGACACCTTCATCATCGTGGCTTTCAGGTGCACCGAGAACAGCACGCCCTTGCGCTTGGCGTCGGCGATTTCCGCTTCGATGAAGCTGCGCAGCGCGTTCTTGCTGAGCACCGACGCGTCGATAATCTCGCCCGCCTGCACCGGCGTCTTTTCCTTCAGAACCGTCTTCGTGCCGTCGGCAGCCGTCAGTTCGATCTTCACGGCACCGGCCGCAGCGATCAGTGCCGATTTTTCGCTGCCGTAAAAATCGCCGCCGCTCATGTGAGCGACATGCGACTTGGAGTCTGCAGACCACGCGCCCATTTTGTGCGGATGCTTGCGTGCGTAGTTCTTCACCGACAGCGGCGCGCGGCGGTCCGAGTTGCCTTCGCGCAGCACGGGGTTGACCGCGCTGCCCTTGATCTTGTCGTAGCGTGCCTTGACGTCTTTTTCCGTTTCCGTCGTGGCGACGTCCGGGTACGCCGGCAGTTTGTAGCCCTGATCGCGCAATTCGGTGATCGCGGCCTTCAGTTGCGGCACCGAAGCGCTGATGTTCGGCAGCTTGATGATGTTCGCTTCGGGGCGCGTTGTGAGTCCACCCAGCTCAGCCAGATCGTCGGAACCCTTCTGTTCCGCGGTCAGGTAGTCCGGAAATGCAGCGATGATCCGGCCAGCAAGCGAAATATCGCGCGTTTCAACGATCACGTCGGACGAGCGCGTGAACGCCTTGACGATCGGCAGCAGCGAGTAAGTCGCCAGAGCAGGCGCTTCGTCGGTCAGGGTGTAGATGATCTTCGGCGGTGTGGACATGTTTGATGCTTTGCTAGGTGAAGTGAGAGACAGAGCGTTGGACGCGCTGAGCCAGCGAGTTGCGACGAAGCAGCAAAACGCAGCGCGACCCGCGGCACTACTTTTTACGGCCCGACCGTGAGTATATGCGCGTTTTCCTCTATCCGCTGCTAAACAAACATGCCGGCGAACCCGCCGAAAGTGCGATGATGCCCGCCAGACAAGGCTTTCAGCGATTTATCCTACGCCTGAAGACATATGTCTTATAGATGACTTAAGTCGCAAAATTTTGCCAGATGCGAATTGTTTGCATTAACGCTGAGCTGAATCCATCCGCACGATCGTGCGCGAAACACCGTGCCGCGCGGTTGTCGTTCTGCGCTACACCGTCTGGCCTTCACGGTAACTCTGTGCCATTGCGACGACCACCTTGCGCGGCCCTTCGAACGGGTCGCGTGCATGCGCCGTCAACATGTTGTCGAGCATCAGCACGTCGCCGGTTTGCCACGGAAACACGACCCGCTCTTCGTCGAGAACGCCGCGAATCTGTGCAAGGGCGTCGGCTTCGAGCGGCGCGCCGTCGCCGTAATACACATTGCGCGGCACGTTTTCCAGACCTACGGAATCGATCAATGCGTCCTGCATGTCCTCATCGAGCGACGAAAGATGGAACAGGTTCGCCTGGTTGAACCACACGTTTTCACCCGTGCGCGGATGCCGCGCCACCGCCTGACAACGCTCGCGCGTGCGCAGAAGCAACTCGCCGTCTTCGCTGTCGCGCCATTCGCATTCAATGCCGCGCGCGCGGCAAATACGCTCGACAACGCCTGGATCGTCCGAGCCGAAGGCCTGCTGCCACGGCAAATCGAGCCCCTGACCGAAGTTGCGCACGTAAAGCAGTTCGCGGCGAGCAAAACGCTCGACGAGCGCGGGGTCGAGCGCTCGACAAATCGCGCGGCTGTCCGCAATCGGCGTCGCGCCGCCGGAACGCGCGGCGAGCGCGCAGTGGAACCAGATCCGTAACGGCCATTCGCGGGTGTACGACTGCTCGTTATGCAAAGGGATCGAGCGATGCGGCGGATATTCCGTCGATGTGTACACCGCGCCCTCAACCTGGCTACGCGGCGTAGAAGCGAATTCATACCCGATCAGCGGATGCCCGAACGAGGCGGCGAAACCTTGAAATGCATCGATCGAATCAACCCGGAAGCCTGAGAAGAGCACGCCGCCGGCGCGCTCGAGCGTCTCGTCGACAATCACGTGCAGCAGCGACGCGGCGTCGTTCAATGACATGTCCCCGCCCGCGCGTGGCGACACGACCGTGGGTAGGCCGGGCTCGATAGACAGATCGGCGAGCGTGGGCCGCGGCGTCGAAAGCATGGTCATACGAATTCCTTTGGATGATGCCGTGTACCGGCAGCGGTCTGGCGCCGCCGGTTTGTCGGCGGCGCGCACGCTCGTCCTTCTAAAAACACACCGCCAATCTATCGCAAACGCGAATGATTCTCAATATCCACCTGAGATGGCCCTGCCGATCTGATGGATTCACCCGCGGAACGCAGCAGGACGTTAGCTTTGCCGTTCAGCGGGCGATCCGAATCTGGTACAACTGGAGTTCGGCGCCGCGTCTGCCTGGCTAGGAATATCGGCAGCCCGCGGCGACATCGGCTTCACGCTCTGAGATCTCGACCACTGTCTTGTTGGAGTTACTGATGGCTCATGCCTACCTGCAGGTGATCGCGCATTATTTCGCCAAGCCCGGCAACGGCGATGCGATCGTCAAGCATCTCACCGAACTCGCCGCCGCCACTCGCGCGGAGCCGAAGAACCTCTACTACGAATTCTTCCGCTCGCCGCTCGAGCCGGACCACTTTGTAATCCTCGAACAGTACAGCGATGCGGACGGCCTCGCGGAGCATCGCGAGACCGAACATTTTCAGCGTCTTGGTTTCGGCACAATCGTTCCCTTGCTGGAGCGACGCGAAGTGTCGAGCCATATGGTCCCGGGAGAAGCAGCATGACGAACGCATTCCGCTTTCAAACGGCGCCCACGCTGATAGTCGAATTCGGTGCGGCTCGTCGGCTCGGCGCTTTGCTGCGCGCGCAATTTCCGGCGCTTGAACGTCTGTGTGTCGTGACGGACGGCTTCCTGCACAAAAGCGGCTTACTGGACCCGGCGCTTGCCGATCTCGCGGCGCATGGCTGGAATGCGACGGTGATCGACGACGTGATCGCCGATCCGCCAGAACATATCGTGCTTGAAGCGACGGCTCGCGCGCGCAGCGCCGGTGCCGAGATCGTGCTGGGCTTGGGCGGCGGCTCGTCGATGGATGTCGCCAAGCTCATCGCAGCACTCGCTCCACAGCAACAGCAGCAGCTCAGTGAAATGTATGGCGTGAACAAGGTGACGGTGCAGCGCCTGCCGCTTGTGCAGATGCCGACCACTGCCGGAACCGGCTCCGAAGTAACAGCCGTCTCGATTGTCACAGTCGGCGAGGCCAGGAAGATGGGCGTCGTCGCGCCGCAACTGATCGCCGATCTGGCGATTCTCGACGCCGAACTCACGCTCGGGCTTCCCGTTGCCGCCACGGCGGCCACGGGGATCGACGCGATGGTTCACGCGATCGAAGCGTATACGTCCGCGCATCTGAAGAACCCGGTATCCGACATGCTCGCGATAAAGGCGCTCGAACTGCTGTCGCGCAACCTGCTGCCCGCGTGCGAGGACGGCAACAATCGCGATGCGCGCGAGGCAATGCTGCTGGGCGCGACTTTCGCGGGACAGGCATTTGCAAACTCGCCGGTCGCTGCCGTGCACGCGCTGGCGTATCCGATTGGCGGCATTTATCACGTGCCGCATGGGCTTTCCAACGCGCTTGTGCTGCCGCATGTGTTGCGCTTCAACGCCGACTCGGCGGCAGATCTCTACGCGGAACTGGCCGACGTGGTCGTGCCCGGAACGACCGGCAGCGCCAGGGACAAGACCCAGGCGCTGATCGAAAATCTCGAACGGATGATTGCGGAGACAGCGATTCCGGCGCGACTGCGCGATGTCGGCATCGAGCGCGAAGGGCTTGGACGCATGGCCAGCGACGCGATGTTGCAAACCCGCCTGCTCGTGAACAATCCGCGGCCCGTCAGCGAGGCCGATGCACTGGCGATTTACAACGCTGCCTTTTGATACGTTTTGATCTCGACACTGGCGCAGCAACAACCGCGAGATTTTCAACGCGATACAGCCGCCGCCGGCCGCAATAGCTGGCGCTGCTAGCCTGCGCGCGACTGCCCCGACGCCGCACGCGGAAACGAAACGGCGATATGCACGCCTTTGCCGCCCTCACCCGCCTGGAGCACGATATCGCCTTTGTGCGCGTCCGCGACTTCCCGCACGATGGCGAGTCCGAGACCCGTGCCCTCCGTATCCGTCGAGGCGCGAAAGAACGGCTCGAATATGCGGCTGCGAGACTCGGCTGGTATGCCCGGACCGTCGTCGATCACGCTAACGGTAACCCTGTGTGCGTCGGCGGTCACTGCGACCGTGACGTGCCCGCCGCTGCCGGTGTAGCGAATTGCGTTCTCTGCGAGATTGGCGATCAGCGCCTGAAGCAGGCCGCGGTGCCCCGCCACCGGCGCGATGTCGCAAAGCTCCGCGCCGAGATCGATTTGCCGCCCTTGCGCAAGCAATGCGAAGTCTTCCACCACTTCCATGGCTAACGGCACGAGATCGACCGTTTCGACAATCACCTGCCGGTTGTCCGCCGCCTCGGCCTGAGCGAGCAGCAACAGCTTGTTGGTGAGTCCGACCATTGACCGGTTGCTGCGATGCATGGCGGCCAGCGCTTCGTCGAGCGCCGGGTTCACGCCGCCCTGCTGCCGCGCGAACTGCAACTGGGTGCCGAGCAGCGTGAGCGGCGTACGCAACTGGTGTGCGGCGTCGGCGATAAAACGGCGCTGCGCGGCAACCTGCACGCCGAGGCGTGCAATGCATTGATTGATGGCTTCGACAATCGGCCGCAATTCCGTATGCAGACGGTCCACGCGGATCGGCTCGAGTTGCATGGGATCGCGGTCGGCGACCTCGTCTTTCACCTTCATCAATGGACGCAATTCGAACGTCAGACCGATGCACACGAGCGCCACGGCAAGCGCGATCATCTCGATCTGCCGCACGAGTTGCGGTCGCCATAGTTGTTCGGCCATCGCGTCGCGTGAACGCACCGTCTTGCCAACAGTGACGCGCACGTGGCGCGTCGCGCCGTTGTCGTACATGAGCCGAACGAGCCCCACGGCGCGCACGTTCTGGCCGTATAGCGCGGTGTCGTAGTGGTCCGGCGTATCGGCCGCTTGCGCCGGACGCGGCGGGAATTCCGGCGTTCCCGCAAGCAGTTGCCGGTCGTCCACATTGACGCTGTAGAACACCTGATCGCGATAAGGCGACGCGAAGATTTCGAGCGCCGCCGGCGGTACATCCACGCGCAGGAAACCGTCGACCCATTCCACTTCGCCCGCAATCATTCGCGCTGACGAAATAAGCTGATTGTCCTGCACGAGATCGGCCGTTCGCCGGGCATTGTCGTACTCGGCCTTGCCAGTCACGAACACATACAATGCGAGCGGCACCAGCAACCACCATAACAATCGGACGCGCAAACTATTGGTCATCTTCTTTCTTGCGCAGCAGGTAGCCGAGCCCGCGCAGCGTGACGATGGCCGCCGAACTGCCGTCGAGCTTCTTGCGCAGGCGTGAGATATAAATCTCTACCGCGTCTTCGCTCGGCTCATCGGCGAGCGTGAAGATCGCGTCGACGAGCGCGGGCTTGGTCACCGTTTTGCCCAATCTAAGAATCAGCGTTTCGAGCACCGAGCGCTCGCGCGGCGTGACGTTCAGCGGTGCGCCCTTCAATGTGAACTGACGCGTATCGATGTCGAACGCAAGGTCGCCGCACACCACTTCGCTCGCCTTCGACGGAGACTGACGACGGATCGCCACCTTGATTCGCGCGATCAGCTCGCGCACTTCGAATGGCTTCACCAGGTAGTCGTCGGCGCCCGCGCCGAGCAACTCCACTTTCTCGTCGATCGAACCGCTCGCCGTCAGAATCAGCACGGGAGTCGCGTCGCCGCGCTGACGCAGCCGGCGCAGGACGTTTTTGCCCGACAACTTCGGCAAATTGAGGTCGAGCAGGATCACGTCATAGTGATTCGTGCGCAGCAAGCGGTCCGCCGCGTCGCCGTCCTGCACGGCGTCGAGAGCGAATGCCTCCTGCTCCAGCATCTTCGCGAGCCAGTGAGCGAGAGTGGGATTGTCTTCAATGAGCAGCAGCTTCATGGCACAAACGGCGAGAGTCAGGGCGTCGATTGTGCCGTAAAAACAGGGCGCTGCGCGTATCGCGTGAGGTTCGGCGCATACAGTTTCATGTTCTACCCCGAGCTTCCGCTAGATGCGCTGCGTGCGGTTTGCGGCACGATTTCGCGCGGTTCGGGGTTAACACTCACTATTTGCCGGCACCGTCGAAAGCTGGCAGAAGGTTTCCGATTTCTATAATCGCCGTCATTCACTCAAAAAGCGCCGCATGGTCCATAGGGCGGCGGCCAAACCCCAGGAGACTGCCTCATGCGTACCTTGCGCCAGATCGCCGCTGTGTCCGGTGTTGCGTTTGCCCTCGCCGCTGCTTCGGCCGCCGCTCATGCGGAGAAACTCACGATCATGGTCGGCGGCGCCACCAAGATTATTTACCTGCCGGCCAAGCTGACTGAACAACTCGGCTACTTCAAGGACGAAGGCCTCGACGTCGAAATTCTCTCGCAGCCCGCGGGCGTGGATGCAGAGAACGAACTGCTCGCAGGCGCGGTGCAAGGCGTAGTGGGCTTCTACGATCACACTATCGATCTGCAGAGCAAAGGCAAAGAAGTGCAGGCGCTGGTGATCTTCGGCCAGGTGCCGGGCGAAGTGGAAATGGTCTCCACGAAAGCGGCAGACAGCTTCAAGAGCATGGCTGACGCAAAAGGCAAGACGCTTGGCGTGACCGGCCTCGGCTCCTCAACAAGCTTCCTCACGCAATACCTTGCGCAACGCGCGGGTGTTCCGTCCACGCAATACACGCTGTTGCCGGTAGGTGCCGACAATAGCTTTATCGCGGCCATCAAACAAAGCCGTATCGACGCCGGCATGACGACAGAGCCGACGGTCTCGCAACTTCTCAAGACCGGCGACGCAAAAGTACTGGTCGATATGCGCACCCTCGAAGGCACGCGCGCAGCGCTCGGCGGCACTTATCCGGCTTCGAGCTTCTACGTGCAGCGTGCGTGGGCCGAGTCGCACAAGAGCGACGCAGCGAAGCTTTCGCACGCTTTCGCAAAGACGCTGAACTTCATCGCCACGCATAGCGCTGAAGAAATCGCGGCCAAGATGCCGAAAGACTACTACGGCAACAACAAGGACCTTTACGTCGGTGCACTGAAAGCGTCGCTGCCCATGTTCACGAAGGACGGCAAGATGCCCGCCGACGGCCCAGAGACCGTGTTGAAGGTGCTCTCCGCATTCAACCCCTCGGTGAAGGGCAAGCACATTGACCTCGCCAAGACCTACACGAACGACTTCGTGGCGGCGCCGGTCAAGACCGCGGCCAAGTAACGTCATCCACATCAAGCAAACTGCGAGGCACCAGCCGATGAACCAACCTATGTCACGCGAGACGCCTGCGATCGAAATGCGCAACGTGTCCTGCCGTTTCATTTCTCCGGACGGCAAGGCAACCATCGCGTTGCGCGACTTCAGCATGTCGGTGGCGCGCGGCGAGTTCGTTGCGATTGTCGGGCCGACGGGCTGCGGCAAATCCACCACGCTCAGCATGATTACGGGCTTGCTCAAGCCCACTACCGGCGAAGTGCGCGTGATGGGCGCGCCGGTGGACGGCATCGATCCGCGCATCGGCTTCGTGTTTCAGGCAGACGCCGTGTTTCCGTGGCGCTCGGTCATCGACAACGTCGCGGCCGGTCCGCTGTATCGCGGCCGCTCGAAATCCGCCGCCTATGAAGAAGCGAACGAGTGGCTGCGCCGTGTGGGCCTCGACAAGTTCGGCAAGCACTATCCGCATCAGTTGTCTGGCGGCATGCGCAAACGCGTGGCACTCGCGCAAACGTTCATCAACCGGCCGGAAATCCTGTTGATGGACGAACCGTTCTCCGCGCTCGACATGCAAACGCGCACGCTGATGCAGGACGAATTGCTGCAGTTGTGGGGCGGCGCCGGTTCGGTCGTATTTGTCACGCACGATCTCGAAGAGGCGATTGCACTCGCCGACCGCGTGTTCGTGCTGACCGCGCGTCCCGCGACGCTAAAAAAGGTCTACGAGATCGATCTGCCGCGTCCGCGTGTCACGTCGGAAGTTCGCTACGACCCGCGTTTCATCGAAATCTCGCGCGACATCTGGCACGACCTGCGCGAAGAAGTGCAGATCGGTTAATCAAGGAAAGCGAAACATGTCTACTACTCCTCAACAGATGATGCCCTCGGGTATCGACGCCGCGTCGCTCGCGCAGGTCGAACGGGTCGCGCAAAAACGTATCCGGCAACGTCAGGTGCTGGTGATCGCGCTGCGTATCGCCGTACTCGTGATCGTGCTCGGCGGCTGGGAACTGTCCGCGCGCCTGAAGTGGATCGACCCGTTCTTCTTTTCGATGCCGACCGCGATTTTCGATCAGATCGTCGACTGGTTCGTGAACGGCACGTCTCAAGGCCCGCTTCTCACGCAGGTTTGGGTCACGCTCGAAGAAACGGGACTCGGCTTCATTATCGGCTCCGTTGCCGGCGTGTTCTGCGGCATTCTGCTCGGCCGCAACAAGTTGCTGTCGGACGTGTTCAGCCTCTACATCAAGATCGCCAACTCGATTCCGCGTGTGGTGCTCGGCTCCGTGTTCGTGATTGCGCTGGGCCTCGGCATGGCTTCGAAAGTTGCACTCGCCGTGGTGATGGTGTTCTTCGTCGTGTTTGCCAACGCGTTTCAGGGCGTACGTGAAGCCGATCGTTACATGATCGCGAATGCGCAAATTCTCGGTGCTTCGCGCCGTCAGGTAACCACGTCGGTCGTGATTCCCTCGGCATTGAGCTGGATTCTTGCAAGCCTGCATGTGAGCTTCGGCTTCGCGCTCGTCGGCGCAGTGGTCGGCGAATTTCTCGGCTCTAAACAAGGTATCGGCCTGCTGATTTCCACGGCGCAAGGTGCGTTCAACGCAAGCGGCGTGTTTGCCGCGATGATCGTGCTGGCCGTGGTCGCGTTGGCAGCGGACTACCTGTTGACCGCAGTCGAGCAGCGCTTGTTGAAATGGCGGCCGGCAGCCGTCTAAACCTGAGCCACCTTGCCGTGTAAAAGCGCGGCGGTACAAAAAAATGCCGTTCGGTGAATGACCGAACGGCATTTTTGCATTCTGTTGTCACCAACGCCCCCAGTTGCAGCGGCGCATATGGCGGCCGCCACGCCGCGCGCGTAGGTGTTCAGCCGTCCGAGCCTGGCGGGAGAGGGCCGATCTTCTCCGGCTTCTCACAGCGATATGAAGCTTTCGTTGCGACGTTTTTTGCGCTAGGTTTGCAAGACTGACACCTCACACGTTCAGTCTTGCTTAATCCCGCAGGAGCGATGCACATGGACGACGTCCAACTCAGCAACGCGGCACGACAACAGGCACAGGCGCAGAACGACCCGATTCGCCACGTGGTTCTTCTGCTGATGGAAAACCATTCCTTCGACCAGATGCTGGGCTGCCTCGACGAAGTGCATGAGGGTCTGGACGGCGTGCGCAACGCTGCGTCGAAAACGAACGACGACGGCAAAGGCCACACCTTTTCTCCTCGGCCCACGCGAGTACGGCAAATGAAGCTCGATCCGGATCATGGGCACTCAGCCGTGCTAAGCCAGATCGACTCGAACAACAGCGGCTTCGTGCGCTCCTTCGCCAACGACTATCCAAACAGCAGTCTTGCCGCGCGGCAGAACATCATGGGCTACTATCCGCGCGGCTTTCTGCCCGCGCTGCACACGCTCGGAGAGCAATTCACCGTTTGCGACAGATGGTTTTCATCTCTGCCCGGCCCAACGTGGCCGAACCGCTACTTCGCGCTTTCCGGCACTTCGAACGGGCAGGTGGGAATGCCATCCGGCCTCGACGCGCTCAATCCCAGGTGGTACACCGAGCAGGATCAGGATACGATTTTTGACCGCCTGAACGACGCTAAAAAAACCTGGACCGTCTATTTCTACGACTTCCCGGCGTCATTGCTATTCAAGAATCAGCGCAAAGCCGAGAACCTCGCGAACTACCGCTACTTCGACAATTTCTTTCCCGATGCGGCCGGTCCAGCCGATGCATTTCCGGAGTTCGTACTCATAGAGCCCAAGTACTTCGGCGAGGCACAGAACGACGATCATCCGCCGCATAACATCATGAAGGCGGAAAAGCTGATCGCGGACACGTACAACGCATTGCGTTCCAATCAGGCGTTGTGGGAAAGCACATTGTTAGTCGTGCTTTACGACGAACACAGTGGCTTTTATGACCACGTGCCGCCGCCGTCAGACTCGGTCGCGCCCGACGAACACACGTCCGTGTTCGACTTCAGGCGGCTCGGCGTTCGCGTGCCCGCCCTCCTCGTATCCCCTTGGTGCGACCCCGGCGTATGCCACGCGCAATTCGACCATTGCAGCGTGCTGAAATATCTCTGCGACAAGTGGGGCCTGCCTCCGCTCGGCAAACGCACAGAAGCCTCGTCGAGCGTCGGTCTGGCGATCCGCACCACCGGCACGCCCCGCGCCGACACGCCTCAATTCATTCGGGTGAGTAATCAGTCGCTCATTCCGGATCATGTGGAACTGGAAAAGAAGTCGTCGAACAACAATCAGCGTGGGCTCCACCATTTCGCCGACTTTCTACATACCGAGCTCGACCGACTGGAAACGACCGCAGTGGTGTCGGCGGCGAATTTTGCGCGCGCCGAGAACCGCTGGGTAAGCCTGAAAAACCTGCTGGGTTCGGCGTTGATCGGCTTGGGGGAGTGGCTTAGCAAAGACTTCTATCGGGCCCGCGATCTGCGTGACGAGCGTACCAGCCATGCATTCACGCGGCTGTCGCAGCGGGCCGACGGAGCCGTCCGCCCGCGCAGTAAGTAAGAGCCGCTGCACGCAGGCTTTACTGGTGCGTCGGCACGAATGAACAGCGCCGTCCGTTTATCTCAATTCCAGCAACGAAGTTTACCGAAAAGCGCCATTACTCTCTCCAGTTTGCAAACCTACAATGTAATCACTGGCTGCGAACAACAAGGTTCGTAGCGCAATAAAGACCGAAACTGGAGGTAGTTCATCATGAAATCACTTATTCAAGCTGTTGTTATCGCCACTGTGCTGGCCGCTCCTGTCGCTTCGTTTGCGCAGTCCAACCAGCCCGTGACTCGCGCTCAGGTGCGCGCAGAACTGATTCAACTGGAAAAGGCCGGCTATCAGCCGACCCGCTCGGATCCTTATTATCCCGCTGACATTCAGGCCGCAGAAGCTCGCGTCGCCGCGCAAAACGGCACTGCGCAGCCGGCTGTGTCGAGCTATGGCGGTGTTGCGAACGGTTCTTCGGACTCTGGCCGCGCGGTGTCGGCTAATGGCACCAAGTCGATCTACTTCGGCAACTAAGCACAGCAGGCAAAGGCGGCAATCGGGTCGGTGCACCGGCTGAGAATGGCGCAATATGCCGCCGCCAAGGCGCGGCGGAATTCTCAGCACTTCACCGCGTGTCATGCCGCCGAAGCGCCAACTGTTTGAGCCGTTACAAATGAAATAGCCCGCGACCGGTTGTTCCGATCACGGGCCAGTTTGCTATCCGTTACCTCCGTCATCGGCTACCGATGACTTCGCCTGGACTCGTCAGTCCAGGCGCTTTTTTGCCCCTGCGAACCGTTGCGGGTGCAACGGATCATCCTCCGACCGAACGGACCTGCTCAATCGCGAGCGATCAGATCGCCCACTTGCCCGCGCCCCGTGACGAGGCAGCTCGACAGGAAATTCTCGCTCTGGCTGCTCGCGCCGACATCTCCAAAGCCCTTCTTGAGCGCGCTGGCCTTGACCAGTTCAGCGCCCTGATGGCATGTGATCGTCCCGACTTCGCCGGCCTGCGCGCGCATCAGCGCCCGATCCGCCATTAAATAGCCGAGCAACAGCACCACCGCGATATTGAATGCCTGCCTCATGGAATGTCTCCTCTTTCGAAGAGACTAACGCGAACCATCCGGACACGGTCTTAGGGGTTTCCCGATTCAGGCCTATGTGCTGACGCAGATTGAATCAAGCGAGGTGAGCGCCAAGTCAGGTAATCGTGCCGCGCTGACGAACATGCGCGGCTGTTGTATCCGGCGCTGTCTGCCCGGACTGCAGCCGCCACATGCGCTGCTGCACGCGCCGCGTGTTCCGCTCGAACAACAGATAAACCACGAAAGCGTACACGTAGCATGCAATGAGCATTCCGGTCAGCACGAGTACTCCTTTTGCATCGAACGGAATGCGCTGCCTGAAACCCACTGCGGCCACAAAAAGAATAAACGGGAAATGCGTGAGATACAGCGAATAGGAAAACCTGGAAAACAGAATTGCGGCTCGCGACAGCACCGGCAGGCGCAAGCGAACATTCTCGAGCAGCACGCAGCGGAGGAACACAAAGCAAGGCACGCCGACGATCCAGTCGTTATCGAGCAGAAAGAGGCGTGTACAAACCAGCGCGGCGACAAACACCATACCGCTTACGAACGTAAGCCACGGTAGAGCCCGGCGCTTCGCACGCGCGGGAGAACGCTTTTCCAGCACCGCGAGTAGCACGCCGAGCAGCCACAATCCGAAGCCGCTTTGCAGCGATGGGAACGCGATCATCGTACCGAGCGCAAACGCGGCGATCGCATAACCGCCGACTCCCCGTCGGCGGCCCAACAACACGACGCATGCGGGAAACCACAGGTAGTACCAGAATTCGTTAGCGAGGCTCCATAGCGGACCATTCGATCCGTATGTGCCGCACGCCAGGGTTTGCAGGAAGACGAGATTGCATGCGAGCGTCGCCGGGCTCAGATGCGATGCAACGTTGATCTGTTGATCGAATGTGCCTTCAGTCCCGAGATAGAAAGGTCCGCCCGCGAGATGGATGCCGAGGCGGTCCCAGAACAACGTTAGCAGCAGCGCCGGCACCAGCACGACCCACAGGCGCGATAAGCGTTCAGTCAGATAGCGCTGCCAACTCCACGTGCCGGTGCCGACCTGGCGCAGCACCGAGCCGCCGACAAAGTACCCGCTCAGCAAAAAGAACACGATGACGGCCGTATGCCCGTAGTTGCTGACGAAATAAAACGCCTTGCCCGCGAGGCCCAGTCCCACGCTCGACTTGTAGTCGACGAACATCAGATTGCGCAGATGGCTGAGGCAAACAGCGCCCGCCGCCAGTGCCCGGATCAGGTCGAGTGTGTCGCAATGCTGTTTTTCCGGCGGCGCCATGTGAGTCGGATCGGACAAAGGATTTGTCGATCAAACTACGGCCCGGCATGCTTTTAAACAGTACGTTGGGCCACACACAAGCAGCTCAAAGCCGGGCTTCTATGTGCCGGATGCGTTGCTCTATTGACTGACGCACCAGCCGGTTCGAACCGACCAGCAGCAGCGACGACGCAATGATCCGGTACACCGTGTTCCTGCGCACCTTCGAGACTTTTTGCGGATCGAGCCACGCTGAGTTATTCACGAGCAGCATCAACGTTTCGAGCCCGATCAGAATCGGCCACAAACACGCAAGCCGCAGGCGCACGGAAAAGGCGGGAATGGCGAGCGTGTAATCGAGCGCTTCACGGAAGTGATCGAGCGTGGTGCGCAATAGCTCGGTCATCAGCGGACGCGCGCGCAACGAAATGGCCGGCAACAACAGGTCTTGCGGACTCAAGCCGTGTTGATCCAGCAATGTTTGCGGAAGATAACAGCGGCCGATACGCAGGTCTTTTCCGCAGTCGCGCAAGACGTTGGTCATTTGCAGCGCCTTGCCGAACCGGACGCCACGGCTCGCCATTGTCTCGGGCCGCTCTTTGAGCGTGCCGGGCATATGTGCGTAGGTCATCGTGGTCCAGAATTCGCCGACGCAGCCCGCTACAAGATATGTGTAGCGGTCCAACTCCGAATATTCGCGCAGCGCCGCGATGCGGCCCGAACGTTCGTCGGGGAACGTGCGCAGATCGAACTCCATGCCCTCGGTCAGCGTTGAAACGATTCCCCGCACGGCCTTGCGATCCGATTCATTCAACTGCCCCAAGACGTCGAGCGCGGGACCGAGCGATTCCAGCAACACCTTCTCGTCCGACTGAGTCTGCTGACCCGCTACTTCGGCGGCCATACGCTGGAACAGCGCGCCGTCGCTCGACACACCGTTGACCTCGTCGCGCAACGCCAGCAACAACTGAAGGCGCTGTTCCGGCGCGATCAGCGATGTATCCGCAACCGTGTCGGCGGCACGCGCGAGCAGATAGGCGAGGCCGATCGGGTCGCGCATTCCCACTGGCAGCACGCGCAGCGTAAGGTAAAACGAGCGTGAAACGCCTTTCAGGAGCGGGCCGAGAAGAAAAGCCCGGGTCGGATTCGGCATGGGTGCGATGTCAGTATTGGCAAAATTCAAGCGGTGCCGAATTGTATACGGCAAGCCGCGATAAGATGCGGGATAGCCTGAATCTCGTGCCGACAATGAGCAAAAACCAGAATTCGACTCTTGAAGCCGCCACTACGCGTACTCGCCGGCCCGCCCTGCGCCTGACCTATGTGATAGGCAGTCTCGACCGCATCCTGCGGCGCCGTATGAGCGAAGCGCTTGCGCCGCTCGGCTTGACGCTCGCGCAATTCACCGCACTGTCCGTTCTCGAAGCAAAGGGGCAGGCGTCGAACGCGCAGCTTGCCGAACGCTCGTTCATCACGCCTCAGTCTGCCAACGAGGTGATGAACGCAATGGCGAGCCGTAACTGGGTGAGCCGCGAGCCGGACCCCACGCACGGTCGCATCGTGCTGCTGCAATTAACCGACGAGGGACGGGCCGTACTGCGTCAATGCGAGCAGGCGGTTAGAACGATTGAAAAGCAGATGCTCGAAGGCATCGAATTCGAAGCGGCCGGCACGGTGCAGCGTCACCTTGAAACTTTCGTGCGCAACCTGCGCGGATAGCATCGTCGGTCAGGGAAAAATTTGTTAAGGATGGCTAATATAGCCGCTCGCTAATGAACGCGCGAAGGGAACGCGCGAAGCGTGGCATTGGCATGTCTGGCCACTCGCTCGCCAGTAGAGAAATGCCGTGCGGTTAAGTAGCTTTGCACGTACCTGTTTTGTACTTTGTGCGCCGCCCAGAATAACTTTTTCATTTTCGGTTGGCTGCGCTGCGTTCGTATCGGAGCGCGTTCGGCTCACTTGTCCCCTGACCTTGCACCAATATGGCCGTGGTCAAGCGCTCAACGGACACGTAGAATCGCGTGTCAGCCATTCTCCCTATGCGTTTTAGCCGGTCAATACCGGGAACGCACATTGCTAACGAGGTTAGTTCAGGTTGCGGGCGGACGTCAGCGAACCGCCTGTGTTTGTACTTCAACGCACACCATAATGACTATTCACGAATCGCAGACCTTTCTTCGCGCCAACGTTGATACGGGCGTGCCCGGTCTCGACGAGATTCTTGGCGGCGGGCTGGTCCGGGGCGGCGTCTATCTTCTCGAAGGCATGGCCGGCGCAGGCAAGACGATTCTATCCAGCCAGATCGGCTTTCATCGCGTAAGCCGGGGCGAGAAGGTGCTGTACATGACCTTGATCGCTGAATCGCACGACAAGTTGCTCGCACACCTGAAGCGTCTGACTTTCTTCGACGAAAACGCAGTCGCGCAGCAGATGCTTTTCGTTTCCGGTTATCACGAACTCATGCAGGACGGTCTGGACGGCTTCCTGAAACTGATTGCGTCGAGCATCTACGATTACCGGCCGAGCCTCATGATCATCGACGGCTTTCGGAGCGCGCGCGAATTCAGCGAAACCGAACTGTCGTTGTCCAAGTTCATTCACGAACTCAATGCGCTCGTCGCGGCAATGGACTGCACGACGCTGCTCCTCGCGCCGCTGTCCGGCAACGAGCCGCATCCTGAGCACACGCTGGTCGACGGCCTGATCGAACTGAACCGCTTCAGCGACGGTATGCGCCGCGCCCGCGAAATCGAAGTCCACAAGCTGCGCGCGCGCAATCACCTGATGGGCAAGCACTACTTTCGCATCGCGGAGAGCGGGCTCCTCATGTATCCGCGTCTCGAATCGCAGTGCGCGCCGTCGAGCGGACCGGTGGATCTGAAAACGCGGATCAGCTTCGGCTTACCGCATCTCGACATCATGTTCGGCGGCGGTCTGTCGCAAGGCTCGACTACGACGTTGATCGGGCCGTCGGGTGTCGGCAAAACCATGCTTTGCCTGCAATTCCTTGCCGCAGGTGTCGCGAACGGCGAACGCTGCCTCTATCTCGGCTCTTACGAAGGACCGCAACGACTGCTCGGTAAAGCAGAAGCCGTTTCGATACCTCTCAACGACGCGTACCAGGACGGTCGTCTTGCCATTCAATGGCAGCCGGCCATTGAACTTGCCGTCGACGAGATCGCCGCTAACGCGCTTGCCACGGCGAGAGAAATCGGGGCAACGCGCATGGTGATCGACGGCGTGGAAGGTTTCCGCGATTCCGCGTTGCGCGTCGAGCGCTTCGGGCTATTCCTGAACGCATTGCTGCATCAGTTGCGCGAAGCCGGCATCACGGCGCTCATCACCGAAGAAATGCCGCTCTATCCAGACCACGGCAATTGTCGAAGCACGCGTGTATCGGCACTTACAGAAAATCTCGTCTTGTTGCGCTACGCGGAAACCGAAGCAGGACTGCGGCGTGCAATTTCAATCGTCAAGCAGCGGGAGAGCGCGCATGATCCGTCTACCCATGAGCTCGTAATCTCCTCACACGGGCTGGATGTTATTGAAAGTCCGTTTAGCGCCGCGGTTTCTTCGGCCACAGGCTTGTCCGCGACGTTGCAGTCGCGGCGACCGGCGTAGCCCCATGAAAACCATTCTGGTTGTGGATGACGAATTCGACATCCTCACTGTATGGCGGCTGCTGCTCGAACGTCACGGCTATACGGTGCTGACCGCATCGAATGGCGCGGCCGCGCTCGATCAGATACGCAAGACCCGGCCGGACGTTATCGTGTCGGACTGCATGATGCCGGTCATGTCAGGCCTGGAGCTTTGCGCAGCGCTTTACGCCGATCCGGACCTGCGCACCATTCCGGTGATTCTCTGCAGCGCGGCCGCCGACATTCCCGCGCAGCAGAATCCGTCCATCCAGTACGCGCGCAAGCCGATTTCATTCGACGCGCTGCTGACCATGCTCAAGCGCGTTTCAGGGTAAAAGCACAGGCCGTTGGCGCAGCCGTTAAACCGACTGCGCCACTAGCGCGCCGACGCTCGCAATAGCCGAATTGCAACGCGCCGCGTCGCCTGCCGTTTCCGTCAGATAGACCGCGACGAGAATGGGACCGCGGCCGGGTGGCCACACGATCGCCACGTCGTTGGCAGTGCCGTGATCGCCTGTGCCGGTCTTATCGCCAACGCCCCAGTCCTTCGGCAGTTTTGCGCGAATCCGCTCGCCGCCGGTCTCATTGGCCGCGAGCCACGCAAGCAATTGCGCTCGCGACGACGAAGTCAAATGCTCGCCGAGCACCAACTCACGCAGATTGCCGAGCATTGCGTTCGGTGTCGTAGTGTCGCGCGGATCGCCGGGCGTCCCCTCGTTAAGCGTGGGCTCGATCCGGTCCAGACGCGTGATGCCGTCACCCAGACTGCGCGCAAATTCGGTCAAGGCGGCAGGACCGCCAAAGCTCGCCAGCAACAGGTTAGCGGCCGTGTTATCGCTGAGCGTGATCGCCGCCTTGCACAGATCGCCAACGCTCATTCCCGTGTTGCCGGTGCGCTCACGCGTGTGCTTCGATGTCGCCGGCGAGTTCGGCACAAGCTCGCTTTGCGAGTAGACGATGCGTCGCTGCAAGTCTTCCTCGCCGCGATCCACCCTCGCCAATATCGCGCCCGCAACGAGCAGTTTGAACGTGCTGCACATCGGAAAGCGTTCGTCCGCATGTAAGCCGGCGTGCAGGCCCGATGTCGTGTCGACGATCGCGACACCGAGCCGTCCGCCGCTATCTGCTTCGATCTCCCGCAGCCGCGCGCGGATCGTATCGGCCTTTGCCAACTCTTGCCGCGGCGTTGCCGACGTGGTGCGCTTGGCCGGTCCGGCGTCTTTGCCCCATGCATCGCCGCTTCGGAACACGGCGCCAGCAAAGCCACCAACGCCAACTATCGAAACGCCCAGCATCGTGCGCGCAAATTTTCTTCTCGTGATCATTGCAGCTCCTTGTGTGAAGCCGCAACTATCGGTTTTCCAGCTTTCACTGACAAACGATGATAAGTTAGTGCGCTCACAAGAAAAACTTATGCCTCGGCTATGAGACCTTATCTTCCGCTCAATGCGCTGCGCGCCTTCGAATCGTCCGCGCGGCACCTGAGCTTCACCCGCGCGGCGCTCGAACTGAACGTCACGCAGGCCGCCGTCAGCCAGCAGGTCAGAACGCTCGAAGAGCGTCTTGGCACCGCGCTATTCAAGCGCCTGCCACGCGGCCTTGCGATGACCGATGAAGGTCTTGCACTGCGCCCCGTGCTCACCGACGCATTCGATCGCATCGAGGCGGTGCTCAAGCAATTTGAAGGCGGTCACTTTCATGAAGTACTGACGGTCGGTGTGGTCGGCACGTTCGCGGTCGGTTGGCTGATGCCGCGGCTCAAATCGTTTCGCGATGCACATCCCTTTGTCGAGCTGCGGCTTCTGACCAATAACAATCTCGTGGATCTCGCCACTGAGGGGCTAGACTTCGCGATCCGCTTCGGCGACGGCACGTGGCCCGGGTCACTCGCCACACGCCTGCTCGACGCGCCGCTCGCGCTGCTATGCACGCCCGAGATTGCTGCGAGATTGTCCACGCCCGCAGATCTCGTCGACGAAACGCTGTTGCGTTCGTATCGCGCAGACGACTGGATCAACTGGTTCGCAGCCGCCGGTATCGCGCCGCGTCCAATTCGGGGACCGGTGTTCGATTCGTCACGGCTCATGGTCGAAGCGGCCATGCAAGGCGCGGGCATCGCGCTCGCGCCCGCGCTGATGTTCGATCGCGAAATCAACACGGGCCGCCTCGTGCGGCCCTTCGATGTCGAAGTGCAGGCGGGAAGTTACTGGCTCACATGGCTAAAGGGCAAGGCGATGACACCCGCGATGCTGCTGTTCAGCCAGTGGCTCATCAAGGAAGCGGCTGCACACATGCCGCGTTAGCAAAGCCCGGTGCGCCGATGACCGTTCATCGCGGGGCGCTCTGCTTGCGGCGGAAACACGTTCCATGAGCCATCGTCGTGACGGAAGAAGAAGATGGACAACAGGCCGGACGGGCGCAGCGCTTCAACACGCACGAACCGTTGATGCGAAGCGCGGTGGCAAAACTCCACGACACGTGCGGGCATTGACGGAGTCGGTGCGAGCCATTTGTCGACGGCCCAGTGCAAGGTCTTTTCAGCGGTTGCCATGATGGTTCTCCTTCATTCCTTCACTTGAATACCCGAGGTCGATCCGATAGCTCACGCGAGCTATGCGGCGAGCTGTCCGCTGTTTGCGCCGGTGGCGCCGCTTTCGACGAAAGCCTTCACGAGGCACATCAGCACATGCATGCCGGTACGCGGATGACGCAAGCTGCAATGCACCTGTTCACTGCGGCTTTCGCCGAGCAGCACCCACGCGCAAAAGTGCTCGCAGTTGTTGGTCAGCAGCCGGTAGTGGTTTTCGCCGAGCCGTGAGCGCGCGCGGCGCACCGCTTCGTCGCCGATATAACGTGCATGGGGAGTCGCGCGAACCGAGAGCGGATGTCCTGCCGCGAAGCGATCGAGGCCGACTTCTTCGACCGGTCCACGATGCACCGAACCGGCGAAGCCTGCGTAATGAACCACACGGCCATTGCCCACGTAGATGCCGTGATGCTCATAACCGCAGCGGGCTGACACGAGATGCGAGCCGATGGGCAAGTCGATCGTGGACATGCAATCGTCGCGGGTGTCGCTCGTCTTAAGTTGGATCGTGTTCATGGCTGGCCTCGCTCGGTTTCCAACACTGTTGCGAGGTCTTTTGCATCATCCGGGCCATGTGCGAAAAAGCCTTTGTTTATAAGGCTTTCCGCCGAGTGCCACTTCTTCGACGAGGAAAACTGTGGGCCGCCGAGCGACAGAATATGCACTGAAGTGTTGGCGCGCGGCGCTCTTTTTGCCACGGCCAGAATGGCGATTCACGCTGCAGTTGGGTTGTTGTCGACTCGCCAGGAATGTGTTGGGCGCTACACCGGTTCGCAAGCGGGTCTGTTGGATGCGCGCCGACCTGTCGATCAACAGTGCACCGCTGAAACAGTGCTCGAATGAGCGGAATCGCAGGCCAGTCAACGCTGTGCGGCAAACCGCGTGGCGTCATGCAGCGATTGGCATAGCACTTGCACGATCCTTGTCCAGATCCATTAAAACCGCGCGCGTTGCGCACGCGGCCAACCGGAGAACGACATGGCTTCTATTTCTGTGAACGATCTTTCACTCAACCTCGCACTCGACCGCAAAGCAATGGCGGCCATTCGCGGCGGCGGTGGAGCGCCCTGGGTGTATGGCTGGATTCAACCTTATGTGCGGGAAACGCCGAGCATTGGACCGGTCGTGAACCTGTACGAGGTTTCCAACAACTTCTATGCTAACCAGATGATCAACCAGTTCCAGTCGGTCGATGTGCGCAATACAGGCGCCAACTCGAACATCAGTGTCTCTCCCGACGCACGCAGCAGAAACGATATGGTGTAGCCGTTGTGACTTGTGCGAGCCTATTCCGATGGACGTCGTCCGCGCGCTCCGACGCGGGGCGCGTGCGTGAAATCAACGAAGACGCCTGCCTCGACCAGTCCGAACTCGGACGCTGGGCAGTCGCCGACGGCATGGGCGGACACGCGGTGGGCGACGTCGCGAGCCGCGTCGTCATTGACGAATTGAAGCGGCTCGCCGCGCCCGTCAGCATGAAAGCGTTGTTGGCCGACGCGCGCGCACATTTGCAGGCTGCTAATCGTCTGTTGAGAGAAGAGGCCGCGCGCCGCCAGGTGCAACGCATTGGCAGCACGGTCGTCGCGCTGCTCGCCTGCGATCGCTTCTGTGGTTATGTATGGGCCGGCGACAGCCGCCTCTACCTTCTTCGCGACGGACAGTTACGCCAGCTCACGCGCGACCACAGTCAGGTCGAAGCGCTCAAGTCGCTTGGCGTGATTACCGACGAAGAAGCGCGGCATCATCCCGCGCAGCACATGATTACGCGGGCCGTGGGTGCGACGGATCTGCTCGAACTCGACGACGACGCAATCGAAGTTGCGGACGGCGACATCTTTCTGCTTTGCAGCGACGGCCTGAGCAACGAGATCGGCGAAGACGACATGCTATCTGTATTGTCTACGGCAGCACACGGCAACGCGCCCGATCAACTGGTGAGCCTCGCCCTGGAGCGCGGCGGCCGCGACAACATTACTGCGGTCGTGGTACGCGCCGAAGACCCTCACGCCGCGGACAAAACGCTTCTGAACCCGGCACCATGAGGTCTTGAGTCGCACGCCGTTCGATCTTTTCGGCTGACGGCATTATGTATCGCCTTCGCCGTCGTCCTCGGCTTGGTCTGCATGCTCGGCGGCGCCGTTCCTGTTCGTGGAGACGACGTTACGGTTGCGAAAGTCTTTCGAATGCAGACCGTGCTTCTTCAGCAGCATCTGCAGATGCGACCGGTTCATGTCGATGCGCCGCGCCAGTTCGGCCACCGTGCCGTTCACTTCGCGCAGTCCACGCTCCAGAAAGGCTTTCTCCGCGTCGTCGCTTGCGGCGCGCTTTGCATCGCTGAGCGACATCAGGTTCGCCACGCTGATCTGTTCTTGCCCTGTGCTGTTCGCGCCGCTTTGCAACGCCACTGTTCCCGGCGCTGCGGGCCGCATATCGGTCGGCAAATGATCCATGTCCGCCATATCCCCCGCAAGACACGAGATGCGATACATCAAGTTGCGCAATTCGCGGATGTTGCCGGGATACCCGTAATTGAGCAGAAAGTCCCTCAAACGTGGGGTTAATCTCACGGGCCTGCGTTTGAGCGTGCCGGCCGCCTCGTCGCCGAACCATGCGATCAGCAGCGGAATCTCGTCACGCCGTTCGCGCAGCGGCGGCAGCGTCACATGAATGACGCTAAGCCGATAAAACAGATCTTCGCGAAACCTGCCTTCTTCGCTGAGCTTGCGCAGATTGCGATTCGTTGCTGCGACTATGCGCGTATCGACTGCAATGGTTTCGTCGGAACCCACGCGCTGAATCTCGTGCGCCTCCAGCACGCGCAGAAGCTTGACCTGACCCGCGAGCGGCAACTCGCCGATCTCGTCGAGAAAAATGGTACCTGTATGCGCGCTTTCGAATTTCCCTTTACGGTCGTTTGAAGCGCCCGTGAACGCGCCCTTGCGATGACCGAACAGTTCCGACTCCAGCAGATTGTCAGGAATCGCGCCACAGTTCACCGAGATAAACGGCTTATCCGACCGCGAACCGTTCGCGTGAATGACTTTGGCCATCAGTTCCTTACCGGTCCCGCTTTCACCGTCGATCAGAACGGGCAAGTCGGTCGGCGCCGCTTTCTCGGCGATTTCGAGCGACTCGAGCAGACGCGGATTGTCGCCGAACGTGCCCTCGAAAATGAAGCTGCGCTCAAGCAGCGCCTGCCTGCGTGCACCGCGCGACTGCTCGGCGCGCTGTTCGGGCTCTGCTGCCGCCGCGGCTTGCACAAAGCGCTCCTTATGCGAAAGCTGCATGACCTCGTCGCGTAGCGACGTGGCTTGCCTGAGCAGCTTGTCGATATCCGTGCGCTCCAGCCGCGACGACCACCGCAGTGTCGAGCGCAGAATCTCGATCCGCTCGATCAGGCCGGCATATGAAATGGCCGGACTGATGTCTTCAATCTGGTCGAGTATCTTCATCATGACGTACTCAGTTGTTTCTGAACCAGCTGGTAGTACATGCCACCGCGCTGGATCAGTTCTTCATGACGGCCCTGTTCGACGATTGCGCCTTCATAGAGCACGAGAATCTTGTCGGCACGCATGATGGTGCTCAGCCGATGCGCGATGATCACTGCCGTGCGGCCCTTCAGAATGTCGTGCATATTGCCGAGAATGTTGCTCTCCGACTGCGAATCGAGCGCAGAGGTGGCTTCGTCGAATACCAGCAGGCGCGGATCGTGATACAGCGCGCGTGCAATGCACAGACGCTGGATCTGGCCGCCGGACAAACCTATTCCGCGCTCGCCGACAATCTGCTCATAACCAAGCGGCATCTTGCTGATGAACGCATGCGCATCCGCCATTCTGGCGACTTCCTCGATGCGTCGGCGGTCGGGTGCGTCGTCGCCGCTTGCTATGTTCTCGGCAATCGTGCCCGAGAACAGCAGGTTGCTTTGCATCACATAACCGATCTGCGCGCGGAAATAGGCTTTGTCGACCACGCCGAGGTCGTAACCATCAATCGACATCTTCCCCTCGCTCGGCGCGTAAAAGCCGACCAGCAACTTGGCCAGCGTCGTTTTGCCCGAACCGCTGCGTCCGACTATCGCTACGAGTTCGCCGGGTTTGATGTCGAAACTGATGTTCTCCAACACATAAGCGGAATCGTTTTCGCCATAGCGGAAGTACACACCGCTCAGGCTGATTTCGCCCTGCAGTTCGGGCAGCATGACGCGTGACGGCAGATCCTGCGGCCTCTGTTCTGGCTCGATGTCGAGCACATCGCCAAGGCGCTCCATTGCGACGCCCGCGTCATTGAGCATGCTCCATAATCCGACGAGTCCCATCAAGGGACCGAGCACGCTTCCCATGAATGCATTGAATGCAATCAACTGACCGATTGTCATCTCGCGCGCGAGCACGAGATTCGCACCTACCCACAGAATCGCAATCGTGGTCGCGGCATTCAGCAGTTGACTGCCGAGCCCAACGAGAATATTGAAAGCATGTGCGCGGTACTGCACTTCGAGCGCTTTCGCGTATTTCTTCTCCCAGCGCAAACGCACGGGCCGCTCGATGCCCATGCCCTTGACCGTTTCGACACCGGCGAGCGCTTCCATCAGAAACGACTTCGATTCCGTCGATGCGTTGAAAACCTCGCGCGCATAATTCTTGATTCGAGGCGTCGCCAACGCGGTCAGCGCCATGATCGGAATGACGAAGCCGATCAGCACGAGCGTCATCTTCACGTTGTAGACGAACATGATCGTGAAGTAGATGAACACCATCAGCAGATTCAGCGCTGTCGTCACGGTGGATTCCGTGAGAAATGCACGAATCGTCTGGTTCTCCTGGAAACGCGCGAATATGTCGCCGGTTTTGCGCTTTGCAAAAAACGAGAACGGCAACGACATCGTGTGCTTGAAGAACTGTGACATCATCGCAAAGTCCATATTGCGCACCATGAAATTGGCAAGGTACGCTCGGATCGACGACATGAGTTGCGAGAATACATTGGAGATAATGAGGCCGCCTATCAGCAGATGTAGCAAGCTCACATTCTGGTGCACGATTACGCCGTCCAGAATGTTCTGGATGATGAGCGGCGGAATCACGCCGAGTACCTGAATCACGAACGTCGCAAGAAACAGGTGACCGAGAATTTTTTTGTACGGCTTCAGGTAGCCGACAAAACGAATCCACGGTGAACGCGACGCCGACATTTGCAGTAAGTGAGGGCCGCCCGTAAAGAGCAGACATGTACCGCTCCAGCCGCGCTCGAAATCCTCAACCGTCAATTTGCGGAAGCCTAGCGCCGGGTCCGCGACCCATACGTACTCCGTGGAGAGCCCATACACCACGACATAGTGATAGCCCTCCCAATGCACGATGAACGGTAGATCGAATCCACGTAACGAATCGAACGTGCATTGCACGCCACGCGCTGTAAAGCCGAGCGATTCCCCCGCACGGGCAAGGCTGTCGAGCGTCGCGCCCTGCGTGGTCACATTGGCGAGTTCGCGCAGTTTGCCGAGCGTCATCGGAATGCTGTAGTGACGGCAGATCATTGCGAGGCACGCCGCGCCGCAATCCATTTCCTCGGCCTGTTCAACCAGCGCAAAACGCTTGATTATTTTTTCGCCGAACTCGGCCTTGCTCTGCAGGTCGAGCATCAACGGCAGCTTACGGCGTTGCTCCAGCCGCTTTTGCCGCTGTAACTCACGGTCGACGTAACGAATACGCTCGTCCAGCACCTCGCGCAGTTTCGGATTGCGTTCAAGAATGAAATGAACGGTGCGCTCGGGAATCACCAGCAGTCGCGCATCGGTGGACGCAACCGCGGAGGCCATTTGTTCCTGGCGCATCAGGCACGCTTTCTCGCCGAATATTTCGCCTTCGCCGAGCGTCGCGAGCGTATAGTCGCGCCCCTCCTCATGCCGAACGATGCGCACTTCACCCTGACGCACGACGTATAAACGCCGGTCGTCGCGTGCTTCCTGCTTGAGAATCTCTTTGCCTGCAGCGACACGTTTGACACCCACACTGCGCACGTATTCTTCAAGCTCAGCCTTGTTCAGTTTGCCGCGCAGATCGAACAACTGCGCGACAAAGCCGCCGGCCGAATTGATTGCGACATAACTCGCGACAAAAGCAAGCGCGGCCTGATTGGCCGTGATCACCGGCTCGATTGCTGCGCGTGGGATGAACAGCAACTCCGTCTTCGCCGACGCCCGCACCGAGGCTTCATGCACATACGTACGCAGCATTGCAATGTCGGCGAAAATTTCTCCCGACTTGCGCACTCCCATACTCGTTTCCTTGCCGTTCTCCTCGACAAAGATGCGCACCGTGCCCGAGCGGACCACGTATAAGCCGTCGGCGGTCTCCCCTGCAGAACATACCGTTTCGCCAAACGAATAGAAGCGCGCCTGCGCATATTCAGCCAGGCGGTCGATCTCATCGCGCGAAAAAGGCGACAGTATTTCCACCGAGGCGAGAAACTCGGCGGCGGACGGTGCGGTCTGGGGTGCATCCATAAGCTGCGGACCTCGATTCGACTTTTCAGGTTGCGCCCGGTTAGCGCGCCTCGATCACATGTTCCTGCGCACGCGCGATCAGCCAGCTTTCGCGCAGCAGACGCCTGACTTCGGCGGCGACATCGGCGTCGAGCGTGGCCGGGTATTTGGCCGTCACCGCAAAGATTTCAAAGCACGATCGATCAGCTGACGGGAACGGGCCAAGCAAATCACCCACCGCCGCATTGAAGATCTTCGCCTCGATATCCGGCTTCAATGAGCCGCGCAGTACTTTGCCTATTACGCCGCCCGCTTCACGCGTATCGGCAATGGAATGCTCGCGAGCCATATCGGCGAAACTGTCGGGATCGTCGCGCAGATACGAGATCATTTCCTTCGCCTTGCCTTCGCTATCGAGCACGATATGGCTTACCTCGATGGCGTCGAACTTCGGTGAATTCAGCGCGAAATAGTCTCTGACGGCAGCCTCGTTGCCGACCTCCTCCAGCATCTTTTCCTGATACAACCCGTCAGCGATGAACGCCTCGAATTCGTCGAGGCTCACGTTGAGCACATCCAGGTACTGGTTCATATCGGTCGCCCGATGCAAGCCGCGCACGCGCCGGAACTGGTCGGCGCGCTGCTGGATTTCGTCGGCGCTCACTGCAAGGCCCTGCTTCTTCGCCGCATGCACGGTGAGCTTGTCGCGCACGATCTGCTCAATCAGGCTTTCGAACTGGCCAGTCAGTTTCAGAAGTCGAATGAATTCGCTGACATCCACAACTTCATCATCGATTCGCACTATCGCGGTCATGTTGTCCGCTCCCATGGTTGATGAGTGATCCGCACGGTCAACCCGCCAACTGTCTGAACGGATCGAGACCCAGGTCGATTAGTCGCCGCTCGCGCACCACGATTTCCGCGCTCGCTGTCATGCCATAACGCAATGGATAACGCGTGCCCGCAATCTCGTAGTAGTTTTTATCGAGCGTGACGCGACCCTCGTAAACCGGCTGTTTGTCTTGCAATGAAGGCTTGGTGGCCGGCGAGATATAAGCAAGCGTGCCGCTGATCAACCCATAACGTTGATAGGGAAACGCATTGAACTTGAGCTTGACCGGCAGGCCTTCGTGCAGGAACGCGCGGTCATGTTCGGCAATCTCGATCTTCAACACGGGCTTCGCGTCTTTAGGCGCAACGCCGCCGAGTGGCGAGTTCGCCTGAATCTTGTCGCCGCGCTGCGTCGACGTGACGTCGGTAATCACGCCTGAAACGGGCGCGAGAATCAGCAGGAAATTGTCTTTGTCGATGTTCTCGAAACGTATCCGCGCAGCAGCTTCGGATACAAGCCGCGCGCTTTGTAGTTGCAGCCGCAACTTGTCTTCGACGTCGGTGACGTCGCGCACGGCGGCGTCATATTGAAGCTGAAGGTCGGTGGTCTGCTGGCCGCTTGTTTCCAGTTCCGCATTCGCCTTTGCATATTCGTGGCTCAAACGGAAGTCGAGTTCGGCAAGTTTCGATTGCGCGACGCGGTAGGCGTTATCCGCTTCCATCGCAGCGGTTCGCTTCTGTTCGACCTGCAGTTCGGCTATTCCGCCGCCGCCTGGCTGCGCGAACAGTTGCGAATAGCGGTCCAGTTCCTGGCGCGCCGCCTCCCGCACGCGCCGCGCGTTATCGAGGACGCTGCGCGCTTCGTCGAGTTCGGCTTTCTGCCCCTCCGCGAGTTTGCTCGTGCCTTCCGAAATGCGATTCTCATGCAGACGGGCCTCGACTTCCATTTGCGCCTTTAGCGCGGCGGCTCTTCGTTCCAGTAGCGCCTTCTTTTGAGGAAACTGCTTCCAGTCGCGCTCCGCGTCTTCGAGCTTCAGTTGCGCCTGCAACGCATTGCTCGCGGCCTCGATAGCGCCGCGCGCGTTGAGCCGGGCGAGCACGTCGCCCTTCGACACGGGCTGCCCCTCGGCGATATACAGGTCGGCCAGCTCGCCGTCGATCGGCGCATAAATGCGGCGCACTTCCGAATCCGGAGATAGCGTGCCCTGTGCGCTAACGATCACATCCGCGCGGCCCACGAACGACCATAGGAGTCCCGCCACCACCAAGCCGACCATTGCCCAGATCAGCGCACGCGCGAGCCGCACCGGCTCAGCGGTCAGTATCGCGATACCTTCGACGCTGTGATCTTCCAGCGCTTCCGAAAGCAGCCTAGGGTGACTGTCGCGTTTCACTCTGCTCGCCTCCAATCAACGCCAGCTTCGCCTTTAGAAGACCCGGGTCCAGCACCATGCGCAACTCGGTGAGCGAGCGACGCTGCAAGCTTGTTTCGGCTTCGATATCCGCGAGCAGGCGGTCAAAGTCGGCAGGATGGTCCGCCTTTAATTGCGAATAGATACGCATGCCCTGTTGCGCCGCGGTTTGAGCGTCGGACAGCAAACGCGCCTCGTTGCGAAATCCCGACGAGATGCCGGCTTCGAGCCGTTGTGTGCCACCGATCGAACCGCTCGCGCGGTATTGCTTCCACAGACTCTGCGCCCGCAGCATCAGATCTTGCGCACGCGCCAGTGCCTTATCGTGCAACGCGGCGACGTCCTTCTCGATCGAGTGCGCGAACCACACATCCGCCGACGGATCGAGGCTCGCATAGAACGACAGCAGACGTTGGTCGTAATCTTTGCCACCACGCGTTTTTTGCAAATCGCTGTATTGGTCGAGCAACGTTTTTTTGCGAGTCAGGTCGGCGGTCAGCATATCCGACCATGGACCGGCGGGCATCGACTGCAAGCCGGCCAGCGCCTGCTGCGCGTCGCCGCGCTTCCACGCTTCGGCCACCGCGTCGAGCCGCTGGATTACATCTGCCGATGGCAGACGCGTTGCCGCAAGTTGCCGGTATTGCTCCTGAAACGGCGGTGTGCTGAAGCGCGCGGCTTTCATTTGCGAAAGCAGTGAGGTCAATTTGCGAGCTAGCGCGGCTTCGAGCAAAGCGGTGTATTGACGCAGATCGTCGCGTACACGGTCGAGTCCCGCAAGGCGTGGATAGCGTTGCGCGTAATCATCCAGTACAGGCGGCAGCGCTGCTGGTTTATCGCGCGCCAATTCGGTGCGAATGATCCCGTCTAACCGTTCAATTGCCGCGAGATAGACCGAATCGTCGCTCTCCAGCTTGCGCAGATGGCTCAAGGCCTGCGCGTACGGTTCCGAAAAAACGGGTACGTATGTCGCGATCCTGTCGAGAGCACGCTGATGGCTCTTGGGATCGTCGTCCCAACGCTGCAGCAAGCCGCCTATCGTCGCTTCGTCCGCGTACATGCGGATCGGCGCTTCGACGCCGCCTCGCCCCGCCACGAAGCGCTCCAGATCGCCCACCCATTGAAGTTCGCCGAGCAACGACGCAGCATCCGCATTGTTCGCGCTCAACGACTTCATGTCGGCAAGCATTGCGTCGGCCTGGTCGAACTGCGCCTTTTGCAGTGCATTGAGCCAGCCAGGAAGCTTCGCCTTCAGCAGCGCTTCGCTCGCAAGCGCGCTGACTTTCGGGTCGGCGGGATGGCTCGCCAGATAGCTCTTCGCCGACTTCACGGCGTTTGTGTAGTCGCCGCTCGCGAGCAGATTTTTGACCTCGCGCTCGGGTGAACCGCGCAGATAGAGCGCCAACGCCGCGGCTGCGAAAAACACGACGGCCACGCCGCTCCACGCGGCGACGCGCCTCATGCCCGCACGATCGTCGCCTGCAAATGCCTTGCCAAGTTCGCTCGCGACGAGTCGCCAGCGGCGCTGCCTGCGCTTGGAGACGCTCACGCTTTGGCTGTTATCCGCTCCATTCGCGGCACTGTCGGCATCGCGCCCGCCATTGGCGCCCTTCGCAACGCTCACCGGCGCCCCGCCACCCGGCGACGCGCGCTTTGCTTGCGCCGACGCCGCGTGTGCAGACTCGTTGATCTCGTCCTCGCGTTGCCGCGCAGGGTCCACGCAAAAGATGTCGAGAAACGAATTCGCCGCGCCCACGAACGTTGTCTTGTCGGGGTCCGCGGCTTCGTCGACTGAGGGATTGAGGAGCAGTTGCGTCACGGTCGGCTCGTTTTCGGGCGGTTTTTGCAGCGTCACCCTGTAGACGAAGTGGTCTCCGCCAAATGCAACGACGTCGCCGTCCGCCAGCGGCAGCGCTGATTCGTCGAGACGTTTGCCACCGACGAATGTGCCGTTCGTGCTGCCCAGATCTTCGACGTAAAGCTCCGAGCCCTTCAGAAAGATATGCGCGTGCCGCCGGGAAATGTAATTGACCTGATGCGGGTAGCGGTCCTTGTAGCGCGAAAAGACATCATCGGCTTTGCTGACGAGGAACGGGAACGCTTGCACTTCGATCGGCTGAAGATCGAGATCGTCGCGCTGCGGCACGAGCAACAAGGCAGGGGCTTGTGCCGTGCTGCCAGCCGCTACGATGCGCGCGCGCGGTTCAATGCTCACGCGATAACACAGCTCGCCGCCGAAACACAGTTCGTCGCCTGCCCGCACACGCGCCGGCGTTTGCCGCACTGCGATGCCGTTTACCGTCGTGCCATTCTTGCTTTCGAGGTCCGCAACATAAATGGCGCCGTGCTCGACGAAGACCCGCGCGTGACGGCGCGATAGACGCGCAATCCGCTCAGCAGGGTAATCGGTGAACGGCGCTTCGCTGCGCCCAATTGCGAACAGGTTGTCGACAATCCGGATTGTGTCCAGCGCAGGTCGTTGCGCGGATGCAAGCGGAGACAACAGCACGTCGAAAGCGGCTTCGACAGTCGCGCGTGTCTCTGCAATGGGTGTTTCTCCGTCGGCCATTTTATCCGGATCACTAATCGTTTACCCGCTGCAGCGAGAGTGCAGCGGATTCAGCACGAAGGACGACGGCGAGAAGGTCTTTTATTAGCGAGCCATTGCAAAGCCGGCTCCTCAACGATTGTAAGTCACGCATCGCGAGTGTCAATTCCCTGTCGTTGGTTATGAAGCCAGCGGGCGTCCGGTGTGAAACCCAGATAAGGCTCGCACTCGCCACATTGCGGATTAGCTCAGTGTTCCTTTACTTCTGTTGTGCTGCCTTATTGCTGTTTCACTTGCGCCTGCACGTCGACACTGGGCCACCCGCCGCCGAGTGCCTTATAAAGCAGTACTGTGTCGGACAGAATCAATTCATGATTAGCCAGCAAAGATTGCTGCGCTTCGAGTAGCGTCCGCTCGGTTTCGAACACTTCCAGTTGCGACACGAGACCAAGCCTCAGCTGAGACTGAATCTGATCAGCCACGATTTGCAGACGATCCACCTCTTGCTGCAATTCAACCCGCTGCGCCTTATGCGCATTCAGATTGACCAGTGCGTTCTCTACTTCTTCGAATGCGCCCATCACCGTTGCACGATATTGCTGCTCAGCAACGGTCGATTGCGCCTGCGTTACCTTCACATGGGCGCGCACCGAGGGGTCGAGCAGTGGAATGTTGATACTGGGCATGAATCCGTATGTGAACGACTTAAGCAAATCAGTAAGAGCAAAACTCGCCGTGCCGCCGTGGCCAGTCAGGCTGATCGTCGGCAACTGCGCGAGCTTTGCCTCGCCGACGAGGTCGTACGCCTCCAGAACTCTGAACTCAGCGGCCACCACGTCCGGGCGCCGCGCCAGAAGTTGCGCAGGCAGGCCGTCGGGTACCGCAGGCAACTGCACGCGCTGCTGCAAATGGCCCTTAGGCAAACGAAACTCGCCTGCAGGTACGCCGATCAGCGTACACAACGCGTTGTTCGCGAGATCGCGCGAGCGTCCCAGTTCGAGCAGTTGATTCGTCAGGCGATTGATTTCCGCCTGTTGACGCAGTACCTGCGTCTGCGGGATAAGACCGCTGCGGCGCTGTCCTTCGTAGATCGTCAGGATTTGGCGGTTGGTGACGAGTGTTTTTTGCTGCTGGTCTATCTGGTCGTCGAACTGGAGCAGCTGGAAATAGGTGCTGGACACATTCGACACCAGTTCCAGATAGCCGGCGCGCCAGTCGGCTTCGCTCGCATGAAACTCGGCTTTTTGCGCTTGCACGCCTTTCTCGACCTTGCCCCAGATGTCGATGTCCCAGTTAACCTGCGCCGCAACGTTGTACTGCTTCGTGAAAGTCTGCCCGGTGGTCTTCTGAAAGCTTGCGCCGGCGCCGAGGTCCATCGTCGGCAACGCGCCGGCTTTGGCTTCGCCTATTTGTGTGCTGGCCACGTCGATGCGCGCGGCCAGCACCTTGATGTCGAAGTTGCCGCTGATGGCTTTGTCGATCAGCGAATCGAGAGTGGAATCGTGGAAGCCCTTCCACCATTCCGGTTCGATGGTGGCAGCCGCGGATATCGGTGAACCTTTCTGATCCGACCACGACGCTTTGGCAGGCGTATCGGGCCGCTTGTAGTCCGGCATGCTGACGTCGACGCATGCGCACAATGAAAAGGCGCAAACAGTTGCCGCGCACAGCCCGCGCAACGTCGTCGCGGTGTAGTGATTGAACGAGCGCTGACGGACCAGTGAATCAAGCAACGCTGACACGATTTTCTCCGATGACGCCCACTTCACAGCACGACGCAACGCACGCTTCAAGTAAAGCATCTCCGCCGCCGCTTCACCATCGAAGCAGGTGCATGAACATGGGTTCGGGAGATGTGCGGTAACGAGGTGTCGCGTGAAAAGAACGATTAGACGCGCAAACTTTTGAGGATCGATGCCGGCGGGCGCACGGGACGGCAGGCGTCGGCGTCCGCTCGCGTCGCTTACGACATGTAGATGTTGTTGCTCGCCGTCACATGTGGACCGATTTTGGCCGAGACGTCTGTAACGAAGGCTGCGTTGTTGCAGTTGCCGTTCTGAATATTAATCGTCGTGCTGATCAGTTGAGTCGCATCGACCTTCTTGCTGTGGTCCGGCGCAAAGAACGGTGCGAAGTTCACGTACGACGGATACAAAAGGCCGGTGCCGCCGCGCACCGCGCTCATTGCCTTGCTGTCGAGTTGTTCGGTGATGGACAGGTCCTGGATCATCAGCGTGTTCATGGCAGATCTCCTGAAAGGGAAAGTCGCAGTCTTGCGGTTGTGGTTCGAGCAACTTGTCTACTCGAGCATCACTAACGCATAGGCTGTGCCAGTTTTGCTTTCCGATCCTGAGAGATTTGCCGAGGCGCTTGTTGCAAAGGCGTTCAGGGGAATCGCGGCCTTGCGATAGTGCTATCCGCAAAGACGCGGCTGCCTCGACATGATGGATCGCAGCCAACAACCCGCGTGCAATGGTTGGTCCACGCGTGACACCACCCGCTCCGTCACCGCGCGATGACCGTTATTTTCTTCGAGTACACCGGCGGATTGTGCGGAACATGCATGTCGTCGCCCATTAATAGCTGCAACGTATGCTTGCCGGGAGGCAACTGGATCATCGTCTCGGTTTCGCCGGCGCCGAAATGCAGGTGATTGCGGTCCGAGGGTATTTCCTGATCCGGCGGCGGCAGGTCGGTGTCGATCAGAAGATGATGGTGTCCTGTGTTCGGATACTTCACGCCCTTTGGCGCCACGCCCATGTAACGCAATCCGAACCACACGCGAAACGGCTTATTGGCTTGCACCACCTGACCATCGTTCGGATAGCCGATATAGGCATAAGCGCCCGCAGGCGCCGGGGTTCCCGCCACGGCAAAATCCGCCGTGCCCCATGTCGCCGACGCCACCAGCGCCGCGACTGCAATGAGTTTGTACATGAACGTCTCTCCGTTCCGAGCGGTCCGCGATGAACGCGCGGCTCGCGCTAGTCTTTTTGCACGGTGATGGTGATCTTTTTCGAGTACACGGGCGGCGTGTGCGGCACGTGATTGTGATCGCCCAGAATCAGTTGCAATGTGTGTTTGCCTGGTGGCAACTCGATACGCGCGTCGGTTTCACCCGCGCCGAAATGCAGATGATTGCGGTCCGATGGAATCTCCTGGTCGAGCGCCGGCAGGTCCGTGTCGATCAGTAGATGATGATGCCCGGTGTTCGGAAATACGACGCCCTTCGGACACACGCCCATGTTGCGCAACCCCATGCGGACCCACAGCTTGCCGCCATGAATCACGGCGCCGTCGGGCGGCCAGATGATGTACTCCTCAGCACCTGCGGGCGATGCAGTCGACGCGCCGAACGCGGCGAAAGGCAGCGCCGCACCGCCGATCATCACGGCGAGCACGGTGCGCAAAACCGCTCGCCATGCACACAGCCGCGTTGCGGCCGTCAGACTCCGGTTGAGAACAGCGGGGACGTTGGTTATTCGCATAGCGCACTCTCCCGAAGAGCGGTCGTGGCCACCTCGACTGCGCGAGGCAGTGCGGGCAATTCTGCTGCGTTCGCGAGCGCGCACGCGATGCGGCGGCCGCGTAGTTAAAACGACCGTGCCGCGTTACTTTGTGAATCAGCTTAGGACGTAACTTGCCAAAAAGATACGCCACACTCGTTAACCGTATAGCGCACTCGGTAGAAGTGTTGGTTGTGACCCGCCAAGTGCGTGCTATGGTTGTTGATACGTTGCAACGTGGATGGTCCAAAGCGCGTCGTGCGTCCCATACGTGTCCGCGGTACGTGCGGCGGCGACGCATAGCGCCGACCGGTGCTGTACGCGAATGCCTATGTTCTGTCCGGAACAAACAGGATCCGAAGATGTGGCGAATATTCCTGCTGATGTGGATGGCCGGGGCCATTCTGGTGGACTGCGGCAATACATTTGCCGCTGCGCCGCGTGAAAGCACCGGCGCGATGGACCGGGCAATCGCGCCGTTCGCAGCCGGACACGATTCTCTTGGCGCGCCACGCATTGCACTCGTGATAGGCAATGGCGAGTATGGCGACAATTCACACGACGTCGTCAGGCAAAACGCGCCGCGTGACGCACGAGCCGTCGGCAAAGCATTGCGTGCGCTCGGCTTCGACGTGACCGTGCTTTCGAATGCAACGCCAGCTGCAATGCAACGATCGATTCGCGAACTACGCGAGCGTTTGACCGCAGGGGGTATCGGCCTGTTCTATTTCGCCGGTCATGGCATGCGGATCGGGGGGCAGACGTTGCTGATTCCCGCCGGACTGGACATGCGCTCGCCGGCTTCGCTGCTTCGCCAGGCCGTCGATCTGAATGACGTCTTGCAAGCAATGCATTCACGCGACAGCCAACTCAACCTCGTAATCCTCGATACCTGTCTCGACAATCCATTCGCTGCCGCTGTTGCGCCGGATGCGTCCGCACTTCCGCCGAACACGGTCGTTGCCTATGCGACCGCGCCTGGCGGTTTTGCGGCGGACGGCATACGCCATGGCATTTACACACAGGCATTGCTGCGAACACTCGACGAAGCACCAGCACAGCCTCTGATGAGCCTGCTTGCAAACGTTGCGTCCGAGACTCGCCAGATAACACGTGGCAAGCAGAGTCCGTGGATTGTGTCGACGCTGGCGGCATCGGCAGATGTAGGAAACAACGCGGTCGCAGTGCCAGTCGTCAATGTCGCGACCCACGACGATACTGTCGTGACACTGCACAGTCGCGGCATTCTCCCAAAAGACAGCAGTGAACAATACGAAATTACGTTCTGGAATTCGATCAAGGACAGTAACTATCCCGGCGACTACGAAGCGTATTTGAAGGCCTATCCCAATGGGCGCTTCGCCACGCTCGCGCATGCCCGCATCGATCGCTTGCGGGCGGCCGCATCGAACGCACCAGCGACCGCTGCAGCACCCTCCCCCGCGCCGCCCGCCGCGCAACCGGCAACGCCACCTGCTACACCGACACCGCAAGCCGCGCGTCCTTCAACGCCTGCAGCGCCCTCCGCTACCGCGACGCCTGATCGGCAGCGCGCCGTTTCTGCGCCGCCCGCTGGGAGCACTACGGCACCTTCAACGCCGCCTGCCACGTCAACCGCTCAGAAGCCCGCAGTGCATGCGCCGGTCGCAGGCGAAAGCCGCGATTGTGCTGCGTGTCCGATCATGATCGCGCTGCCCGCCGGCTCATTCTTAATGGGCAGCAGCAGCGACGATCCATCGGAGAAACCCGTTCATCACGTGACGATTGGGGCACCGTTCGCGATCGGCAAGTACGAGGTGACCGTCGAGCAGTGGAATGCATGCGTCGCCGCGAACGCATGTGCGAAACTCACTCCCGAAACGAATGCGAACAAGACGGCACCCGCTCGCGACCTCAGTTGGGATGACGCGCAGCAGTATGTAAAGTGGCTCAGCAAAACAACCGGCAAGCCGTACCGTCTGCCCACTGAAGCGGAGTGGGAATACGCCGACCGTGGCGGCACGACAAGCGCTTACTGGTGGGGAGATCAGATGCGCAAGGGCACCGCAAACTGCAAGGACTGCGGCGAACCGTGGCACAAGGAAGGCCCCGAGCCGGCAGGTTCTTTTGCGCCCAATCCATATGGCTTGCACGACATGAATGGCAGCGTCTGGGAATGGACCGCCGACTGCTGGCACAACTCGTACCAGTCCGCACCCGCAGATGGCCGCGCGTGGGAAAGCCCCACTTGCGACATGCGCGTGATTCGCGGCGGCTCGTGGCGAGAAGGCAGCGGCTACATGCTCAGCGCGACTCGCTTTAAATACAGTTCAGGTGTGCGCCAATCGCAAGATGGCTTTCGCGTAGTCAAAGAATTGAAGTGATGCATTGCTACAACCGCTTTCACGGTTGAGCTGAAGGGCATGCGCAGTTTATGGCGCGTGAGGCTTCGTAGTAATCGGCGCGAAGTCAACGACGATCCGCTCCCGGCCATACTTCGCGCCGATCTGGGCGAGGCGCGCGTCGAGTGCCCGAAGATAATCGGTGCGCGATTCCGCTTCGGGACGCGGCTTGTCGAATAGCGGTGCGGGCGTGATCAGAAGCACGACCATCTCCGAGCCGAACGGCTTCGAAATCACCCAGTCGCCCGCGCTGCCGATCGTCGCCGAATAACGCGGCGGCGCCTGATTGTCCTTCGCGCGCGGGCTCGGCACCATATGAACGACGTTACCGTCGAGTTGGTAATAGTCGAGGTTCACGTATGAGTCATAGCCGGGCGTGCTCACGTCGACAACCAGCGGATCGCCCTCACTCAACTGACCGCTCGGGGGACGCACCTGCAAGCCGGCGATGTGACCGGCCTGCCAGTTCTGCGTCCAGTACGGCGCGAGCGCCTTAACGGTGTCGCATTTATCGTCCGCGACGGACTGAACGTCGAGTTTTACGTCATCCACGCCGGGAAGCGCCCGCAGCCCATCTTTCAGACGCGCGGCGCCGTAGCGTTGGGAGACATAGCCGCGCACCGTCAACGTGTGATCCTGCGTCGATGCAGTTAGCGCCGAACACGGCACTTGGGCGAGCATCGGCGTCACGGCGGCGAGTGTCAATGCGGGCTTTGGAGCTGGGGGTGATGCGGGCGGTGCGGCAATTGTCGACGCATTCGTCGGTGCAGTCGTTGGTGCGTTCGTCGAGGCGTTCGTTGGTGCATTGGTTGTTGCGCCCGTTGACGAACCAGTCGACACCACGCCCGCTGTCGCCACCGAAGCGCTCGATTGCGTGGACAACGAGGCGCCCCGATCGACGCGTCCCTGCGACGAGCCCGCGCCCAACTGCGCCTGGCTTTGACGATTCGGCGCCGACTTCCACGCGTACACGCCCACGGCCGCGGCGCAAATCACCGCGAAGCCCGCAAGCCCCGCCTTCGCCAAGGTGCCGGATTTCTCGGCGCGCGCCTCGTTGTCGAACTCCGCGATAAAGCGTGTGACGCTCGGCATGCGCGTCGCGCGGTCAAACGAAAGCGCGGCGCGCAGCGCTCGCCACTGCCTAGTATCTAGATTCGCTGGCCGCTGCAGCTTGAAATCTGCGTTGCGCGCCTGCGTGGCGGACAACCGGTCGAACGGATGATGCCCGGTCAACAGTTCATACGTGATGCAGCCCAGCGCGTAAATGTCGTCACGCGGATCGGGCTCGCGATGCTCGATCATTTCGGGGCTCGCATACGCGGGCGTCAGCGCGCCGAGGCTTCCCGGATCGAAGACCGTTGCATCGCTCTCTTCCTCCGGGCGCTGAAACACGCGGGCAATGCCGAAGTCGATCACTTTGACTTCGGCATTCGTCGTGAGAAAGACGTTGGCCGGTTTGAAATCGCAATGCACGAAACCGCGTTCGTGCGCATACGCCAGCGCGCTGCACATGCCACGCACAATGGGCAACGCTGCGCGTACAGGCATGCCCTGATAGCCCGGCGTGCGCAGCAACTGGCTGAGTGGCTTGCCGGATAAGTACTCCATCGTCAGGTAGACGATAGGCCCATCGCGATCGAAGTCGTACACCGTGATGATGTTGCGATGCGCGAGCACCTGCGCCTTGCGTGCCTCGCGCTGCAATGCAACTAGCGAATTCGGATTGCCGCGAAACTGGACGTTGAGAACCTTGATCGCCAGATAGGGCTTTCTGTCCGACGCCTCCAGCTTGCGCAGATCGAGCGCCTTGTAAACAGTGCCCATTCCACCGACGCCCAGGCACTCTTCGAGTACAAAGCGGTTGTTCAGCGTGTCGCCGGTGCCTTTGATCTGGTCATGGCCTAACCCGCTGGATGCGTTAGGCGCACTCGCGCCGGTGCCTGCAGGCATTGCGCCTGCCGAGCGCACCGATGGAATTTCAACCGTAGTCTGGATGCCGGTTTCGTCGCCGCCGGCGGCCACATTCGACACACGCAACTGCTCGATACGCCGCCGCACTTCGACATAGATGTCTTCGGGCAGCGGCGCTTTACGATGCGCGGCGCCGAGCATGTCCAGCAACTGCGCGGGACCGAGGCCTTCGGTCACCAACGTGCTGTCGAGTTGAGCGACGAACTCGTCACGGGACAGCTCGCCGTTCTGGAAGTCGTGAATCACACGCGCAAGGCTAGCCATTTTGTGCGAGATGCCGCCGCTGCCATAGACCCCGATCGCGTATGACCGAGGCTCCCGTGGCCGATAGGAAAGCTGTCGTAACCAGTTACATGTGCCGCTTCGATACTAGCTCCAGGCCTGCGCTTTCGCAAACCAGGATTGCCCCGCGCGATGCACGAGCGGCCGATGTCGGACGCGCTCCAACAGAATCGCGCGCGTTGTCGGAAGAGTGCCACCGCTCGCTGCGACTGCGCTGGCCGCAGCGGAGATCCGTAAATACGGCAAGTCGGTCTGCAAGCCAAGGCCATAAGGGCGCCGATACTTTTGTTAGGAACCTTTACTAAATTTGGCACACGCCATGCGTTAGTGACGCACAAACAGACAGGTTGCTCGGATCGAACGGCAACAACGCCCACGTGCGATAAGCGGCGAGGCGAAGCGGCTGCTTGTTCATGCCGCTTCGCCTCGCGCCAGCCGCTTTTTTGTTCCGCGTCACTTTGGAGAAATACCATGTCATCCCTCATGATTCGCGACGTTCCCGAGTCCGCGAACTCAGCCGCCTACCCAAGGTAAGCGGGTGTCCCGCGGCGCCAGGCTGCTCGCGGCAGGCGGTCTAATCGGCATTGCCAACGTCAACGTCCCGGCGATAACGATGGACCGTGTGCCTCCCGACCGCCGCCTGCCCATATCCGCCAGGCAGGCACAAAACAGATTTCCTATACTCATAGTGCGACGAGACCTCAGCACACTTGACCCCATCCGCGAGCGCAGACGAGACCATTGAACGGTCGTAGCACGCGGCTTCTTCGGCGAACACACCATGGCCAGACTTCTCATCAACGACCTTACTGACAGCGTGGAACTCGACCGCGAGGCAATGGCCGCCATTGTCGGCGGTGCACGCATCGGCACGCGCCTGACGCGCGCCGCGCCACTCGTGCCGGTTTCCGCGCGGGTCGTCGAGTATCCACCCGGCTTTCCGGCCGCGCATCAGGCCATCGGAAAAGTAGCCGCGACGCGCGATAAACGGCGCGGCTAGATTCGCTTTCGCATCAGCAGTGCGGCGGCATGCGTCATCGACGCGTGCCGCTTTCGTTTTTGTCGCGCGAGGCGCAGCGCGCGGACCTTTCCGCAGCGCTGCCCAACATTGCGAACGTGAAATGTGGGCTACGTCCGCACACTTCGCTTCGGTCTTTCGCTCATCGCAATGCGCTTCTTGCGGCCGTGCCGCGCATATCGTTGCCTGGCGCGGCGTCGCCGACGAGATGACAGCTTCCGCGTTCATCGAACGAAAATTGGCATACACCTTGCAGAAATAGAAGCGAGCACCTTGCCGTGCTCGCCCGCCCACTTCGAGGAGTATCGCCATGAAATCCACCGTCATTATCAAGGACCTGCCCCGCAGCGCCGACGCGCCGTGCGAGGAAGCCACGCTCGACGCCGAGCAGATGAAACTCGTGCGCGGGGGCCGTTCCGTCGTCGTCACAGTCGACGGAGGCGCCTCGGGCCACGTCGACGACTTCGACATCAACACTGCCATCTTCGAAGGGCGCATCAAAGGCACCTATCTGTAGGACGCGTGAGATGTCCGCAATTGGAAACCGCCCCGCCGCGCCCTTGCTGGCGGGGCGCGGCGGCCCAGATACGCGCCGGCTAAATTGCCCTTGCGTTCTGTATCAATCGATATATAATCCCGTTCTATATCGTTCGATACAGAATCCGCCGCACAGGCGGTAAAGGACATGGATCATGGCGCGACCCCGCGGATTCGACGAGCAAGAGGTGCTCGAAGCAGCAAGCGCGACCTTCTGGCTCAAGGGCTACGAGGCCACCTCCACACGCGACCTCGTCAAATCGACGGGTCTCACCCAGCCGAGCCTGTACAACGCATTCGGCGACAAGCGCGGGCTGTATCTGCGCGCGCTCGAGCACTACCTGGACTGCACGCTGCGCGAGCGCATCAGGCGCTTCGAAAGCACGGTGCCGCCGGCTCAAGCCATTACCGGCTTCTTCGACGAGACAATCGAGCGTTCTGTCGCCGATCCGCACAAACGTGGCTGCATGCTGGTTAATTCGGCGCTCGAAATTTCATCGGAGGACGAAGCATTTCGTAAGCTCGTCGCGACCGAGATCGCCGAGATCCGCGAGTTCTTTTATCGCTGCCTTGTCGCCGCGCAGAAGGGCGGCGCAATCGCAGCCACCGTGTCGCCCGCCGACGCGGCCACTCATCTGCTCGCCGCAGTACTAGGCATGCGCGTGCTAGCGCGGGTCGATCCGCAACGGGAAGTGCTGACGAGCGCTGCCGCGACCGCTCTCGCGCTGCTCGGCTTGCCAGCGATACCGGCCAAACACGGCGGCGTCTAAGTCACGCGCCTAACGGGCGCACACCATCGCATTTTTACCCACAGCCGAATCCACGTTTAGCACGTTGGCCGGTAAAGGAATCGTCATGTCTTCAGCGCCCTCATTGACCTCTCCGGGCTCTACATCGCTCGACGCCCGTTCGCTCTACGCGACGCTCGCCGGCTTGTGCGGCAGCCTCGTCGCAATCGGACTCGCGCGCTTTGCGTACACGCCGCTGATTCCGTCACTGATTCAGGCGCACTGGTTCACGTCGTCACAAGCAGTGACACTCGGCGCCGCCAACTTCGCGGGCTATCTGATCGGTGCGTTGATCGGCCGACCGCTTGCGTCGGCGTTATCGAACCGTACCGCATTGCGCCTGCTGATGGCTGTCGTGACCGCAGCCTTCTTCGCGTGCGCATATCCGCTCTCGATCAGCTGGTTCTTCGCGTGGCGTCTGCTTTCGGGCATCTCCGGCGGTGCCATCATGGTGCTGGTCGCGACTTCTATTCTTCCGCACATTCCCGCGCCGCGCCGCGGCTTTGTCAGCGGCATGATCTTTCTCGGACTGGGCCTCGGCATTGCAGCGTCCGGAACGCTGATACCTGAACTGCTGCATTTCGGGCTGAGAACCACATGGCTCGGTCTTGGCGCAGTCGCGCTCGCATTGACCGCGGTGAGTTGGTTCGGCTGGCCGTCGACCAATCCGCCTGCACCGGTCGCAACAGCCGGCAATCGTCACGCCTCACACTCCAGCAATCTCGGGCTGCGTGTGCTGTATGCGCAATATGCAGCGAACGCGCTCGGTCTCGTGCCGGCAATGATCCTGCTTGTCGATTATGTGGCGCGCGGCCTCGGTCGAGGCGCGGCAATTGGGGCGGACTACTGGGTGCTCTATGGGCTTGCCGCGATCGTCGGACCAGTCATTGCAGGCAACGTCGCGCATCGTATCGGTTACGGCAAGGCTTACCGCGTTGCACTGCTGCTGCAGGCGGTAGCCGTTGCAATGCTCGCGCTTTCCGGCAATGCATGGGTCCTCGCGTTGTCGACTGTGATTCTCGGCGTCTTTACGCCCGGTATCGTTCCGCTCGCGCTCGGTCGCATTCACGAACTCGTGCCGCACGATCACACCGAGCAACGGGCGTCGTGGAGCCGTGCGACAACCGCTTTTGCGCTCTTCCAGGCGCTCGGTGGTTATGGCTACTCGTACCTGTTCTCGCACTCGCATAACAACTACGCGCTGATCTTTGCTTGTGGCGCCGTCGCGCTCGCCCTTGCGTTCATCGCGGACATCGTCGCGTCGCGGGTCAGGACCGCGCCTGCAACCGGTATGTGAGCGTAGCCGGCGCGCGTGACCGGCCCCGCGTTTCCATGTTGGGCACGACGCTTGCTCAAGCAGGTTGACGACGCTGCCTGGTCCAACGCACGCCAATCAACCGTGCGTGGCTCATAGATAGGCAGCTCCATCAACCAAGCGGAGGTCATATATGTTGGGAACTATTCTTCTGGTTGTGCTGATTCTTCTCCTCATTGGCGCGTTGCCGACGTGGCCGCATAGCCGTTCATGGGGTTATGCGCCGACGGGTGGTCTCGGCATCGTGCTCATCGTCGTGATCGTGCTGCTTGTCGCCGGCGTCGTTTAGCCGATCGGTGATGCAGCCACATTATCAATAAGTCCACGCAGGCCAGGCCGCCGGATCGCGATGCAGTGAACTGCGCGCAAATCCGGCGGCCTCGCTATATTCGTACTTAGACAAAAGCACGTTCAACCCCCAAGGAATTGCGATGGAAAAGTTACTCGCCAATCAATTCGCATTGGTCACGGGCGCAAGCTCGGGCATCGGCTATGGCGTTGCAAAGGCGCTCGCCGATGCGGGCGCGTCCGTCGCTCTGAATTATCATTCGCACGCTGAATCGGCCGAGAAGCTCGCCGACGAAATCAATCAATCGGGCGGCGTCGCAATCGCGGTTAAAGCAGATGTGTCGAATCCCGCTGATGTCGACGCGATGTTCGAAGCGTGCCGCGCTCGCTTCGGCACGTTGGATATCGTTGTCGCCAATTCCGGTTTGCAGAAGGACAGCGCTTTCGCCGAAATGACGCTGGAAGATTGGCAAACGGTGTTGGCCACCAACCTGACGGGACAATTCCTCACCGCTCAGGCAGCCGTAAAAGAATTTCGCCGACGCGGACCGACGTCGGTATCGAAAGCGGTTGGCAAGATCATCTGCATGAGTTCCGTCCACGAGGTGATTCCGTGGGCCGGACATGTTAACTACGCCGCGTCGAAGGGCGGGATTCAGATGTTCATGAAGTCACTCGCGCAGGAAGTGGCGCCGGAGCGCATCCGCGTGAATTCGATTGCGCCCGGCGCGATTCGCACCCAGATCAATCGGGACGCGTGGGACACGAGCGCGGCGCGCGACAAACTATTGCAACTGATCCCTTATGGCCGCGTCGGAGAAGTGGAAGACATCGGCAAGGCTGCCGTCTGGCTTGCATCGGATGAAAGCGACTACGTTGTGGGCACAACGCTGTTTGTCGACGGCGGCATGACGCTGTATCCGGGATTTGCCGACAATGGCTAGACGCCAGTACAGTCGTTGTCGCCGTGACCTTCCAGCAGTTTTTCGAACAGATCGACCTCGCCCATCTGACCGCCTTTGAGCATTAGCTCGATGCCATCCAGTTGAGGACTGTCGGCGTGGACACGGCACACGCTCACCCCAGCCGACAGCGGCGCAAGATATGACAGACCCCATGCGCCGAGTGCTCGCACCGCGATACTCGATGTGTCACCGCCCGCAATGCCGACACGCTGTAATTTCTCCGCGTCGAGCACTTGCCTCAACAATGCCGCGCAAGCGTGCGCAAGCCGAGGCAACGCACCGGACGATTCGATCCCGCTCGGTTCGCGCCGCGACGTGAAGGCCAGTACGTTGCTTCCGTTGCGCAACGCGTCGGCGATTGCTGCCACTTGCGCCATTAGATAGCTGTGTGCCGATTCGCCCGTCATCTGCAGCGGGTCCAGTTCAATGCAGCGATATGAGCGCGCGGCGCGGATCTGCACCTCGGTCAACGGCGACAGGCTGCCCGCCAGCACGAATACCGGACTGCGCGCACGAGCCAACTGTTCGCGCTGCGCCGTTGCTCCACTCGCGGCCGATTGAGCGAGCGCGGAGACATACGCCTGCGCCACGCTGCTTGCGCCCACCGCAAGGAGCGGCGCGGCGCTTCTCGCTTGATGCGTCAGCAAACGCCCAATCGTTTGAAGATGCGAATCGTCGAGTACATCGAATAGCACCGCATCGGGCCGCAACGTGAGCCGGCGTTCCAGCTCTGTTTGCAGCGCGGCGTCGCCTGCCGCATAGCAGCGCCAGTCGATGGACTGCACGTTCTCCACGCCCTGCCGCTGCAGATGCACGCGCAGGTCCGCCTCGCTCATCGGCGTAACGGGATGCCGGCTCATGGTCGGATGACGATCGATCCGGTAGATGGACGATTCGCCATTGTCAGCGCCCGCCGCTGCATACAACTCACCGAACACGCAATAGCGCCGCAGACTGGGCTGTCCGCCAATCACTGCGACAAGCGGGTTCGCGCAATACTCGCGCAATGTGCGGATCGCCACGCCGATGCTGCCCGTTCGCGGCGCGCTGTCGAAAGTCGAGCACACCTTGTAGTGCATCACCCGCACGCCGAGTTGGGCAAACGCCTGACCGACACGTGTCAGCTCCGCGCGCTGCTGATCCGGCGACATCGTCCGCGCGGCGCCCGCCACGCCAATCGCATCGAGCGGGCCGAGCTTTCCCAGATGCGTTGCGTCCGGTGGCGCTAATAGCAGCATGGTGCGCAATCCGGCGCGTGCCAGATGCGCGAGCGTATCGGTCGCGCCGGTGAAATCGTCGCCGTAAAACGCGTATTGAGGGTCGCCGGCGATATTGCCGCTGCTCGTGTCGTCGTTGTGTGTGTTCACCCGCGGCCACCGAAAAACTCGAGCGCGCGCCGCAGTTCCGGCATGCGCTCCGCGTAGACGGGCACAGGCGTGCGCGCTTGCACTGCGGCCCATGCCTGCCTGACACTCGTGACACCGGCCGCGGGGCCATCGGGATGCGCGAGGATGCCGCCGCCGGACATGAACAGCAAGTCGGTGGATTGCACGGCATCGAACGTCGCTTGTGCGGTACCTGCCCACTGGCCTGAAGAGAACGCCGGCAATACCGTGTCGTCGCAGCCTGGGGCGAGCGGCGTCGCGCAGTCGCGTGCGGACTCGATGACCTCGGCATCGCTCTGCGCGAACTTCCCGGCGAGACCATGCACATGCATATGATCGACGCCCGCCAGACGCCACAGCGTCTGATAAGCCTGAAACGATATGCCGAGCGAGGGATCGCGCGACATCATGCCGTAGCCGTTGCGATGTGCGTGCAGCACCAACGGCGTGGCGCGGCGCAGCGTCTGAATAGCGGAAAAGCCGCACCAGTTGATGCTCGCCATCACACACGCGCCGCCCTCGCGCTCCACCAGTTCGGCGTGCCGACGCATCGCGTCGAGGTCGTCGGTGATATTGAAGGCGACCATTACCGGGCGGCCGCTGCGTTCGCGATAGCGACGCACTTCGGCCATGACCGCGCGCACCCGTTCGGCAAGCGGTGCATGCGCGGGGTTGGCGCTTACTTCGTCATCCTTTATAAAATCTACGCCTGCCTCGCACAACTCGCGCACAAGCGCCGCGGTTTCCTGCGCACTCAGACCCACGTTCGGTTTGATGATGGTGCCGATCATCGGCCCGGCGATTACCTGAGTCAACGCACGCGTACCCTTCACGCCATGACGCGGAGTCTCAAAGCGTGCGCGATAAGACGCCGGCAAACGCAGCGACAATAACCGCATGCCGGTGACTTCGCCGAGGTCGTATAAATTGCCCGCGACAGTTGCGGCGAGCGTCGGCAAGTTCGCGCCAATGTTGGCAAGCGGAAAAGACAGCGTAACGCGCGCGCGCCGCCACGGTCCGTGCGCGCCTTGCCGTGCGAGCCATGCGCTATGAAGGCTCGGCTGCGCCGCAGGTTCCAGCTCCTCGATGTGCAGCACGCTTGCGCGGCTTCGTGCGCGCAATGCGTCGGTTTCGTTGGCCACGCGCACGAAAGTGCCGCTAGACTGCTCGCCCGCCATGATCTCGGCGACGCGCGCGGGATCGAGCGGCGTCTCGATCAGATAATCGGCTTCGAGCGAATCGCGATCGCCGCCATGCGGCTCTTGTGTGTCTGTCATAACGTGCTCAAATCCGGAAAGCGGCGCACCGGCTCACGGCCGTCCCAATCACGTGAGGCCGCGTAGATCATGTCGAAGAGCTTCCCCTTTGGTCCCGCAATCTCCGAAAGCTCGATCACCGTTCCCGGATGATCCTCAGTATCGAAGTACACGAAGCGGCCATTGCGGCCGACTTCGCCGCTCATCGCCACCTTGAAGCCTTGCTGCTGCAAACGCGCGAGGTCGGCGTCGAACGAAGTTGTCCAGTATGCGTTGTGCTGAAGCCCTGTATTGCCGGCGGTGAGAAAGTCGCGATACATGGAAGGCGCCTCGTTTCTCGTCTGAATCAGTTCGACTTGAAGCGGCCCAGAGTTGGCGAGCGCAACCGAGTTATGAACTTCGTATGATTGCCCGCGATAGGTGTAGTTCTCAATGGGTACTCGCTCGTTGTAAAACCACGGTCCCACACCGAGCACGCGGCTCCAGTAATCCATGGCGGCCTCGATATCGCGCACCACGTACCCCGCCTGGCGAATCTCGCCAAAGAATCGACTCATGAAAATCTCCCCACGCAGCAATTATTGATAGACGAGCAACTCCCCGGCGCGGCACAAAATGCAGCGCCCGAAGGTCGAACGGAAGACAGCAGTTAGAGAAAGCCGGTTGAAATCCAGGGTATCGCGGCCACGACAATCAGCCCCACGATCAGCGCCCCCATATAGCCGACAATATGACGAATGCCCGCGTCGGGACTGACCTTGCTGATCGCGCACGCCGAGTAATAGCCCACGCCGAACGGCGGCGAAAAGAGGCCCACTCCCATAGAAAGAATCACCACGATCGCGTAGTGAACTTCATGCACGCCCGCAAGCCGCGCGATTGGAAACAGCAGCGGTCCGAACAGCACAATCGCCGGAATGCCTTCGAGTACGCTGCCGAGCATCACGAACACGACGATCGACACCGCGAGAAAACCGTATGCGCCGCCGGGCATCGCACCCATCCATTGGGCAAGATCCTGCGAGAAGCCCGACTGCGTAAGCGCCCATGCCATTGCTGTGGCGCAGCCGATAATGAACAGAATCGCGCCCGACAAAGTGGCTGCATCGACAAGCATGCGGGGAAGGCGTCGCCACTCGAAACGCCGATAGATCAGGAGGCCGGTCAGCATCGAGTACGCAATACCGATAGTCGACACTTCGGTGGCAGTCGCGACACCTTCGACCACCGCGGCCCGGATCACGAATGGCAACGCCAGCGCGGGCAGCGACACGATGAACAGCCGGCCTATCTGCCGCTTGCTGAAACGTTGCGTGCCGCTCAGATCTTCCTTCCTATAGCGCCACCACACGACGACGCACAAAATGAGCGCAAGCACGGCGCCCGGCAACATGCCCGCAGTAAAGAGCGCGGAAATGGAAAGCCCTGTGACGGAGCCGATCGTAATCAGCACGATGCTCGGCGGAATGGTTTCGCTTTGCGCGCCGGTGGTGGCGAGCAGCGCGACAAGGTCGCCCTCGGACGCGCCGCGCTTTTTCATCTCGGGAAACAACACGGGCGCGATGGCTGCCATATCGGCCACTTTCGATCCGGAGATGCCGGACACGAGATACATTGCGCCGATCAGCACAAACGACAGACCGCCACGCACGTGACCGACAAGACTCGCGAGGAACTGGATCATCGCGCGCGCCATGCCCGTCATTTCGATCAGCAGACCGAGAAAGACGAAGAGCGGCACCGCCAGCAGCACGAGATGCGACATGCCTTCGTCCATGCGCCCCACGACTACTTCCAGCGGAGTGAAGGTCGAAAGGCCTAGATAACCGAACGTGGCCAGCGCGAACGAAAATCCGATTGGCACGCCGGAGAAGATGCCGATAGCAACCACGCCCACGAAGAAGATGATCAGATTCGCCTTGCCGAGCGTCTGGAACCACGGTCCCGCCCATATCGCCGCCGCGCCGAGAAGCGCCGCGATCGCCAGCGCAATAACGACGTCGCGCATCCGGCTAGTCTGCGCAAGCCGGATCAGGCCGACGACCAGCATCAGCGCGGCGCCAATCGGCAATGCAAATGCACGCCACGCATTGCTGATTTGCAAAGCAGGGGTGACGATGGCCGCTTCGCCGGACGCGTAGTTATAAGCTGGCGCTACCAGCAGTGCCAGCAACGCGACCGAGGCGGCGATGGCCAGCGTATCGACAAAGGCGCGACGCTCCGGCGATAACCGGCTGACGAGTGCGGTCATACGCATGTGTTCGCCGCGCCGCAATGCGAGAACAGCGCCCAACATGGCGAGCCAAAGGAACAGGATGCCGGCCAGTTCATCCGACCACACCAGAGGCTGATGCAACGCGTAGCGCGATACCACGCCCGCCAGCATGACCACGATTTCCACAGCAAGCAGCAACGCCGCGCACACCTCGACGACCGAAATCAGACCGCGGTCGAGCGCCTTCAGCCACCGGCGCGGCGTGCTCACCGTCGGCAACGGCACAGAGGCTTGCGCTGCATTCAATGCGTGATTCGACATGCTGCTATCTCCTCGCGGCGGGGCGCCGCGCGTAGTCCGATGCTTGCCCGCGCGATGTTGCATCAGGCCAGTTTGCCGACCGATTGTTCGAGCAGGTCCCACGCCTGATTGCCGAATTTGTCTTTCCATTGCGCGTAGAAACCCGCTTGACGCAACGCCGCGCGAAACGAATCAGGCGCGGGCCGGTTAATCGCAAGACCCTTGCTTTGCAGATCGGCAACAGCCGCGTCGTTGAGCTTGCGTACATCTTCGCGCTGCTTCAACGCACACTGATTAAACGCATCGCTTGCAATGCCTTGCAGGTCTTTCGGTAGACGCTGCCATGCGCGCGGATTGAGTACAAACCAGTAGCCGTCCCACATGTGATTGGTCAGTGAGCAGTACTTCTGCACTTCGTAGAGTTTTGCGACCTGCACGATTGGCAACGGATTTTCTTGCGCATCGACAATATGAGTTTGCAGCGACGAATACACTTCGCTGAATTGCAAACTGGTCGGTGCGGCGCCGAGCCCCTTGAACATGTCGATGCTGAGCGGGCTCACCGGTACACGAATCTTCAAACCGCGCATGTTCTGCGCACTCGTGATCGGCCCGTTGCTGGTGGTCGTCTGACGAAAGCCGTTGTCCCACATCTTTTCAAACGATTCGAGCCCGGCCTTCTGCATCGCCGAGCGCACATAGGCGCCGAGCTTGCCGTCCATTGCAGCCCACACCTGGTTGTAGTCGTTGAACGCAAAGCCGACGGCGTTGATCGCGACTGACGGCGCGAGCGTGGATACGACGAGTGCTGACGGCGTGAACATTTCGATGCCGCCGCTACGCACCTGCGCGAGCATGTCCGTATCGCCGCCAAGCTGGTTGTTGGGGAATATGCGGATCTCCATGCGCCCCTTCGACGCCTCGCGGATCTGATTGGCCGCCTCCTGCGCGCGAACGTTCAGTGGATGCGTAAGCGGCAGGTTATTGCCGTACTTGAACACGAACTCCGGGCCGGATGCAGCACGCACGATCGCTGGAAATCCGAGCGCGCCGGCCACGGGCGCGGCGGCTGCGGCACGCAGCAATGCGCGTCTCGCGAGGTTGGTCATTTGGGTGTCTCCTTGCTTATAATTGATGTGACTGTCCAATCCATCAAAACACATCATCACTTGCTCGCAACGTGCTGACTTCCGATCAGGTGCGTTGAGTCGTCGTGTGATAGCTGCAAGACTAGGCGTGCGCAGCAATCGCTGTCAAACCGCGAACTTGATGGTTTTTGATGGACTTCCAACCTGCGAAGGACGGTTATGCCCGATCCGCTTAGCTCTGCCGCCGCTGCGCGTGCCCGCATTCCGGACATCGCGCGCGCTGCGGGCGTCTCCACGGCCACAGTGGATCGCGTGCTCAACAGCCGCGAAGGCGTGCGCGCCGTCACTGCACAACGCGTGTTGCAGGCGGCTGCGCAACTCGGCTATCTGCTCACACAAGAAGGGCCTGCCACGCCCGCCTCCAAACCCATGCGCATCGCGTTTCTGCTGCCCGCCGGCACGAATCGCTATCTGCACATGCTGGGCGACTATATCGACTTCGCGCACGATCAATGGAATGCGCTCGACATGAAGTGCCGCGTCCATTACGTCGAAAGTTTCAACCCTAAAGAACTGGCCGACCGTCTGCTGCATTACGGACAACGCGCGGATGGCGTGGTGTTCATGGCGCTCGAGCACCCTGTGGTGCGCGATGCAGTCAATGCGCTGGCCGACCAGGGCGTGCCCGCGATCACGCTGATTTCCGATCTGTCGAATGCGCGGCGGCTGGCTTACGTGGGTATCGACAATCGTTCAGCGGGACGCACAGCCGCATTGTTGCTCGGGCGTTTCATGGGTCCGCGGCCCAGCGGGAAGATCGCGATGCTGGCAGGCAGCCTCAACTATCGCGGACATGAAGAACGTGAGATCGGTTTTCTTCATCTAATCGAATCCACGTTCCCGCAAGTGCGCGTAATCGGACTACGCGAAGGACAGGACGACAGCGAGCGCAATTATGTGCAGACGCGCAGGCTGCTGGAGCAGCATCCGGACCTCGCCGGCATTTACAACAGTGGCGGCGGATCGGATGGCGTGGCGCGCGCAATCGTCGAAGCGCGCTCGGATCAGAAGATTCTTTTCGTAGGACATGGCCTGACGCCGGACACGCGAGCATTGCTAATCGACGGAACAATGGACGCATTGATCACACAGACTCCGCAGGCAATGGTGGGAAACTGTTTGCGCATTTTCCGCAACGTGCGCGATAAGCGCGATGCAATGAGCGACGTGAAGCCGGTGCAGTTCAGCATTGTGTTGCGCGAGAATTTGCCTTGATTTACGGGGCTTTCGCGCGCGCCCGACGCCCACATGCAGCGATCGGAAATAACCCGGGCACGCGAGATGCTCAATCTCCTTCGTGTTCCAACCTTATACGAAAGGAGATACATCATGCCTTACCTACTTGGCTGGCTTCTCGGTGTTCCGGTAATCGTGCTGGTAATTCTGTACCTCATCTTCCATTGATCTCGTGAGACCTGTCCCGTGGCGCGGCCCTTATGTGGCCGCGCGTTTTCTAATGCGGGTCTAGCTGCGGCTCGTGATGCTCGTTGCCATACGTACGATACATGCATTCGTGCCAGAGCGAGTATTCGCTGCGATACGGTAGCGTCGCAGTTTCTCTCATGCCGCCTTCGGTAAAGGCAGCGATCACCCATATCAGCTTGTGGCCGCGAGTGGCCCGTTTGCGTCGAGCCTGATGGTTGTCCCAGGCACCAATGCACCCTGAAAATATACCGGCCCCCGTGCTGGATAGGCTTCCGAATCCGCCACCCGACGTTGCACCTCTCGGGACGTTCTTCCGATAGAATCAAGGTTAGATGAACAACCTTCCGGGTCGGCCATGAGCCCCAAAAATCGCGCGCTGGACAATCAGGATCGCAGGATCATGCGCGCATTACAAAAGAACGCGCGCTTAAGCAACGCGGAGCTGGCGGAACTGGTCGGCATGTCGACCACTGCATGCTGGAATCGCACACGTCAACTGGAAAACGAAGGCTATATTCGCGGCTATGTCGCGCTGCTGGATCAGCAGAAGCTCGGCTTCGCCGACATCGTGCTGCTCGAAGTGACGCTCGACCGTCACGACGACGATGCACTCGCGCGCTTCGGCGCCGAGCTCGCGACGCTCACCGAAGTGCTCGAAGCGTACCTTGTGTCGGGCGATTACGATTACCTCGTCAAGGTCGCTGTTGATGGCACCGCAGGTTATGAGCGCTTCTTGCGCGAGAAGCTATATAAGATCGCGGGCATTCGTCATAGCCGCTCAATGTTTGCGCTGCGTTGCATGAAGAGCATTCCGTCTGTGCAGGTATAAGGCGGCGCCGCTCGCGGTCAATACACGCACTCAATTCCGACGCAGCGGTTTTTGACATGCGGCGAGCACAGCGCCGCCCGCCAGCAACAGCGCGGAATAGATGAGGCCGCGAGCGAGACCTGCTCCGTCGGACACCCAGCCGATAACCATCGGCCCAACGATCTGCCCAAATGCAAAAACGATCGTGAATGCGCTGATGCCTTTTGCCCAGTGGCTCGTCGGCAGGTTGTGGCGCACGAACGCCGTCGTCGAGGCGACGGCGGACAGGAACGTCGCGCCGAACAGCGCGCCCGATGCGAACGCGATCCACGGTTGCGTGAATAGCGCGGGCAACAGCGTCGCGACCGCAAGCAACGCATTGAGCACGGCGAGCGCCTGACCGCCGCGCATGCGGTCGAGCAGCCCTGACCACAGGCGCGCGGAAAGCACCGTTGCGATGCCGAGCAACAGATAAAAACCCGTGACGACCGTGGCGCTCATGCCCGCGTTGCGCAGCAACGCGACAATGAACGTCATGTAGCCGATATAGCCGACGCCGAACAGCGCATAGCCGCCGAGCGCACGAGCGAAACGCGGCCAGCGCGGGGCGTCGTCTGTATTGCCCAGGTGCGCCGGTGCCGTTGCCGCCACCGCGTGCACGCCCTCGATCTTGCGCGCGGCGCCGATGGCGGCCACGCTGAATGCCGCGCATGCGGCAGCCAACGCAAACCAGGCGAACTGCCAGCCATGCGCACGGTTGAGAATGGTCAACGGCACCAGTACGGACGAAGCGACAATGCCCCATCCCGTGCCCCCGTAATACAAGCCGAGAACGAGGCCCGCATCGCGCGGACTCGCCGACGCGAGCCGCGCGGCGAGCACGCCACCGCTAATGAAAACCGCAGCGCTGCTCGCGCCAGTGATCACGCGCAGCACAAGCAGCGAATTGGTGTCGGCAAGCAGGCCGCTGGCCGCCATGAGAAACGCAGTGGCTATACAGCCGGCCACGAACAGCTTGTCTGCCTGCCAGCGACGCGCGAGTCGCGGAAACGCCAGCGCTCCGAGCAGATAGCCGAGCGCATTCGCAGTGTTCATTGCCCCGGCTTCGGCGAAGGTCCAGCCGAGGTCCAGTTTCATCGACGGTAATAGCAGCGCGTAGGCAAAGCGCGCGAGGCCCAGCGCAATTGCGCTCCCCAACGACAACGCGGCCGCCAGCATCAACATAGGAAGGCGCTGCGCCGCGTAGTCGGCTATGGGAGGTGCGGCAGCGTCGGACGGATGTGTCGGCATGGGCTAGTCTGGATGGAGAAGCATTGCTGCTGAGCGGTTCTGGTGCTCGGCTTTGCCGCGCTTTGTCATCATATCGGGAGGCGGGGTGCGGGGCTGACAGTTAGTTGCATTGAGTTGCACTGTGATGCGCGGCAACGCACGTGCTGACAGTCCGCGTGTTACTGCGCAAGCGTCGACATCGACGTCGACAGCGACCACGCAACGCACGCGGCATAGCCATGCGGCGCCTCTATCCATTGCGCGGAGATCTCACGCATGTCGTGCGCGATGGCGTTACGCAACATCACGCGATTGCCTTCGCGCGGCAGTACGGCGAGATGCTGCAGGCCTCGCGTGATGCCGACGCCCGTTGTTTTGACGAGCGCTTCCTTCGCCGTCCATGCGTCGTAGAACGCAGCCATCCGTTCGGAAGGATCGAGGCGCTCGATCCACGCCGCTTCGTCTGGGTCGAGCGTCAGCGTCATGATGGAACGCCAGTCGAATCTGTCGCTGTGCTGTTCGATATCGACACCGACGCGCCGAACATTCGACATCGCGATCAAAGCAAAGCCTCCCGCATGGGACACATTGAAATCGGGCGCTGTCGAATCCGCGAGCCGTGGCCGCCGGTTTGCGTCCAGCGCGAAGCGCACAGCGTGAGCTTCAACGCCCATGCGTTGCGCGAGCAACTCGCGCAACGCCGCGCGCGTTGAGGCGAAGCGCAGCGCGTCGTCACGCTGGCGGAAGTTGTGCGCTCGTTCGCGCTCGTCGTGACTGAGGCACGCGAACGCCGCGGCGTCGAGCGACATGTCGAAACGCAGATCGATCCGCCACAACGAAACGTCGGGCGGGCCTTGATGCTGAAGCGGAGGCGGAAGCGGTTCGATGGTGTCAGACATCGGCAGAACTGCGCGCAGTGTGGAATTACCGCGACTCTACATGATGATTCCCCTTCTGCACGGCGGGATCTCACGCGCTCTTTGCGTCTTTCGGAACGCCGATTAACAGCGCGACACCGCTCGCGAACAGCAATGCCGTCAATATATAAAGCGCGCTATCCATGCTGCCGGTATGCATCTTGATCTGCCCGATCGCCCACGGGCTGACAATGCCGCTCGTAATACCGATGCTGCTAATCAACGCTATCCCGCCCGCCGCCGCAGCGCCTGATAGATAACTCGACGGCACGGTCCAGAAGATCGGGAGCGCAGAGAAGATCAGCAGCGTAGCGAGCGACAGAATCGCGAGCATCGCCGGAAAACTGCTTAAGTGCAGCGTCAAAAAATACAGCGCAATGCCCCCGCCAATCGTGCATACCGCGAAATGCCGGCGACGCTCTGCGCGCCGGTCGGAATGACGCGCGATCAGCACCAGACCAACCGCGCCGATTGCATTCGGAATGACGCTGTAAAGACTGATTGCGAGAACATCGCGAATGCCGAAGTCGCGAATCATCAACGGCATCCAGAAACTGAGCGTCAACGACGCACACGTCAGCGAAAAATAGATGAACGCAAACAGGTAGACGCGCGGATTGCGCAAAGCCTGCACGAACGAGTGCGATGAATGCGACGATGCGGTGCGGTCCTCGTCGCGTTCGGCGATCAGTTGCGCTTTCTCGCCCGCCGTAAGCCATTTTGCGTGCTGCGGGCCGTCGACGAGATAAAACGCGGCGACGAGCCCCAGCACAACGGCCGGCGCGCCTTCAATCGCGAACATCCACTGCCAGCCGTACAGACCCAACACGCCGCCCATATCGCGCATGATCCAGCCCGACACCAGGCCGCCGAGCACGCCCGCAACCGCAACGCCCGCGAAGAAAACCGACAGCACGGCCGCGCGTCGGCGCGCCGGATACCAATAGGTCAAATACAGTACGATGCCCGGAAAAAAGCCCGCTTCGAAGACGCCAAGCATGAAGCGCAGCAGATAGAAGTGCGCGGGTGTCGACACCATCATCATGCCGACCGACGCCACGCCCCACAGCAGCATGATCCGCGTGAACGTGCGGCGTGCGCCGAATCGCGAAAGCAGGAGATTGCTGGGCACTTCGAACAGCACATAGCCGATATAGAACACGGCTGCGCCGAGACCGTACATGGCGTCGCTGAAACCAAGGTCGTGCTTCATCTGCAATTGCGCGAAGCCAATGTTGATTCGATCCAGGAACGACACGACATAACAGAGAAACAGAAACGGCACGATACGCAGCGATACTTTGCGATATAGCAGATCGTCGTGCGCGGCAGTGCTTGAACTCGGCTCGAGCGCGCGGGCAAGGGATTGACTCATCGGTTATCTCCAAACATGAGGCGTGAAGGGTCCTACGGACCCACGGGTCCGGTGTCTTGATGCACCGCGTTGTTGTCTGCTGAAGTGGCGGCGTGCGAATGCGCGGAACCGCCCTACTGTCGCGATGAAGTGCGCGCGACCCTAGGAGCCGGGCGCGCGTTCACGCTACATGCAGCGTGGATCACGCTGCCAGTGGATGAATCTCGCCGCCTTGTGTCGCTGGATCAGCCACGCCTTCGCGTGCGAGACGGATCGCTTCGAGCAGCGTCGCGTGATCGCCGATATGGTTCGCAAGCAGCAGAATGAGTTGCGCATTGGCGGACTGACTGCGCGCGTCGTCGAGGTCGCGATGCATGTCGATCAACGCCTCGTAGAAATCGTCGGGACGCGCGAGATTCGGTTGCGTGTTCAGTGCCATGTCGTGTCTCCAGATTCTATTTATCGCTACGCCTGCGGTGGTTTCAGGCCGTACCTTCCACGCACAACGCGCGTTTCAGCGCGTTCTCCACCGCGCTCGCGTCGAGTCGCCGCCAACGAGCGCATACATGCTGGTCCGGCCGGATCAGATAGAACGTGCCGGGTTGCGCGTCGTAGCGCGCGCTCGCCACGCCTTCCACGTCGCGCACAATCTTCGCGTCCGCTATCGCGGGCGCCGCCGCTTCGCCACGGGCGACCACAACGAGTTTCATAGGAATAGCGCCGGTGAGAAGGCGATTCAACGCGCCTTCGGTTTGCGCGTCGATGCCATCTTCGCCACAGAACAGCACGCCGGTGAATTGCTGACCAAGATGAGCGAGCAGCCACGCCGGTTCGCGCGCCGCCTGCACTGGCGCATCCACACAGGCAGCACCCGGGACCATCGCCCCCTCGAAGCTGTCGTTATCCGGCGTATTCAGCGGTGAGCCGCTCAGCACCGCGGGCACCGACAGGCGGCCACTGTTCGCCAGCTGCCGCGCAAACGGATGGTGGCGTGCGAGCTTCAGCACAGCGTCGCGGAATACGCGGCTCACCGGGCTCTTCGGGGTGATGAAATCGGTGGAACGTGTCGAGTTGCGGATGTTTTCGTCGGCGGCAAATTCGCGTTCGCTTGCATACGTGTCGAGCAACGCATCCGACGCCTTGCCTTCGAGCACCATCGCCAGTTTCCATGCGAGGTTCTCCGCGTCCTGCACGCCGCTATTGGCACCGCGTGCGCCAAACGGCGACACACCATGTGCGGAATCGCCCGCGAACAGCACGTTGCCGTGCCGGAAGCGCTCCATGCGCAAACACGAAAACGTATAGACGCTGACCCATTCCAGTTCGAACTTTGCATCCGGTCCGAGCAACGCGCGCACACGCGGAATGACGCGCTCCGGCGTTTTTTCCAGCACCGGATCGGCGTCCCATCCAAGCTGGAAATCGATTCGCCACACGTTGTCCGGCTGACGGTGCAGCAGCACCGACTGATTCGGATGAAACGGTGGATCGAACCAGAACCAGCGCTCGGTCGGAAAGTCCGCTTCCATTTTTACGTCGGCGATCAGGAACCGGTCTTTGAACGTGACGCCTTTGCTGTCGAGTCCCATCAAATTGCGAATCGGACTACGCGAGCCATCGGCGGCGACCACATAGCGGCCGCGCAAAGCGTACTGACCGTCGGGCGTGTCGACGGTCAACGTTACGGCTGCGTCGCACGTTCCCGGCGTTCCGCTTTGCTCCACACCGACCACTTTGCTTTTCCAGCGAATCTCGATGTTCGGCATTTGCTGCGCGCGTTCGAGCAGAAAGCCTTCGACGTAATACTGCTGCAAGTTGATGAACGCGGGCCGATGGTGGCCCGCTTCCGGCTGCAGATTGAACGAATAGACGAGTTCGTCTTTGAGGAACACTTTGCCGACATTCCAGCTGATGCCCTTGTCCACCATTCGCTGACCGCATCCGAGGCGATCGAAAATATCGAGCGAGCGCTTCGAGAAGCAGATTGCGCGCGAGCCCGTGGACAACGAACAGTCGTCGTCTACAAGTACGACCGGCACGCCCTGCTGCGCGAGGTCGATCGCCGTGGCGAGGCCCACCGGGCCCGCGCCAACCACGATCACCGGGTAGGCCGGCTGCTCCGCGCCGCTGTGCATGTCTTGCGCGCTCTGTTCGCGGCACGGCCGGTATTCGAACGACAGCCTCTGGTAGTCGATGCTCATCTTGTGTCTCCGTCCTTCTCCGCTTTGCTCTGCTGTGCTTCGCTGCTTTTATTCGCTTCTATTCGTATGCAGGTCAGGCTTGCAGTGCGTCCCACATTTCCTTGTCGCGTTGCGCAGTCCAGACGCGCGGATGTGTGATGCCGCTCGCTTCATCGAAAGCACGCGAGACGTCGAACGGCAAGCAATGTTCGTAGATGAACACGTGCCCGAACTTCGGATCCATTGCTTTACGCGTGTGCGCCATCGCGGCTTTCAGATCGAGCTTCTGCGCGACGGCTTCGCGACCTTGCTGCAACAGCGTGGTGACGAAATCCTTCGTGTAATCGAGGCCCTTGTTGACATCTTCCGGCGTGGTCAGCGCTGGGCCGCGGCCCGGCACCAGCTTGTCCGCATTGAGCGCACGCAGTGCTTCGAGTGTGGCGGGCCACTGTTCGAGCTGGGCGTCGCCGCAATAGCATGCCGCGTCGTATTCGACGAGATCGCCTGAAAACAGCACCTTCTGCGACGGCAGCCACACCACCGTGTCGCCCTTCGTGTGACCCGCGCCGAGATGCGCGATGCGCACTTCGAGCTTGCCGAGGAACAGCGTCATTTCCTTTTCGAACACGAGCGTCGGCCACGTCAGGCCCGGCACGGTTTCGACGCCGGCAAAGAGACGCGGGAAGCGCTCGATCTCCGACTTCATGTCCGCCTCGCCACGCTCGACGATCATCTCGTACGTGCCGCGACTCGCAATCACTTCCTGCGCGCCTTCCTTGAAATACGCCGACGCGCCGAGCACGCGCACCGCGTGATAGTGCGAAAGCACGACGTATTTGATGGGTTTGTCGGTCACGCTGCGAATCTTCGCAATGAGGTCTTGCGCCATGGCCGGCGTGGCGGTGGTGTCGACGATCAGCACGCCGTCGTCGCCAATGATCACGCCGGAATTCGGATCGCCTTCCGCCGTGTACGCGTAGGCGTTCTCGGACAACTGCGTCCACGTGACTTTCTTGACTTCCAGATCGGCCTGAGATGCGAATGCCTTTGCCATGCTTGTCTCCCTCAAAAGTTGGACGTGAGGCGAGACGGCCGGCGGCGCGCCTTGGCGCGAGCTGACGGTATTGGAGGTTGTCTCGCCCCGTTTTTGACTCTATGACTGCGCCGGTGTATCGGGGTGAATGCATCTTATGGCCGCGTCAGTCTATTTGTCAATAGCGAAATCTATCGCTATACGCAAATATCGGAACGACTAACATGACGGTGTGAACAGCGGGGTTTGCAGCGCGGGCTTCGGTTAACATGGACGCTTTTTCGGACGAACACGGGCGTGGGCAAAGCAGCGAAACCATCCGCGGGCGAAGGCTCGGGCGGCAGCCAGACGACAGACAGCGGCAAGACGCAGCGCGGCATTCAGAGCGTCGAAGTCAGCGGCCGGGTGCTGCTCGCGCTGGCGCGGGCGCGCGCGCCGTTGGCACTGTCGGACCTGTCCACCGCCGCCGAACTCGCGCCGGGGCAGGCGCACGCTTATCTGGTCAGCTTGAGCCGCCTTGGCCTCATCAAGCGGGATGAACTCTCAGGCCGCTACGAGCCCGGTCCGTTGTCGTTGCGCCTGGGCCTCTTGCATCTGGAGAATCAACCGGCGTTTCGCGCCGCCGTACCGCGCGTGGCCGCGCTGGCCGAAGCAATCGGATTTAGCGTCGCGATCTGCATTGCGGGGCCGCAGGGGCCGACCATTGTCCGCTACGAACATGCGGGGTTTCCATTGCATGTGAATCTGCATGTGGGCACGGTCATGTCGCTGCCGGCCACGTCCACGGGACGCGTGTTTTGCGCCTATCTGCCGCGCGAGACGCTCGACACGATGTGGGCGAATCAGTCCGGCGCTGCGCCGGGCATGTCCACCAAACCGGGCGAAGACGCCGTTTTTCAGGCGGCGGTGGACAAGATCCGCGCGCGCGGCCTGGAGTGCAGCGTCGACGCGCCGAGTCCGGGCATCAGCAGCCTGAGCGCGCCAGTGTTCGATCCGGACGGTCGTTTGGCCCTAGCGTTGACGGTGATCGGCTCGACCGGCGCAATCGACGCGACCGTCGATGGCCCCATCGCTCGCGCGTTGCTCGCAACGGCTCGCGACATCGGCGGTGAGCTTGCCGCCGGATCTTCCCTGCTTGCATCGACCGCACCGTGACCGCGCCTACCGACACCTCTTCCCTACCGCCCGCTTCCGCCGATGCGAAGCCGCAGCGCGGCATCCAGTCGCTCGATAGCACCGGCGAACTGCTGGCGGCGCTCGTCGCCGCCGCGCGGCCGTTGACGCTGCGCGATCTGGCCGCTGCGGCCGGGATGCCGCCGGCGAAAGCGTTCCCGCATCTGGTGAGTCTGCTGAAAATCGGCTTGCTGAGCCGCGACGCGTCCGGCTGTTTCGCCGCCGGGCCGCTGGCGCTGGAACTCGGTTTGATCGGCCTGCAGCGACTCTCGCCCACGCGCGAGGCGGAGCCTGAAGTCGTCGAACTCGCGGCATCGACGGCCATGAGCGTCGCGATGGCGGTGCTCGGTCCGCTTGGACCGACAGTCGTGCGGCTGGAAGAATCGGCGCGGCCGTTGCATGTGAGCCTGCGGGTGGGCACCGTCATGTCGCTGGTGAATACGGCGATCGGCCGCGTATTCGCCGCTTATGTAGCGGACGACGTGCGTGCCGGTCTGCTCACGCAGGATCATTTGCGGCTGGCGGGCTCGAACCCTGCCGATGCGCTAGCGGACAAGCACGGAGCAAAGCTGAAGGAAGCGTACCGGGAGCGTCTCGCGCAAGTTCGCGCGGGCGGCATGGACAGTGCGCTGAGCCGGCCGGTGCCCGGCATCGACACATTGGCCGCGCCTGTGTTCGACCACACCGGCAGCATCTGCCTCGTGCTCGCGTTGATGGGACCCAGCGGCAGTTTCGACAGCGACGCGACGGGCGAACCCGCGCAGACGCTGTGCGCGGCGACGTTGAGGTTGTCGCGGAGATTTGGGTGGATGGGAGCGGGGTGAGCGCCTAATCGCCCGTCTGCGGCTCATGCGACGACAGCCTCGCCTTCGCATGCCGCATCTTCTCCAGCGTCTTGGGCCCAGCCTTGAGCGCGACGCCGATTGCCAGCGCGTCCATGATGCAAAGATGCACGAGCCGCGAGACGCCGGGCGTATTCGGATCGATCGGGCTCGGCACGCGCAACAGCAACGGTATATCCGCGAGCCACGCGAGGCGCGAGCCGACGTTGGTGAGCGCGATTGTGGTCGCGCCGCGCTCCTTCGCGATCTGGATGCTTTCGTTCACTTCCGTGCTGCGTCCGGAATGCGAAATGGCAAAGGCGACGTCGCCCGGTTCCATCATGCCCGCATACAGGCGCTGCAAGTGACCGTCGGTAAAAGCTGTGGCGGCGATGTCGAGGCGCAGGAAGCGCAACGCCGCGTCTTGCGCGACCAGCCCCGAACCCGAGCCAACGCCAAAGAAGAACACGCGCCGTGCGCTCGATAGCGCGGCAATCGCGCTTTCGACCACCGCAGGATCCAGCGCGCCGCGCGCGTGCGTGATGCCATCGACGGCGGCTTCGCCCACTTTGTCCATCAAGGTCTGCACGTCGTCGTCGCGCGCGATTGCCGCCGACGCATACGGTAAGCCGCTCGCCACGCTCTGCGCCAGCTGCATCTTGAAGTCGCGCAGGCCGTGCGCGCCAATCGCGCGGCAGAATCGCGTGACAGAGGGCTCCGATACGTCCGCTCGCTGCGCAAGTTCCGTGATGCTCGCACGCATCGCGAAGTCGACGTCGCTCAGCACCATGTCCGCGACCTTGCGTTCGGCTGGCCGCAAATTGGCGAGTGCGCTGCGGATGTGGGGAATCAAGTTCGGTGCGGACACCCGGTGTTCCTTAAGGGTTAAATGAATCCGCGTGGGTCGCAGCTTCGATCGGCAACACGCGACTCAGACCAGTCTGCGCCCACTCTCCGTATCGAACAGGTGAATATGTGCGGCCGGCAAGCGCAGCGTGACGCGCTCACCAGGCTCGACCTTCGAACGTTGACGTGTCGTCACACACCACGTGCCGCCGCCTATCTTCCCGTACAGATGCGTTTCGGCGCCAGTCGGCTCCACGACTTCGACTTGCATTGTCACGTCGGGTGTCTGCGTAATTGTCTCGATGTGTTCGGGCCGCACGCCCAGCGTGATCTTTGCGCCGACCGCCGCCGAAGCAGGCGCGCCTTCGAGCACGATCTCGCCGCCGTCCGCGAGTTTCAATGCGAGTCCCGAACCTTGCGTGCGGTTCACGAGAACGCCTTCGGCGAAATTCATCGACGGCGAGCCGAGAAAGCTTGCGACAAAAAGATTCGCGGGGTGATCGTAAAGCTCCAACGGACGCCCGATCTGTTCGATCCGCCCAGCGTTCATCACGACGATGCGATCGGCCATCGTCATGGCCTCGATCTGATCGTGCGTCACGTAAATCACCGTGTTTTTCAGGCGCTGATGCAATGCCTTGATCTCCGTGCGCATTTGCACGCGCAGCTTCGCGTCGAGATTGGACAACGGTTCGTCGAACAGAAACAGGGACGGCTCGCGCACCACCGCGCGGCCCATCGCGACGCGCTGGCGCTGACCGCCCGACAACGCACGCGGCAGACGATCGAGATAGCCGCCCAGATTGAGCATCTTCGCGGCAGCCTCTATGCGCGGCTTGAAATTGGCTGGGGACTCCTTGCGGATTCGCGGGCCAAAAGCGATGTTTTCGTACACCGACAAATGCGGATACAGCGCGTAGCTCTGGAACACCATCGAGATATTGCGCTGCTGCGGCGCGAGATTATTCGCGCGCGTGCCGCCGATCATGAGATCGCCGCCGCTGATCTCCTCGAGGCCCGCGACCATCCGCATCAACGTGCTTTTGCCGCAACCCGACGGGCCCACGAGCACGACGAACTCGCCGTCGTCGATATGAAGGTCGATGCCGTGCACGACCTGGGTGTCGCCATAGCGTTTGAAGATGCCGCTCAGTTGCACTGCTGCCATGCTTTCCTCATCGTCTTGCGGTTTCTATCAAAGCGATTCGAGCGTCAACTCTTGGGCCATCAGACGGTTGCCGGCCATCAATCCGCCGTCTACAGGCAACGCTACACCGGTGATCACACGCGCCATTGGCGAAGCGAGAAAGAGCACGGCGTCGGCGATATCGTCGGGCGTTGCGAAATCGCGCAACGGGTACCACTTCTTCAGATCTTCGAAGACCTGCGGATTCTTGTCGACGCGCGCCTGCCATGCCTGCGTCTTGACGGTGCCGGGACAGACGATGTTCGCGCGAATGCCGTAACGGCCCAATTCCACAGCAAGGGCCTTTGTGTAACTGATGAGCCCGGCTTTTGCCGCGCTATACGCGGGATGTCCGAGCGCCGCCAAACCGTTCACGGAACCGATCAGCACTAGCGCTCCGCTGTTGCGCTCGATCATCGACGAACGCACGGCCTCGACAGTGTGATAAGTGCCGTTCAGGTTCAGGTGAATGTCGCGCTGCCAGCTCGCGGCATCGGTCGTGGCCAGCGTCAGACCTTCGGCTGCGCCCGCGTTGGCGACGAGCACATCCACCGGTCCGCGTTTTTCCACGGCGGATGCAACGGCTTGCTGCACCGCGGCCGCGTCGCCGAGATCGACCGCTATCGGGCTGACCTGCGTTTCGCCGAGTTGCTTCGTCAAGCGCTCCAGCGCCGCCGCATCGATGTCGAGCGCGAGGACCGTGTCGCCCTGCTCCACGAAACGCTTGCACAACACGCTGCCGATGCCGCCGCAAGCGCCCGTCACCAACACCACACGATTCATGTCCGCCTCGCTTTTCACGCTTGCCGCGTCTATCTAAATCGTCTGTAAATTTATTACAGCAGAGAAGCCGCGTCGCACTTCGTCATCCCGAATATTGGGTTTCTGCACCGCATGCCACGCGCAGAATATGCCTTGCCTACAGGCATCTTATGCACAAAACCATCCCGAACGAAATATCGCAGACCCTACGTGACAATGCATTTTTAGCCGTGTAGGATTTTTTCAAACAATTCAACCACAGCGGCCGGCGACGGCAGCGGACCATCCCACCAATCGTTGATGGGACCTTGGGAAGCGCTAATGCACTCACTAAGGTCGACACAGGAGAGAGAAATGTCGTTGCATGCCCGTGCTTCCCTCGCGCTCGGCAAAGTTGCCGTGGCGCTCGCGTTTGCAGGTATTGCCGTGGCGGCTCACGCCGACACGGTTCGCGTGACCGTCGCGCACTACAGCGATGCAACCGCGCCGTACTTCGAAAAGATGGCTCGCAACTTCGAGAAAGCCAATCCTGGCACGACCATCAAGATCGAAGACGTGAACTGGGACACGCTGCAACAGAAACTCCAGACGGACATTTCCGGCAACGCGAACGCCGATCTCGCGATCGTGGGCACGCGCTGGCTGCTCGACTTCGTGAAGGACGACGTGGCGGAGCCGCTCGACGGCTACATGGATGCAAGCTTCAAAGGCCGCTTTATTGGTCCGTTCCTCGCGCCGGGCGAGATCAACGGCAAGGTCTATGGCCTGCCGATTGCGGCTTCCGCACGAGCGCTCTACTACAACAAGGACCTGCTTGCGAAAGTCGGCTATCCCGACGGCCCTAAAACATGGAACGACGTAATCGAAGCGTCGAAGAAGCTGAAGGCGCAAGGTATTGCCGGCTTCGGCCTGCAAGGCAAAGAAATCGAAACGGACGTCTACTTTTACTATGCACTGTGGACGAACGGCGGCGAAGTAATCGGCAAGGACAACAAGGCGGCGTTCAACTCGCCTGCGGGTATCAAGGCGGCGACGCTCTACAAGTCGATGATCGATCAGGGCCTGACGCAGCCTGGCGTCACCGGCTATAGCCGTGAAGACGTGCAGAACCTCTTCAAGCAGGGCCGCGTTGCGATGATGATCTCCGCACCGTTCCTCGCCAAACAGATCAAGAAGGAAGCGCCGAACCTGAAGTACGGTATCGATCCGATTCCGATGGGCACCACTCACGCCACCTACGCGGTCACGGACTCGATCGTGATGTTCAAAAACTCGAAGGTGAAGAAGTCGGCATGGAAGTTCCTCGACTATCTGTTCACGAAGGAACCGCGTGTCGAGTTCACGACGACCGAGGGCTTCCTGCCGACCACCAAGGCTGAATCGTCGGACCCGGCGTTCAACGATCCGGATACCAAAGCATTCGTCGCACTGCTGCCCACGGCCCGCTTTGCGCCGACCGTGACAGGTTGGGAAGACACCGCGAAGGCCGTGACCGACGCAATGCAGTCGATCTATCTGGGTAAAGCCAAGCCCGCTGACGCGTTGAATGCGGCGGCCACGCAAGCTAACAAGTCGCTCGGTCATTGAGCGGCGCTACGCGGTGAGATTGCGGTAATTCGCTGCACACGGGACGCGCGCCGCGCGGCTGCAATAGCAGCCGGATAGAAACGCGCGGCGCGCATTCCGGCCATCATGCTGGCCGTAATCGACTGTCATCGACTATCCGGCCCATTCCGTCGCGCCCGCTCCGTTGTGCAGGCGCGTCTCACGATCGAGCACGTATGAGCCGTTCCGCTTCTTCACGCCTGCAAGCGCCCTGGTTGCTGATTGCGCCGAGCCTCGTGCTGGCGCTTTTTATCATCAGCTATCCGATTTTCAACATTGTCTGGCAATCGCTGCATGAGGTGTCGCGCTTCGGCGCCATTCGCGATTTCACGGGCCTGCAGAACTTTTACACGATCTTCGGCGATCCCGCGTTTCTCGCGGCAGCGAGGCGCACGATAGTCTGGACCGTGTTTGTAGTGGGCGGCACGGTGCTGATTTCCGTGCCCGTTGCGCTCGTGCTGAATCAGGATTTCTATGGACGCGGCGTCGCGCGAACGATTGTCATGCTGCCGTGGTCTGTCTCGTTGACGATGACCGCCGTTGTGTGGCGCTGGGCCTTCAACGACGACTACGGCATGGTCAACGTCACACTTCAGCGCCTAGGGCTGATCGGCGGACCGATTCACTGGCTCGCGACGCCCGAGTTCGCTTTTCCGGTAGAAATCGCGGTCGGCATTCTCGTATCGATTCCATTTACTGTGACGATTCTGCTCGGCGGATTGTCATCGGTGCCAGGCGACATCTACGAAGCGGCGCGCATCGACGGCGCCAGCGCATGGCAGCAGTTTCGCAAGCTGACGCTGCCGCTGCTGCGGCCCTTCATCAATATGACCATCTTGTTGAACGTCATTTATGTGTTCAACTCGTTTCCGATCATCTGGGTCATGACGCAAGGCGGGCCCGACAACAGCACGCATATTCTCGTCACGTATCTGTATGAACTGGGCTTCAGGCTCGGACGTCCAGGCGAGGCCGCGGCCGTTTCGCTCATCATGCTGGTCATGCTGTTCGTTTTCTCGATGGCGTATCTGCGCTTGCAGCCCGCGAAAGAAGGAGAACCGTCATGACGCTCAGCGCAAAAGCGAAACGCTCGTTGTGGTGCTGGCTCGCATTGTCGCCGCTCGTGGTGGTCGTGCTGTTCCCGTTCGCCGTCATGCTCTTCACCGCATTGAAGCCTGCTTCGGAGATCTTCGTGTATCCGGCGCGCTGGCTGCCAGTGCATTGGCAATGGAGCAATTTCGTCGATATGTGGCAAGCCGCGAATTTTGGCGTGGCGTTGCGCAATAGCACGGTAATCAGCCTGCTTTCGACGCTGCTCGCGCTCGCAGCGAGCTTGCCGGCGGCTTACGCATTGGCGCGGTTCCCGTTTCGCGGACGCGGAACGTATCGCCAGTTCCTGCTCGTCACGCAAATGCTGTCGCCTATTCTGCTGGTGGTCGGCCTGTTCAGGCTCGCGGCCATGATTCCTTATGGCGACGGCAACCTCGTCGATTCGAAAATCGGCGTGATCGTTTCTTATGCCGCGTTCAATATTGCATTCGCTGTGTGGATGCTGTCGTCGTATTTCCAAACGGTGCCGCGCGATCTCGAAGAATCAGCGTGGCTCGAAGGATGCGGTCGCACGAAGGCCGTTTCCAAGGTGTTTCTACCGCTTGCCGTGCCCGCCATCGTCGTCACGGCGATCTTCACGTTTATCAACGCCTGGAACGAGTTCGCCGTGGTGTACACGCTGATCCGCTCGCCGGAGAACAAGACGCTCACCGTGCAGGTGACCGATATGGTCGCCGGCAAGTACGTGGTGGAATGGCATCTCGTGATGGCCGCTACGCTTTGCGCGACGTTGCCTGTGTCGATCGTGTTCGCGTGGTTGCAGCGGTATCTGGTGAAAGGGCTGGCGTTGGGCGCGGTGAAATAGGTCTTTGCGGACCGCGCTGTTGTGCACTGCCCCAGGTGCAGTCACGGCGGTCGAGGTGTCGGCCGCCATAAACAGCACTATTTAGCGCACTCTCAGCGAATTACTCGGAGCCGCGGACGATCCGCAGGTCGCGCTCTACCGCATCGCCCAAAGCCGCGAGCGCCTTCTTGTAGTCGTCGCGGTCGTACGCGGCGACTGCGTCTTCATACGACGGGAACTCGATCACCACCGTCCGCTCCTTCAGGCCCTGCTCGTGAACTTCGTCCGCGACACCGCGCACGAGGAACTTGCCGCCGGCAGCGGCGACGGCCGGGCCCGCCAACTGACCGTAGGCCGCCAGCTTCGACGGGTCTTTGATCTTGCGATACGTGGTTACCCAATACCCCTTGCTCATTTGACGCTCCTTCTACGTGTTGGCGATGAGTCGAGCAGCGTAACAGAGAATGCCGAGCGCGCCTCTAATGCCCCGATGTGTTGCGGGTTCTCCGGAAAACCAGCAAAGCGCCGGTAGTCGCCTCTACAAATAGCGCCACACGTCTAAAAAAGATGGCCCGAAACGTTGAATAACGGCGGGTGACAAATAGCCGACTTCTCTAGAAACTCTTCGTACGATCCACGTAATGCGTCGACGCCTGGCCGCTCCTGCATGATTTGCAACCGAGTGCGTCACGGTGAGGCAACGAGTCGTCGTTTATCATGGACCTTACACTGCCTTGAATGAAGCTTCAGTTTAGATATGACGAATACCGGCAAGACGTTGATTATCGGTCTGGTGCTAGCGGACCTGGTGGTCTGCGGCTATTTATTTTATCCGCGTGAGGACAGGAAGTCGGCGCCTCCAGCCGAGGCGGCCTTGACCGCACCCGACACGACCGACTCGCGCTCCTACGGCGAAAGCCATGTGATCGCAGGCAGTATCGCGCGTCCTGGTTCGCCGGACGCTAATGCGAACGCGAGCGCTAAATCCAATAGCGGCACGATTGTGAGTGGCGGCGATGTGCGGGCGCCCGCACCGGCCGCGCCTATGCCGACGACGCCTGCAGCCACGGCGGCACCTGCTGCCACAGTGGCGAATATCCCAGCGGCGGAGATGCAACCTCAAGCACAAGTCGCCCAGCCCGCACAATCGCAGGCGCAGCAGACGCAGCAGGCGCAGCAGACGCAGCAGGCGCAGCAGACGCAGGTGCAACCTCAACCTCAATCGCAGCCTCAACAGCAACCGCAGCCTCAGCGCTATAGCGCCAAATCGAAGGCCACGCAGCATGCGGACGACGCGCGGAGCCATGAAGATCTGCGTCGCCATGGTTCCAGCGATGTCGGCGCCTTGATGACGGAGTTGCTCGTCCGCGAATCCGCGAAGCTCGATCCGTCGTTGCCACCGCCGCCCGCGTCTCCGACGCCGCCGCCGTCGTCCGTGACGGATCGGGAGCCGATCAATCGGCGCAACTCGAATCCTGTCGCGGCGGCAATGACCGATCAGCTGGTCAAGGAGTCGGCTCGGGTGACGCCCGCTTCAGGCGCTCAGAGGCAGCCGGGCACGCAATAACCGCCGACTGCTCGAGCGGATGGCCACTTGGGCTGAGCCAGCAATCTCGATGTTCGGGCGCGCATCTTCATGTGAAACGGCATCCGGCGGTTTTCTCGCTGGATGCCGAAGACGCTACCTGGTGGCTGCTCACTCTCCCGACGTTCGGCCCGTCATTCCCCGCAAGACAGCCCCTTTCTCGCGCCATCTCGTTCACGCAGCCTCGTCCTCCAGAATCGGTTCGCGAGCCATGAACCAGTAGAACAGTGCCGCGCATCCGGCAATGGCGCCGCCCGAGATGAAGGCAAGCGCATAGGAACCGGTACGGTCCACGATGAACCCCGCGACGACCGGCGAGAACGCACCGCCAAAATATCCGCCGAAGTTCTGGATCGAACTGACAGAGGCAATCATCGAAGACGGCGCAATGTCCGCCGCCAGCGCCCACGCCGAACCGACCACGGCCGCAATGAATGCGAGCCCGACGGTGAATAAAGCGAGGGTAACGTTCAACGCGTGAGTGAACGGCAACGCAATTGCACACACGGCGGCGCCCACCGCGCAGCACGCAATCAATAACCGTTTCGCGGCGATCGGCGACGCGAATCCACGGTCCACCATCTTCTTCGCAAGGTAGCCAACCGCAATCTCGCCGAGGGCGCCGCCCGCCCAAGGAATGCCCGCATAGACGCCAAGCTGCGCGAACGAAATATGGAACCGGTCGAGCAGATAGAGCGGCAAGAACACGAGGAAGATATTCCACAGCCAGATCGTGCAGAAGTAGCCGAGAATCATGCCCCACACGCTGCGTCGCGCGAACAGCGACCGCCACCGCAGCTTTGAATTGACGAGCGACCGTTCGTGACCGCCGCCACCTGCTTCGATGTATTCGCGCTCGTCTTTGGAGAGACGCTTACTGTCCATCGGATTGCGATACAACATCAGGAACAGCAGCGCAAACGCAATACCGAAAGCACCCGTCACATGAAAGAGCGAGCGCCAGCCGAACGCGACCATCAGCGCGACGAGCATGGCCGGCGCGATGGCCGGCCCCCACTTTGAAGACGAATCCCATACGCCCGTCGCAAAGCCGCGCTCTTTCGCCGGAAACCACGCGGCAGTGATCTTCGCCGACGTCGGCCAGCACGGCGCCTCGCCCACCGCGAGCAACGCGCGCATCACGATGAGTCCGGAGATCGAACCGACCACGCCGGTGAGCCACGTGGCGACGCTCCACCAGATCATCGCAAACGCGTAAGCGCGTTTCGCGCCGAAGCGGTCGATCACCCAGCCCGCCGGCAATTGCATCACCGCATACGTCCACGCAAATACGCTGCCTAGCAGGCCGATCTGCGTGCGCGTCAGGCCAAGTTCCTGGATCATGCCCGGCGCGGCGATAGAAAGACTCGCGCGGTCCATGTAGTTGATAATCCCGCCGATCAGCAACCAGATGAGCACATGCCAACGGAAGTTGAACCGGGCGGGACGCACGGCGGCGGCCGTGAGCGAACTGGTGGGCTTGTCCAAAACGTGTCTCCGTCAAGATGGCCGTTAAAGACCATTCGTCGTTGTCGGTATGCATCGTTCGGTGCAGCGTGGCGCTGTACTTGTATGCACATACTGAATGACAAGTGTACGGACGCAAACGCGAGAGCTCCAATGTCGAAACGGTATGTGGCGATAGCGTTTTCGTTATCGTTACCGTCAGAACGCCATGGTCGATGCGGCGATCGGTGCGTGGCGTTCATCCGGCGCACCGGTTCCGAATGCCGCCTGCCGCGGCACACTAAACTATCGGGCGGCGCGCGTGCCCATCATCGTTCGATACAACTGGAGACAAAGTGAAATTCGACACGACAACCGTCCGGCTGATGCTGACCATTGCGGAAGAAGGCAGCATCTCGCGCGCTGCCGACAAGCTGAGCCTGGCAGTTGCGGCAGCGTCGCGGCGCGTGTCGGACCTGGAGGATCAACTTGGCGCGAAGCTCTTCAGGCGCGTGCCGCACGGCGTGGAGATCACCGAGTCAGGCGCGAAGTTACTGGCGTATGTCCGGCAGATCGACAACCTGATCGACCGCATGGAAGGCGACGCACAGGCGCTCAATCATGGGCTCGACGGACGCATCATCATTGGCGCGCCGAAAGCGGTCGTCATTCAGTTCCTCGCTCGTGAAATCGCCGCGATCCAGCGCAAGTACCCTCGGATCGCGCTGAAAATCGTCGAGGAAAACAGCAAAATCGTGCAGCAACTGCTGCGCGACAAAGTGATCGACGTGGGCATCTACGAGAAGAAAAGCGGCTTTCTGGATCTGGACAAGTTCGCGTATAGGGAGGATCGGCTCGTGCTGGTCTATAGCCGCGCACATTTCACATTCGAGCGGGTGCCCGTGGGCGTCGACGACATTCTCGACCTTCCCATTGTGAGTCTGGGCAAAGGCTCGGCGGTGCTGTCCGCGGTCGAGCGCGCGTATCGCAGCCGCGGGCGGCTGTTCCCGAACAACTTCACGGTAAACGGCTTCGACACGATGCTCGCCATGGTGCGCCACGGTCTCGGCGTCGGCTTGATGCCGCCCGATGTTCTGCAGAGCTTCCATCCCGAGGATTCGCTCGCTTCGGTCGAGCTCGACGCAGACTGGTCCCGGCGTAGCTACGTGTTGTCCTGCGTCGAAGGACACGCTCAGGACCAAACGCTGCGCAACGTCGTGGCTCAATTGCTGGAGGGCGGCGCCTAGCGGAACCACCGGGGCGGTTTCGCGAACCGCGAAACCAGCCATGACGCGGCGATTCTTGCGGCAGCCTGCGCACTCGGCGACAGTGGAGCTACAACACACCACTTATCCGAGGAGGAAGCTCGACATGACGCAATCTGCGCATCTCCCACTGCAAGGCATTCGAGTGCTAGACGTGAGTCAGGTCATGGCGGGCCCGTTCGCCTGCATGATGCTCGCCGACCTCGGCGCGGATGTCATCAAGGTCGAACCGCCAGAAGGCGACCAGACCCGCGGTTCAATGGGCTTCAAGATGAAGGGCCCCGACAGCATGGGCTTCCTTAATCTCAACCGCAACAAACGCTCCGTCACGCTCGACCTGAAGAGCGACGAGGGGCGCGAGCTGTTTTATAAGCTTGCCAAAACGGCCGATGTGATCGTGGAAAACTACCGCCCCGGCGTCGTCCAGCGTTTGCGAATCGACTACGAGTCGATCAAGGCGATCAACCCGAAGATCGTCTACGCGAGCATCTCAGGCTTCGGGCAAAGCGGGCCCTGGGCGTCGCGGCCCGGCTTCGATCTGATGGCGCAAGCCATGTCCGGTGTGATGAGTGTGACGGGCTACAAAGGCGGCAAGCCTGTCAAGGCGGGCGTACCGGTGGCCGATATTGGCTGCGCGATGTTTGCAGTGTACGGTCTCCTGTCGGCTTATATCGGTGCGCAGAAAAGCGGGGAAGGCCAGCATATCGACGCGTCGCTGTTCGACTCCATCATGGCCTTCTCGATCTGGGACATGTCCGACTACTGGGGCACGGGCGTGCCGCCGACGCCGCTCGGCACGAGCAACAAGATGAGTGCGCCTTATCAGGCGGTGAAGGCCCGGGACGGTTACTTCGTCATGGGCGCGACGAACCAGAAACTGTGGACCAAGCTGTGCCGCGTGCTGGAGCGGCCCGATCTGATCGATCATACCGATTACGCCAACGTGTCGCTGCGTCTGAAAAATCGCGAGGCGATGATCGAAGTGCTGGAGCAGGAATTCGGCAAACGCGACAGCAACGACTGGGTCGACATATTGCTCGCTGCGGGCATACCAGCCGGTCCCATTCTTTCGTATCCCGAAGCGTTTGAAAGCGACCACGCCCGGCATCGCCACATGTGCATGGAAATCGATCATCCGAACGAGGGCAAGGTCAAGAACATCGGCTTTCCCGTCAAGCTGCTCGGCACGCCGCCGACCGTGCGCCGCCATCCGCCGCTGCTCGGTGAACATAACGACGAGATCTTCGCGGAGATCAACGGAGCCGCATCATGAGCGAACTGGTCAGCCTGAGCGTCGACCCTTCGGGTGCGGCGGAGATCCTGATCGACAGACCCGAGCGGCACAACGCGATGACGCTCGACATGTACGAGGCGCTACTCGCACTCGTCGCGCAGTGTGAAGCGGATATCAGCGTGCGCTGCATTCTGTTGCGCGGCGCCGGCGGCAAGTCTTTCATCTCCGGCACGGACATCGGCTATTTCACGGGCTTCCGCGATGGTCGCGACGGCGTTGCATACGAAGCGTTCGTCGAGCGCGTGATCGGCACGGTCGAGCGAATTGCGAAGCCGACCATCGCGGTGATAGACGGCTGGGCCGTGGGTGGGGGTCTGGCGCTTGCCACGGCCTGCGATTTCCGTGTTTGCAGCGACGCATCGCGCTTTGGTGCGCCGATTGCCAAGACGCTGTCCAATACGCTTTCATCGCGCAACATCGCGCGGCTCCAGGCGGCGTTGGGCACGCCGCGCGTCAAAAAGATGCTGCTGCTCGCCGACTATCTGACGGCCGACGAAGCGCTGGCCTGCGGATACGTCTATCAGGTCTGCGCGCCTGGCCTGTTGCAGGAAGCGGCGCATACGCTCGCGCAACGGTTGATGGCGCTCTCGCCCGTCACGCAGAAAGCCGTGAAGGAGAGCTTGCGCCGCATCGTAGTCGAGAAACGACTCGACGATGACGACCTGATCGAAGAAGTGTATGGCAGCGCCAGCTTCAAGGAAGCGGTGCTCGCGTTTACGTCAGGCTCTTCGAAGGCGTGAGTGTCCGGGCCGCACATGTATTGCCGGTGCGGTCCCGAAGCACTCAGGCGTACCGCTTAGTCGTAATGTCGATGCTTATGATGCTTCTTGCCCGAGCGGTAATCGCGCGAGTAGTCGTCGGCATACGAGTTCGAACGCGAGATATTGCCGCCGAGCGCGGAGCCCGCGCCGCCGCCTAGCGCTGCGCCGATCAGGCCGCCGCCGCGTCCGCCCATGGCGTTGCCGGCCGCGGTGCCCGCACCGCCGCCCAGCGCGCCGCCTACGATGGCGCCCGTGCGCTCGCGGCGGTTCGACGTCACCGCGCCGCCCGCGCCGCCGCCCACCGCGCCGCCGATCACAGCGCCCGTGCTGCCGCCGACCGCGCCGCCCAGTGCCGCACCCGCTACGCCGCCGAGCGCGCCGCCAAGCGCATTGTTCATATCGCCGGCCACAGCCGACAACGACGCCGCGCTCGTGAGCGCTGCAACAGCCACAATTTTTAGAATTCGCTTCGACATAAGAGGTCTTTGGTTTTTATGAGACGGCGCGAGTATAACCGGCGATTCGAAAGGCTTCTGTAACCGCCTCATCGCGTACCGGTAAGACGTGTAACAAAACCTGCCGCGCCGTCTCTTCCCCTTGCTTCTTGCCTCTCCCCGGCTCGCGCGTCAGCGCTTGCGTTTCTTCTTCAGCTCGATGGTTTCGAACAGTTCATAGTTCGATGTAGGCGTCTGGTCCGCGCCGGGTGCGTGATAGTAGTTCATCGTGATGGTCGTCTCGCCGCCCGGATGGCCCGGCTCATGATCGAACACGGCGATGCCGTAGCCGGTGCCGGTGTCTCGTTGCGCGGACCAGATTGCGTCTTCCACCGCATCGGCGCTTGCTCGCACGAACGTGCCCGCCGTGCTGCCTGGAACCGGACGGTTAGGTCGCGTGAAAATGCGCGCTTGCGGCAGGCCGGTGCCCGCGTCGAGGCCATACACGTCGAGCGGTGCGCTCGTGCCGCCGCCGCCGAGAATCAGGTGGATGGTGCCGTGGCTCGTATCGAATGTGGACGCCCCAGCGGATATTGCGGACATCACCGGCTTCGGCTGCAATGTATCGACGGGACGACCCGTGGCGATATCGGTGCCCTTGTTGTGATTGCAGCCGCGCACGGGATAGCTGCGCTCATAGTCGTGATCGTGGCCGCATAGCACGAGGTCCACGCCATAACGGTCGAAAAGCGGAAGCCAGGCTTCGCGGATGCCTTTGTCGGAGCCGTTGCCCGTCTTCGAAGAACTCAACGCGTCCTGATGCATCTGCACGACGATCCAGTCGACGTCGTCGTCCTGGGCCGCGTGGCGGAGCGTCTTCTCCAGCCAGCGCGTTTGCTCGCCGCCGCTGTAGCCTCGCACATAAAAGGACGTGCCAGGCTCGATCGGCGGATTGCCGGTGCTCGCTGCCGGCACGAGCGGTGCCGGCCCGCCCACGAACGCAGCGGCGTCCTGATAGACGACGTCATCGGCATCGAGCGAAATGAACAGCACCGAGCTCACGCGGAAGCTGTACCAGCGCCCCTGAAAGCGCGTGTGATTGTCAGGCAACGCGTAGCGCGCGAGGTACGACGCGAACCCTTGCTCGCCGTTGTGAAACTCGATCTCGTGATTACCGGGGCATGGCATCCACGGACGATTCGCGGCTGAAGTTTGACAGTTGTTGCCGAAGTCGCGCCACACTTCGGGCTGCTGTGTCGGGTTCAGATTTGCATAACAAAGGTCGCCGTTGAGCAGGTGAAAGAGCGGATGAAAGCGCTCGACCGCCTGCACGGCGAACCGGCTTTGCGGCGACGAGAGCACCCAGCCCGTATTCGGCGTGGCGAGGTCGCCATAACTCGTCCAGCGAAACGGTGCGCGGCCTCGCGGTGCCGTGCGGAAGCTGCCGCTGAAGGGCTGCGCCGCATTGCTGTCGTTATCGGCCGTGACCTCGTATTCGTAACTCGTGTCCGGCTTGAGATCGCGCAGACGCGCGTGATAGTTGAATACCACTTCGCCGTTGAGGCCGTCGGTGTACGTGGTCTGCACGCCATGCACGATCCGTTTGCCTTCTCCAACGCGGCCAATACGCAAATGCGGCTTCACGGCAGCCGCGAGCGACGCCCACGACACCGTGACTTCATTGGATGGATCGTTGCCCCAGGTCAGGTGTACCTGCTCCGGTGTGCCGTCCGGCGTTGTGCCTGCGGCGCGCGCCGTTGACAGCGCGTTGGCTGCACTAGCGAGACTCGATGCGCCGGCGAACTTCAGGAACCCGCGACGCGAAACGATGGAAGCGCCCTGATCGGCTGGCGAAGCCTTAGCGTTTTTTGTGTTCGACATGTCTATGTTTTGTGGGTAGGAAGGACTGGCGGCTTGACCAGTGATCCTAGTCGCGAAACAGTGACAGTTGAATGAAACCGGCCAAACGTTAACGACTCGGAGGCTGAGGGCTATTGGCTGGATTCGTATCGAACTTCGAAATGCGCTCAATACCGCTTTCAATACCGCCGGATGCGCCGCTCTCACCGCATAGCGCTAATAGTTCGGTCTCCATTGCATCGGCGGTCTGCTTGTCGTAGATCTGTTCGCCATTCACGTAGACGGTGAACGAGCGCAGGTACTTCGCTTTCTTCTCCGGGTTTTCGATCGTCTCGCGCGTCCACTGATAGAGCGGATATTTTTCGATGCCGAGCCGCTCCGCCTCGCTCACGTAGTCCGCGAATGCGTCGTACTGACAAATTACGGTTGCGTTATGCCGATGCAAAATCCGTTGAAGCGGGACATGCGCCGCGCCGGAAGAATCGGCGCGCAATGCACTGGCAAGTTCTGGCGAGACGGTGAGCCGTAGCTGGAATTTGAGTGTCGAGTCCACGTGTTCCTCACTGTCGGATAAAGGCGCCGTATTGCGCCGCAGTCATGAAACCGCCTAGGCCGGATTCACCGATTGCGCCGGCAGCTTCTCGTCGATGCGCGCGATCTCGCAGCCTTGCACCGGTCTGCCGAGTAAAAACCCCTGCGCATGTGTGCAGCCGGAACGGCGCACGAAGTCAAGTTGCTCTTCAGTTTCGATCCCTTCCGCCGTGGTCGGCATACCGATCTCGCGTGCCAATGCGACGATCCCTCGCACGACCGCAGCAGACTCACGCCGATGCACCGACTCCTTGACGAACGAACTGTCGATCTTCAGCTTGTCGAATGTGAAACGCACGAGCGTCGACATCGTCGAGAAGCCCGTGCCGAAATCGTCGAGCGCGAGGCCGATACCCAATGCACGCAACCGCGAAATATTGCGCCGGGTCACGACGTCGTCGTTCAGCAGTACCGTCTCCGTCACCTCGATGTTAAGACGCTCGGGCGGAAGCCGCGTCTTGCGAAGCACGCCCGCAACGATCGACGCAAACGTCTCTTCACGCAATTGCACCGGCGATACATTGACTGCAACCGGAACCTTGTCGCGCCACATGACCGCTTCCTTGCACGACTGCAATAGCGCCCATTCGCCGAGCGCGAGGATCAGGCCGGTGCGCTCGGCAGTCGGAATGAAAGCCGAGGGCGACAGCTCGCCGCGTGTCGGATGCTTCCAGCGAATCAGCGCCTCGCGGCCCGTCACAAAGCCGCTGGCCACATCGACAATCGGCTGATACTCCATGCGCAGTCCGCTGAACGAACGCAGCGCCCCTTCAAGGTCGCTGCGCAGCAGGCTCAGGTTTTCGTCGGATACATGCTGCTCCGCGTCGAAAATGACGTACGCGCTCTTGCCGCTGCGCTTAACCGCATACAACGCGCGGTCGGCGCAGATCAGCAATTGCGGCCCGGTCGTCGCGTGCTCGGGACACAGCGCGACGCCCACACTCGCGCCAATATGCACGAGCGCCTCACTCAACGCGAAGGGCCGGGCCAAGGTTTTGACGATTCTGTCCGCGAGCACGCGGACATCGCGGGACGGGTCGGGTGCTTCTGAAATGACCACGAATTCATCGCCCGCAAGGCGTCCGACGATGTCGGCGGCAGGCAGCACTTCGCGCAAGCGGACCGCGGCCTCCTGGAGAATCTGGTCGCCGGCGGCATGACCCAGGCTGTCGTTGATTGCCTTGAAGCCGTCCAGGTCGATCAACAGCACGGCAAACAATGGCTCGCGATGCGACGAGCCCACCGCCGTGCGCTCCAGCAGCAGTTCGTTAATGCGCGCCCGATTCGGCAAGCCCGTCAGGCTATCGTGATGCGCAAGCCGCTGACTGTTTTCGCGCGCGAGCAGCAGCGCGACCGTATCGCGATTACTGCGCAGCGCAACGGTCAGAAAACCGGCGGCACAGAACGGCGCCTGAAACAGCAGCACGAGTTTTCCCGAGCCGGGCGACAGCGCGGCGCCGACTCCCAGTAAACCGAGAATAAAAAGGATCTGCAGCATGACCAGCCGCGGCGTGGCCGCATTGCGTCCGGCCAGCCCGCCGACAACGCCGACGGCGCAAACATTGCCAAGCAGAAAGAGCGTCGCGTCGCCGCTGATATTGCACAGCAAACTACCGAAGCCAAACAACGCGCTCCACAGAATACTTGCGAACACAAACGCGGAGGTAGGCGTGGGCAAATCCCGCGCCCTACAGCGGCGACACAGCCAGATAAGCCAGAGACGCACCATGAGCAGCGCAACAACGGCGCCTGTCCAACTCGCATATAGCAGGTTTGGATACAGATAGTAGGCCGTGGCGCAGACGCTGATTTCGCAGATCGACGCGAACACGATTGACCACGTTCGCGTGAAAAGATTGGCGAGAAGTATTTGCCGGTTCTCGGCGCTCAGGTTTTGAGCCGAAGAGACGATCCACTTGAAAAATGGAGACCTTGGTTCGCTAAAAGCCATGACCCGCGCATTTTTAATGGTTAGTGAATCGAAACGGCAGCGTGGCCGATTATTACGTAAACCTAAGTCGAAAGGTTAAATCGGACAGGGAAGCGGCGTAAATCGCCTTCCCAATTGTTGGGCATCCAGAGCAAACCGAAGGCTGCTGGTCGCGCTTGCGAACACCCGAATCGACAAGGTTCTCTATTTCCGCCTTTCGTAAGGTTAACCCCGATTTAAACGCAAACCAACAAAAGGGACATTCTGTTTGCTGCGTGTAATCAGAGTGCAAACCAATTGACGCCTCCGCGAAGCTCCGGCTCCGCGGCTGGCGCAGACACCCAGACATATCTCGCGCCCGAAAGGAGAGCAATTTGGTCCTGGAACTGGAGCAAGTGAGTGTCGTTTCTGGCGGGCAACCGTATCTGTACGGCGTGAATTTGCGTCTCGTGCCAGGCGCCATCAATGTGTTGCTTGGACCTACCCAGGCCGGCAAGACAACGCTAATGCGCGTCATGGCGGGACTGGACAGGCCAAGTGCGGGCCGCGTGCTCGTAGACGGTCAGGACGTGACAGGCGTCAGTGTGCGCCAGCGCAACCTTGCAATGGTTTATCAGCAGTTCATCAATTACCCGGCGATGACGGTGTTTCAGAACATCGCCTCGCCGCTCCAGCTTCAGAAGACCGACCCCGCCGAAATTCGCCGGCGCGTGCAGGAAGTCGCGGCAAAACTGCATATCGAGCATCTGCTGGAGCGGCGGCCGAGCGAACTGTCAGGCGGCCAGCAGCAGCGGTGTGCGCTGGCGCGCGCGCTCGTGAAGCGCACATCGCTTGTATTGCTCGACGAACCGCTCGTCAATCTCGACTACAAGCTGCGCGAAGAATTGCGCATGGAACTCGCCACGCTTTTCGCGGACGGCAAGACGACCGTGGTGTACGCGACCACCGAACCTCTTGAAGCATTGCTGCTCGGCGGCTATACGGCAATCGTCGATAAAGGCCGCGTGCTGCAATTCGGCCCGACGCTCGACGTCTACAACGCACCGGTCGACGTGGACGCCGCGGCCGTCTTCAACGATCCGCCTATGAACATGCTCACGAGCGAAGTGAACGGTAACGGCAGCGCGCGACTGCCGATCGGCATCGACGTGCCGATCCGCCGTGGCACCGCTGCGAACGGCACATGCCGCATCGGCATCCGGCCGGGGCACTTGCGTCTTGCGGCGAAGACATCGCATGCGATCGCCGTTCCATGCCGGCTCGAACTCGCCGAACTGAGCGGTTCGGAAACCTATCTGCATCTGCACACGCTCAATGGCGGCATTGATCTCGTCGCGCAGTTGCAAGGCGTGCATCAGATCGAACTCGGCACGCAACTCGACGTATTCATCGACCCCGACGAACTGTTTGTGTTCGGCGCGGATACGAAGCTCGTGTCCAGCCCGGAGGCAGCCTATGGCGCGCATTGAGTTTCAGAATCTCGCGCACGCGTATCGTCCGAATCCGGCGACGCTCGACGACTACGCGCTGCAACCCATGAGCATGGTCTGGGAAGACGGCGGCGCGTACGCGTTGCTCGGACCATCCGGTTGCGGCAAGACCACGCTGCTGAACATCGTGTCGGGTCTCGTCAAGCCGTCAGAGGGCAAGGTGCTGTTCGACGGACGCGACGTGACCGCGCTGGGCGCACGCGAGCGCAACATCGCGCAGGTGTTCCAGTTCCCGGTGATCTACGACACCATGAGCGTGTTCGACAACCTCGCGTTTCCGCTGCGCAACCGCAAAATACCGGCAGCCGAAGTCAGGAAGCGCGTGCACGAAGTGGCCGACATTCTCGACATGACGCGGGATCTGCCGCATAAGGCGAGCAACCTCGCAGCGGACGCGAAGCAAAAGATTTCGCTGGGACGCGGCCTCGTGCGCCAGGACGTCGCAGCAATCCTGTTCGACGAGCCGCTGACCGTGATCGATCCGGCCATGAAATGGATGCTGCGCCGGCAGTTGAAGAAGATCCATCAGCAACTCAAGCTCACGCTCATTTACGTTACGCACGATCAGGTCGAGGCACTCACCTTCGCCGACGAAGTCGTGGTCATGACAAACGGTCGCGTCGTTCAGAAGGGCGGCGCCGATGCGCTTTTTCTACGGCCGGATCACGCGTTCGTCGGCTACTTCATCGGCAGCCCCGGCATGAATCTTTGCCCAATCGAGCTTGACGCGGAGGGCGTGAAGATCGGCGCCCAACGGCTCGCTCTGGACACTGACACACTCGCCACGCTAAGACACGCGCATGAGCATGCAAACGGCTCGCTCACACTCGGCATTCGCCCTGAGTTCGTGGGGCTCGCACAGGAAGGCGAAGCGGGTGCGGTCAAGGCGCAGGTATTGCGCGCGCAGCAGCTCGGCAACTATCAACTCGTCACAGCGCAATGCGACGGCCATCTGTTCAACGCCAAACTTGAGCCGCATGTGCGCGTGGTCGACGGACCGGCCTGGCTGCGCCTCGCCGCGCCTGAAACGGTGTTCTTCTGCAACGACGAAAGAATCGACGCACGCATCTCCGAAGGAGCGGCCAGATGAACAAGCCCGTCAATCAGAAAGCGTGGCTGCTGGTCGTGCCCGTGTTTATCTGCGTCGCGTTCTCCGCGATCCTGCCGCTGATGACAGTGGTCAATTATTCGGTGCAGGACATTATCAGCCCGACACAGCATGTGTTCGTCGGCACCGAGTGGTTTCGCAACATCATGACCGATCCCGACCTGCGCGACGCGCTTGGCAGGCAGATCATATTTTCCGCTTGCGTGCTGCTGTTCGAAATTCCGCTCGGTGTGGGCCTCGCGCTTGCGATGCCGGCTTCGGGTTGGCGCGCATCCGCGGCGCTCGTCATACTCGCCATGCCGCTCCTGATTCCATGGAACGTGGTCGGCACGATCTGGCAGATCTTTGGACGCCCGGATATCGGTCTGCTCGGTTATTGGCTCAATAGCCTCGGCTTCGACTACAACTACACGGCGAGCCCCACGGCCGCGTGGCTCACCGTGCTCGTGATGGACATCTGGCACTGGACGCCGCTCGTCGCGTTGCTGTGCTATGCAGGCTTACGCGCGATTCCCGATGCGTTCTATCAGGCCGCCGAAATCGACGGCGCAAGCCGCTTTGCCGTGTTCCGCTACATCGAATTACCGAAGATGCGTGGCGTGCTGATGATCGCCGTGCTGCTGCGCTTCATGGACAGCTTCATGATCTACACGGAGCCGTTCGTGCTGACAGGCGGCGGTCCTGGCGATTCCACGACGTTCCTCAGCCAGTACCTGACACAGAAAGCCGTCGGCCAATTCGACCTCGGTCCAGCCGCCGCATTTTCGCTGATCTATTTCCTCATCATTTTGCTGCTGTGCTTCATTCTCTATAACTGGATGAGCCGTGTAGGCAAAGGCGGCCCCGCTGCGGAAGGAGACGAACATGCAGGATAAGCGCCGCTGGATGCGCACGTTGGTGCTCGTCGTCTATATGTTGTTCGCGCTGATTCCGCTGTACTGGATGCTCTCGATCTCGTTGCGCACGAACGAAGAAACCATGTCGACGTTCGCCACGCTGCCGCAGCACGTGACGTTCGAGAACTACAAGATCATCTTCACCGATCCGTCCTGGTACTGGGGCTACATCAATTCGATCATCTACGTGTTGATGAATACGGTGATGTCGGTGCTCGTCGCGCTGCCTGCCGCTTATGCGTTCTCACGCTACCGCTTTCTCGGCGACAAGCACATGTTCTTCTGGCTGCTCACCAACCGCATGACGCCGCCCGCCGTGTTCCTGCTGCCGTTTTTTCAGCTCTATTCGAGCGTCGGGTTGACCGACACGTACATCGCCGTTGCGCTTGCGCACATGCTGTTCAACGTGCCGCTCGCGGTGTGGATTCTCGAAGGCTTCATGTCGGGCGTATCGCGCGAAATCGACGAAACAGCGTATATCGACGGCTATACGTTCCCCGCTTTCTTCGTGAAGATTTTCCTGCCGCTGATCAAGTCGGGCGTCGGCGTGACGGCTTTCTTCTGCTTCATGTTCAGCTGGGTCGAACTGCTGCTCGCACGCACGCTGACCTCCGTGAACGCGAAGCCGATTGCAGCCGTGATGACACGCACGGTGTCGGCGGCCGGCATGGACTGGGGCGTGTTGTCCGCGGCGGGCGTGCTGACCATCGTTCCTGGTGCGCTAGTGATCTACTTCGTGCGCAACTACATCGCGAAGGGCTTTGCGATGGGGAGAGTCTGATGTTCACGTGGATGTACTGGACGCCCGAAGTGGCGCTCTTCTTCGGCTGCATTGTCGTAATGCTGGCCGGCATGACGATGTGGGAACTGCGCTCGCCGACGACCGAACGCAAGGGCTTTCTGCCCATCTCGACCACGCGTGGCGACCGCCTGTTCATCGGTCTTCTCGCGGCGGCGTATGTGAACCTCGCATGGATCGGCATCAGCGCCGAAGGCTCGAATTCGTGGCCGGGATTCGTGGCTTCGGTGCTCGTTCTGCTCGCGATCATGTGGAAAGGCTAGCAAGTCGACACATGCAATGAAGGCTGGCAACTCCCGGTTCCGCTGATGCCCCGAGCGGGCTCCGGCCAGATTCAAGGGGCACGAAAGACACAGGAGAAGACCATGCAACAGAGGAGACGGATCGTCGCGCTCGCAGTGGCAGGCATCGTGTCGGGTGCCCTTGCGAATCAGGCACAAGCGGGCATGCCCGAAGCGCAAAAATGGGTCGATAGCGAATTTCAGCCAAGCACGCTTTCGAAACAGCAGCAGATGGACGAAATGAAATGGTTCGTCGACACGTCTGCCAAACTGAAGTCGCAAGGCGTCAAGGAGATACATGTGGTGTCGGAAACTATCGACACGCACATCTACGAATCGAAAACACTCGCGAAAGCGTTCACTGAAATCACCGGTATTCAGGTAAAGCACGACATCATTCAGGAAGGCGATGTCGTCGAAAAATTGCAGACGTCGATGCAATCCGGGCAAAGTATTTACGACGGCTGGATTTCCGACTCCGACCTGATCGGCACGCACTATCGCTACGGCGTGATCGTGCCGCTGTCCGATTACATGACAGGCGAAGGCAAGGACTATACGAACCCTGGCCTCGACATCAAAGACTTCATTGGCACGAGTTTCACGACCGCGCCAGACAAAAAGCTCTATCAACTGCCCGACCAGCAGTTCGCCAACCTTTACTGGTTCCGCGCCGACTGGTTCGCGCGCAAGGACTTGCAGGACAAGTTCAAGGCGAAGTACGGCTACGAGTTGGGCGTGCCGGTGAACTGGTCCGCGTATGAAGACATTGCCGAGTTCTTTACCAACGACGTGAAGAACATCGACGGTGAAAAAGTCTACGGTCATATGGACTACGGCAAGAAAGACCCGTCGCTCGGCTGGCGCTTCACGGACGCATGGCTTTCCATGGCGGGCGAAGCCGACAAGGGCATCCCGAACGGCATGCCGGTCGACGAATGGGGCATACGCGTGACGCCGGACGGCTGTCATCCGGTGGGTGCGTCGGTGTCGCGCGGCGGCGGCACCAACAGTCCCGCAGCCGTCTATGCGACGACCAAATACATCGACTGGCTCAAGAAATACGCGCCGCCCGAGGCCTCGGGCATGACCTTCAGCGAGGCGGGCCCGGTGCCTGCACAAGGCAAGATCGCGCAACAGGTCTTCTGGTACACGGCGTTTACCGCGTCGATGCTCAAGCCCGGCAATGTCACGAATCCGGACGGCACGCCGAAGTGGCGCATGGCGCCGTCGCCGCACGGCGCATACTGGAAAGACGGTATGCAGAACGGCTACCAGGACGTCGGCTCGTGGACCTTCTTCAAGTCGACGCCGCCCAATCAGCGCGCCGCAGCCTGGCTGTATGCGCAGTTCGTAACGGCAAAGAGTGTGTCGCTGAAGAAGTCGATTGTCGGTCTGACGTTCATTCGCGACTCCGACATTCATAGCGACTACTTCACGAAAAACGCGGACAAGTACGGCGGTCTGATCGAGTTCTATCGCAGCCCGGCACGCGTCGCGTGGACGCCGACCGGCAACAACGTGCCCGACTATCCGAAGATGGCACAGCTTTGGTGGAAGAACGTCGGCACGGCAGTCGCCGGCGAAAAGTCGCCGCAGGCCGCAATGGATAACCTCGCGAAGGAAATGGACCAGGTGTTGTCCCGTTTGCAACGCGCCGGCATGAAAGTGTGTGCGCCGGAGCTGAATGCGCAAAGCGATCCGTCGAAGTGGTTGTCCGATCAACACGCGCCGTGGAAGAAGCTCGCCAACGAGAAGCCGAAGGGCGAGACGGTCAAGTACGAGCAGTTGCTGTCGGCGTGGAAGGCGGGCAAGGTGCGCTAGGCGGCTGATCTGGAAATTGGCAGTTAATAGAAGGGCGGCACCATGCGTGCCGCCCTTTTTCATGCCGCCGATGCCACCGATGCCACAACCCGCATGCGCTATTCGTTTGCCATGTCTACCAGCTTCGCAACCGTGTTCATGTTGCGTGCGGTTCCCGTTCTGGCGGCCGGGATTTTCAACTTCGTGTCTGCCATTCCGTTGTTGTAATGCACGTAGATTTCGCGCGTGCCGAGCGCCATTTCTTCTTCGCGCTGGCCGCTTGCGTGAGTCAGCGCGTCGGCGGGCGGCGGTGTGTCGAGAAAAATCGCGACCGTCCGGTTCGGCGCGGCGGACTTGAATGGATTGGCGGCCAGCACCTGCGCAAGTTCCTTGCTCGTTCGCACCGCAACGCCCACCGGCTTGCCCGCATACTCTTCAAGGCAACGCTCGAACCGGCTTTTCACCGATGCCTCGGCAAGCTTGCTGTCGAACACGACGTTGCCGCTTGCAATGTACGTGCGCACATTGGTGAAGCCAACGGCTTCGCACATAGTTCGCAATTCAGCCATTGGAAGCTTGCCGGTGCCGCCGACATTCACAGCGCGCAGAAAAGCAACGTATCGGGTCATCGAGTGAGTTCTTCTGATGTCGAATACAAGTCTTTACACGAGCGAGGCGGCTCGCACGATCATAAATAAGCCGGCGCCGATCACAAGAAACCCAATGACCCGCGCGATGAACTCGCCGTGTGGCGCCACGCGTTCGAGCGTAATAGCGACCGTGACCGCCGCCATTGCACGCAGATCCATCACGCCGGCCACGGCAAGCACCGCAGTCAAGCTTGCACAGCACGCACAGCAATGGACCCCTAGCCGCACACCATATCTTATCGCGGCGACCGCGCGCGTAGGCAGTGCATGAAGGCAGGATTGAGCCGCGTGACGGCAACAGCGAAGATAACGCGCCTTCAGCGCCGTGAGTTGCAACGCGCCCGCGGAGAGCACAATTACGCCGGCCACAATGGGAACAGCGCGAGAAACCGCGGGCATGCGCATCTCAAGCGCCGCTAACGTCGCGCCGAACACAAACAGCGCTGTACCCAACGCGGCCCACACAGCGAAATAGCCCACGCCGGCAAGCAACGTCATAAGTGCTGCGCGCGCGTGCCCTGCTCTGCGAAGCGCCTCGTCGTAACGCCACAAAACAGGTGCGAGGGACGGCAGCATCATCGCGATCATCATGACGACCCACATCCCGACGAACCGTGCCGCCACGTCCGGCCACGAGCGGCCGCACATGGGCATCCACGTCATCGACATGGCCCAGCCGCCTGGCATGGGCATGTCGTCCATGGTCGACATGGACCCGCAAGCAATGAGGGTTGCCGCCACGCAGACTGCGAACAGCAACGCACAGACACCGTAAAAGAATGCGCGCGAACGAGGAGCGCGCATGTCGAGGTATTGCGTCGCGAAGTCACCGCATCGGCTCGCGTGCACGGGCCTCATCATCGACCTCAGCGCTTTGCGTACTCGTCGTGACGGCGCCACCAGATGCCCGTTTCGTTGCGGCCTTTCGGCGCGCGGTCGAGCCATTGGTACATGCCCCACAGGCCGTCGAGTCCACGCGCGTAGGTGGAATACGTGTGGTACACCGCGCCGTCTTCCAGCACGAAGGCGCTTAGTCCCGGCCGGTCGCGCGCGTAAGTGGATGCGTCGGTACCGCAAGTCGCCGCGAATTGCGCGACGGGCTCCGGCGCCGGTACCGCGTCCATTGCATGACGGCCGCGCTGATAGTTGTATTCGACGGTGCCCTCGCGCTGCTGCTCCTCGGTAAAGGAGATGTTGAAGTCGAAGTTGAAGTCGCTGCCCGCCGACGAAGCCCACGGAAACGTCCACCCCATGCGCCGCTTGTACTCCTGCAGCTTCGCGAGCGGCGCACGGGACATGGCCGTCAGCGCGACGTCGTGATTGGCCAGATGAATCGCGATACCGTCGAAACCATCCGCGATCGACGAGCATGACGGGCATCCTGCCTTGTAGTCCGGCCCGAACATGAAGTGATAGACGAGAAGCTGCGAGCGTCCGCCAAACAGGTCGGCAAGCGACGCGACGCCCTGCTCGGTCTCGAACCGGTATGTCTTGTCGATGCGGACCCAAGGCAATTCCTGGCGTCGGCGCGCCAGTTCGTCGCTGCGCCGCGTAAGCTCTTTTTCCGCGTTGAGCAGATCGATGCGCGCTGCCAGCCACTGCTCGCGTGTTCCGGTCGTATGTGTCGTGGTCATGGTTCTCTCCGTTCGGTTTTCCTCGGCGCTCGATCGCTTTCGATGCGACGTACTGGTTAGCGGTCGTGCTAGATTAGTGTCGGGAATCCGGACGGTGGGAGTGACAAGTGTGGCGCGATTTCAATCAGCATGGATCCGCTAATCCAGGCCGCCGCTCAGGCGCTCGCAGCGGGTGATCCGCTCGGCGCATTGAAGCGCGTCGCGTTACGCGGCGACGCGCCGGCGCTCGCGCTTCGCGGCATCGCGATGGCGCAACTGGGCGACTTCATCCGCGCCAAGGCGCTCGTGCGAAGCGCGGCGCGTGCGTTCGGTTCGAAGCAAGCTGTGGCCCGCGCGAGATGTGTCGTGGCGGAGGCGGAGATCGCGCTGGCGTCGCGTGATCTTGCTTGGCCGGCGAAAGCGCTGGGCGCTGCGCGCGCGACGCTCGAAGCACACGGCGACCGTGCCAATGCCGCGCATGCGGGCTATCTGGAAGTTCGCAGGCTTGTTCTGATCGGACATATCGACGAGGCCGAGCGCATGCTCGGCACATTCGATTCCGCGCCTTTGCCGCCCGTGCTCAGAGCGGCACACCAGCTGATGGTGGCGAGCATCGCGCTACGGCGTTTGCAGGCCAACAAGGCTCGCGCCGCGTTCGCACAAGCGAGGCATGCGGCACGAGCTGCCGAGATTCCCGCGCTGATCGCTGAGGTCGAAAGCGCATCGAATACGTTGAACGTGCCGGCCGCGCGCCTGATCGAAAGAGGCGAACAGCGGCTGTTGCTGCTCGATGAAGTCCAAGCACTGTTAATGTCGAACGCGTTCGTGGTCGACGCCTGTCGCAATGTCGTGCAGAAGTCCGGTACGGCTGTCTCGCTGGCACGGCGTCCGGTACTGTTCAATCTCGCGTACCAGCTTGCCGAAGCATGGCCCGCCGATGTATCGCGCGACACGCTGATCGCACGCGCATTCAGAACGAAAGATGCCGATGACTCGCACCGCGCGCGTCTGCGGGTGGAGATCGGCCGGCTTCGCACAGTGCTTGGCACGCTGGCCGATATAAGCGCGACGCCGCGTGGCTTTACGTTGGCCCCGCGCGACGGGCAAGAGGTTCGGGTACTCGCGCGGCCCGTCGACGAGACTCATGCGGCCATGCTCGCGCTGCTCGCGGATGGCGAGTCGTGGTCGAGTTCTGCGCTCGCGCTCGCACTCGGCGCAAGCCAGCGCACCGTGCAGCGCACACTCGATTCGCTCGCCGCCGTTGGCAAGGCGCAGTCGTTCGGCCGAGGCCGGGCGCGCCGCTGGATGGCCCCGCCAGCGTCTGGATTCGCGACAACGTTGTTACTCCCCTCGCCCGTCACGCTCAATTAGGATGGCAGCATGAATCGATCGAACGCCACTATCATCCGCGAATATGGTCCGTTCCCGGACGTGCAGCAAGTGGCTGGCGTCACCTACGACGGCCAGCAGGTCTGGATTGCAACGGGCAAGACGTTGAACGCATTCGATCCCGCGAGCGGTGAGACTCTGCGCGCAATCGAAATCGCCGCCGATGCGGGCACAGCCTTCGACGGCCAGCATCTGTTTCAGATTGCCGCGGGCCGCATCCACAAGATCGACCCGGCAACCGGCCGCGTGCTTTCGAGCATTCCTGCGCCGGGAGGCAATGGCGCGTCGGGACTCGCATGGGCCGAAGGATCGTTGTGGGTCGGCGAGTATCGCGAGCGCAAGATCCATCAGGTCGATCCCGAGACCGGCGTCGTGCTTTCGAGCATCGAGTCGAACCGCTTTGTAACGGGCGTCACGTGGGTAGACGGCGAGCTTTGGCACGGCACCTGGGAAGACGATGCAAGCGAGTTGAGGCACGTCGATCCACGTACCGGCGAGGTACTGGAAAGCCTCGAGATGCCCGAGGGCGTGGGCGTGTCGGGTCTCGAATCCGATGGCAGCGGGCAGTTCTTTTGCGGCGGCGGAAATAGCGGGAAGGTACGCGCAGTGCGCCGTCCGCAACGCGAGACGGGCGACGTCAGCTGATTCGCTCTGCTTTTGCGCCGCGAACCACGGTCTATTTCACGCAGCACTACGCACTTCGCGACGCACCGCCTGCGGCGGCACGCCAAACCCGCGTATGAACGCCTCGCGCAAATGGCGGCGGTCGCGAAAGCCAGTCTCTTTGGCAATGACGTCGAGCGGATGCCGGCTTTGCTCGATCATCAGGCGCGCAGCTTCGAGGCGAAGGCTTTCAATCGCCCGCGCAGGCGATTGCCCCGTTTCTAGCGTGAACACACGGCTGAACTGCCGCGGACTCAGGTTCGCTTTATCGGCCAGCTCATCGACGGTAAGTGGCCGGCTCAGGTTCTCACGCGCGTAGTTCAACGCGCTCTGAATGCGGTCCGACTTGGGCGCGAGGTTGAGCATTTCCGAATGCTGCGATTGGCCACCGGAGCGCCGCTGATGCATGACGAGCTTGTGCGCAACGGAGCGCGCCACTTCGGCGCCCAGATCTTTTTCGACCATCGCAAGGGCGAGATCGAGCCCCGCGGTCATGCCGGCCGACGTCCAGATCGGACCGTCGACGATATAAATGCGGTCGTCTTCCACGCGAACGTCGGGAAAGCGCTTCTGCATTTCACGCGCGTAAGCCCAGTGTGTCGTGGCGCGACGCTGCGATAACAGACCCGCCTCAGCCACCACGAAGCCGCCTGTGCAAATACCGCCGATGCGCCGCGCGCGCGGCCCGGTTTTGCGCAGGAACGCGAGCACGTCTTGCGGCGCCGGCGATGCCAGCGGATCGTTGACGCCTGCAACGATCCACGTATCCGTTTGACGGCGCGATTTGAGCGGACTCGTGCTCATGGTCATACCTAGCGACGAACGCACCTCGCCGCCCGCAGGCGAAAAATTCTCCACCTGATAGAACGGCTCGCCCACTACGAGGTTCGCGTATTCAAAAACAGCTTGCGTGGCGATCGCCATGACCTGAAAGCCGTCGCTCAGCAAATATCCCACGCGGTGCATGTCCGTTCTCCGTCCAAGTGGATGTCCTGAAACCTAACCATATATGTCATTTGCGTCGCCGTCAAAACGGGACAGAATTCGTTCACACCATCAACGGTTGACTGCAAAGGAGTGACATCATGACTGAAGCACACAAGGGCACTGCACTGATTACGGGCGCGTCGTCGGGCATCGGCGCAATCTACGCGGACCGCCTCGCGCGGCGCGGCTACGATCTCGTATTGGTCGCCCGTAACCGCGAGCGCCTCGCCGCGCTGTCCAGTCGCATCACGACTGAAACGCGCCGTAGCGTCGAGATACTGGACGCCGATCTGGGCGACAAAGCTGGGCTCGCAGCGGTCGAAGCGAAACTGAAACAGGACGCGAGCATTACGCTTCTGGTCAATAACGCCGGTGTCGGCACGCATACGCCGCTCGTCGACAGCGACGTCGATGCAATGCAGCGCATGATCGACCTGAATGTCAGCGCGCTGACGCGGCTCACGTATGCGGCCGTGCCCGGCTTCGTCGCGCGTGGCAAGGGGGCGTTGATCAACATTGCGTCCATCGTGGCTATTGCGCCGGAGGTTCTCAACGGCGTGTATGGCGGCAGCAAGGCGTTCGTGCTGGCCTTCAGCCAGTCGCTGAAGCACGAACTGGCCGACAAGGGGATTCAGGTGCAAGCGGTTCTGCCGGGCGCGACCGCGACCGAGTTCTGGCAAACGGGCGGCCTGCCGCTGGAAAACCTCGACAAGGCAATCGTGATGTCCGCCGACGACATGGTCGACGCAGCGCTGGTCGGCTTCGATCGCGGCGAGCTGATCACCATTCCGTCACTGCACGCGGTTGAAAAGTGGGAAGACTACGAGGCTGCGCGCCGCGCGATGTTCTCGCTGTTGTCGACCAATGCGCCGGCGCCGCGCTACAAGGTGGCTTGACGGGCGACAGTGGAAAGTAGCGGCGGATCGCGGCGAATTCGTGCAAATTGCATCGGCATGCGCGATTCGCCGGGTAGCCGCAAGTTGCATTGATTCGGCGCCCGCAGGCCATCGCATCAGGCGAGAGGTCCTTCGGGCGCTTTGCGGCGCACCGCGACCGCGATGGCGCTGCCCACGATCATCAATATGCCGGCCACCGACAGGAGCTCCAGCGTTTCGCCCCACAGCACATAGCCGAAAAGCGCCGCCCAGACGATGCTCGTGTAGTTATACGGAGCCAGCGCGCCTGCATCCGCGCGACGGAAGGCTACCGTCATCAGCATTTGGCCGGCGGTCGCGAAGACGCCGAGCGCGGCCATCACGAGGAGTGCGTCCACCGAAGGCGTGCGCCATTTAAAGAGCAACGTGCAACCCATGACCACGGTGCCCATTGCCGTGAAGAAGAGAACGGTGGTCGCGGAGTCGTCGGTCGGGCGAATGCGTTTGATCTGGACGATGGAGAGCGCACCGCAAAACGCGCTGGCCAGCAGGATCACGGGCCCTAGCCAGGACGTCTGCGCGCCGCCGGGCCGTACCACGAGCAGTACGCCGAGAAAACCCACAATCGCGGCTGCGGCGCCGCGTGGCGTCAAGCGCTCGTTGAGCATTAGCGGGGCCAGCACGATGACGATCAGCGTCTCCGAATAGGCAAGCGCGACGGCTTCGCTGAGCGGCACATAAGGCAGGCCGGCAAAGAACAGAGCCGAGGCGCCGAGGAGTGCGATCGCGCGCGTGGTCTGCCCTTTAACATCGATATTCCGCAAGCGGTCGGACAGTGGCCGGCTTCCTCCGCAACACAGCAAAATGGCGGGAAACAGGCCGAAAAGCATGCGGAAAAACGTGACCTCGTTGGCCGGATATTGCAGCGCAACCGACTTGGCCAGCGCATCGACCACTGCAAAGCAGAACATCGAGGCAAGGATGGTGCCGACGCTGCCAAGCGAGAGTGAACTACCGTGGGTGGACGCGGAAGTCGGCATGTGAGAACGCAATCCGTATGGGGATTTGCATGATCTCACAGACGCACGGGCTGGCGCTTCACACTACGTGGTGTCGGAAACCGGCAGCGCAGCGACGGCTTCACCGGGGGCAAAGCGCGAGTTACACGATGCGGCGGGCTTTACCGCGCCGCACCTGACAGTCAGGCGTGACGATGACCGTGCCCTCTGTCGCCCATCGAGCGCGGCTCGTCGTATTCCTGCGAAATGTCCTTGTTCGTGTAGTCGCCGAGTCGCGAAGCGGCGAACAGGCTGAGCACTCCGCAAACGAACACGTAAACCGCGATTGCGTAGCCGGAATGATAGTAAGCGAATAGTGCGGTCGCGATCAGCGGCGCAGGACCGCCCGCGATCACCGAGGCCAGCTGATAACCGAGCGACGCCCCGCTGTACCGTAGCCGCCCCGTGAACGACTCTGCGATCAGTGCGGCCTGAGGGCCGTACATCATCGAATGCGGCACTAGCGAGAGTACGATCGCCAGGAAAATTAACGTCGGATTGCGGGTGTCGACCATGGCGAAATAGACGAAACCGAACAAGCCCGCTGCCGCGGCGCCGATCATATACATGCGGCGACGTCCGATCAGATCGGAGATATGGCCGAACAGCGGAATGGTGCCGAATTCCAGCACCGAAGCCGCCAGCACCGCTGTCAACAACAGATCGCGCGACGCCCCGAGTGTCGTCACGCCATACGTGAAGACAAAGGCCGTGAAAATGTAGAACGGCGCTTGCTCCGCCATGCGTGCCACGGCCGAAAGAAGAATGTCTTTCGGCTGGCGGCGCAAGACTTCGAGCATCGGTGTCTTTTCGATCTTGCGCTCAGCGAGAAGCTTCGCGAAGATCGGCGTCTCCAGGATGTTCAGCCGGATATAAAGCCCGATCCCCACCAGCAGGATGCTCAGAAAGAAAGGCACACGCCAGCCCCACGTGACGAAGGCGTCGCCGGAAATCGCGCTCATTGCCAGCACGGCTAGATTAGCGAGGAACAACCCCGCGGGTACGCCAAACTGCGGCCACGATGCGACGAAGCCACGATGCGCATTGGTGCGGGCCCATTCCATCGACATCAACACGGAGCCGCCCCACTCGCCACCCACCCCGACGCCTTGAATGAAACGCAGCACGGTAAGCAGCACCGCGCCCCAGATGCCAATAGACGCGTACGTCGGAACAAATGCCACGGCGAATGTGGCAAGTCCCATCAGCAGGAGCGTGACGATTAAGGTAGCCTTGCGCCCTATTCGATCGCCATAGTGTCCAAAAATGGCAGCACCGACCGGCCTCGCGATGAAGCCGACCGCGTAGATCAAGAAAGCTTGAAGTGTGCCGACCAATGGGTCCGATTGCGGGAAGTACAGCTTCGCGAAAACGAGACCCGTAACCGTACTGTAGAGAAAGAAGTCATACCATTCGATCGTAGTACCGATCGTACTGGCGACGACGGCGCGACGGAGTTGCCGCCGCGCGTCCTCTTCGGAGAGGGGCGCAGCCCCCGGTTGAGTGGCAGTCATTTGGCATCCCCTGATAAAAGGGCGACATTTGATATTGACCGCTGAGACGCGCAGAGGTTCCGGCTATGTCGCTGCTTGATCAGATATGCTTACTAACGGCGTGGCATTGCTAATGCTCATGTGCTTTGGTCGATCGCGAAAGCGCTTGAGGCCTGATCGGCGCATCGCGCGCTATCGGTTATCGTGTGAAGATTCGGCGCGTCCTGTCCGTCACGGGTCCGTTCTACACAAAAACCGCCGCGAGTCTCGTGAACTCGCGGCGGTTTTCTGCCGCCCGTCATTGCAATCTATACGACGACGATCGATAGTCAGTTATCGATCAGTAGTCCCACTGAACCGGCACAAAACGGAAGCCGTCGCCGTTCTTTGCGATATGACCAATGGACGGGAACGCGACATGCGCTGCGGCCAGCAGAGCGCCGGTTCTGGCGGCGTCGTTCAGCAGCGACATGCGCACGTTCACAGCTCCTTCAGGATCGTGTTCGAAGCCGTTTTGCCATTGCGGATTGTCGAAGTTGACTTCGAAAATCGCGTCGCCGACGAACGTCAGCTTCTCGCCGTTCGATGCGACGTCCACGACGCAGTGCCCCGGCGTGTGACCACCCGTTACCCGCGCCGACACGCCCGCTGCCACTTCCACGGTCTGATCGAACTGTACGATGTTTTCGCTGTATAGCTTGACGAACTTTGCAGCGGCCTTGCGCAGCGCGGGAGGAACCGTTTCCGGCATCACCGTCTTGCTGAAGTCCGGATTTTTCCAGAACTCCACTTCGGCGCGCGATACGTGAATGCGCACGTCCGGGCGCAGCCTGGCTTTGACGCCGTCAACGTTCAGTCCGCCGACGTGATCCATGTGCATGTGCGTAATCACGATATCGGTGATTGCAGCCAGGTCGATGCCAGCCGATTCCAGGCGCATCACCGACCGGCCGGCGCGAGAAAAGTATTCGAAACCATCGCCCACGCCGGAGTCGATCAGGATCAGCCGCTCACCGCTGCGCACGAGTGCGACGTTCAGTGCCCAGTCGAACATGTCACGCTGCAGGAAGCGGCCATCAAACCATTCGTTGCGGTCCGCTTCGCTCACGTTGGTAGACATGGTCGAGGTCGGCAGCGGCAGAACGCCGTCGCTGATCAGCACGACGTCGACATCGCCCACGCGCACGGCATAGCGGGAAGACACGAGTTCGCCTGCACCCTCTTTACCAAGGCCGGCGATCACGGGCTGCACATTGCGGGTTGTTTCGCTCATCTTCAATAGTCCTGTTGATTAAGTGGGGTAAGCCGCACGGTGCGGCTCACGAGCACGACCACGAATCTCGCGCGCTTCGGTTGCTCGCCTTTCGACCGAGCCTGCGACGCATTGTAGGTAGGGCCGGCGAACGCCACTAGCACTGCGAAGGTGTTCACCATGTTGTCTCGATGACAACAATCGGCGATGGACTGGTGATGAGAGCGACGCGAGTAACAGGCTTATTGAGGAGCGGTTACAGAGGACACGCGCGGCCTTGAAGTGGATGACCGCGCCACGCGATCCGGAGCAGTGGGACGATGCCTTAGGCAGGCATCGTCCGTTCCGAATGGGAGCTAACGTTGACGGCGAGCTAGAAGCGCGACTACTCCACTGCGCTCACAGTGAGGTTGCCGCCTTCGTCGAGCCATCCGGTGATCCCGCCAATCATTACTTTCACCGGCCGCCCAAGCAAAGCAAGCCGTATTGCACCACGCGTAGCGCCGTTGCAATGAGGACCCGCGCAGTACGTGACGAAGACCGTTTCAGGCGGATAGTTCACCAGCTTGGACTCGACAATTTTGCCGTGTGGCAGATTGACCGCGCCCGGCACATGACCCCGCGCGAAGAGCGTCGGGCTGCGCACATCGAGCAGCACGAATCCGGGCGTGCCGCTGGCGAGCGCGCTGGCGACATCGGAGCAATCGGTCTCGAATTGCAGCGTCGCGCGGAAGTGGGCAAGCGCGACTGCGCTGTCCGCTGGGGGCACGGCGGTGACGGCGTTGGTAGTCGACATGTTTGAACTCTGCATAAATCCTCGGATGAACATAGCGCCTGGCGATTTGATCCAGGAGCCCCATTCTGGCGTCGCGCGGCGATCCGGATAAGTGGCGCAATCGTCAATCTTCGGTAACATCACGCCATGGACAATCATCTCGTCGTTGCGCTGGCTTACGACCGGCTTTGTACTTTCGAATTCGGCTGCGTGACCGAACTGTTCGCGCTCGAGCGTCCGGAGCTCGGTGTCGACTGGTATCGATTCGGGGTTTGCGCGAGCGAGCCAGGCCCGCTCCGCGCCGCGGGCGGCATCACGGTCTCTGCGCCCTACACGCTCAAGGTGCTCGATCGCGCAGATACCATCGTGGTGCCAGGTTGGCGCGATGCGGACGAATTGCCGCCCGAGGCGCTGCTTAAGAAGATCCGCAATGCTTACCGCCGTGGAGCGCGTCTTTGCTCGATCTGCTCCGGCGTGTTCGTGCTGGCAGCGGCCGGCGTGCTCGACGGCAAGACTGTGACGACCCACTGGCGATACGCCGCGAAACTGCAGGAGCGCTACCCGCAAGTTAGAGTGCAGCCCGATGCGTTGTATGTGGACGAAGGACAGATCATCACGTCGGCAGGCTCCGCTGCGGGGCTGGACATGCTGCTCCATCTGGTGCGACGCGATTACGGTGGAGCGGTGGCAAATCGGGTTGCACAAAGGCTCGTGGTGCCGCCTCATCGGGAGGGTGGACAGGCGCAGTTCGTACCGCGTCCAATGCCGCAGGACGACAGCGGACGTCTCGCGAAATTGATGGATTGGGTGCGCCAGCATCCCGCTTTGCCGCATACGCTGCGCTCGCTTGCAGAACGGGCTGCGATGAGTCCGCGCACGTTGCAGCGGCAATTTCATGACGCCACCTGCATGGCGCCATACGAATGGCTCGTGCGTGAACGCGTGACGGTGGCCCGTGAGATGCTCGAGGCACAGTCAGCATTACCCATTGGCCGCGTCGCCGAGTTAGCGGGGTTTGGCTCGGAGGAGTCTATGCGCCGGCATTTCCGACGTATCGCGCTCACGAGTCCGGCCGCATACCGGGCAAAGTTTGGCCATGGCGCGAAGGCCCAGAATACTGGTTCTGGAATCGGGGGACGGTCGGGCGGAATTCGGGTTGACGCGCAGCGCGACTGATCGCAAATGCAATGCGCAGACAGTCAGTTGCGATACAAGGCCGACGCCGGGAAGAACGGTTAGAGGTTTTTTAACGCGGCCCGCACGAATGGGACGAATCGTGATGTAACCGGGTTTTTCTGGGCATCCGCCCACACAAGCCCTACACGCCACTTCGCGTGCGTTCCGCGCAGAGGCAGGACGGTAGCGTTCCGGAGTAAATGCTGCGCACGTGACGGCACAAATGCCACGCCGACGCCTGCGGCAACAGATGCCAACACGGACTGCACATCATCGGCTTGTTGCGTCACATTGGGTACGAAGCCCTGTTCGCGACACCAGGCGTCGACTTGCGCAGCGAGTCCGGGCCCGCGCCCACGCCGCAACGCCAGGAAACCCATTTCGTTCAGCTTGCCGAAATCGGCAGGCAAACGCACTCGCTCGAAACTAGGGGGCAACGCCAAGGCCAATGTTTCGTCAATCACGCGAACCGACGAAAGACCCTCGACCGACGGCACCCGCATGAACCCCACATCCAGCTTCCCCGACAGAATGCGGCGAGATTGTTCATCGGAAGACAGATCGCTCAATGCAATCGCAATACCCGGATATTGCTGGCGGAAGTCGGCGATGATCTGCGGCGCAATTGTCAGCACCGACAGGCAAATGCCGATTCGCAATTGCCCACGCCTGCCGCTGCCTGCCTCTCTCGCACGCGCGAGAATCTCGTCCGCATCGTCGACGAGCGCGCGTGCATCGGGCAAAAAGCTTTCTCCGAACCGCGTCAACTCTGCGCCGTGACGACCCCGTTCGAACAGCTTTGCGCCCAGACTCGCCTCGAGTGCGCCAACCTGCTTGCTCAACGCGGGCTGGCTGATGTGCAGAGCGTCCGCCGCCCGCCCGAAATGACGCAGTTCGACGACGGACAAAAACGTCCTTAAGAGCTTCAGTTCCATTCTCTACCGTTATCGTATCGATCAAATCATTCATTTTACTAATCGATGGCCGAGTTGTTCAATGCGAGTACATCTTCTCGGCGAGCGACTATCAAATGGCTTTGACAAACTCCAGGCGTCAATTTCACGGGCCTATGCCTGCAGATGTCGAGTCAGGTGACGACACGGGAGAAACTGACTCGACGCCGCGCTGTTCGGCCGGTCACGAGCGCCGCTCCCGTCGCTCTCGCCTCGCTGACCTTATAGAGGCGGAGGAAAGCCACGCTAAAGGAGGGGCGATCGCGGTGAGCTTCGCCGTCGTCTCCCGGAAGCGATGGCCGCGGTAATCGAGACCGCTCTACCGCAATGAACTTCATCGTCAGTTGAGGCGCGGCATGCTTCATGGCCATGGGCTAATGACGAGGCAGCGGACCGTCATCGTCCGCATGTGTCGGACGCCGGTTCCAGACGCGCGTTCAACTGGCCCTCGACGTGACGGCTGTCCGGCTTTCGTCGTTCCGATCCCATGGCGGCGTCCCGCCGAATGCATCGACCAGGAAATCGATCATCACCCGCACCCTGGCGCTCAGGTGTCGACGGCTTGGATACATGGCGAGTATGTCGATCTCAGGCAGGCAATACTCGGGCAACACGCGAACGAGCGTGCCGGCACGTAGGTCGTTGCCGATCAGGAATGTGGGTTGCCAGATCACTCCTTGCCCGGCGAGTGCTGCTGCGCGCGCCGTATCGCCGTTATTCGTATGCATGTGACAGTCGACCTTCACCGTGTGGGTCTTGCGGCCAGCATCGATCAGTTGCCACTCATCGCCGGTGGCCGCATACGTGTACCCGATGCAGCGATGTTCCATCAGGTCCGCTGGCGCCGCCGGCACTCCCGCGCGAGCCAGATAGTCCGGCGACGCGCACAGAATGTTCTGCGATGTCGCCAGTTTGCGGGCTGCATGGTTCGATGAACCAGCACGCGAAATGCGGATGGCGAGATCGTAGCCTTCATCGACGATATCGACGACGCGGTCGATCAGTCCAACGTCGATTTCGATGCCGGGATACTTCCGCATGAACTCCGGCCATAGCGGCGCCAGATACTGAATGCCGAAGCTCACAGGCGCGTTGATACGCAGGCGTCCGCGGGGCTGCACCGACGCCGACGACACCAGCCCTTCTGTATCGGCGACATCGTCGAGAATGGATTTGCAGCGGGCGTAAAGCGTCTCGCCGCCCTCGGTTAGAGAGAGCGTGCGGGATGTGCGATTCAACAAACGCGTGCCCAGGTGTGCTTCCAGTTCGTTCACATAGCGGGTCACGTTGGCGGGCGACGTGCCTAGCACTTCCGCCGCGCGCGCAAAGCCGCCGCGGCTCACCACGGTCACGAAAACTTCAAAGGCGCGCAGGCGATCCATCTCAACTCCGATCATTCACAAAAGCTGACTGATACGACCATGTTTTTGACCTTTCCGCTATCAGGACTGAAGCCTATATTGCTTCCACGGGCCAAGGCATAGGGCACTGGCCGAATGCATCAGGAGAGAGAACATGCAACGCTTGACCGGAAAAGTCGCTATCGTGACAGGTGCCAGTGCAGGTATTGGCCGCGCTACTGCAAAGTTGTTCGCGAAGGAGGGCGCCAAGGTCGTCATTGCCGCCCGGCGCGCGGCGGAACTCGAAGCACTGGCTGCGGAGATCGCAAGCGAAGGTGGCGAAGCCGCATATCTGGCGGGCGACGTGCAATCGGAAGACTTCGCAAAGGCGCTGGTGGAACTTGCAGTTGGGCGCTTCGGCCGTCTGGATATCGCCTACAACAACGCCGGTACGCTGGGCGAGATGGGCCCGAGCACCGGCATTTCCGAAGCCGGCTGGAACGCCGCGCTAGCGACTAATCTAACGAGTGCGTTCCTCGGAGCGAAATACCAGATACCCGAAATGCTCAAGCAAGGTGGCGGATCGATCATCTTCACGTCGACGTTCGTCGGTTACTCGTTCGCGTTTCCGGGTACCGCGGCTTACGCGGCGAGCAAGGCCGGACTGATTGGCCTGACGCAGGCGCTCGCCGCCGAATACGGCGCGCAAGGCGTGCGCGTCAACGCGGTGTTGCCGGGCGCCGTGGATACGGAGATGTATCGCGGCATGAACGACAGCGACGAATCGCAGGCATTCGTGACCGGGCTGCATGCGCTGAAGCGCGTCGCCAAGCCGGAAGAACTGGCGCGGTCGGTGCTCTATCTCGCGTCGGACGATTCGTCCTTCGTGACCGGTACCGCCTCACTGGTCGATGGTGGCGCATCCATTACACGTACGTGAACCCCTTGGCGGCATCCGGCATCAAAGCTTCGATGCCGCCGTTCTTACTTCAACCACGGAAAGGAATTCACTCATGGACTTGAATCTCACAGGCAAACTCGCACTCGTAAGCGGCAGTACAGCCGGCATCGGATTCGCTATCGCGAGCACGTTGGCGCAGGAAGGCGCACGTGTGATCGTGAACGGCCGCTCGCAGTCATCCGTGGATGACGTGGTCGCGCAACTGAAAGCGGAGACCGGCACCGACGTGCAGGGATTCGCGGGCGACCTCAGTACGGCCGCTTCGGCAGAAGAACTCGCACGACGCTATCCGAACGTGGAAATCCTGGTGAACAACCTGGGCATCTTCGAGCCGAAGCCGTTTGAAGACATCCCCGACGCGGACTGGCAGCGCTTCTTCGACGTCAACGTCCTGAGCGGCGTACGTCTCGCCCGCCTGTTTTTGCCCGCGATGAAAAAGGCCAACTGGGGCCGAATTATTTTCATTTCGAGCGAAAGCGGGGTGCAGATTCCAGCCGAGATGATCCACTACGGGATGACGAAAACCGCGCAACTGGCGGTTGCGCGCGGACTCGCGGAAGCAGTTGCGGGCACGGGCATTACGGTCAACAGCGTGCTGCCCGGACCGACGAAGTCGCGGGGAGTAGGCGATTTTGTGGAGTCTCTTGCCAAGGCCGACGGCAAGTCGTTCGAAGCGTTTGAGAAGGAGTTCTTCGAGAAGGTGCGTCCCACATCGCTCATCAAGCGATTCGGCACGCCGCAGGAAGTCGCCTCGCTCGTGGCCTATGTCGCCAGTCCGCTTGCGTCGGCCACGACGGGAGCTGCGTTGCGGGCCGACGGAGGGGTCATCAAGAGCGCATTTTAAGGGGGCGCTGGGGTTGGCGCCGGGCTCTTTGTGTGTTTGGTGGATCGCTTTTTTGGACGCAGTGGGCCTGGTTGATGCGCTTTCTTTTTGATGCGGGACGAAGCGGCATTGTCGAATGCGCATCGCCGGATTCACCTCGTCGCTCGTGCTTCGCACTTCGCTCAAGCAAGCCGATACACTGTGGATGCCGTCCCGCCGAAGAGCGCAGCACGTTCACCAACGCTGGCTTGCGCAGTCAGCCGCTTGAAGGCGTTCCAGCCGTTGCTGTACGGGTACGAGCCTTTGTCGACAGGAAAATTGCTCTCAAACATACAACGGCTCGCACCAAATGCCTCGATGCATGTATGCATCCACGGCTTCCAGGTTTCGGCTAGTTCAACAGAGGACGGCGGTCGCTCACCCTTTTCAAAGTCAAAGCCATTGATCCGCATCCCCATGCCGCCAACCTTGACATAGACATTCGGCAACTGTGCCAGTTGACGCATGGACCGCGACCAGGTTTCGAACACCTCGTTTCGCTTGTCCGCGTAGCTGGCGATGCGCACGATCCCGCCACAATGGTTAATGATGATCGGCAGGTCAGGGAAAGTCTTTGCGAGATCGTATAGTTCCGGAAGTTGGGGAAAGAACAGCCACGCGTCGTATGACAGGCCGCGTGGCGCCAGCTGCGCGACACCTTCACGATATTTTGGGTCAAGCAACAGACCGCGCGGAACCGCAGACAGCGGATTGACCAGCGTTTGATCCGCGTCCCAGGTGACCAGGTGCCGAACGCCCCGAAAGCGCCCGTTGCCTGCCTCAATGTGGGCGTCCAGAACGCTTTGCACGGCAGCGCCGCGACGAAGGTCCGCGTAACCCACGATGCCCTTTGCGACCTGTGGCGAACCGGCGGGCAGCGCCCTAACGGCGTTCGCGACATACTCCGTTTCTCCCACGGGTCTTAGCTCCTCCGGCCCCGTCTGACGGTAGCGAGTGAGCCCCTGCATAAATACGGTCGCCGTAATGTTGTGCCCGGAGCGAACGTCTACCAGATAGTCGTCGAGCAGGTAGATCCAGCCGGGACGCTCGTAGAAATGATGGTGCGCGTCGATAATCGGCATCTCCGGCTCAATCGCGGCTTCAGTTCCTGACGCGAGCCATTCCGGGCGTACCGGGAGATAGTTGCTGGTCGTCTTCATGTTGCGCGTGTCCTCTGCGGCGAACGCATACCTGGTGTCGATGGCGGAGGCCGCAACCGATGCAGCGGCAACCGCGAGGAACCTGCGTCTGCCTCGTGAATGGATCATGTCCATAGTCATTTCTCGCGGTTGAACGCATACAGCGATAGGGTCAACAGAGTCGTGATGCCGAGCACGATCGCAAGCCCCATCATTCCGGCCGTGAAGGTGCCGTAACTGTCTTTGAGGTAGCCGACCAGGTATGGTCCGGCGAATCCTCCCAATGCGCCAATCGAATTGATCAGGGCGAAGCCACCAGCCGCTGCCTGTCCCGATAGAAAACGAGCGGGCAATGTGTAGAAGATTGTTCGTCCGGCAATCGTGCCAATGAGTGCCAGGGTTACGCCGACCATTGCAGGCCCGAGTTGGTGGAAATGGGTCGATACACCAAGTGCCACGCCACCAATAAGCAGGCCGGCAGCAAGGTTCGCAATGGCGCCTCCACGGCGATCCACACGTTTGGCCCACCACAGCAGTGCGATCGTGGCAAAGAAGTAAGGCACCGCAGAGAGCCATCCGGTCTGAGCGACGGTCATCCCGTGCGCCTTGAGCATCTGGGGCAGCCAGATGCCGATCCCATACGATCCCATCGTAAAACCGAAGGAGATCAGCGCGAGAATGTAGACACGCACATCCCTGAGTGCGGCACCGAAGTGCTTTTCCTTCCGGCTAGAAGACCCTTCCCTGTCAAACGCGCCCTGAAGAGCGTCGCGCTCCGCGGGTGACAGCCATCTGGCATCGGCAGGTCGGTCTGCGAGCATCTTGAGTACGAGAAAGCCGACAACGCACGCGGGCAATCCTTCGATGATGAACATCCACCTCCAGCCTGCCAGCCCCAACACGCCATCCAAATGGAGCAGCCACGTCGAAAGCGGTGCGCCGATCAGAGAAGAAAGCGGCGTGGAGACGGTGAACCACGCCAGCACGCGGGTGCGATATTGAGCGGGAAACCACAGGGCCAGGAAGAAGATCACGCCGGGAAAAAAACCCGCTTCACCAATTCCCAACAGCAGCCGAATCACATAGAAGCTGTTCGGTCCCACAGCAAAGGAGGTCGCGGCAGCCATGAGGCCCCACGTGATCATGATGCGCGCAAGCCAGCGTCGCGCGCCGAAGCGATAGAGGGCAAGGTTGCTCGGGACTTCACAGATGCAATATCCCGCGAACATGATGCCGGCGCCCCAGCCGAATTGGGTCGCCGTGAGCCCCAGATCCTTGTTCATGGTCAGAGCGGCGAAGCCAACGCTGGTACGGTCGAGATAGTTGAAAAAGTATGCGAGCGCGAGCAGTGGAATAAAGCGCCACGCCGCTTTGCGCACCGCCTGCTGTTCGATCGAACTGGCGTTGAGGCTGTCGGAAACCATGCCGGGGGAAATTGATGTCATTGTCGTCTCCATAACTTCGCCGGTCCGCTGCAAGAATTGGCGCGGCCGGGTGATTTCTTGCGCTCAGCGGCTTCAGGCGCTGGCAAGCTCGTTTGCAGATGGGCTCGCCTGATCGCCCGGCTGCCATTCCTGACATCGGACAACGCCGGCCTCAGCCAACTGCCTCCGATCGTCGGCCGTGTATCCGAGCTCCTCGAGAAGCGCCTGCGTGTTCTGCCCGAGCGCCGGCGGCGCAGCGCGCAAACGCAGCCGTTCGCCGGCAAGGGTCAAGGGCAACAGTGCGGTTCTCGTATTAACAGGCTCTCCGGCTCCGCTTGCATCCGGCGGCAACGTGACGTCCGCGAGTCCGCCGGTGGCGAGCAGGTGCGGATCGTCAAACAAGTCCTGGGGTTTGGTGATCGGGGCGTAAGGCAGCCCAATCCGCTCAAAAATCTGGCTGATCTGCGCCGCGCTGAACCGTTCCATGTGCTTGCGCAACCGGGGCAGCAACCACTCCCGCGCCTGAACTCGCTGGTTGTTGGTGGCGATCCGCTCGTCCGCTTTGAGGTCATCCAGCCCGAGCGCATCGCAGAAGAGCGCCCACTGGGTGTCAGACACCACTGCAAGAAATATCTGCTCCCCATTCTTGACCGAGAACACGTCATAGACGGCCCATGCCGAGATGCGGCTTGGCATCGGCGCAGCGGCTTTGCCAGTGACTGCAAACTGCATCATGTGCTGCGCGACGAGAAACACGTTGTTTTCGAACAGCGCGCTCTGCACTTCCTGACCATGGCCCGTGCGTTCACGCTGAGCGAGTGCGGCCATCGCACCGATGGCGCCGAACATGCCGCCCATGATGTCGTTGACACTCGTCCCAGCGCGCAGCGGACGTCCTTCGGGGCCCGTCATATATGCGAGGCCGCCCATCATTTGCACGACCTCGTCCAGTGCCGTGCGATGGTCGTAAGGCCCCGGGAGAAATCCTTTGTGCGAGACGTAGATAAGGCGTGGATTGAGCTTCGACAGCGCGGCGTAATCGAGCCCCAGCTTGTTCATAGTTCCAGACTTGAAGTTTTCGCTGAAGATGTCGGCGCTGCCCAGCAGCTTGTGCACGATTTCCAGCCCACGTGGATCTTTTACGTCGACGGCGATGCTTTTCTTGTTGCGGTTGAAAGTGCTGAAGAAGCCTGCGCCGGAGCCTCGGAGGGCACGCGTGCTGTCGCCAGCAATCGGCTCGACCTTGATCACCTCTGCTCCCAGATCTGCGAGCACCATCCCGCACGTAGGAGCCATCACCATGTGGGTCATCTCGATCACACGGACGCCGCTATACGGCAGCGATTGATTCTGCTGCAGATCATTCATTGCGCAACTCCCTTCAGACAGCCGTCGGGCTGCACAGCGCTCGGGCTACGGCCGTCGGCATACTTGAATCCCTTAGGAAGGCCGGCGTCCTGAACGTGTCCGTATAAAGCTTCTCCGGGTAGGGCTTCGCTCAGGATCGAGCGCGCTGCTACGAGAGCATCAATGTCAATCCCGGTGTCGTGTCCCATGGATTCGAGGAGAAACGCGAGGTCTTCGGTCACGATGTTGCCGGTCGCCCCTGGAGCATATGGACATCCGCCAAGACCGGCCTGGCTGGAGTCGATCGTCTTCACTCCCGCCTCGAGTGCCGCCACTACATTGGCCAAGCCTTGCCCGCGTGTGTTGTGAAAGTGGGCACCACCCGCCTTGCTGCCGAACTCACTTTGCAGACGCCGGAACAGACGACGCACCTGCGTAGGGTTCGCGTAGCCGCTGGTGTCCGACAGGCCGATTTCATCGACACCGCACTCCGCCATTGCCGCACACATGCGAATCGTCTCATCGTCGCTAACCGCGCCCGCGATCGTGCAGCCGAAGGCCACTGAAACGCCGGCTTCGATTGCAATGCCCGGAAACTCACCATCTCGCAACGCGACGATCTGCCGGACCTCTTCGATCATCTGGCCGGTCGTCTTGCGGATGTTGGCCATCGAATGCTCGTTGGTTACCGATACCGGCAAGGTCACTTTGTGGACACTGGATTCGAACGCCGCCCGGCAACCGCGAAGATTCGGTGCAAGGACGGCAACGTGCAGACCGGGAATAGTCAGGGCGTGTGCCACGACGTCCCGTATGTCAGCCATCTGGGGCAGCAGTCTTGCTGGCACGAACGAACCCACTTCTATTTCTTTGAGCCCCGCTGCGGCGAGTGCCGAGATCCACCGCAACTTCGCCTGCGTTGGCATGATGCTTTTGATGCTTTGAAGGCCGTCGCGCGGACCAACCTCGCTGATCATCACTGGAAAAGAGGGAGAGACATCCACGATATGCTCCTTTCGTTCTGCCTGAGAGAACGCCGTTCTGTTGTTGAAAACTATACGGTTGAAGCGTAGGCTGATCAAGCGAGTAAACCCGCCGGACTGATCTGTTTAACGGAATATTGTTCTGTTAGACAGAACGATGGCGAGGTATTTAGCGCGTTTCTGGATCCATAGATCCGTCGGTGCCAATCGAGCCTGCAGGTATGAAGACGGCCCAGCGCCGCTGTTGGCCGTGACTTGCTGCCTGATGGCTTGCAAGGTTTCACCCGTGACGCTTCCGCAATTGACGCGCGGCAAGCGAGTGTCTAGGATGGTTCTGTCTAACAGAACGGTATTCGGAATGCCCTCGAACGATGACGAAAAAGGCGGCGTGGCGGCACTCGACCGGGCGTTTGCCATTCTCGGAGTTTTCCAACCGGGCGAACGTGCGCTTTCCCTTGCGGAAATCGCTCGACGCACTGGCTTCTACAAAAGCACTATCTTGCGATTAATAGGTTCACTGGAACGTGGCGGTTTTATCCGCAGACTCGAGGACGGCAACTACTCGATTGGTCCTGAACCGCTCAGACTCGCGCAGATATTCCAGGAGTCGTTTCACATCCGCGAGGTCATTGAGCCGGTACTCCGGCAACTTTCTGCGGACTCCGGAGAGACGTCATCGTTCTATGTACGTCAAGGTGACTATCGCGTCGTTTTACATCGGGTCGAGCCGTCGCGGTCGGTACGTGTGTCGATCCGCGAAGGCGAGCGTTTTCCAATCGGTCGCGGTGCGTCAGGAAAGATTCTCATCGCGTTTTCGAAACCCTCCCGGGCGAGTCATGATGCCGTGCGCGAAAGGTTGTGGGCCTTGTCTTATGGAGAACGGGATCCAGACACCGCGGCCGTGTCGGCTCCTGTGCTTGGTCCAAATAACGAACTTGCGGGCGCCTTGACATTGTCCGGCCCGAAGGATCGGCTCGGAGCCACTGAGACAATGCGAGCTGCCTGCCACCTGTTGCTGACCGCTGCAGCAAGGGCGACCGCTGCCTTGGGAGGAGATCATCGAATCTTCGCTTATGGAATGGCACTCGCCGCGCAGTTCGACTTTCCGCCGCCCACCGAAGTCCAGAAAGCCTGAGTGTGCGGTGACGGCTTATCGCGCGAAAACGGGTACCGGGGTGGCGATACCACGTTTATCGTGACTGGCCGTATATGGCCGACCACTGCCTCGCGCAATCGCGCGGCCCATGCCAACTGCCACGTTGGCGATGCTTGCTTATCGTGATCGTCATGGGCACATTGACGCGCAACTATCCGATACCGGATCTGATGAGCGAACCGGTTTGAGGCGGCTCAACTCACGATTGATTGGCGCTGCCGGTCGCCGGCGTCGGCAAGAAACGGTGCGATGTTCGACATCGCGCGCTCGACGTAGATCTCCTTTTCACCCACGGGCGCCACGTAGTGAATCGCGTTGCGCGCAGCCTCAACGCCCTCCAGACGCGCAATCACCCACGCCGCCAGGTATTGCGACGACAAACATCCCCCCGCCGTTGCCACGTTCCGGTTCGCCACGAACGGCCGATCGATCACTGCGACGCCGGCCTCCTCGACCCACGGCTTCGTGGTTGAGTCCGTACAGGCAGGCACGCCGTCGAGCAGCCCGAGCTTCGCGAGAATCAGCGTCCCCGAGCATTGCGCGCCCAACAGTTGGCGTTGCGGATCGAACGCGAGCCGCGACATCAGCCCCGTATCCGCCGCCACATCCCGCGTCCGGACGCCGCTGCCCACCAGCACGGCCTGCGCGTCCCGGGCCTCGTCCAGCGACGCTTGCGCCTCGACAACCACACCGTTCATCGACCGGACATGCGACGACGGGCTCGCTATCGACACCCGCCAGCCAGGTCTTTTGACCCGATTCAGAATATTGAGCGCAATCAGCGAGTCGAGCTCGTTGAACCCGTCGAAGGTCAGAATGGCGATGTGCATGGCTTGCTCGCTGAATAGGGGTGAATTTGCATCGTAGATCCGGGTATCAATACAATCAAATAATTGTCATGGATACATTTCGATGCCCGAGCTCCGCTACAAACATCTCGTCGATCGATTGGCGGCCGAGATCCGCGCAGGCCGCTTGCAGCCCGGAACAAGATTGCCCACCCACCGCGAACTCGCCGCGCGCGAAGGCATCGCGTTGGTGACGGCCACGCGCGTCTACGCCGAACTTCAGTCGATCGGCCTCGTGAGCGGCGAAACGGGGCGCGGTACGTTCGTGAAAGAGCCGCTGCCCCGTGGCGAAGGGATCGACTTGCATGCGTGGGACGCCGACACCGTCGATCTGAGCTTCAACTATCCGGCGAGTGCCGGTCAGGTTGCCTCGTTCAGGACGGCACTGCGCGACCTCGCGGGCGCCGGCGACCTGGCGGCGCTGCTGCGCTACCAGCCCCACGGCGGCCGCGAGCACCAACGCGCGACCGTCGCACGCCACCTCGCCGGAGCGGGATTGAGCGCCACGCCCGACACCGTCCTGCTCGTGAGCGGCGCACAGCATGGACTGGCGACGACCACGCTGGCGTTGCTGGAGCCTGGCGACGTGGTGGCCGTGGACTCGCTGACCTATCCGGGATTCAAACTGGCCGCCGAGATCAACCGGCTGGAACTCGTCGCGGTCCCGGCGGCGGGAAACGGTCCGGACCTCGACGCGCTGGCGGCGCTTTGCAAGCGTCGGCGTGTACGCGCTGTCTACACGATGCCGACGTTGCACAACCCGCTCGGCTGGGTGATGAGCGCGACGCGCCGGCGTGAGCTGGTCGCGATTGCGCGGCGGCACGGACTACTGATCATCGAGGACGCCGCTTACGCGTTCCTTGTCGAAAACGCGCCACTGCCGCTGGCATCGCTCGCGCCTGAGTTGACCGTGTACGTGTCGAGCCTGTCGAAAAGCGTCGCGACCGGGCTTCGTGTCGGATTCATTCATGCGCCGGCCAGCTTCGTTTTAAAGCTCGAACGAACCATCCGGGCAACCACCTGGAACACGCCGGCGACCCTCACGGCGATCGCATGCGGCTGGCTCGAAGACGGCACGGTCGACCTGTTCGCGGCCGACAAACGCCGCGACGCCGCGGTGCGCCAGGCGATGGCCACTCGTTTGCTGAGCGGCGTGAAACGGATCGGTCATCCGGTCTCGTACTTTCTATGGCTTCCGCTTGCCCAGGAAGTGCGCGCGGACGCGATTGCCATGGCCTTGAGGCGCGAGAAGATCGCCGTTTCGACTGCGTACCCGTTCGCCACGTCGCCGCATGTGCCGCACGCGATCCGGCTCGCGCTCGGCTCGGTGGGCTTGACGACGCTCGAGCAGTCGCTGCAGACGGTTGCGCGGGTCATCGCCGATCAGACCTACTGACCGACGACAGTGCGACGCCGCGCTCGTCATCCCAGCGCGGCCGATCGCGCGTTGCGGCGTTTTGCCTGTGCCGGTTGCCAGAACGCCCGGGTAAACGCATCCACACATTTGCTTGACACCTAAACTATCTAGGCCTAAATTAACTCCACGAGCAAGTTCACAGTGGGGAGCAGCATGCGCATTGTCTGTATCGGCGGCGGCCCGGCCGGGCTGTACTTCGGCTTGTTGATGAAAAGCCGCGACCCGGCGCACGAGGTCATCGTCGTGGAACGCAATCGCCCGTACGATACTTTCGGCTGGGGCGTAGTGTTCTCGGATCAGACGCTGGGCAACCTGCGCGCCGCCGACGCCCCCAGCGCAAACGCCATACTCGACGCGTTCAATCATTGGGACGACATCGAAATCAATTTCCGCGGACGCCAGGTGCGTTCGTCCGGCCACGGGTTTTGCGGCATTGGTCGCAAGCGTCTGCTGAACATCTTGCAGGCCCGTTGCGAGGAACTGGGCGTGAAGCTCGTGTTCGAAACGCAGGTCACCGACGACACCGAATATCAGGCCGATCTCATCGTCGCGTGCGACGGAGCGAACAGCGCGATTCGTCAAAAGTACGCGTCGACCTATAAGCCCGACCTGGACATGCGCGATTGCCGCTTCGTCTGGCTCGGCACGCGAAAGCTATTCGACGCTTTCACGTTTGCGTTCGAAGAAACGGAGTTCGGCTGGTTTCAGGCGCACGCCTACCGTTTCGACGATCAAACGTCCACGTTCATTGTCGAAACGCCGGAGCGTGTGTGGCGCGCCGCCGGACTCGACGAAATGAGCAAGGAAGAGAGCATTGCATTCTGCGAAAAACTCTTCGCGAAGTACTTGGACGGCAACGCACTACTGTCGAACGCCGCGCATTTGCGCGGCTCGTCGCAATGGATTCGTTTCCCGCGTGTCGTCAACCAGGAATGGGTGCATTGGCGCAGCAATACCGACGGCACGCAAACGCCAGTCGTGCTGATGGGCGACGCCGCGCACACCGCGCATTTTTCAATTGGCTCGGGCACCAAGCTCGCGCTCGAAGATTCGATTGAACTCGCCAACAGCATCGGCGCGCATCCGGGCGATTTGCATGCTGCGTTGAAGCATTACACCGACGTGCGCAGCGTCGACGTATTGCGCATTCAGAACGCAGCCCGCAATTCGACCGAATGGTTCGAGCACGTGGACCGCTACACATCGTTCGAGCCAGACCAGTTCGCTTACTCGCTGCTCACGCGCTCGCAACGCATCTCGCACGAGAATCTGCGCGAGCGCGACGCGCGTTACGTGTCCAGCTTCGAAGATTGGCTCGCACGGCGTTCAGGCGTAGAACGCGCGCCGCAAAAACATTCGATTCCGCCAATGTTCACCCCATTCACGTTGCGCGGTGTCACGTTGAAAAACCGCGTTGTCGTTTCGCCAATGGCGCAGTACTCAGCTGTCGACGGAATCGCTGGCGACTATCATCTGATGCATCTCGGCGCACGCGCAATGGGTGGTGCGGCGCTCGTTATGACCGAGATGACATGCGTGTCGCCCGAAGCGCGCATCACGCCGGGATGCCCCGGCATGTATGCGCCGGAGCACCTCGCCGCATGGAAGCGTATTGTCGATCTCGTGCACGGGCAGTCCGACGCCAGGATCGGCATTCAGCTCGGACATTCCGGCGCGAAAGGATCGACGCGCGTGGCTTGGGAAGGCATCGATCAGCCGCTCACCGAAGGCAACTGGCCGCTCATCTCGGCATCGCCGCAGCAGTATCTGCCCGGCATCAGCCAGCATTCACGCGAAGCGACGCACGAGGAGCTCCGCGAGATAGAAGCGCAGTTCGTGCGCGCGACGCAAATGTCGGCGGAAGCGGGTTTCGACTGGCTCGAACTGCACTGCGCTCATGGCTATTTCTTATCGAGCTTCCTCTCGCCGCTAACCAACCATCGCACCGATGAATACGGTGGCTCGCTGGAGAACCGTCTACGTTATCCGCTACGGGTTTTCAAGGCGATTCGCGCAGTGTGGCCGCAGGACAAGCCGATTTCCGTGCGCATTTCAGCGAACGATTGGGTCGAAGGCGGCACCACGCCCGACGACGCCGTGCAGATCGCACGCGCGTTCAAGGCGGCGGGCGCAGACATGATCGACGTCTCGTCGGGCCAGGTCAGCAAGAACGAAAAGCCCGTATACGGCCGCATGTTTCAGACGCCGTTCGCCGATCGCGTGCGAAACGAAGCCGGCATCGCGACTATTGCGGTGGGCGCGATTTCGGAGGCGGATCACGTGAACAGCATTATCGCGGCCGGTCGCGCCGATCTGTGCGCGATCGCGCGTCCGCATCTCGCGAATCCATCGTGGACTTTGAACGAGGCCGCGAAGATCGGCTACTTCGACGTGACATGGCCGAATCAGTACACCGCCGCAAAGTCGCAACTCGAACGCAATCTGGAACGTGAACGCGCACAGGTTGCGGCAAATGCCGGCCTCTCGGCGCAAGAGCGCGCGCAGCGCGCGGAAGGAACCACGTGAACTCGATTCAATCTCCCCTTGCGGGACAACACGCCGTTGTTACTGGCGGCGGAAGCGGCATCGGCGCGGCCATTGCGGAGGCGCTGCTGCAGGCTGGCGCCCGCGTTACGCTGATGGGCCGCAATGCCGAACGGCTAGAGACTCAGCGTGCAAAAAGCCGCGCATGGGGCGACGTTGCATGCATTACCGTCGATGTCACGCAAGAAGAGTCCGTTGCAAAAGCGTTCAACGAAGCTGGCGCCGTCGACATACTCATCAACAACGCAGGGCAGGCACAGGCCGCGCCGTTCACGCATACCGACATGACGCTATGGCAGCGCATGCTCGACGTGAACCTCACCGGCGTTTTCCTCGGCACGCGCGCCGTGCTGCCGGGCATGCTCGAACGCAGACATGGGCGCATCGTCAACGTGGCGAGTACGGCGGGACAAATTGGCTACGCGTATGTCGCCGCATATTGCGCGGCGAAGCACGGCGTGATCGGTCTCACGCGCTCTCTCGCGCTTGAAGTTGCCACGAAAGGCGTGACGGTCAACGCCGTTTGCCCCGGCTATACCGAGACCGAACTGCTGCACGCGTCGCTGCAGCAGATCACCAGCAAGACGTCGCGCACGGAGGAGCAGGCTCGCGAAAGCCTGCTTCGCTCGAATCCGCAACATCGCTTTGTGAGTCCAGAACAGGTTGCGAATGCCGTGCTGTGGCTGTGTCAACCGGGTTCCGATGCAATCACGGGGCAATCCGTTTCCATCTCCGGTGGAGAAGTAATGTGACCAGGCCAGCCAACGTCAAGAAGATTGCAGCAAACGATGCAAAGGCAACAGAAACGAGAGCGCAGCGCAAAGGCGTTGCGAAGCCTGCGGAGAACGTCGTGGATCTGGAAATGAGCACCGGCGCGGACAGCCACATGGGCTTACGCTTGTGGCTGCGCATGTTGACTACGACGAACCTCGTGCAAGCCGAATTGCGCAAACGTCTGCGTACCAAATTCGACACTACGTTGCCGCGCTTCGATCTGATGGCCCAACTCGAACGTCATCCAGAAGGACTCAAGATGACGGAACTGTCGCGACGTCTGATGGTGACGGGCGGCAACGTGACCGGCATTACTGATCAGCTGGAGAAAGAAGGTTTGGTCTCTCGCGATACCGACCCTAACGACCGCCGCTCAATCAGCGTATGCCTTACTCCCGCAGGCCGCAAAGCGTTCGACAGAATGGCGGTCGCGCATGAGCAATGGGTCGTTGAATTATTCGGCGGACTTAGTCTCGAGGAAAAGTCGCGCACGCACCAGCGGCTCGGCAAATTGAAGAAACATCTGCTGGACAGTTTGAAAGACTAACGCCCAGCGACAGGAGACACGAACATGCCACATTCAAACGCCGACGCGCTGTTGGCCGGTAATCGCCTGACACTCGCAGGTTACGAAGCGCAGCACTTCGGCTGGTCGGTCGCGAACAAAGTCGCGACCATTACGTTGAACCGGCCGGAGCGCAAAAATCCGCTTACCTTCGAATCGTATGCCGAGCTGCGCGATCTGTTTCGCCAGCTCACGTATGCGACCGATGTGAAGGCCGTTGTGATCCACGGCGCGGGCGAAAACTTCTGCTCGGGCGGCGACGTGCACGACATCATCGCACCGCTGATCGACCTGCCGATGCCTGAACTGCTCCTCTTCACACGCATGACGGGCGACCTCGTCAAAGCCATGCGCCATTGTCCACAGCCGGTGATTGCAGCGGTCGACGGCGTTTGCGCCGGCGCGGGCGCGATTCTCGCGATGGCCTCGGACATGCGTCTCGGCACTGCACGCAGCAGGCTCGCGTTTCTGTTTTCGCGCGTCGGCCTGGCGGGTTGCGATATGGGCGCGTGCTCGATCCTGCCGCGCATCATCGGTCAAGGGCGTGCCGCCGAACTGCTCTTCACGGGGCGCTCTGCCAGCGGCGACGAAGGCTACGCATGGGGCTTCTATAACCGGCTTTGCGAGCCTTCTGCACTTCTTGAGGACGCGCAACAGCTCGCCGCCGATCTCGTCGCCGGTCCGACATTCGCGCACGGCATCACGAAGAAGATGCTGCACCAGGAATGGAGCATGAGCATCGACGAAGCGATCGAATCCGAAGCACAGGCTCAAGCCATTTGCATGAGCACTCGCGATTTCGGGCGCGCTTATCAGGCGTTCGCCGCGAAGTCGCGCCCCGTCTTCGAGGGAGACTGAGGTGAGCGCAGAAAGAGACGTTGATCTGCACAGTGCGCTCGCGTGGCCTTTTTTCGAACCACGTCATCGCGAACTGGTTGCCGGTATCGAAGCATGGTGCCGCTCGAATTTGTCGCATGTTGAACACGGCGATGTCGATTCGACCTGTCGTCAACTGGTGCGCGAACTCGGCGCCGCCGGCTGGTTGAAATATGGCGTGGGCGGCGTGGCCTATGGCGGCCACGGTGACACGATCGACACGCGCGCCGTCTGTCTGCTGCGCGAAACGCTAGCCAGGCATTCGGGCCTCGCCGACTTCGCTCTCGCGATGCAAGGGCTTGGCTCCGGTGCGATCTCGCTTGGCGGCACGCACGAACAGAAAACGCGCTACTTGCCGCGCGTGGCGAACGGCACCGCCATTGCGGCGTTCGCGTTGTCAGAACCGGAAGCCGGATCGGACGTTGCGGCAATGTCGCTCGCTGCACGCGAAGACGGTGACGCCTACGTGCTGGACGGCGATAAAACGTGGATCTCGAACGGTGGCATCGCCGATTTCTATGTGGTCTTTGCGCGCACCGGAGACGCGCCCGGCGCGCGCGGCATTAGCGCGTTCATTGTCGATGCGGATACGCCGGGACTGGAAATCGCCGAACGCATCGACGTAATTGCGCCGCATCCGCTGGCGCGCCTGCATTTCGCAGGCGCGCGCGTGCCGCGCAGCCAGATGCTCGGCGCACCCGGCGAAGGTTTCAAGCTCGCAATGCGCACGCTCGACATTTTCCGCACGTCCGTGGCGGCTGCCTCGCTCGGCTTCGCCCGACATGCAATGGCCGAAGGACTGACGCGAGCCGCATCGCGCAAGATGTTCGGTCAGACCTTGGGCGATTATCAACTCACGCAAGCGAAGCTCGCACAAATGGCGTTGACCATAGATAGCAGTGCGCTGCTCGTGTATCGCGCGGCATGGTTGCGCGACCAGGGTGAGAACGTGACTCGCGAAGCAGCCATGGCCAAGTGGCACGCGAGCGAAGGCGCACAGCAGGTGATCGACGCCGCCGTTCAGCTTCACGGCGGCATGGGTGTGCAAAGCGGCGTCGCGGTCGAACTGCTGTACCGCGAGATTCGCGCACTGCGCATTTACGAAGGTGCGACGGAAGTACAGCAATTGATTGTGGGCCGCGATCTGTTGAAAGAGCATGCGGCGACAAGCGCTGGAGAACGCGCAAAATGACCACGCACTTCGAAAGGCCGGTACGTATCCGCTTCTCGCACTGCGACCCTGCGGGGATCGTGTTCTTTCCGCAATATCTGGTGATGACCAATGCCCTTGTGGAAGACTGGTTCAACGAGGGTTTGCACGTCGACTACTCGCAGATGATCGGCCAGCGCCGCCTCGGCCTGCCGATCGTCAAACTGGACTGCGAGTTTTCGCGCCCAAGTCAGATGGGCGAAACAATCATGCTGACGCTAACCGTTGCCGCAATCGGCCGGCGCTCGATCACCATCGATATTCTCGGTCACTGCAACGGCGAGGCGCGGTTTAGAGCAAAGCAGGTGCTCGTCACAACCTCGCTGGAAAGCGGCCGCTCGATCGACATTCCCACCGACATCGCCGGCTCACTGGCGAAGTTCGCCCCACAGCCTGAACTCAGCGAGGCGCAACGCACATGAAAAAAGCTCTTCTCCCCGCCGGCTGGGTCAAGCCGCGCGGTTATGCGAATGGCGTCGCGGCAGTCGGCACGCAAGTTTTCATTGCCGGCCAGATCGGCTGGAATGAAGAAGCGCGCTTTCAAACCTCGGACTTCGCCGGCCAGGCTATCCAGGCACTCAAGAATGTACTGGCCGTGCTGCACGAAGCGGGCGGCAGGCCAGAGCATCTTGTGCGCCTGACGTGGTACGTCACGGATAAGCGCGAGTACCTCGATTCGTTAAAAGAAATAGGCCGTGCGTTTCGCGAGTTGATCGGCGACTACGACATCGCAATGAGCGCGGTGCAAGTGGTCGCGCTGATCGAAGACGAAGCCAAGGTCGAAATCGAAGCAACGGCAGTCATTCCGCAGTAAGGACACGCAGCCCTCGTCAACTGAAGCGCATAGAGCCGGCTTGAAACCGGGGAGACCACGATGGAACCGTCAGCACACGTCGATACTTTCGCGCGCGACAATCTTCCGCCGCAGGATCAATGGCCTGTATTTCTGCTGGACAATCCGGATGTCGCTTATCCGGCGCGTTTCAACTGCGCGACGGAGCTTCTGGATAGGACGATCGAAGCGGGTCATGGCGAGCGTGCAGCTATCTGGTCGCTGGTTGACAACGAGCCGCGTGCTACGAGCTACAAAGAATTGCTTGCGATGGTCAATCGCAGCGCGCACGTGCTTGTCGATGAAATGGGTTTGCAACCGGGCAATCGCATTCTGTTGCGAGGGCCAAATACATTGCAAATGGCGGTTGCTGCACTCGCCGCGCTGAAAGTGGGCCTGGTTGCCGTGCCGACCATGCCGCTGCTGCGCGCGAAAGAGTTGAAGCAGATCATTGCAAAGGCACAAGTAAGCGCTGCGCTCTGCGATGCACGCCTGACCGAAGAACTCGCGCGTTGCAACGATCCTCAGGACGAATTTTATTGTGCTGAGCTGAAGCAAACGCTGCTGTTTCATGACGATGCAGTGGATTCACTCGACACGCTTGCGATCAACAAGCCCGCTGACTTCGACGCATGCGATACGGCAGCCGACGACGTGTGTCTGATCGCCTTCACGAGCGGCACGACGGGCGCGCCGAAAGGCTGCATGCATTTTCATCGCGACGTGCTCGCCATGTGCGATCTGTTTCCGCGTCATGTGCTGAAGCCTTCGGCGAGCGACATATTTTGCGGCACGCCGCCGCTCGCTTTCACCTTCGGGCTCGGCGGCTTGCTGTGTTTTCCGTTGCGCGTGGGCGCGTCGACGGTATTGATCGAGAAGCTCACGCCCGAGACGTTATTGCAGACCGTCGAGCGCTTTCACGCGACCATCATGTTCACGGCGCCCACTTTCTATCGGCAGATGGCACCGCTCGTCGCGCGTCACGATGTGTCGAGCTTGCAGAAAACCGTGTCGGCCGGCGAGGCGTTGCCCGATTCGACACGGCGGCTGTGGCGCGACGCTACTGGCATCGACATGATTGACGGTATCGGCGGCACCGAGTTGATCCACATTTTTGTTTCGGCGCAGGGCGACGAGATTCGTCCGCATGCAATTGGACGCGCGGTGCCGGGCTACATCGTGCAAGCCGTGGACGACGCAATGCAACCCGTTGCGCCCGGCACGATAGGCAAGCTAGCGGTGCGCGGGCCGACAGGTTGCCGTTATCTCGCAGACGAACGGCAAATGAAATTCGTGCGCGACGGCTGGAATTTGCCGGGCGATTCGGTATATCTCGACGCGGACGGCTATGTTTTCTATCAGGCACGCGCCGACGACATGATCGTCTCAGCCGGCTACAACATTTCGGGTCCTGAGGTAGAAAGCGTTTTGCTGCAACACGAAGCGGTGGCCGAATGCGGCGTAATAGGCGTGCCGGATGAAACGCGCGGACAAATCGTGAAGGCCTTCGTGGTGCTGAACCCCGGCTACAGCCGCGACGACAATCTCGTCGCGCAACTGCAGGACTTCGTGAAGAATACGGTGGCGCCTTACAAGTATCCACGCGTGGTCGCTTTTGTCGATTCACTGCCGCGCACCGAAACAGGCAAACTCAAGCGCTTCGAATTGCGTACGATGGCGTAGCCTCTTCCTCGCTTCCTCGCTATTCCTCGCAAACCTCAGGAGACAAACGCATGGCCGGCTCTTTCATTGAAGTTGTCGCCCAGGACGGCGGCCGTTTCAACGTGTACGTCGCTCGTCCCGCGCAAGGCTCGGGCCCCGGACTCGTTCTATTGCAGGAAATCTTCGGCATCAACGACACCATGAAGGCGACGGCCGACCGCTTCGCCGAGGAAGGCTACGTGGTGCTGGTGCCCGATCTCTTCTGGCGGATAAAGCCAGGCATCGAACTGGGTTATGACGAAGCCGACATGAAGCAGGCGCTCGCCTACCTGAATCAGTTCGACACTAATCTGGCGGTGGACGATATCGCGGCCACGATTGCCGCACTGCGCGCGATGCCCGAGCAGGTCGGCAAGGTCGGCGCAGTCGGGTACTGCCTGGGCGGCAAGCTCGCGTTCCTGAGCGCGGCGCGCACCGACGTCGATTGCGCAGTGAGCTACTACGGCGTGGGTCTCGATGCCTATCTGGACGAAGTGCCGGCCGTGCGCTGCCCTATGGTGTTTCATTTCCCCGAAAACGACGCGCTCTGTCCGCCGGAAACTCGCGAACGAATCAGCGCCGCATTGCGCGCACGTCCGCAAATCGAGCAGTATGTGTACCCCGGTTGCGACCATGCGTTTGCGGCACCCGCGCGTCCACAATACGACAAGCCCGCAGCAATGATGGCGTATTCGCGAACGCTTGCGCTACTGCGCAAAGTGCTGGGACCGGTTTACGATCTGAACGCGCTGTGGGAGGCGCATTGCTATCACGAGTTCGCCACGCGCGACGTGGAAGCGGTCATGCCGACAATGGTCGCGCAGCCTTACGTCAATCACGTGCCGACCATGACGGGCGGTGTCGGCCACGACAACCTCAAGCGGTTCTATACGCATCACTTCGTCAACTCGAATCCGGCTGATACAAAGCTGATTCCGATTTCGCGGACTATCGGCGCAGATCGTATCGTCGACGAATTCATTTTCAGCTGCACGCATGACTGTGAAATCGACTGGCTGTTGCCAGGCGTTGCGCCAACGGGAAAATATTTCGAGGTGCCGATGCTCGCGGTCGTGTGCTTCCGCGGCGACAAGCTTTATAACGAGCACATCTATTGGGATCAGGCTAGCGTGCTCGTGCAGGTGGGCTTGCTCGATCCGAAAGGACTGCCCGTGGCTGGCATTAAAAGCGCGCGCAAATTGCTGGACGAAACGTTACCTTCGAACGAATTAATGGGAAGCAAGTCGCGAGTATGACCAGGTTGGCAAGCTGCTAGAGGCCTGCCTCTGCGCAATATCCTTATGATGTGACGTTCCATTGGCCACCATCTATCGACCCATGCTGACCGTCCATCATTTGAATAACTCCCGCTCGCAACGCGTCTTGTGGCTGCTCGAAGAACTCGGCGTGCCGTACGAGGTGAAGCGTTACGAGCGCGATCCGAAAACCATGCTCGCGCCGCCCGAGTTACGCGCGGTGCATCCGCTCGGCAAATCGCCCGTCATTACCGATGACGGGCAGACCATCGCGGAGTCAGGCGCGATTGTCGAGTATCTGGTGGAGAAGTATGGGCAGGGGCGTTTTGCGCCCGCGCAAGGTACGCCTGAGCGTTTGCGTTACACGTACTGGCTGCACTACGCGGAAGGCTCGGCAATGCCGCCATTGCTGCTCAAGCTGATCGCAGGGCGCATCGCGAGTGCGCCGATGCCTTTCTTTGCAAAGCCGATTGCGCGCAAGATCGCGGCTACGCTGCAAACAGGTTTTGTCGACCCGCAATTGAAGCTGCATTTTGGGTATATCGAGAAGGAATTGACAAAGAGCCCGTGGTTCGCCGGCAGTGAGTTCACGGCCGCCGACGTACAGATGAGTTTCCCGCTCGAAGCGGCCACGGCCCGCGGCGGAATGGCATGGCCGGCGGTCACCGCGTTCTTACAGCGGATCCATGCGCGGCCCGCATATCAGCGGGCGCTGGAGCGCGGTGGGGAGTATGGGATTGTGGGTGGGGGATGAGCGGGTGACGCCTCGGCGGGATCGATAGAAGGAGGGGCCAAGTTGTTCTTGGCCCCTCCCAGTCCGCGTGGTTTCAAGTCATCCTATTCGCGGCTACTTGCGGCTATTCGATTGGATCTTTGGTGATGTTCATGTATTGCTCGATAGCGGGTTGACCAAGTGCGATCAGGGCCAGCATTGCCGCACCGAGCCGTCGCGCGAATGCATCGTCAAGGTTAAATTTGTGCTCGTCGAGCAGAACAGGAATTTCGAGCGAGCCTGCCACGACAGACGTTAGTTTGGCTCGATCAATGGCCTGTAAGGAGAACTCTTGACGGTCTTCGAGGTAGGTCAGACCTACAGAATATGGTGGATGGTTAGCCATTAATAACCTCTACACTCTTGATAGATTTGAAATGCCTTTTGCTTGCATAGAGCGATGGCTCGCGCTCCTCCCATGTACGGCGCTATCGCATTGCACATTGACATGTGAGCATCATACTGCGCGGAGCACCCGCTTTCATGAGCTTCTCTCCCACTACATTTAACCGTCCCCCCGCCGTCGCCTCCGGCCGCGAACAGCGCACTATAAAGCGCCGACCGCTTAGCAGAAGCCGACAAGTCCGGCACTAGGCCTGGATTGTTATGGCCGGTGTCGACGTAGCAACTGTTAAGGAGATTTGAATATCTTTACATCCGACAACTCTTAAGACTACGGTCAGCTTGCACTCGATTGAAACCAGCCCGCCATTCGTCCCTTCCCTGCGTGAGAAGTTGCCTGCGTACCTGTCGTGATTCCCGGCAGCGTTAGGAAAAATTGCAGAATCGGCGACTTGCGTCTGAGTCCGTCTCAAGGCAGCTTGGACATCAACGAAATTCCACCCGCCCAGGAATTCGTAGTTGTGACGCAAAACTCACGGGTGCTAAACTGAAAAACCCCTCGCCCCCGACAACTTGCCAATTGCTTGATCAACATCGCGCCGGGCCGTGGGCCCGTCCGGCATCGCATTGAAACGGCCCACCTATGCTCGAAGCCGCCGGCAATATCAAACGACTGCGGCACAGGAGCCCTCGCATGACCCATTCCATTCACGGCAACAAACGCTGGCTCGCGCTGATCGTGCTGTGCCTCGGTGTGCTGATGATCGTGCTGGACACGACAATCGTGAACGTCGCATTGCCGTCCATCGCTGCGGATCTCGGCTTCACGGAAACGTCGCTCGTGTGGGTCGTCAACGCGTACATGCTGACCTTCGGCGGCTGTTTGTTGTTGGGCGGACGGCTCGGCGATCTGTACGGTCATCGCAGACTGTTTCTCGGCGGCATCACGCTGTTCACCGTGGCATCCCTCGCGTGCGGCCTCGCTAACTCGCAGATTTTGCTCGTGTGCGCGCGCGCCGTACAAGGGTTGGGCGGCGCTATCGTGTCCGCGGTGTCGCTGTCGCTCATCATGAATCTGTTCACCGAGCCCGGCGAACGTGCGAAGGCGATGGGCGTCTATGGCTTCGTCTGCGCGGGCGGCGGCAGCATCGGCGTGTTGCTCGGCGGTCTGCTGACCAATCTGCTCAGCTGGCATTGGATCTTTCTCGTCAATCTGCCGATCGGCGTTGCCGTGTACGCGTTGTGCGTCGCGCTGCTGCCTTCCGCGCGGGGTCATGCGCACGGCGAGCGGCTCGACGTGGCCGGCGCGGTCACGGTCACCGTTTCGCTGATGCTAGCCGTGTACGCAGTGGTCAACGGCAATGAAGCCGGCTGGACTTCGGGTCAAACGCTTGGCTTGCTGCTCGTTGCGCTCGCGTTGCTTGCGGCGTTTCTCATCATCGAATCACGCGTTCAACATCCGTTGATGCCGCTCGGACTGTTCCGTCTGCGTAACGTGGCCACCGCGAATGTCGTCGGCGTACTGTGGGCAGCCGCGATGTTCGCGTGGTTCTTCATTTCCGCGCTTTACTTGCAGCGCGTGCTTGGCTATCGACCGCTGCAAGTCGGGCTCGCATTTTTGCCCGCCAATCTCATCATGGCGTTCTTCTCGCTGGGCCTGTCGGCGCGTGTGGTGATGCGCTTCGGTTTGCGTATTCCTCTCGCGGTGGGCCTGCTTGTTGCCGCGTGCGGGCTCGCGCTGTTCGCGCGCGCACCTGTGGGCGGCAGCTTCGTGCTCGATGTGCTGCCGGGCATGATGCTGCTCGGCTTCGGCGCGGGGATCGCCTTCAATCCGATGCTGCTCGCCGCAATGAGCGACGTCGATCCCGCCGACTCGGGACTCGCGTCGGGCATCGTCAATACGTCGTTCATGATGGGCGGCGCACTCGGCCTCGCGGTACTCGCGAGTCTCGCGGCCGCACGCAGCGGTGACTTGCTGGCGACGCAAAACGCGCTCGCCGCGCTCAACAGCGGCTATCACGTGGCGTTTGCCTTCGGCGCCATTTTCGCGGCGGCGGCAGGCGCGATCGGCGGTGTGATGTTGCGCGCGGGACGGCCAGGCGGTGCGGACGCCGCTACGCATACGGATGCGGAGGAAGCACACGGCGCGTCCGCCGCCGGGCGGCCTCGTCCCACGGGCAATACGGCGGCGACGGAGAACGTCTGATCGACATGCGCGCGCGGCGCTGGCTGCTAGTGTGGACTGGTCGCTTTGCACGCGCTCGTGGCATCGGTCACCCAGCCTGCGTCGAGTAGTCGTTTGCATCGATTGCGAAACCGCAAGCGCGATCAAATGCCCGCGTCTGCGGCTGGCTATGCTGGTTTCATGCTGACATGAGAGCTGCTATGAATCCGGTTGGAAAAGCGCTGTGGTTTATCGAAAGCCACTTTGCCGACGAACTCACGCTCGACGACATCGCGCACTGTGCATGCGTGTCGCGCTTTCATCTTGCGCGTGCTTTCGAAGCAGCGACCGGCGCGCCGGTCATGCGCTACGTGCGCGGGCGTCGCTTGAGCGAGGCCGCGCGGCGACTCGCGAATGGTGCGCCGGACATACTGACGGTTGCTATCGACGCTGGCTACGGTTCTCACGAAGCATTCACGCGCGCGTTTCGCGAGCAATTCGGGCTCACGCCCGAGGCGCTGCGCGCGCGTGGTCATCTCGACAATCTTGTCATCGTGGAGCCGATCAAAATGGACGAAACCCTTCTTACGCATCTGGAGCCGCCGCGCTTTGAGGACGGCAGGGCGCTTCTCGTCGCGGGTCTGAGCGCGCGCTATACGTGCGAGAGCGCAGCCGCGATTCCATCGCAATGGCAACGCTTTAACGCGTATTTCGGCAAAGTGCCGGGCCAGGTGGGCAACGTCGCGTATGGCGTCTGCTACAACGCGGACGACGCCGGCAACATCGACTACCTGTGCGGCGTGGAAGTCAGCGACTTCGCTTCATTGCCCGGCGAGTTCAGTCGTTTGCGCATTGCGGCGAACAGGTATGCGGTGTTCAGTCATCGCGAGCATGTGTCGACGGTGCGGCGCACCTGGAACACAATCTGGAACAAGTGGCTGCCGGCGTCGGGACACCTTCCCGCCGATGCGCCCAACTTCGAGCGCTATGACGAGAAGTTTGATCCGGTTACTGGAATGGGCGGGTTTGAGATATGGTTGCCTTTGAAGGGGTGATCTAAGTTGATTCCCAGAATTACGCATGACCTCACCGGACATGACGCAGCGAGGACGCCAGGCAAGTGACGAACATCGACGTTTCAACGATTGGATTCACGAACAAGACCGCGGAGAAGTTTTTCAGCTTGCTGCGCGGAGCTGGTGTGCGAACACTGCTTGACGTCCGTCTGAACAATACATCTCAGCTGGCCGGCTTCGCAAAGAAGGCGGATCTGAAATTTTTTCTGTCTGAGCTGCTGGGCGCTGACTTTGTCGAGCTAGGAGACCTGGCTCCGGAGAAAGGCATGCTGCGGCGGTATCAGGACAAAGAGATGACGTGGGACAGTTATGCTGACGCATACACAGAGCTAATCGCCAAACGGCGCGTGGAAAGCAATCTGGATATCGCGCTGTTCGATCGCGGATGCTTGCTATGCAGTGAGGACAAACCCCACCAGTGCCACCGCCGCCTCGCAGTTGAGTACCTGAACTCGCGATGGAGCAACAGGCTGAAGATCTCTCATCTTTACTAAGCACCGTCACGAGTTCAGTGCATGGAACCTCGGCGCAGTCACTGCTATGCTCGCTGTTCAAGCTAAAGGAGCGCTAGCCTACCCGACGTGCTACATGCGCATCAGGCTCCGACACTCGATCATTCAACGCAACAACAGAACCCACCCTTGACCATCCAGATCCGCCCCGCCACCGCCGCCGACGCCCCGCTCATCCTCAACTTCATCACCGAACTCGCGATATACGAAAAGGCTGAGCACGAAGTCGTCGCCACCGTGCAAGACATCGAAGCGAGCCTCTTCTCCCCCGCAGCCACGGCCACCGCGCTGATCTGCGAAATGAACGGCGAGCCGATCGGCTTTTGCGTCTATTTCTTCTCCTACTCGACATGGCTCGGCAAAAAAGGCCTGTATCTGGAAGACCTGTACGTATCGCCGAAATCGCGCGGCAGCGGCGCCGGCAAACAGATGCTGCGCCACCTCGCGCGCATTGCATGCGAGACCGGCTGTGGCCGCTTCGAATGGAGCGTGCTCGACTGGAATGCGCCCGCAATCGGCTTCTATGAATCGATCGGCGCGAGCGCCCAAAGCGAATGGGTTCGTTACCGGCTCGCCGGCGACGCGCTCAGAGCATTTGCCGAAGGTGAAACTTCGAACGCGTCGCCCGTGGCGAAAAACGTCCCGCCGGCGACGTAATGGCAGGTGCGAAGATCGGGATCGTCGCCGAAATGCCAACGGTTGTTCGAGTACACACGGCTGTCGGCGTAGGCGGCCACCACTTCGCCGATAATCAGATCGTGCCGCTGGCTATCGTCGGGAATCACCTTGCATTCCATCCACGTGATGCAGCCGGCCAGCATCGGCACGTCGATTTTTTCCGCAGAGAACGTTTCGAGTTCGAAGGCCGAAAACTTGTCGAGTTCCAGCCCCGCGTTGGTGCCCACGGCAAGCGTCTGCGCGGCGAACTTACGGCTCGGCAATTGCAGACCGAACACACCGCTTGCTTCGATCAATTGCCGGGTCAGCGTGCGGCTGTCCACCACGACCACTACCTTCGGCGGATCGAAGTCGAGCGGCATCGCCCATGAAGCCGCCATGACGTTCGAGCGGCCCTCGTGCGCGCTCGTGATAATGGTGACCGGTCCATGATTGAGTAACTGCGTGGCGCGTGGCAATGCCACCGGTTCCCGCGTAACTTTCATGCTTTGTTTTGCCCGAAGGTCTGATCTGTCAGGGCGGCAACCCATGAGCCGCCGCCCTCGCATGCATCAATGCGGCGCTTTTCCGTTGGGAACGGCGTCCACCGGTTTGTGCTGCTCTTCGCCGAGCCCCGGGAAGAACGCGTTCCATGCGGCTCGTACGCCGTTCGCCGCGGTGGCCTCGGCGTCGATGTGTTCGTCTGCGCCTTTGGCGTCGGCATCACCGGCGGCTTCGTCCCCGTCGGTCACTGCTTTGGCCTCGTCTTCTGCGCCCTCACCCGCCTGCGATGGATCGGCGGAAAGCCCGCGCCAGTGCGTGAACTCATCGTCCGGCTTCTCGGTCCACTCGCCCTTGCCGAATTTGGCAAATGCCGTGTCCCCGCTCGCCAATTGCACCTCGTACCAGCCGTCGCGCGCGGGCAAGTCAGCGGCCAGTTCAAACCACGGGGTCGGTTCGATTTCCTTCATGTCATCTCCAATCGGATAAATCGTCATAGAAAACCACACCAAAGGGATGCTTCATGCCCGGACTGCGCAGCCGTCCGGCGACGCGCACCAGACGGCGCGCGGAACATGATGCGGGCGCTCCGTCGATATCGCCTCGTCGCAACCGCCACGCATAAACGACACGATAGCGCGACATGGGCCGCGCGGACAAACGCTAAAACTCAGGCCCGGCGCCGACGCGGTTTTTCCATGCCGGCAGCAAGCTCGGACAGGGTCCGCACGGCCGGTGCGAGTTCCTCCGCGGAGGTATTGCCATAGCCGATCACAAGGCCGTTCGTGCCGGCGTGCGGCTCGAGCGCGAATCCGGACAGCGCACGCGGACTTAGCCCATTCGCGAGTGCGCGTGGGATAAGCGCCTGATCGTCGATGCCCGGCGGCATACGAAGTGTCAAATGCATGCCGCAATCGCCGCCCAATATCTCCGACGACGCGAAGTGTTCGCTAAGCGCTTCGCGCAGTGCCTGCTGCCGCTCACGATACAGCCGTCGCATGCGGCCAAGATGCCGCCCGAATTCGCCGCTCTCCATGAAATGCGCGAGCGCAAGCTGTTCCAGCCGATGCCCGCCACGCAGCATTTCACACAAGGCTCCCTCGACGTGCGCGGCAATCGCCTGCGGCAACACGACGAAGCCGATCCGCAGCGCCGGAAACATCGTCTTGCTGAACGAGCCGACGTAGAGAACCGGCGCGTCGTCGACGAGCCCCTGCATGCTCGCAATCGGTTCCCCGGCGTAGCGAAATTCGCCGTCGTAATCGTCTTCGATCACCCACGCGCCGCAGCGGCGCGCCTCGGCGATCAATTCCAGCCGCCGCGCTACCGACAACACCGCGCCCGTCGGATACTGGTGCGCGGGCGACGTATAGATCAGTTTCGGCGGATGCGCGCGCCAGGCGCCGGACGGCACGCACATGCCTTCCGCGTCGACGGGCATGGGCACCGTTGCCAGATCGCCCTGGTTGAACGCCGCCTTCGCGCCGCGATAACCGGGGTCCTCGATCCACGCGACATCGCCGGGATTCGTGAAAAGGCGCACGCAAAGGTTCAGCGCCTCCTGCGCGCCTTCGGTGATCACTACCTGCGAGCCTTCGCAGCGCACCCCGCGCGCCATCCGCAAATGCGCGGCAATGGCGTCGCGCAACGCCGGCTCACCCGCTGGCGTCCCGTAGCCAAGCGCGAGCGGCAACGCGCGCTCCATCGAACGCTCCAGCGCGCGCCGCCATGCGGCCAACGGGAAGCGATCCAGCGCCGGTGTGCCGGGCGTGAGCGGCAACGCAGCATCCACAGGCGTGCGCGTCGCCGTGAACTGGCCGACGCGGGCCGCGTAGGCCACTTTCGGCGGGGCAGATCGTGCGGGCGGCTCGCCACGCGCGGCGCGGCTCGACAGCGGGCTTACGCGCGTGCCCTTCTTGTCCGCCACCACATAACCGACTGCCGCCAGGTGTTCATATGCAATGACCACGGTGTTGCGCGACACGCCCATTTCCGCCGAAAGCAGTCGCGACGACGGCAGCAGCGATCCGGCTGGCAAGCGCCCGCCGAGAATCGCCTGCTGCAAACGCTCGATCAACTGCTTCTGCAGCGGCGCGGGCTTCTGCGCGTCGCCGATACCGGCGCCAGCCGCGAGCCCGCGGTTCGCGGCTGTGTGAGCAAGCGGGCCAATAATCTCGATCATGGACGGCTGGACCTATCAGATACGGTTCTTGTGGATCTTTTTAACATACCACGATTGCCGTATCGTTCATCATGTTCTTTGTGACCAATGATTAACCCCAGACGCCAGGAGTGCAGACATGGAACCCCGACGTAACGCGTTCGAACAACCGATCGGAGCGCCGCTGCCCGACTGGAACGGCGCGAAGCCGCCCGCGCGGACGCCGCTAGCCGGCCGCTATTGCCGGATCGAACCGGTCAACGTCGAAGCTCACGCGGCGGATCTCTTCGACGCCTACCGCTCGGCACCTGACGCCCGCGACTGGACGTATCTCGCAATAGGCCCGTTCGAAACCGTCGACGCCTATCGTGAGCATCTGACGCGCATCGCGGCGTCGGCTGATCCGCTGCACTACGCAGTGATCGACGCCGCAAGCGGGAAGGCGGTCGGCACGCTGGCGCTGATGCGCATCGATCCCGCTAACGGCGTGATCGAAGTGGGGCATGTCACCTATTCGCCGCGTCTTAAGAGAACGCGCGTGGCGACCGAAGCCATGTTTCTGCTCATGCAATACGTGTTCGACGAGCTTGGCTACCGGCGTTTCGAGTGGAAGTGCGATTCGCTGAACGAGCCGTCGCGCGCTGCGGCGTTGCGCTATGGCTTTAGCTTCGAGGGAATCTTCCGCCAGGCGATTGTTTATCGTCAGCGCAGCCGCGACACCGCATGGTTTTCAGTTATCGACAGCGAATGGCCTGCGCTGCGTCCGAGCTACACACGTTGGCTCGACAACTCGAACTTCGACGCCGAAGGCCGGCAAGTCGAGCGGCTAGCGGATCTCATCGCGCGACAAAGAGCAGCGTCTCACGAAGGTCAGTGACGGCCTATCTAAGGGTGAATAAGCCAGCTTCGCGCTGGCTTATTTCGCCGCACGAGGTGCGCGCCGAAGCATGATGGTCGGCTGCCCCTTGTATATGGTGCGAAGGTGCTCGCGATAGCCGACCTTGTGCGCGACCCGCAGCGAAGCTTCATTCTCCGGCGCAATGATGCAAGCGGTCTCTGCGTCTGGCCATCTTTCGTCTGCCCAATCCAACACGGCACGCACGGCTTCCGTCGCATAGCCGTGGCCATGCAGTGCAGGGCTCAAAGCCCAGCCCATTTCCGGCGTGCCCGCCAGCGAGGGCTCGATATCGCGCTGATAATCGGCCAAGCCCACTTCGCCAATGAAACGCCCGCTGTCTTTCTCGCGGACGACCCAATATCCGTAGCCGAGCATCGTCCAATGACCGGCGTAGCGCAGCAAACGCGCCCAGACTTCTTCGCGTGTGGAAGGCTTGCCGCCGATATACCGGATCACCTCCGGATCGGACCACATCGCGTGGCTGTCGAGGAAGTCGTCGCGGGTGTGGGCGCGTAGGATCAGGCGGGCAGTGGTGAGAACAGGCGGCTGTGTCGGCATTGAAAGATCAGCGGAAAGGCAAGGTTAGCTAAGGCGCGTGCTTTCGATGATCGCAGATTCCTCGCTGAAAAAAATTGCGCTTGCGTTTGCACTTGCGTTCGCACTTGCGTACTTCGAACTCAAGCCAACTCCAGGAACCGCGCCAGACACGGATTCCGGTTCGCCGGCGACCAGGCCAGCACCTGCTCGATCAACGGCGCGTCCACCAGCGGCTTGAACACCACGCCCGCAAGCTGGGCCTTGCGCATGGACGCGGGCACGAGTGCAACGCCCACGCCTTCATCGACAAGGCTCAACACGGTCTGTTGCAGCTGCACTTCAAAGCGAATGTCCGGTTCAAAGCCGCCTGAGCGGCAATGATCGAGAATCGTCGCGCGTAACGTGGGCGCCACTTCCGCGGATGCCAGCACGAACGGCTCGCCGGCTAGTTGCGCGATCTTGAGCCGCCGGGCGCGAGCCCGCGGGTGACCTCGGGATAACGCGACGCACAGCGGCTCGCGCAAGATGGTGCGCGTGGCGAGTCCCTTATCGGGCACGTGAGGAAACATGATGGCGGCGTCGATGTGCCCAGCCACCACCTGCGCCGCCAGGTCGTTCGACACCACTTCGCGCAGATTCAGCGCGACCTCGGGGTACGCCGCGCCGAACGCCCGCGCATAGCCGGGCACGACGTTATAGGCGGCGCACATCGTGAAGCCAATCGCGAGCTTGCCCGCGTCGCCCGACGCCGCTGCCTGCGCATTGCTCACCGCCTGTTCGACCGACGCGAGAATCGCCTTTGCATCCGCGTAAAAGCGCTCGCCCGCGGCGGTCAGCGTGACGCTGCGCGGGCTGCGCTCGACAAGCATCACGCCGAGGCTCGCTTCCAGCGCCGCCAGTTGACGGCTCAACGGGGGCTGTGACAAGTTCAGGCGCGCCGCCGCCCGCCCGAAATGGCGCGTCTCGGCAAGCGTCACGAAATAGCGCAGCGGCTTGATGTCGATCACGTGTCCACCTGAGTCAAGCGACGATGCATAAAAGGTATCGTCGAGCGTAAAAAACGGTATTTGATTGTATCAACGCAAGTCACTACGCTGACGGGTTGCCCTCCTACACGCCGTATAGCTCGCGCGTTTCCCACCGATGTTAGCCACTCTCGAGATCCTGCTTCCCGTTTTCGGCCTCATATTCGCGGGCTTTGCCTGTCGGCGACGCGGCGTGCTCGGGCCGAACTCGGCGTCGGAACTCAATCGCTTCGTGGTCTGGCTCGCGTTGCCCGCGCTGCTGTTCGACACCATGGCGCGCGCCACATGGGAGCAGCTGTACCAGCCGGCGTTTGTCGTCACGTTTTCGATTGCATGCGCTGGCATCTTTGCTGTGATTCTCGTCATGCGGCTACTGAGCGGCCGCCATCTCGCGGATGCAAGCGTCGACGCGATTGCCGCGTCATATCCGAACACCGGCTACATCGGCTTTCCGCTCGGCATGATCGCGTTCGGCCAGGCGAGCCTGACACCCACCACGATCGCGACAATTCTCGTCGCCTGTGTGCTGTTTGCAGGCGCCATCGTGTTGATCGAAATCGGCTTGCAGACCGAACGCACACCGCACAAGCTTGGCTTGAAAGTGCTACGTTCGCTGGCGCGCAACCCGTTGATCGTGTCGCCGATCGCGGGCGCGCTGTTTGCCGGTCTGCACGTGGCCATGCCGCCGAGCGCGGAGACGTTCCTCAAGTTACTGAGCGATGCGGCCAGTCCTTGTGCACTGGTCAGCCTCGGCTTGTTTCTCGCCGAAAAGCGTCCGTCCGAATCGGGTACACGGGGCATTGCGTTGCTGCTGACGCTCGTCAAGCTGGTCGTGCAGCCGGCGCTTACATGGTGGCTCGCCGCGCGCGTCTTCCGGCTCCCGCCCGCGCTGGTCGAAATGGCGGTCGTGCTCGCAGCGCTGCCCACTGGCACCGGCCCGTTCATGCTGGCCGAGTTCTATGAGCGCGAAGCGCAGATCACGTCGCGCACAATTCTTTTATCGACCGTGGGTTCTGTCGTGACGCTGTCGCTCCTGCTACTTTGGATGGGTCATCGCGCCTGAATCGGAACAACGAGGCGCTCGCAGAAAGCATGCTTCTCCATCGTCGTGACGTCACGCGCTAAGATTGAGGCCCCGGGTCCGCGCGACGCCTGGATACGACAAAAGAGTTTGCCTCGGAGAATTTGATGCCTGAAGAGTATGAAGTGCATGGTCCACACGACCACGCGGTGCAGCACGCCGGCCACCACGACGCGGACTCTTTCGGGAGCCGCATGGCCGTGATAACGGCAGTCCTCGCGACGATTGGCGCGTTGTGCGCGTACCAAAGCGGAAACAGCGAAAACCTCGCGCTGTACTACAAGAACGAAGCCGCGATCAAAAAGACCGAAGCGTCGAACCAATGGAACTATTACCAGGCCAAGGGCGAAAAGCAGAACCTCGCGGAGCTGGGCGCGGCGCTGTCGGTCGCCAGTTCTGACGAGCATGCAAAATTTCTCGCGGATGTCGACAAGTACAAGCAGCAAAAAGAGCCGATCCGCGCAAAGGCTGAAGCGATAGAAAAAGAGGTGCTCGACAATGACGCGAAGAGCGAGGCGCTGCTGCATGGCCATCATCGCTGGGCGCAGGCGACTACGCTGATTCAGGTTGCCATCGCTCTGTGCGCGATCACGCTGCTCACGCGCAAGAAATGGTTGCGCAATGTGTCGTTCGTGGTCGCGGCAGCGGGCGTCGCGACCGGTGCAATGGCCTTTTTCTCTGCTTGATCGGAGCTTCGCGTGGTAGATAGTTCGGCCGTTCTAGGTGTGTTATCCGTGTATGTGGCCGGCGTTGTGATTCCCGGTCCGAACTTCGTTGCGGTCGCGCATAAGGCGGCCTCCGCTACACGCACCGAAGCACTGGCGGTGGTGGCGGGCATTGTGCTCGTCAATCTGTTCTGGGCGAGTTGCGCGATTCTCGGCGTCGGCATTGTGTTCGCAGCGTTTCCGTGGCTGGCCTTCGCCGTTAAAGTGGCCGGCGCCGCTTATCTGATCTGGTTCGGTGGACGTCTGATCTTCAAGGCTTCCGCAGGCAACCCGCAACCGAATGCGCAGGCGCCCGGCGGCAGCGTCCGCCAGGCATTCGCTCAAGGCTTCGCGACGAATATCGCGAATCCAAAATCGGTCGCGTTTTTTGCCGCCGTGTTTTCATCGGCGGCGCCGCCGCATGAGAGCGTCGGCACTTTCGTCGCGATGCTGGGCATGGTGTTCGTCGTGGCAAGCAGCTGGTATGGCTTCGTTGCGCTGACGTTGTCGCACGCGCGCATCGCGTCCGCGTACCGGCGCAGCAAGGCATGGGTCGACCGGGTGTGCGGCGGCCTGATCATCGCGTTGGGCGTGCGTCAGTTGATCCGCTAGCAGGTTCCATGGCGCTTTCGGTGATGCTTCCCGCAGCGCCTGGGAGAATAATGCCGTCGTCGGCGCACGATCGCGCGCAGTGCCGTGGCTATGCCCGGTTTATGCGCACAAACTTCGGCAGCCTACTGCATCACCGCACGCGCGCGTTCGAGCAACAACTCGCGCTCGCGTGCGTTGCGCGTCATCGCGGCAGCACGTTCGAAGTCCGCGCGCGCTTCATCCATGCGACCGAGTTTCGCAAGCAGATCCCCGCGCACGCTCGGAAGCCAATGATAGTTGGCGAGCGCCGCATTTGCCGCGAGCGCATCGACAATCTCCAGGCCTGCCGCCGGTCCGAAGGCCATACCCACCGCAACCGCGCGGTTCAATTCGACAACCGACGACGGCGCCACCTGCGCAAGCGCGTCGTATAGCGCAACGATCTGCGCCCAATCGGTGTCTTCGGCCCGGTGCGCACGGGCATGACACGCGGCTAGCGCGGCTTGTAGCGCGTATGGCCCGCTCGCGCCGCCAAGCGCGTGCGCGGTGTTGAGCGCGGCCAGCCCGCGACGGATCAAAAGCGGGTCCCAACGGCTTCGGTCCTGATCGAGCAACAGAACGGGGCGCCCTTGTGCATCGGTGCGCGCATGCGTACGCGACGCCTGAATTTCCATCAACGCGACAAGGCCGTGCACTTCACTTTCGTCAGGCACGAGACCGCTGAGCACGCGCCCGAGCCGCAGCGCTTCTTCGCAGAGCGCGGGGCGCATCCAGTCGTCTCCGGCCGTCGCCGAATAGCCTTCGTTGAAGATCAGATAGATCACCTGCAGCACCGACGCGAGCCTCGGCGCACGCGCTTCCGCCTGCGGCACCTCGAACGGCACTTTCGCGGCCGACAGCGTCCGCTTCGCGCGGACAATGCGCTGTGCGACGGTCGGTTCCGGGACAAGAAAAGCGCGGGCGATCTCGTCCGTCGTCAGGCCGCCTAGCAAACGCAGCGTGAGCGCGACGCGCGCGTCGGTGGACAACACCGGATGGCATGCGGTGAAGACGAGCCGCAGCAAATCGTCACCGATATCGTCGGCACGCGCGGCGTCGAGCGCATCGACGAAATCCGGCACGACATGCGCCTCGAGCGCGTCCAGGTCGTGGCCCAGCTCTTCGCGTTTGCGCGCGTGCAACGCTTCCTGCCGCAAGCGGTCGAGGGCGCGGTTCTTTGCGGTCGCCATCAGCCACGCTCCAGGATTGTCGGGCACGCCCGCGTCGGGCCAATGTTCGAGCGCCGACACGAGCGCGTCTTGCGCCAGTTCTTCGGCGAGCCCGACGTCGCGCACCATTCGCGCGACGTAGGCGATGACCTTGGCGGACTCGATCCGCCAGACTGCCTCGATGGCACGGTGAGTGGCCGGTTTCGTCACAGGCTCAACCCGGCGCCTTCGCGTTGGGGTCCATGTAGATCAGCTCCCAGATATGCCCGTCGATGTCTTCGAAACCGTGGCCGTACATGAAGCCGTAGTCCTGCGGCGCACGCGGCGCGGTGCCGCCCGCAGCGAGCGCTTTGGCAACGAGCGCATCGACCTCGCCTCGACTGTCGCATGACAGGCCTACGAGCGCTTCCGTGCTTTCCTTCGGATCGCAAAGCGACTTGCGCGTGAAGGACTTGAACAGGTCTTTGACCAGCAGCATCGCGTAAAGATTTTCACCGAGGGTCAAACACGCCGCCTGATCGTTGGTGAATCGCGGATCGAAATTAAAACCGAGTGCGCTGAAGAATGCCTTTGACCGATCGAGTTTATCGACCGCGAGATTGACGAAGATCTGCTTGTGCATGATGAGTCCAGTAATCGATTGGCGTGGGATCAGCGGCGGCCCGCTTCCAGTTCACGAAAGCGCTCGAGTTCCGCGCTCGGCTCGAAGTCATCGAGTTCGTAGAGTTGCCGCACCTCGATTTCACCGTCTGCCTGTTCGCCGAACGGCGCGGGAAAACGCCGCGCCCATTCCATCGCTTCTTCACGCGAACGCACCTGGATCAGCGTGTAGCCGGCGACCAGTTCCTTTGTCTCAGCAAACGGACCGTCGATCACCGAGCGCTGACCGCCGCTGTAGCGAACGCGCCATCCTTTCGAACTGGGCTGCAAGCCCGTGGCGTCCAGCAGCACACCTGCCTTGGCGAGTTCTTCGTGGTACGCGCCCATCGCGGCCATTAAGGACGCTTCTGGCATTTCGCCGGCTTCGCTCGCGGCAGTCGCCTTCACCAGAATCATGAATCGCATCGCGGTTACTCCTTTCGTCGTGAGGTTCGAGGATGTCTCGTTGAGCGTGGCGCGTTGGCCTGCTCTTACTCACACGACGAGCAATGCACGAGCGATTCGACAGACAGCTCGGGCGCCTGGTGAAAACCCCGAGCAAACAGCCGGAGCTAGCCTAGGCGAAGCAGGGGCCGAGCTTGCGTACCTCGACGGTGCACCAGGTCGCCGCCGGACAGGCTTGCGCAATGGCCACCGCTTCCTCGCGCGAGTCGCAATCGAGGAGGAAAAAGCCGCCGACCATTTCCTTTGCTTCTGCGAAGGGTCCGTCGACCAGTTTCGGCTGCCCGTCGCGCACCTGCACCCGCACAGCGTCGCGGGAAGACGTGAGCGATTCCACAGCGAGCAATTTGCCGCGCTCCTTCAGGTCAGCGGCGAAACGCACCATCTGATCGTAGACTTCACGGCCTTTCGCCTCGCCGCGCTCGATGCGCTGTTCCGTGGGCTCGACAATCAGCAGCATATAAGACATGGCGTCTCCAATGAGTGAGCTGCGGACAGGCGCCCGGCAGTCGTATGGCGGAAGAAAAATGCGCTTGGGATGAGCGCGGAAAACCAGTCTAGCAAGCGCGGATCGTTCCGGTAAGCCTGAACCGCGGACTAATCGGCGGCTAGCACGCGCTTTTACGGAGACTCGTAAGCTTCAACGCTTTGCGGATTCACTTTTGCGACACGGCACGCTTGCGTCGATTTGAAGTATTCTCCCAACGCACCATCAGCCGCTATTTAAACGGCCGTTAAAGTGTGAGAAAACATAGGTATTGCTTTCAATCCGACGACACCGCGCGAGGATTGAAAAGCGCTTATCGACATAACGGGCCGATATCAAAACGAATCACAGCATCGGGGATTTCATGCATCGAACGTTAGTGCGCAGCGCCGTCGCGGCCGCAGTGGCTTTTGCGTTTCTTCAACTGAGCGGTTGCGGCGGCGGTTCGGGGTCGGGATCAGGCTCGTCCAATACGCAAACTGCCACCGCGGCATCCGTTACCGGCACCGTAGCGAGCGGCAGCGCATGGGCCGGCGCAAGTGTGACCTTGATGGACGCCACCGGGGCGCAAGCGACCGCCACCACCAACGCACAGGGCGCGTTTAGCATCTCCGTCAAAGGCATGACCGCGCCTTTCCTGCTGATGGCAAACGACGCGACCGGCTTCTCGAGTCCGCTTGTCTCCGTGCTGGCCAAGCTACCCAACGGCACCGCGCCCGCCGTTGCCAACATCACTACGCTCACCACCGCAATTGCCGCGATGTTGACGGCATCGGGCAATCCGTCCGATCTCGCGTCGAGCACCGCACTCGCTAAAGTTACGCTGCCCTCGGTTCAGATCGCCATCATCACGCTCGACGCAATTCTCGCGAACGTGCTCGCGCAAAACGGCATTCAGTCGGCCGGCTTCGATCCTGTCGGCACCGCGTTCACGCCGAATCACACGGGTGCGGATTCGGTGATCGATACGGTGTCGGTTGTGACCGGCCCTAACGGCGGCTTGCTGCTGCTGTCCAACGCCGCGCCCGGTACAACCGTCGCGCTGAACAAGCAGACAGGGCAAACCACGAAGCTCGCCGCGCCGGCGGCTGCAGCCAATTATCTGGAACCGCTCGCGCCATTGCTGACGGCGTGTGCTGCAACAGGCACGCTGGATACGTCGTGCGCACCCGCCATCGACAGTACTTTTCTGGAGAATGGCTCAAGCAACCTTGCGACGGGTCACGGCTTGCCGAACGCGTCGCTTGCCGGTGCGCGCTTCGGATCGCCGAAAACCCTCGCGTTTTTCACGCGCAACGGCAAGCAGCAAGCGCTCGTACAAATCCCGTTGACACTCGCCGACGGCACAGCAGGCGCGCTGTACAGCATTGCTCAGCAGATGGCGGCCCCGGTTGCGCTCGCGGGCGGCACGCAGCTCGGCTGGAACCTGGTCGGCAACCAGTCGCAATTCGCCGTGGCGATAAATTCGCGAATCCAGCGCCGCACGTTTCTCGACGCGCGGGTCAACGACGTGAACCGCTACGAGTCCGGCCTGGAAATTACGATTCCGGTCGCGCTGAACCCCACTGTGTACTCCGCGTCCGTGTCAGGGCCCGGGCTCGCCGCGCCTGTGTGGCTTCTGCCGCGCAGCGCCGCTGGCAGCAGCACGCTCGGCCTCTCTGACACCGCGTTGAGCGCCGCGCCGGTATCGCCGGCTACGACTGCGAGCAGCACGTCGATGTATCGCTGGTCATGGCAATCGCTACCGTCGACGGCCAGCTTCGCGCCGCCCGCGTCGAGCGGCGTGTACGCGGCGCAGTCAGTCGATGTCGGCACAGTGCCGCTCTACGCCGCCTACACGGTGACGTTTTACGACAGCACCGGCACGAAACTCGGCGTGTCGCAGGTCATGAACCCGGGTAGCCCGCTCGGCGCGGCGGCCGGTGCGACGGTGTCGTGGCCGACTTTGCTGTCCGACTTCCAGACGCAGTTTCTTACTCCGGCCGGATCGCTTGCCGGTATTCAGTATGCGATGAGCGTCAGCTGGTCCAGCCTCGTCAACGGACAGAGCCTCGCGTATCCGGTGAATTCGGTGCAGATTCAGGCATCCGGTCTAACCTTGGCCGGCACGAACGGCGAAGTCGACGGCTTTGCAGTGGGCACACCGAATAACACCACGTTTGGCCAGTATCAAACGACGGTTAGCGCCGGAATCAATTCGCAAGGCGTTCGCACGTGTACGAATTGTCCGTTCCCCGCGCTGACCTCAGGGGGTTCGCGCCTGGTTGAACTTGGCGGCAATCAGAACTGGATCAGCTATTACGATGTGACGCAGTACAACGATTAACCGGCGCGGCAAAAAAAAACGCCCCACATGGGGCGTTTTCTATTTGGGGGATTTGCGGCTCTACCGTCAGAGCACCGCTTCAGCGATTGCTCTCGTCCGCGCGGACCGCATCAAGCCTTCGATCATTCGCGCCTGAGCGCTCGCAATCTCGCTCAACGATGCCACGGACAATTGCTCGTCCAGAATCGCGAGCGACGTGCACAGGCGTGCGTGTTCGTCGTCATTGAGCGTCCACTTGCCGGTTATCTGCTCGCGGCTGTCTAAGTGGACCATAGCGGCGTGGCCGCTCTCAATATCGTCGAGAAGGTCTTCACCGAGGCCGAGGCGCGCAAGCTCCTGCGACACGAGCAAGTGCCGGCTCAACGACATGTGCAGATCGCGCGAGCCGTGACCGTGCTCGAACGCGTCGAGCGCCGCATAGCACTGCAGAAGCATCGCAGCGGTAACCGGCTCGTGCGTGCTACGGCTTTGAGTCAGCGCACGCAACAACGGCGACATGGCCGGCGAATTGTGTTTGCGGACTCGCGATTTACTGGACATAGGTTTTACCTCCTTCGCTAACTCTCGGCTTCGTCGCACGATCGGTATGATTTCCCGCGACGAGTGCCGCCGATGCGCCGGCGGCTGAACAGCCTCTAATGTGAGTCTGTGTAAGCATGATGGCAAGCGAATATTAAGTCCGGCTTAAAACGCGAAGGTCGCGTGCCTTCATCGCATCGACGAAAAAAAACCCTGTTCCCGCGAGAGAACAGGGCCGGACAGGATGGAAGAGTCGTGCTCGCGCGTGGATGCTCGCCGACCTGTAACCATCGAAACTGAAACGCTGTTACTGCCAATCTTGCTACTTATGTTGCTGCTGCGAAGGCATCTTCTGAACTTGTACTGCTACTGCTGAGACTTTCGTTGCGACTTCAACTGTTACTGGAAAACGGTCGTTGCCAGGTCAACTACTACCAGCACTGCAAAAACGGTTGTTGCTACTTCACCTGCTACTGCGCCATTGCTTTGCTTCTACTTCGTGCTGCGTTACTGCCCTGCCGCGTCGAACACCGCGGCAAACTGCCATCAACGGTACGGTTCAAAACAACGCGGGGGAAGACCGCGTCGATGGGGCTCGGTGATTTGTCGCTCCATGTAAAACAGTTTATGCGAGCGAGCGCCCAGGCAATTGGGCAAAAGGAAGGGATTTGCCGCGCCAGTTTGACGAATCGGCGTAACAATCGGGGACGCATGCAGGAGGGATGCCGGAATCGCGTGAACGACTCACACGCGAATGGCGAACAGGCAGGCGAGCGAGGGCGCTATCGAGCGCCCGCTCGCACAAGATTCAGCGCGACGAAAGCGCACGCAACGTCATGACAACGATGCGTGCACGGCGATGAACCGTCATTAGCGCGCGGCAAAATCGCTGATCGTCAACAGGACTCTATCGCCCGGACGGGCCAGCATCTTTCTTTCGGCGACAGCAGTGATGCGTTTGCGGCCATCCGCAAACGTTTTCAACATGCGGTCCTCGGCAGCGCCGCGCTGCAGCCAGAAATGCTGCTCCAGCGCTTCACGCGTTACCGCGCATTCGAGGTCTCGTCCTCGCGCCGAAAGCTGGAAAATCACCGCGCGCCCGTCAGCCGAGACGCTAGGTTCAAGCTCGATAATCTCCATGGCCCACCTCGCAAAGTTGGTTATGCCGTCCGCCGTACTGAAAAGGACAACACCGAACAAAACTGAATAGACACGCAAACCGGCGCCGATCTTTCGGCTGATGAATTCCCTACTGTGCTGCCGCTACGTTCATCGTAAGCGAACGCAACGGCGCGTGCATGTCCGCATCTCCCGGCAACACTGCCGACGTAGACGCGGGCCGGGCTGCGAGACGAAGCGCCGGCGCAAACACCAGCGCGCTGGCCGCTGCCGGCATGTGCGCCCGGCCGCTCAGCCACCTCGAGCGTTTCCGGCAGAATTCATGCAATAGGGTACTCAAGCCTTCGGACATCGCGTGTGTCCCGCCGCGCACTTCGCGCAACGCGGACGAAATCGCAAACCAGGAATGCGGTGGCCGGAGTTCGTGGCACACCACACCGCGTGAATCGGCGAAACGCAGGCAGCCTGTGTCGGGGTAGAAGACGAGCGTCATCGCGTCGCCATCTATCGCGCGCGTCAGAACATGTGGTTTCGTGTTCAGCATTGTTCGTTGTATGCCAAGTGGCGCCGTTTCCCGGCGTTTCGGCGTGTCGCGCGCGGAGTCTCGAACTCGCGCGCGTAGCAATCCGCGGGTAGGGCAAAAGCAAGGCACATGCCAATCAGCGCTAAACGCGCTGCGCTCATGCTTCGGCGACCCGCAGAATGCGCTTGCATAGCGTGTCGCGCGAGCGGCAAACATCGGCGGCGCCTGATGCATCGCGGTTAAAGTCGCGGCGCCGCTTCCGGCTTTCGTGACTCGCACGAGCGGCGACCAACCCGCATTCTCTGCGCGAGCGCGCGCATCGGAACAAGCTAGCATGGTAAAAAAGCACTGGCAGCGTGACAATTCGCGCCCATTCTTACTAACCGGCTCCGCATCCGGCACAGTTCCGACATGTCCGACGACCACGCTGCGATAACCCTGCGCCCCGCCGTCGCGCCAGACGAGCCCTTTCTCCTCGAACTGCGCAAGGCGACGATGACCGAACACCTCGCGCGTGTCGGCGAACCTGCGGACGACGCCGAGCATCGCGCGCGTTTGCTGCATCGTTACGACACAGCGCGTGTCATTTGTGTCAACGGCATGCCTGCCGGCTTGCTCAAAGCGCATCGCACCGATACTGAATGGCTAGTCGTTCAATTGCAGATCGCGCCCGCGCTGCAAAGGCGCGGCATCGGAGAAGGAGCGCTCAGCACGGTGCTGCGCGCCGCCGACGCCGACGCATTGCCCGTCGCGCTCAAGGTGCTCAAAGGCAACCCGGCACAGCGTCTATACGAGCGGCTCGGTTTTGAAATCGTGGGCGAAGATGAAAGACAGTTTCACATGAGGCGCGCGCCGCGCGCGTCGGCGGAAACTGAAGCAGAATAATTGGCGGATAACGACTGACACACCCACAGGCTCGGCATGACTCTTCGTGACACTTCCGTGATTCAAAGCTGGCACGCGCACGTCTACTTCGATTCCGCGACGCGCGACAGCGCCTGGGCGTTCCGCGAGCAGATCGAAGCGCGTTGGCATGGCAAGCTGCAGATGGGCCGTTTTCACGAACGCCCGGTCGGGCCGCACCCCATGTGGTCGTATCAAACGGCTTTCGCCCACGAGCAGTTCGGCGAGCTGATTGGCTGGCTGTCGCTCAATCACGGCACACTCGACATTTTCGTGCACCCGAATACCGGCGACGCACTGCGCGATCACCGGGACGCTGCCGTGTGGATCGGCCGCTCACATGAGCTTCTGCTCGCCGCGTTGATCTGACGAATGCGCGGCTGCCCGCGGTTCACATGTTCGTGTACGAACTGCACCAGCCGCGCGCGGCGACCTGTTTGTCGCCGAACAGCGTGCAGCCGCCGTAGGCGTCGGTAGCCTTGCCCTGAAAGAGCGAACATGTCGCGCAATTCTGGCCCGCTGCGTATTGCGGATACTTGGCCTTGTCGACTTTTGACACGTCGTCTTTATAGCCGAGCGCCTGCGCCTGCGGGTCTGCCTCGCTGAGTGCGTTCCCGCCGGCGGCAAATGCCGCGCGCGAAATCATGAGCGATGAGCCTGCACTCACGCCCAACAATAAAAAATGGCGGCGCGATGTTTTCATTATTCGACTCCTTTGTGCTAGTGGGACGCGCCTGAACCACAGGCCGTTTTATCGCCAGGCGTTCAATCCAGAAACCGCGTGAATCGTTCGACCGGCTCCCGTTCGGAGCGCAGCGCGTTGACCGGCGCGTTTTCGTCTGCGAAGCCGAGCGACATGCCGCACACCAGTTGCTCGTCTGGCGGCAGATCGAGTTGCGCTGCGATCACCTGATGAAACGGCGTGAACGCGGCCTGCGGGCAGGTGTCCAGGCCGCGCCCGCGCGCCGCCGTCATGATGGCTTGCATGAACATGCCGTAATCGAGCCAGCTGCCGCGCTCCATTACGCGGTTGATGGTGAAGAAAAGGCCCACCGGCGCGCCGAAAAAGCGATAGTTCTGCGCGTGCTGTTCATGCATGCGCGCGTTGTCGCCCTTTTCAATGCCGAGCAGTCCGTACAGATCCCAGCCGATCTTGCGGCGGCGGTCGATGTAAGGAGACACCCATTCGCGCGGATAGTACGGATATTCCTCGCGATAAAGCGTGTCGCGCTCCGGATGATCGTAAGCCTCCAGCAACGCCTGCGACACACGCGCGAGCGAGTCGCCCGTCACCACATAGACCTTCCACGGCTGTGTATTGGTGCCGGAGGGCGCGCGGCTCGCCACTTCGAGAATCGCCTCGATGTCTGCGCGCGGCACGGGCGTCGGCAGAAATGCGCGGATCGAGCGGCGCGTGACGAGCGCGGCATCCACCACGCTTGTGGCTTCGCTTGCGTTCTGGCTCGAGGCGTGGTTCGTGACTGTGGCGGCTGGGCGTGTCATCGTCGAAATTCCTGTTGAAGCGGCAAGCAATGCGCTGCAACGATTCTAGCGCGCGCGGCCATTTCGAGCGGCCAAGCGCGCAGCTTACGTTTGCAATGCATGGCTGTGCGCCTGTCAACGCAACTATCGTTTTGCGTTTATCCTCTTCGCACGCTTCTTGCCGTATTCCCTATCGCAATCCATTCGTTCAATTCCGGAGTTGAGCATGCAATACCGCAAATTCGGCCGCACTGGCCTGACGGTTTCCCGCTTGTGCCTCGGCACGATGACTTTTGGCCTGCAGACCGAAGAAGACGCTTCGCGCCGCATTCTCGATACTGCCGCCGACGCCGGCGTGAATTTCATCGATACGGCCGACGTCTATCCGCTCGGCAGCGACCACAGCGACGCGGGACGCACGGAGGAGATCGTGGGCCGTTGGCTGAAGGGCAAGCGCGACCGCTTCATTCTGGCCACGAAGGCAGTTGGCAAGATGGGCCCTTCGGCATGGGACCAGGGCGCGTCGCGCAAGCATCTACTCGATGCAATCGATGCCTCGCTGAAGCGTCTCGGCACCGACTATGTAGACCTCTATCAACTCCATACCGACGACGCGAACACTCCGCTCGACGAAACACTCGAAGCGCTGGACGTGATCGTTCGCTCGGGCAAGGCGCGCTACATCGGCGTATCGAACTTTCTTGCGTATCGGCTCGCGCGTGCGCTGGGTCGCGCCGACGTATTACGCGTGGCGCGCTTCGTCTCGGTGCAGCCGCGTTATAACCTGCTGTTCCGCCAGATCGAACGTGAACTGCTGCCGCTGGCCGCGGAGGAGCAACTTGCAGTCATGCCGTACAACCCGCTCGCGGGCGGCTTGCTGACGGGCAAGCACAAGCTCGATGCAGCGCCGCCATCGGGTCGCTTCACTGAAACCGTCGGCAAGGCGGGCGCCATGTATCAGGAGCGGTATTGGCACCAACGCGAATTCGAGACGATCGAGCGGCTCAAAGCGATTGTCGAGCCGACCGGCGAGTCGCTAACGCGCGTGTCGCTTGCATGGGTGCTGGCAAATCCACTGGTCACGTCGGCGATTATCGGCGCGAGTCGCGCCGAGCAATTGACCGATACGTTGGCGGCGTCCGAATTCGTGCTGGACGCCGACATCAAGCAGCAACTCGACGAGGCCAGCGTCGAATACCGGTGGGGCGACGCGGCGCGCTAAACGTGGCGGGTGATCGTTGGCTCCAAGCCCGCTGCGATCATCGCCCGTATCGAAGCACTGTGCTGGTTGCCGCAACCACGTGATCCTTCATTGCGGCAAGCAGCGCGTCTCTCGTCAAGCCGGCCGGCAAAGCGTCGGGCGCGAGATCAAGCGCGTAGACCTGCACGACGTAGTGATGCGGCACCTCGCCGACCGGCGGGCATGGTCCGTAATATCCCGTGCCACCGGTGCGATTCGTCCCACCGACACTGCCAGGCGGCGGTGCGGCTCCCGAGCCAAGCGAGGTAACGGAAGGCGCAATGCCATAGAGCACCCAATGCACGATGCCCAAACCCTTCGCGCCGTCGGGATCGAAGATGGTCACCGCATAGCTTTTCGTGCCTGTGGGCGAGTTGTGCCATTGCAATGCCGGCGACACGTTGCCGCCGCCGCAGTTGTTGGCGCTGGCCGCGTGAGTCGATTCCAGCGTGGCGCCGTCGGCCAGCCCCGGCGACGTCAAGGTGAACGCCTCAGCCGCATTTGCAGCAGCCACGGTGAAGGCGAGCATCATGCCCACGCCTGCGGACATCAGGCACCGCGCAATGCCAACGTAAGCGCGTCGAATCATTACTGCTTGCTCCCGGTTATTCGCCATTGACGTGAGTTCGAATTATTCGAATTTGCCAACGCGCGCGTTCGCTTCGGGAAGCTGCCGCGTTTCGCGCACCGACCGCGGATGCCATAGCCGCGCGCCGCCTTCAATGCCCGCGTCGTTCGAAACCGTCGCCACGTTCGCCGGCAACTGGAATGTCAGGCGTGCCGCGTTGCCGCCGCCGATCCACAGCTTGTCGTAGTTCACCAGCGATTCGAGGATTCGAATCACTTTCTCAACGCGCCGATTCCAGCGCTTATTCCCAGCTTTTTCGCGAGCGGCGTCGCCAATGTATTCGTCGTAAGCAACGCCTTTCTTGCTCACCGGATGGTGCGCAAGCTCCAGATGAGGCATCAGTTCGCCGTCGCGAAAGAGCGCCGTTCCCGCGCCGGTGCCGAGCGTCAGGACGAATTCAAGTCCTTTGCCTTCAATTGCGGCGAAGCCTTGCATTTCGGCGTCGTTGATCATGCGGACCGGCAAACCACCGAGCCTTTGCGCGAGCAGATCGGCAAGCGCAAAGTCGTGCCAACCTTCCACGCCGAAATGCGGCGCCGTCAGAATGCGGTTGTTGCGCACCACGCCCGGAAAGCCGATCGACATCAGCGCGGGCGGCGCTTTTGCGACCAGCGGCTCCACGAGTTCCGCCAACGCATCGACGAGTTGATCGGGCGTGCACGGATGCGGTGTCGCGACACGCAAGCGCTCGGTCTGCATCTTGCCGTCCGCGTCGATAATGGCCGCTTTCAGGCCGGTGCCGCCGACGTCGATTGCGAGAATCCGCTCGTCACTCGTTGCTGCTTGCGCAGCTTTGGCCTGCGTTGCGGCGTTTGTCGCTTTTGCCGCGTTTGTCGCTTTTGCCGCGTTTTTCGCCTTTGCCGCGTTTGCTTTGGATGTCGCCACGGTTACCCCGTATGTGTGGTTGTGCTTCATGGCATTACTTCTTCTGGACCGCGCCCGCTTTCAACGGACGCCACGCGCGGCCGTCGCGCGCCAGCAGCGCATCCGCTTCGGCGGGCCCTTCGCTGCCGGCCGCATAGCCGTGCACCGGGACCGCGCCGCCCGCTTTCGGGTGCAACACATCGTCTACCGCGCACCAGCTCGTTTCGATGCTGTCGGCGCGCTGGAACAACGTCTCGTCACCGAGCATGCAGTCGTACAGCAGCGTTTCATAGCCTACGTTCGCGCGTTCCGCGAAAAAATCGCCGTAGTCGAACGAAGACTGTACCGGGCCGATCTGCATTACCGGGCCCGGCGTCTTTACGTTGAAGTCGAAGCTCGTGCCGTGCGCAGGGTCGATGCGCAAAGTCAGCACGTTAGGCGTAAGCGCATCGACAGGCGTGTCGCGGAACAGACGAAACGGCACGGGCTTCAGTTGCACTGAAATTTCCGTGCGGCGCGCGGCGAGCCGCTTGCCCGTGCGCAGATAAAAAGGCACGCCGGCCCAGCGCCAATTTTCTACGAACACGCGCGAGGCGGCATACGTTTCCGTCGTGCTGTTCGGCGCAACATCCGGCTCCTCACGATAACCCACGCCTGCAGCGCCGCTTTCGTATTGACCGAACACCACGTCGTTCGGCGTCAGCGGCAAGATGGCGTCGAAAATTTCGGCCTTTTTATCGCGCACGGCTTCCGCATCGAATGAATTGGGCGGTTCCATGGCAACCATGCCGAGCAACTGGAACAGGTGGTTCGGCACCATGTCGCGAAACGCGCCGGTCTGTTCGTAGAACTTGCCGCGCCCTTCCACGCCGATTGTTTCCGCCGCCGTGATCTGCACACTGTCGATATATTCGCGTCGCCATACCGGTTCGAATAGCGCGTTGGCAAAGCGCACGGCAAGAATGCTCTGCACCGTGTCCTTGCCGAGAAAGTGGTCGATGCGATAAATCTGCGATTCCTTCGCATATGAAAGGATATGCGCATTCAGATCGCGTGCTGTTGCAAGGTCGGTGCCGAACGGCTTTTCGATCACGATGCGGCGAAAGCCATCGCCCTCCTTAAGCAACCCCGCCTCGCCCAGATGCTGGACGATCGGTTTGAAGAAACGCGAAGTGACCGCCAGATAAAAAATCACATTGCCGCCCGGCGCGTCAGCGAGTTTCTGCTTGAGCTGCGCGAAGGTGTCGGGTGTCTCGAACTCGCCGGCCATATATTCGAGGCGTTGCGCCACCCAGTTCCACGCGTTGTCATCCAGCTTGCCGGCGTGAAAGGTGCTGGCCTTGTCGGCGGCGAATTTTTGCAGCGACTGGTGCAGGTCTTCCCGCCACTCGGCCGTCTCTCGCGCGCCATGATTGACGCCGACAATCTGCATGCCGTTGTCGAGCAGGCCGTCCACCGCGAGGTTGTAAAGCGCGGGCATCAGCAGGCGCTTCGTAAGGTCGCCGCCCGCGCCGAAGATCACCAGCGTGCAAGGCGGCGCGGGACGTTTGCCCGCAGGCGACGGCGGCTCACCTTGCGCGTTCGCACTGACTTTGCAACTGCGCTCCACAGCAACGTTGCCGTCAGCGTCTGCGTTCGAAGGATTAGCGGCTTGAGAATTCGGTGTAGTCGGCATGGGATTCACTTGAAGAAGCCAATGAAACGGACGTGGCAATACTTGAAAGACCACGCCCGCAGCCACACAGTTCAAAACGATAGCGCGCTATTTGACGGAACTTGTCGCCAACGCAGACGCCGTTTCAGGCTCGACCTCGCGCGCCGGTGCCGACGGCGCAGTCGGAATCGGCGCGCGCCCGGCCTCGCCCGCGCGCGGCACGCTGCCGGAAGCGGCCATGACACGCGGTTGTAACAGCAGCGCTACCAGTCCGCTCCAGCCGGTTTGATGCGAAGCGCCGACGCCGCGTCCATTGTCGCCGTGGAAATACTCATGGAATAGAACCAGATCGCTCGAACGGGGGTCGGCTTGCAGCAAAGGATAAGCGCCCATTACCGGACGCTCGCCGTTCTTGTTCTTCAGGAACAGCGTGGTCGCGCGGCGTGCGAGTTCGTCGGCGATTTCGCACAGCGAGAACTTCTGGCCCGAACCAGTCGGATATTCGACGCGGAATTCGTCGCCGTAATAGCGGTGGAATTCGTATAGCGATTCGATCAACAGATAGTTGACTGGCATCCACACCGGACCGCGCCAGTTCGAATTGCCGCCGAACACGCGCGTGTCCGATTCGGCCGGCAGGTATTTGACGGTAAAACTGTTGCCGTTGTGGTTGAAGACGAACGGATGATCGCGGTGGTATCGGGACAGCGCGCGCACGCCATGATCGGAGAGGAATTCGCTCTCGTCGAGCGCGCGCCGCAAAAGCGCTTTCATACGATGCCCGCGCAACACCGACAGCAGCAGCGCGTTGCCCTTGCCCGGCTCGTCCCAGCGCGAAACCAGCTTTGCGAGGTCCGGACGATGCTTGAGGAACCAGACAAGCCGATCCCGCAATCCAGGCAAGTGACCATGCAAGCGCTCTTCGAGCACGTGCACGGCGAAGAGCGGAATGAGCCCGACAATCGAGCGTACACGCATGGGAACGCTGCTGCCGTCAGGCAGGCGCAGCTTGTCGTAGAAGAATTCGTCCTCGCTGTCCCACAGTCCGGTATCGCAGCCGTCGTCGCAACTCACGGCCTGCGCGATGTACAGGAAGTGCTCGAAAAACTTCACGCCGATATCGACGAACACATGGTTCGCATACGCAAGTTCGAGCGCGATGCGCATCAGGTCGAGCGCGTAAGCGGCCATCCACGCGGTGCCGTCCGCCTGATCAATGTGACCGCCGGTTGGCAACGGCGACGAGCGATCGAAGATCCCCACGTTGTCGAGACCGAGAAAACCGCCCTGAAAAATGTTGTGGCCGTCGGCGTCCTTGCGATTCACCCACCAGGAAAAATTGAGCAGCAGCTTATGAAAGATCAGCTCGAGGAAATCGCGGTCTGGCTTACCGGTGAGCGCACGGTCGATTTCATACACGCGCCACGCGGCCCACGCATGCACGGGCGGATTTGCATCGCCGAGCGCCCATTCGTAAGCGGGCAATTGTCCATTTGGATGCTGATAGCGGTCTTTCACCAGCAGCAGTAACTGACGCTTCGCAAACGCTGGATCGATCAGCGCGAACGCTGCTGCATGAAACGCGAGATCCCACGACGCGTACCACGGGTATTCCCATTTGTCCGGCATCGACACGATGTCCGCGTTGCACAAATGCATCCAGTCCGCGTTGCGCCCACGCTTGCGTCCGGCCGCGGGCTTTGGCTGCAAAGGATCACCTTCCAGCCAGCGATGCACGTCATACCGGTAATACTGCTTCGACCACAGCATGCCCGCCAGCGCCTGACGCTGCACCAGGCGCGCGTCAGCGTCATCCATGTCGTGCTGCAGCGCGCCGTAGAATTCGTCGGCCTCCGCAATCCGCTTTGCAAAGAGTGCATCGGCGTCGAGGGGCACTTCGTCGGGGCTCGCTTCCGGACGCCAACGCATGTAGATCACTGCGCGGCCGTGCGGAGCAAGTTCGATCGGCGCATGCGCGCCGGCTTTCGTGCCATGCTCGCGACGCACCGCTTGCTGGTCGCCATGCACCAGGTAGTCGTTGAAGCCGTCTTTGAACGGCCCTTCGGCCTCCATGTTGAACAGCCGCTTCACGTTGGTGTCGTTCTCGCAGAAGAGCCACGTGACTTGCGGCACGTCGTTCGACCAGGCCGTGACGACGATCGGCTCCTGTCCATGCTGATGGCCGATCAATTGCGCGTGACCGTTATGGTCGGTGCCCGCAATCAGCGAAGGTTTGTCCGTGTTCTCTTTCCACGACCACGAATTGCGCGCCCAGATTTGCGGAAGCACATCGAGCGACGCTGGCTCATCCGCGCGATTCTCGATTGTCACGCGCATGACGATGTCGTTCGGCGCATGCTTTGCGTATTCGACCTGCACGTCGAAATAGCGCAAGTCGTCGAACACACCGGTGTCGAGAATCTCGTACTCCGGCATGTCGCCGCCACGTCGCGCGTTTTCCTCGATCAAATCCTGATACGGAAAAGCGTTGTGCGGATACTTGTAGAGCATGCGCATGTATGAATGCGTGGGAGTACCGTCGAGGTAGAAGTACAACTCCTTCACGTCCTCGCCATGGTTGCCCTGCGCGTTCGTGAGACCAAAGAGCCGCTCCTTCAGGATCGGATCCTTGCGATTCCACAGCGCGAGCGACACGCACCAGCTCAGCGTGTCGTCGCCGAATCCGGCAATGCCGTCTTCGCCCCAACGGTACGCGCGGCTGCGCGCATGGTCGTGCGGAAAGTAGTCCCAGGCTGTGCCGTCCGCGCTGTAGTCCTCGCGTACGGTGCCCCATTGGCGCTCGCTGAGGTACGGTCCCCAGCGCTGCCAGTGGGCGCAGTCCGCCGAATGCAGGCGTGAGCCTTCAGTGGTGTCTAACAGATTCGCAGCGCGCAGCGGTGGCATGACAGCGTCCTTGCGTCGGGCTTGGCGGAGAGACACACATCGTAGCGCGGTTTAAGCGCCGGTGCGATCCAACCCGGCAAGCAGATGCTCCATCCGCAGCAGTTCTCCAAGCGACCACGCCTGAAACGGTGTGCCCGCGGGGGCATGCGGCGCGTCGCCGTCAGCTATTTCCGAAATGTGATCGAGGCCCGCGTGATCGAGATGCGTGTGTAGCGGATCGAGAAATCGTGTTCGGGCCTCCCGGCGCGCGTCGGGTGAATCGCCGCGCACGCGCAACCAGGCCTCGACGAACGGCCCGAGCAGCCACGGCCACGCCGTTCCTTGATGATAGGCGCCATCGCGTTCGTAGGGCGCACCACTGTAGCGGCCGCGATAAGCAGGGTCCGACGGCGCGAGCGTGCGCAAGCCGAGCGGCGTGAGCAATTGCGCTTCAACCTGATCGACCACCGCGCGCGCCGCCGCGCCTTCAAGCAATGCAAAAGGCAGACCGCCAACCGCGAAAATCTGGTTCGGGCGAATCGAGCGGTCCACGGTGCCGGTTACATGATCCACATCGACGTTGTCGAAAAGCGTCTGCGTGGACGGGTCGATGAAGCGTTTAAGAAACGCTTGCAACGCCTGCTCGGCCGGCCGCTGCCAACGCGAGTTCCACGTTGCTGCAATGCGCAACGCGTTGATCCACAGCGCCTGCACTTCCACCGGTTTGCCGATACGCGGCGTAACGACCCAATCGCCGACCTTCGCGTCCATCCACGTTAGCTGCATGCCGGGCACGCCCGCACATAGCAGACCATCTTCCGCAGACGCCTTGATGTTGAAACGCGTACCTTGCGTATAGCCCGCGAGGATCGCTTCGACCGCTTGCTGCAGACGCTTCATGGTTGCGGCGCCCGCGTGGTTCGTCGCCAGATAGTCGTGCACGGCGACGATAAACCACAGCGATGCATCGACCGAGTTGTATTCCGGTGCATCGCCGTAATCGGGAAAGCGGTTAGGCAGCATGCCCTCGGACAATGTTCCAGACCATTCGAGCAGGATCGCTTCGGCAGCGTCGAGTTGGCCTGTTGCAATCAGCAAGCCGCGCATTGCGATAAACGTATCGCGGCCCCAGTCGGTGAACCATGGGAAACCCGCGAGTATCGTGCGGCCTTCGTTACGCTGCACGACGTAGGCGTCGGCGGATCGTTGCAGACGCGAGCCGAAGGCATTGCGACGTTGTTCTTCGACGGCGGCCAGTTGATCGGCATGGCTCGTTGCCGCAGCGTGTGCGGTCGGCATATCCGACGCACTGAGGATCATCACTGCTTGCGCCCCTGCGAGATCGAAACTGAAGACGCCGGGCGTTGCCAGATCTTCGCTGAAATCGAGCCCGCGCTCGCGCTCCCGGACGTAGCAGAAGTTGCGATACCAATCGGGCGCATGTGTGTAGACGCCGTTCGTCGCCGCATGAATACGCGGCCGATCTCCATACGGTTGCCAGCTTACGCAGCCGGCATTGCTGCCGGTTTGAGCGCTGAAGTCAAACGCGGCGTTCTCATGATGCAGCGCGTGATAGTCGCGGCCCGATAACAGCGGTCGCACTTTCAACGTGATCCCACTTGCTTGCGATGCTGTTTGCGTACGCTGCCATCTCCAGCGCAATACCGTTTCGCACGTCGCCTTGCTGACGAACACTTCAGCTATGACGACGGTTTCCGCATTGAACTGGAAGCGCCATGTCGGCCACGGTTCCGTGGTGAAGTCGAGCATGTTCGCCGCCGCGTCGGGATAGACCACATCGGGCACATAGCGTTGCATGCTGAGTGAATAACGCTCGCCCGGCGCTTCGAGCCATGCTTCGATGCCGTTCACGAGCACAATGCGGCCGCCCGGCGCTCGCGTGGCGCTCAACAGCAACGCGTGGTAACGGCGCGTGCGCAGCGTGCCCACGGTTCCGGATGCGAAGCCGCCGAAGCCGTCGGCTTCAAGCCATTCGTCTTCGAGATGCGTCATGTCGAAAGGTCGTTCAATGCGTGTCATGGCGTGAGCACTCTTGCAAGGCGGTTGCTATGTTTCGGTGTGCCTGAACGTCAAGCAGATGGCGCTAACGTGTCCATTCTCCTACTTATCACTTTCCGGTTCCTTTCGAAGAACTCACAAACGCGAGTCATTTTTCCCACTCGCAAACGTTTCACAATTATTTCTTGAAAGGGTTAGAGACTGCATCCGCTCTCACGAAACTGGATGCAGACATGAGAAGAGACAAACGCCTCGCTGGCGCGCTGTTCGTTGCGCTCGCAACGTTAGCGCTAAACGGTTGCGGCGCGGATGATTCCGCGTCGAGTAATGCGTCTTCATCGCCGGGCGTTGTGGCGAATAACGCGGCGAGTCGAGCGGACTCTTCTCCAACATCTCCTCCCAACGCTTCGGCGACGCTCGCGGCGGACCCCGCCCTCGCGTCCGACGCGATCACACAGAACATGCAAGCCAGCCTCGCCGCCGACAGCCAGCAAGTGGCGCCCGTCATGCATTACGCACCCGGCGACAGCGCGAACAGCAACTGAGCGATTCCACCGGCGCGCGCGGCGCGCTATTCTTTCCCCCCGCAGAAGGTGATATTCGATGACATCAAATAGCCGTCGCCGTTTCCTGCAGACCGTGGCTTCATCCGCCGGCGCTGCCGCCGCGCTGACCGCGCTGCCCGAGTCGATCCGCAATGCGTTGGCCGTTCCCGCGTTTTCGCGCACGGGCACCATTCGCGACGTCGAACATATCGTCGTGTTCATGCAGGAGAACCGCTCGTTCGACCACTACTTCGGCCACTTGCGCGGAGTGCGTGGTTACAACGACCGCTTCCCAATCCCGCTGCCGAGCGGCAAGCCGGTGTGGTATCAACCGTCGAAGGCAGACCCGACGAAACCTGTGCTGCCGTTTCATCTGGATACGTCGACGACGAGCGCGCAATGCGTGGGCGACCTCGATCACAGCTGGTACAAAACGCATGCCGCGATCGACGGCGGACGCTATGACCAGTGGCCCGCCACCAAGACCGACATGACAATGGGCTACCACCTGCGCGGCGACATTCCATTTCACTACGCGCTCGCCGATGCGTTCACCGTATGCGACGCGTACTTCTGTTCGCTGCCAGGACCGACGCACCCGAACCGCTCGTATCTGATGACCGGCACCGTGGACCCGACCGGCAAGTTCGGCGGGCCGCTGCTCGATAACAACGATTGGGTGGACGGCGACGGCCCGCCGAACTATCAATTGCTGTCCTGGACCACGTACCCCGAGCGCCTGCAAGCCGCGGGCATTTCGTGGCAGATCTATCAGCAAGGGCTGACCGGCTCCGATCCGTTGAATGGCAATTACGGCACCAACATCCTGCAGAATTTCAGCAACTTCATCAACGCGCAACCGGGCTCGCCGTTGTATGAACGCGCGCAGACGGTGCGCACGATCGACGATCTGAAAGCCGACGTGCTCGCCAACAAGCTGCCGCAAGTTTCGTGGCTGTGCCCGCCGGCTGCCTACTCTGAGCATCCGCAATACACGCCTGCATACGGCGCCGAATACACGTCTCAGATTCTGGATGCATTGACGTCGAACCCGGAGGTGTGGAGCAAGACCGTGCTCTTCATCATGTACGACGAGAACGACGGCTTCTTCGATCACATGGTGCCGCCGCAACCCGCGACCACGCCCGCGCAGGGCAAGTCGACGGTCAGCACCGAAGGCGAAATTCACAACGTGGTCAACCCCGGTCGCGGCGGCAGCTATACGGCCGACGGCCTGCCTTACGGCCTCGGCCCACGTGTGCCGATGACCATCGTCTCGCCTTGGAGCAAGGGCGGTTTCGTATGCTCGCAGGTGTTCGATCACACGTCGGTGATCCGCTTCATTGAAACGCGCTTTGGAGTGTATGAGCCGAACATAACCGCATGGCGTCGCGCTGTGTGCGGCGATCTGACGACGGCGTTCGATTTCCGCACGCCGGATTCGAAAGTGCCGCCGCTGCCCGACACGAGCAACTACAAGAGCATCGCCGACAACCAATGCGCGACGCAGCCCAAGCCGACCGTTCCGGCAACGCCGGGCGCGATCGACCCGCAGGAAGGCGGCATCCGCTTCGCGCGCGCATTGCCGTACGAACTGCATGTGAACGGCCAGGCCGACCCGAAGAAGAGCACGTTCGAACTTTCTATCGGCAACACCGGCGATCAGGGCGCGCACTTCTATGTGTACTCGACGAACCGCACGGACGGTCCGTGGCGTTACACCGTTGAAGCAGGCAAGTCGCTCAGCGAGTCGTTCGATCTCACGACGACTAACGGCGCATATGCATTCGAAGTGTTCGGTCCGAATGGCTTCGTACGCAAATTCGCGGGCAACGTAGCGGCAACGGCGCAAGGGGCAACGCAGGCATCGCAGTTTGGCGCGGGGCATCACAACGAGAAGCCCGCTCAGCCCGAAGTGAAGGTGCAATACGACGTCGCGAACGGCAACGTGTTCCTCAAGTTCAGCAACAAGGGCGACAAGCTCGCGCGTTTGACGGTGACGGACAACGCGTATGGCGCGCGCCCTCGCCCGGTGCTGGTGCCGGCGGGAGCGCATATCGAAGAGGCGTGGGTGCTCGCGGCCAGCCATCACTGGTACGACTTGACGGTAACCAGTAACGACGACGAGAGCTTCTTGCGCCGCGTTGCAGGCCACGTCGAAAATGGCCGGCCGAGTATCAGCGATCCGGCTGCAATCGCGCCGGTGCTGGTGGCAAACTAACAGCGTATGACGCTCAGGCTTCGGCTGGCCACGTGTTGTCTGCGCGGCTTGCCGAAGCCTTCTCGCATGCTGGTGTGACTACGCCCCTAACAACACGCCTGTTCTGAACGGCCGCGTTCCTGTCACTCGCCCAAGCGGCGCGCCCGCCGTCACAAAGCGGATCGCGCGACGCATATAAAACACGCCTTCCGTACGACTCGTGAGCGTAGTCGTTTCGTCGGTTAATGGATCGACAATATCGAACAGCGGCTGCCCCACGCGAATCGTGTCGCCAATGTTCGCGCGGTGAATCAGAATGCCGCTCACTGGCGCATAGAACTGCTCACTGCCCGCAAGCGGCGTGGCAGCCGTCAACAGCGGCGGCAGCGGCTTCGCTTCAAGTCGAATAGCTTTGCGCCACACGAGATAGTCGACGATCGCGTCGGCATCCTGCTGTGCGGCTTCGTAGGTCACGTCGCGCTGGCCGCGGCACTCCACCGTCACGGCGATCGCGCCGTTGGGCACCGGCTTGTCGGCGGGCATTTCCTGCTGCAATTGCCACCACAACAGGCTGTGCGTTTCGTCAAACGCCTCGCCGCCCGAGTTGGTTGCGAGCAACGAGGCCTGTGCGCCAAGATAGCGCGCGAACGGTTCGAATTGCGGCCACGCCGCCTCGCTCGTGTACAGATGCATCGCGGCTTCGAGCGAGCAGTGCAGATCTATTACGACGTCCGCATCGAACGAGAGCTTGAGCATTGCCAACTGCAAAGACTCGAACTCGGTCAACGGCTTTTGTGCGGCCAGTTCCTCTGCAATCAACCGACGAACAATGCGCACGTTCTCCACCGCGTCGACGCCTAGCGCTTCGCGGGCCCGCGCAATCAGCTTGGGGAACCGCAGGAAATGCCGGTTGAAGTTCTTGCCGCTCGCGAGATCGAAGCGCCCTAAAAACTGGCCGAGTATGTATTGCCCGAGTCCAACCGGATTGGCCACCGGGACGAGCACGATCTCCGCATTCAATTTGCCCTGCTGTTCGAGCTCCACGAGACGCCGTTTCAATAGAACCGTGGTCAACATTGCCGGCGTTTCGTCGGCGTGCAGCGACGACTGAATATAGATTTTTTCTCCGCTGCCAACCGGACCGAAGTGAAACGACACCAGTTCGCGGTGCGTGCCGATAGCCGGCGAAAGAAGCGGATGCGATTGCCTGTTCATGAGTGGAAAGCTGTCGGTTGAAGAGCAAGACGCGTAGGCATCAATTGCCGTATGGGTCGAAGTCGAAGTACTTCTTTGCGATCTGCGCATAAGTGCCATCTTTCAACATGGCGGCAATCGCCGCGTTGATCGACGCCTGTATCGCCGTCTCGTCCTTGCGCAAGCCGATGCCCGTGCCGCGATCGCCCATTGAAAGCGGTTCGCCGACAAACGCAAAGCCGTTGCCGGCCGGCGTGCGCAGGAAACCGAAATCCGCTTCGACCGAGCCGAGCAATGCGCCGTCCAGGCGTCCGTTCTGCAGGTCGGCGAATACTTCGTCCTGGCTCTTGTATGCGACGACATGCGCGCCGAGCGGCACCCAGTGGGTAAGCGCATAGCCTTCGAACTGCGTGCCCGATTGCACGCCGATCTGTTTGCCGGAGAGTGCCTGCAGGCCCGCAGCGAGCGGCGAGCCTTGCCGTGCAATTAGCCGCGATTTGAATTGAAAGAGCTTCGACGTGAACAGTATTTGCTGCTCCCGCTTCTGCGTGATGGCCATCGAGGAAAGAATCGCGTCGATCTTGCGTGCCTGAAGCGCCGGGATCATCCCCGAGAATTCGAGTTCGACCCATTGGCAACGTGCCTGGATGCGGCGGCAAATCTCGTTGCCGAGATCGACGTCGAAACCTTTGAGGCTGCCGTCAGGCGCTTTGGAGTCCATCGGCGGATAGCTCGGGTCAATGCCCAGGCGCAGCGTGTTGGACTCAGCGGCACACGCGCCGAAGCTAAACATCAGCGCGGCGCCGAAGATCATCAGCGGAAGTTTCATGGGAGCGGAAGGTTCGAGTGGACGGATCGTGGCCAAGCCATCGTATGCCGGCGCCGCGCTCCATAGAAGTCCCGTTCCGACTATCATGATCACCTTTGCCGATCACAGACGCGGCCTGTGCGGCTGAATACCTTCGCCACCCTGCGAACTACCACACGGACGCTCATATGGCGTTGACCATCTCGCAACTGCGAGCCTTCAAGGCAGTAGCCGAACATGGCAGCCTGCGCGCAGCCTCGCGCGCGTTGGGCGTCGCGCAAAGCGGCATCACGCAGCAGTTGCAGAACCTTGAATCGATCCTGGGCGCCACGCTGTTTATCCGCACGAATCGCGGCATTGCGTTGACCGCGCTGGGCCAGCGGCTGTTGCAGCGCGCCGGCGCGATCATCGGCGAATGCGAACGCGCCGAGCAGGAAGTGCAGCAATTGCGCGGCGATTATGCGGGCGAGGTCACGTTCGGCATGACTACCGAGCCGCTCGTCGACGCATTGGCGCCCGTGCTGATGGATTTCCGCACGCGCTTTCCGCAGGTCGCGCTGCATCTGCGCACCGGCACCTCGCGCATGATGATCTCGTGGATTCGTGAAGGCACGTTGGACTTCGCGGTCGCTCTGGTGTCGAAACATACCGATACTGCCGATCTGTCCGTCGTACCGCTTTATCCGTCCGACCCGGTCATTGTCTGCCGCAAGGGTCATCCGAAAGCCGGCGCGCGAACGCTCGCGGAACTCACCGGCTGCGCGTGGATCGCGACGCGCTCACCGAATCTTACCGACGATCCGCAAGTCAACCGCCTGAGCCATCTGTTCGAAAGTCATGGCTTGCCGCCGCCCGAAATCGTCGCGACCGTGGAAGGCCTGTACGAGACCTTGCACCTGGTGGGCGCTACTAATTGCCTGTCGCTGGAGTCGTCGATTGTCGCGAAGCAGGGGCCTTTTGCGAGTGCGCTCACCGTGATCGACGTCCGCGAGCGAGCCATCGAGCAGACCGTCTGCCTGCTGCAACGCGCGGCCATTCCTGTCACGCCCGCCGCGCAGGAACTGGCGACCATGATCGCCTCGTACACACGTACGGTAAGGGCGCGTTGACACGACGCAATTGTGGCGCGGGCGTCGGAGCGCTCCACAGCGAGACCGCCGACCTACGACTACAATCAGGTTCCCCTGCCCGGCGCAAGCAGCATTCAAGGCGTTAGTCAAACGAAAGGCGCAAGGCAAAGTCGCAGACCATCAACAGGAGTTTTCCCACATGATGAATCGAGACAATCCCGTCTGGCTAATTACAGGTTGTTCGACCGGCTTCGGGCGCGAACTCGCGAAACTGGTACTTGAGCGAGGCTGGCGCGCCGTGGTTACCGCACGCGACGAATCCAAAGTAAAAGACATTGCCGAGCCGCACGGCGAGCGTGCGCTCGTTCTGCCGCTCGATGTCACGAACCGCGCGCAAATTGCAGACGTCGTCGCACAAGCCAGGCAACGTTTCGGCCGCATCGACGCGCTCGTGAACAACGCAGGTTATGGCTATCTGGCCGCGATCGAAGAAGGTGAAGACGACGAAGTGCGGGCCATGTTCGAGACGAACGTGTTCGGTCTCGTCGACATCACAAAGGCCATGCTGCCGATCATGCGCGAACAGCGCAGCGGTCTGATCGTCAATGTATCGTCGATTGGCGGCCTCACGAGTTTTGCCGCAACCGGTTACTACCATGCGACGAAATACGCGGTGGAGGGCTTGTCGGAATCTCTAGCCACCGAGGTCAAGCCGCTCGGCATCGACGTGCTGATCGTCGAACCAGGTCCGTTCCGAACCAACTGGGCCGGTCCGTCAATCAAGCAATCGGCCACCGAGATCGACGACTATGCGGCCACCGCCGGCGAGCGGCGCAAGCAGACCGAAGCCCGTAGCGGTAAGCAGGCCGGCGATCCGGTGCGCGCGGCGCAAGCGATCATCGACGCGGCCCTGTCGGACCGCCCGCCGCTGCGGTTGCTGCTCGGCAAGACCGCGCTCGAACTGGCGCGCAAGAAGCTCGACTTCATGCGCGGGGACTTCGATGCGTGGGAAGCAACTACCGTGGGCGCCGATTTTCCCGACGCCTAGAATTCGACGAGCGCGAAGTCTTCCTTACCCACGTCGCACAGCGGGCAGCGCCAGTCGGCGGGAATGTCGGCCCAGCGCGTGCCCGGCGCGATGCCGTCTTCGGGTAAGCCGGCGGCTTCGTCGTAAATCCAGCCACAGATCACGCAGACCCACTGCTTGAAGTCGTCCGCCGAAGCGGTGGTGACGGCCGCCGAGTCCAGCCTGCCTTGTTGCAAGGCAGGCGTGTCGTCCAGGCCGACAACGAGTGGCGCCTGCGTGCCCGAACTTTCCACGGCGAAACGCGTTTGCAGGCTTGCCAGCAAGCGCTGCGCTTCGTCTTGCGTCAAATCGATCCAGTAAGGATCGCCAGCGTTGTTGTTGAGTCGCTCGGGAGAAAACTGGATTTCGAGCGCCACGCCCTTCTTGTACATGAGGGCGTTACACCAGCAGATTGAGCAAAATGGAAGCGATCAGCCCGGCGGCGCCGATGATGCCGAGCAATTGAAGGAGAGTGAGAGGTTTGCGCGATGCAGTGCGGAATTGTTGCGTAGTCACGGAGCGGTCTTTGGAAATCAAAAAAGCGAAATGGTACACGGGTCGCGGTGCGGCGTATGCCGATCTGCGCAAACCTGCGCGTATCGGTTGCCGCCCGCTTTCCACCCGGTTGCCATTATCGCCGGTCGACCGCACCGGATTACTTACGCGACGGAGATGGACTAATTCGCGGCGAGGCGGAAAAGCCGCCTGCCGCTCGCCGCTCAGGTTTTCGCGAGCGGGCTGCCGCTGCGTGAGTCCCAGAAACGGATGATTTCCGTGTCGCCGGTGCCTGCACCAACCACCTGATCCGGCGCGCCGCTTTCGCGCAGCAACGCGCGCAGTTCGTTGATGACCGGAAACACTTCGTGGTTCCAGTCGGCGCCTTGCGAATCGTGCGCGCGCTGCTCGGCCTCGACGATCTCGCGGTCTTCCTTGAAGATGCGCTCAGTGAACCACACGAGCAGCGGCCACGCGAGATTCAGCACGCCGGGAACACCTGGCTTGCGAATGGACAGCAGCCCGAAAGTGCGGTTGGTGCGCTGCTCGCGATCGAGCGGCACGTACACGATCCACAGGTCCATGACGAGCGTCTGCTCAGACGTGCGAATCTGCAGCGTCTGATACGGATACTCGGTGCGGATCGTCATCACGTCTTTGTCGTTGTCGCCGCCCGTTTTGCGGCTCTGACCAAACACGATCGCCTCGCCGATCGGCTGCTGACCGGCCATGCGCGCAAACGTGTAATCCACTTCGACCCAGCCTTCGCCGCGCCGCCGCCCGAGCGAACGCGCGCGCATCTGCCCCATCTGGCGGCGATGCAGAAACTGATGGTTCATGTCCATCAGGTTCTCGTGCATGAACGAATAGTGGCAATTCACAGGACGGCCAAAGCGCCGCGTCTTGTACTTCTTGTCGGACACGGAACCAAACGTGGGCAGCGGGCGAATCTCGGCCATTGCCGGGTCGCCGGGAAATACGAAGATCAGGCCTTCCACTTCGCGGCACGGATACGAGCGCACGCCGTTCGGCAAACGCTCGCGTCCAAGGTACGGTACGTCGACGCACTTGCCCGAGCAGTCATAGGTCCAGCCGTGGTAGCCGCAACGAATCGACTCGCCGTCGACCACGCCCTGGTGCAACGGCACCTGACGATGCGCGCAGCGGTCTTCGAGCGCGAAAACTTTGCCGGATTCGGTGCGGGCGAGCACGATCGGATCGCCCGCGAACGTCACGCCATGTGTCTTGCCGCGCTTTACTTCGTGTGACCACGCGAGCGGATACCAGTAGTCGGGATGAATGCCGACGCGGCGCAGGTCGCGGACCGGCGCGCCGCTGGCCGCCTGGCCAAGCGTGGGAGCGGCTTTAGGCGATGTCGCATGCGTTGAGGACGCCTCGACGGTGTCTTGTTCGAGCGGGGGAACAGCATGCATAGTGTAGAGCCTCCGTGCACGTGCGGATAAAGTAGGCGGCCGCATTCGCGCGGCCGCAATCGCGTCAGTCTACTCGAACCGGGGACGGCATGGGTTGCGCGGGGTCAAAACACCGCGCCGCTAGGTCTCGTCGCGAGCCACGAGCCCCGTGCGGCGCTGCACGCCCCACGATCGCCCGCCGCGCAGGAAATGCAACCAGCCGAGCGCTGCGCCGAGGTGCCGCAGCAGCTGGAAAGTGAAAGGCTCCGCAATGGCAGCCAGCATCGCCATGCCCATACTCGAGCCGCTGCGCTTGCCGGTCCAGCGCCGATAAAGATGAACGCTCCACAGGTAAAAAGCGAGGTCGATCGCTGTTTTCAGGCCGATTACACTGAAGATCGACACGACGATTGCGCCGTGCCTGCCGAACACGAACGCGAGCAGCAATCCGAAAGCGGTCAGGCCGTAGATGGGCTGCATGGTATCGAGCGCCTTCACGGGCAGCATCAGCATGCCGAGCGTTCCATAGCGGCGATTGCCGGTCATGTCGCGGTTCCAGTACTGCGTTTGCAGGAAGCCCGCGAACCAGCGCCGCCGTTGCCGCAGGAAGCTGCCGAGGTTGTCTGGCGCATCGGTTTGCGCATGCGCGTCGCCGACCACTCGCACGTCCCAGCCGAGGCCATGATCGACCGAATAGCGGCGCAGCCGGTGTATCAGCTCGTAGTCTTCGACCAGACACTGCGGATCGAAGCCGCCGACGTCGAGCAGCGCATCGCGCCTGAATGACGCGAAGGCGCCCGACACTAACAGCAGACTGTCCGCGCGCATCCACGCAAAACGCGCGATGAAATTGCGCATGTACTCGTAGGTCTGGAACCATTGCAGCACACGGCCAGACGCGGACTTGCCGCAAACCGGCACCAGCAGGCCGGCGGCGGCGACGAGCTTGGGGGCGCTGGCGAAAGCGGCGCGCATTGCGTAAGTGGCGTCGTCGTCGAGAAGCGTATCGGCGTCTACGGTCATTACGATGTCCGTGCTCATCACGGTGATCGCGGCGTTCAGCGCGCGCGCCTTGCCGCCGTGCGGCATGCGCAGCCAGAAGAGATTGGGATGAAGCGAACTGGGCGCGCTCAACTTCCCCTCGGCCGGCGCGACGAGGCCGAAGCGTTCGGTGAGCAGCGCGTGCGTGTGGTCGGTGGAGCCGTCGTCCGCAATCACGATTTGGGCTGGGCCGTGAACCTGCCGCAACAACGCCGCAATCGTGACCGGCAGCACAGCCGCCTCGTTATGTGACGCGACCACCACGCCGATGTCCGGCAAGCTGCGCCGATCGTAGTCAGGCTCGAGCGGCGCCGCGCGACGCATCAGCGGCAGTGTTTTCCATGTGACGAACGCGAGCAGCACGGTGTCGTAGATCACGTAGGCGATACCTGTGGACCACGCCACCACGCCATGCAGAAAGAACGCACGCGCGAACAGCAGCAGCCACACGGCGACGACGCTCGCATGAATCAACGTGCTCGAAAGCGTCGTGCCACGCGACACGATACGGGGCGATGCAAGCGCGAACGCCTGTTCCAGGTTCTGTTTCAAGGTAACTAACGAGCCGGTCGTTGCTGCGGTTTGGAAAATGAGCGAAGCGGGTGCTCAAGGCATCATGCGCTTCAGAACCGACTTTCGATCGATCCACTGGTGCTTCAGCGCGCCGCCGATATGCATGGCAAGCAACGCATACAGCGCGTAACCCAGCCACGTATGCAACGCGCCAAAGCGGTCGTGCAGCGTCTCCTTTAGCCCGGGATCGAGGTTCATCACGTAGCCGATACGCGGCCACGGAAACAGATCGAACAGACGCATTGGATGCGTGGCCGCGTCCTTCCATGCGGAATCGTGCAGCCAGCCGGAGAGCGGCAGCCCGATCATCAGCAGATACAGCAGAAAGTGCGCGAGATGCGCGGCGACTTTCTCCCACGACGGAAACTCGCGCGGCAACGGCGGCGGCTTGTGCGACACGCGCCACAGAATGCGCAGGAGCGCGAGACCGAGCACCGTGATGCCGATGGACTTGTGTGTATTGATTACCGGGCGCACCCAGTCGTCGGGTAGCGAATCCGCGCTCAAAGCGAGCGCGACGTTGCAGATAATCAGCAGCGCGATAAGCCAGTGCAGCGTGATCGCCGTGCGCGTATAGCGTGAGGGCGCTGATGTTCCGGCCTGGTTGCTCAATGGTTCGGCGTGGATATTCATAAGTGGGTGCGGCCTGAGAGGGGATCGTTGCAAAGCTTTCTATTGGCCGCTCGTCAGCGGCGCGCCATTCATGAGACAAGAACCCCCGAGTGTGCCGTTTTATTCCGAAACCCGCAGAATGATCTGTTTCCGATTATTTCAAGCGGCCTTCAGCGTCGAGCGTTCGCACTAAGTCAGCGAAACGCTTACCGCAAGAAAAAATCTCTGTGGTAGATGGCGCGCGATAGACCGATTCAATTGGCGGCGGCGAGAATCACGTCCTCTAATAAAAAGCCGCGTGCATCGCCGCGCTCGCCCGTTCAACCGCTGCCAGTCTGGAGAGAATCAATGTCTCAGCCCGAGCCAAATGTGGACGAAGTGGTCAGAAGCATTGCCGAGGAAACCGACACGCCGCCGGAAACCGTCTCCAGGATGTACGCCGATACGTTGGCCGACTATCGCCACGACGCGCGGGTGTTCGATTATGTGCCGCTCTTCGCGGCCAAGAAAGTCCGCAATAAGCTGCGCGACGCCTCGCATCGAAAGCATTGAAAGTATTGTTTTATGCAATATCAATCGTCGGCTGAATTGACTTCGATAGGCTCAACGCAGCAATTATTTTCCCGCGCTAGACTTGATCCGGTTTAACTACCGGAGGATTGGTATGCGGGTGACAATTGTTGGCGCTGGAATCGTCGGCTTAAGTACGGCGTGGTCGCTCACCAAGCTGGGGCATGACGTCACGTTGATCGAGCAGGGCTCGATCCCCAATCCGCTTGCCGCGTCGCGCGACGCGCACGGCATGATTTGCCGCGCCCATGACGGTGCCAACGGCCATGCGGAAACGATCGCTGAAATGTTCGATAGTTGGGACATGCTGTGGGACGACCTCGGCGTGTCCCACTACGCAAACTGCGGCGTGCTCGGCATATCGCAATTCCCGGGAGACAGCGGCGAGCAATTGCGAATGAGCTTCGACCGCGTGGGCTTCGAATACGAACGGCTCGACGCCAACGAAGCCGTCGAGCGTTACCCATTCCTCGACGCCGCCACGTTTCGCTACGCATATCTCGATCGTGACGGAGGCGCGCTGTTCTGCGCGCGAATCGCCCACGACATCAAAGCGTGGCTAAGAATGCGCGGCGTCGACATTCGCATGCACACTAAAGCGGTTGCAATCGATGCGGCGGCGGCACTCGTGCATATCGACGACGGCACCGCGGTCCAGGCGGATCGGCTCGTGGTAGCGACCGGCGCGTGGACGTTGGGGCTCCTTCCCGCGCTTGCCGACAACCTTGCGATTCGCCGCAGTCTCGTCGCCTATTTGACGCCGCCCGCAGACCTGGAGACCGCGTGGTCGAATGCACCGGCGATAGTGGACATTGGCGGTCGGAGCAACGGCTATGCATTGCCGCCAATCGACGGCGCCGATCTGAAGTTCGGCGCATGCGCACTGAAGAAACCGGTGCCGGATGCAGAAGCCGATCGCACGGCAGGGCCCGGGGAAGGCGACCGTTTGCGTCAACGGTTCGCGCCGCCGTTTAGCCGCATCGACGAATACGCGGTCACCGAGGTGGAAAGCTGCGCTTACACGTTCGCGGCGGACCAGCGGTTCTTTTCAAAGCGCGTCGGCAAGACACTCGTGGTGTCCGCCTGTTCGGGACACGGCTACCAGTTCGGCGCGGCAGTGGGGCTTCGCGTCGCGCATGCAGTTCAGACCGATGACGACGCCGCGCTCGTGCAATGGCTCAGGGCCGAGACGGTTTGATAACGCGATGACCGACGCGGACGGGCTTTCCGTTCCGCATCACGACGACATCGACGAGCCGGCGCTGACACGCGCTGCATCGAATCCTGTGGGTCGTGACGTGACGGGGCAGCGGTCGTCTTAGCGTCGGCTTCGCGCTTTTACGACGATGCGTGGTTCTAAATCCGAGGCACGCTGTGGAGCTAACAATGGCCGGCTGATTTTCTTATGCTTGCGGTTTGCGAGCCGGCGTCTGCTTCGATACGTGAAAGCAATTCATGGCGTTGTGCGATGGCTCGCTTATCGACAAGGAGCCGCGCATGTCCGACACGATTCAGATCCGCCCCGTCACACACCAGGATTTCGATGCCTGGTTGCCGCTATGGGATGCGTACAACGCGTTCTATGGCCGCTCTGGCGACACGGCGCTGCCGCGTGAAATCACGCATCTTACGTGGGGCCGGTTTTTCGATTGCTACGAACCGATGCATGCAATGGTCGCCGAACGTCATGGCGAGCTGGTCGGCATCGTGCATTTTCTCTATCACCGTCATACGACGCTGGCAGGGCCAATCTGCTATTTGCAAGACCTGTACACGTTGGAGTCCGAGCGCGGCAAGGGCGTGGGGCGCGCGCTGATCGAAGCGGTGTATGAGCGGGCGAAGGCCGATGGTTCGCAACGCGTGTACTGGCAAACGCATGAGACGAATCACACCGCGATGCGGTTGTATGACACGGTGGCGGATAAGTCGGGGTTTGTGGTGTATCGGAAGCAGATGTGATACGTGCAGGGTGGTGACGGAAATGCCGAGCGCACCGCATAAAACAAAAGGCGCACCACCCAGTGCGCCCTTCGTCCCCTGCAATTGCGGCACTACATCACCGCCCACCGAAAACCGTCTTCAAGCTTCCAGCTGCTCGAGCACCTTACCCTTGGTCTCAATGCCCAAGAAATGCACCGCCACCGCCGCAAGAAACGGCACTGCGGCGAGAACATAAAACGCTACCTGCAAATTGCCGCCGATCATCGTCTTCGACACAATGGCCGGTGCAAAAATGGCCGCCACCTTGAGCCACGCGCCGCCGACACCGCAGCCCATTGCACGGATGCTGGTCGGGTACAACTCCGGCGTGTACACATAAGCGGTGATAAAGCCGCAAGCGAGGAAGCCCAGCGAGAACGCGCAGAACGTCGCCACCACATACACCGACGACTCGTGGAACACGCCTGCCAGCAGCAACGACACGGCGCACGCCACAAACGACAGGTTGATGATCGGCTTGCGGCCCACCTTGTCTACCAGCAACGCGCACGTCAACGACCCGACCACGCCGAGCACCGAAGCGGCCACCGCCAGATTCAGCGCCAATTGCAGCGGCGCGTGATAAATCGTGCGATAGATGGTCGGCAGCCAGGTCGAGAGACCGTACTGAATGAAGCCGCACGTGATCCACAACATCGCAACGGCCAATGTACGCTTCAGGTACGCGGGACCGAACAGATCGCCCATGCGGCGCTTCGGATGACGATTCGCCATCGCTTCGAACTCGGCCGAGTGTGCGACCGGCGGCAACGGACCCTTGGCGGCACGCTCGAATGCATGCACCGCGGCATCGGCATCGGCCATGCGTTCACGTTCGGCAAGCCAACGCGGCGACTCGGGAACGAGTTTGCGCAGCACGAAGAACAGAATCAACGGCATGCCGCCGATAAAATACATAGCCTGCCAGCCGAACCGCGGCACGATCCACGCGCCCAACGCATTCGAAGCCAGCAGCCCCACCGGGAAAACGATCTCATACAACAGCACGAAGCGCCCCCGTCCATGCGCACGGCTGATTTCGTTGATGTAGGTCGCCGCGACGGGCAATTCACCGCCGAGCCCAAGCCCTTGAATCACACGCAGCACGACAAACGCGGCGAACGTCGGCGCAAATCCGCACGCGATACTCGTAATACCGATAATTCCCGAGCTCAACGCAATCGCACGCACACGCCCATGACGCTCGGCGTACCACGGAAACATGAACGCACCGATCAATTGGCCGACCGAACCGGAGCCGATCAGAAAGCCGATTTCCCACGGTGTGAGATGCCACTTCGCGATCAGAACCGGCAACGTGGCCGCGATAGCGATCACGTCGAAGCCGTCGAAGAATGTCGCCAGACCGATCAGAATCCGCGCACGCACCTGCATTGCATTCTTCGGCAGCCGCTCGAGTCGCGCGATGATCGAGCCTCTCGTCACGGGCCCGGAGACGCCCGCACCGCTGCGCTCCGCAATTGTGTTGTCGATGGTTCTCATGCCGTTGTGCCGTCCGTAGATGTGGTTAGGCAAGCGCCGTTGAGGCGTCGGTCAATGTCGCAAGGTCGATCGTCCGGCCTTGATTCATCCACTTGCGCGAAAGCTTGAGCTCGCGTGGAGTGTTGATGGCGATTACGCCGCGAATGGCGCCGTCTTCCAGATGGAAAAGCGTCGCGCGCTTCGCCGGCAGATCGCCGCGTACCGCAAGCTGCGCGTCGGCGGGAATGTCGCCGAGAATCTGCAGATTGACGTCGTACTGATCGGACCAGAACCACGGAATGTCCGCGTACGGTTCGAACGTGCCGAGTAGCGCTTTCGCTGTGGCAATCGCCTGGTTCTGAGCATTGGCCCACGATTCGAGCCGCACACGGCGCTTGAGCCACGCGCTCGGATGGTTCGCCACGTCGCCGCACGCGAAAATGCGCGGGTCGTCGGTCGCGCCGAAATGATCGACCACGATGCCGTCCTGCACTTTGACGCCCGCCGCTTCGGCCAACGCCGTATGCGGAGTCAGACCGATGCCGGCCACCGCGAAATCGGCGTCTAGCGTCGAGCCGTCAGCGAACGTCGCGCGAATGCGATTCGCGTCGTTCGGATGATCTTCGAGCTTGGTGAGCGCAGCGCTCAAGCGCACATCAACCCCATTCGCGCGATGCAGTTGCAGGAGAAAGTCCGACACCATCGGCGGCAACGAGCGCGCGCAAAGACGCGGCGCGCCTTCCACCACGGTTGCATCCACGCCGAGCTTGCGCGCTGTCGCCGCGACTTCCAGGCCGATCCAGCCGCCGCCCACCACCAGCACGCGCCTGCTTGCACGCAGTCGCTCGCCGAGCGCAACGGCTTCGTCGAGTGTGCGCAGATAGGCAATGTGCGATGTACTCACCAGCGATTCCGGCAAGCGCCGCGCCGCGCCGCCCGTCGCGATCACCAGGCGGTCGTATTGCACTTCGCGTCCCGATTGCGTGCGCACAATGCGCTGCTCGCGATCGATCGACGTCGCGCAATCCGGCTGCCATGCCTCGATGTTCAGCGCGTCGAAATCGTCGGGCTTCACGAGACGTACCGTGTCGATATCCGCTTCGCCGGAAAGTACGGCCTTTGAAAGCGGCGGGCGTTCGTAGGGCAAATGCACTTCGTCGGCGATCATCACGAGGCGGCCGTCAAAGCCTTCCTTGCGCAACGTCTTCACGACCCAACCAGCCGCCTGGCCGCCGCCAATCACGACAATCGTGCGCGGCGCTTCGAGTTCGGCATGCGCGGCTTGCGCCTTTGCGGTAGCAGCGTCAGTCATTTTTGCGCTCCGTCATGAACTTGCCTTCCGGCGCCTTCGCGTTTTTCTGGCGACGCGTATTGCCGTCGATGCCGCCGTCGATCGCCCATTCGGCGAACACGGTCGGGCCGGGTTCGAAGTCGCGCGGTTGCCATTCGGGCGTGAGTTGATCTTCGTCTGCGTAGTACTCGATCAGGCCGCCCGCCGGATTCTGGAAGTACCAGAAGTACGCCGACGAAACCGGATGGCGTCCCGGCCCAAGCTGCGTGTCCCAACCGCAGCGGCTGATATGCATGCCGCCGCCGAATACTTCATGGATATCGCGCACCGTGAATGCGACGTGATTCAAACCGCGCTTACCGTTGGGCAGCGCGAGCAGGAAAATGTCGTGATGACCGCCGTGCGGCGCGCAGCGCATGAACGCGCCGCGGCCCGGATAACGGTCCGACATTTCGAAGCCGAGCAGCTCCTGATAAAACTTTTCCTGTTCGGCAAGCTTGTTCGTGAAGAACACGACGTGGCCTACTTCAACGGGTTCGGCATGTTCATAGATTGGCGACGGCTGATCGACGCGCAACGTTTGGCCCCACACGTTCGACGGCGAGCCGTGAATGTCGAGCGCACGCTTGCGGGTCACTTCCACGCGAATCGCCATGCCGTTCGGATCGATGCAGCCGACGGCGTCGTCGGTTTCAAAATGGCCTGGCTGACCGGCGAAGCGTCCGCGCAATTCATCGAGCTCTTCTTTGCTCGCCACGCCCCAAGTCACTTCGCGCAGCGTGGGACCTTCTTCGAACGCGGGAGGCAGCGACGGGTCGTTCGCATCCACGGCGAGAACCGTGCAGCCGTTGAGCGTTTCGAAGCGCGCATGCGTTTCGTCGTGCGCAACTTCCTTCAAGCCCCAGTCCGCGAAAAAGCGGCGACAGGTAGCGAGATCCGTCACGCCGTAGATAATCTGTTCAATGCCGAGAATCGTCATAACCTGCCTCTTGCCTAGTTTGCCCACGCCAGCGGCGCGTCGTTCAAGCCCCAGTAGAGGCTCTTCTGTTGCATGTATTCGCGGATGCCGAGCCGGCCTTTCTCGCGTCCCATGCCGCTCTCTTTCCAGCCGCTGAACGGCGTCGAAATCGAGAACAGCTTGTAGGTGTTGATCCAGATGGTGCCGGCTTCCAGCGCGCGGGCGGTGCGGTAGGCGCGCTTGTAGTCGCGCGTCCAGATACCGGCAGCGAGGCCGAACACGCTGTTGTTCGCTTCCTTCAGCAGCGATGCTTCGTCGTCGAACGGCATTGCGACCAGCACGGGCCCGAAGATTTCTTCCTGGCAGATGCGAGCGCTGTTCGAGAGGCCTTCGAGAATAGTCGGCTGAAAATAGGTGCCTTGTTCGCGGCCATCGCCAACCGGGCGTTCGCCGCCGCACAGCAGACGTCCGCCTTCTTCGATCCCGAGCGCCACGTAACGCTCGACCGTTTCGCGGTGGGCTTGCGTAATCAGCGGACCCATCTGCGTTTCCACTCGCGACGGATCGCCCACGCGCAACTTGCGCGCACCTTCAACGAGACGCTTCATGAACGCGTCGTAGACCGAGCGCTGCACGAAGAGACGCGAGCCCGCAATGCAAGCCTCACCAGATGAACTGAAGATGCCGTACAGCACACCGTTGACCGCATGGTCGAGATCGGCGTCGTCGAAAACAATGGTCGGCGATTTGCCGCCGAGTTCGAGCGAGACCGGCATCAGCTTGTCCGCAGCGATCCGCGCGATGCCGCGGCCAACCTCCGTGCCGCCGGTGAACGAGACCTTCTTCACGAGCGGATGACGCACGAGCACGTCGCCGATCACCGAGCCTTTGCCCGGCAACACGCTGATCACGCCTTTCGGCACGCCCGCCTCCTCGCAGATGCGGGCCAACGCCAGCGACACCAGAGGCGTCACCTCAGCGGGCTTCAGCACGACGGCGTTGCCGCCCGCTAATGCCGGCGCGAGCTTCTGCGCGTCAGATGCAATCGGCGAATTCCAGGGCGTGATCGCGGCAATCACCCCGATCGGTTCGTACACGCTCATGGTCAGATAATCGCCGCGCGAGGGCGTGACTTCTTCGTCGAGCGTTTCGAGGCATGCCGCGAAATAGCGAAACGTGTTCGCGGCGCTGGCCACCAGCACGCGCGTTTCGCCAATTGGCTTGCCGTTGTCGCGGCGCTGCAACTGCGCGAGCGCTTCATGACGCGCCATGATCATATCGGCGATGCGATACAGAACTAGCGCGCGTTGATGCGGCTTCAAACCCGACCAATCTGCTTTACGCCATGCGATATCGGCCGCTTCCACGGCTTCGCGGGCGTCGTCTGCATTGGCTGTCGAAATCTCCATGTTGACCGACTGATCCGCCGGATACAGGCTTTTATACGGGTTGCCACGTCCCTGCCGCCATTCGCCGCCGATAAAAATATCGCCGGTCGGCACAAGGCTGGTATCGAAGTGAGTCATGTCGGTCATTCCGGTTTTGCTCAAGCTGCTGGCTTGAATCGTCTAAATCGCTAGATCACGCAGCGGGCCGCGCGATTGCGTAGCGCACGGATCGCGCTGTACGCAGTCAATGCGGACGTCTTGGGGTTGTCGGGCAGCGGCTTGCCGCACATTTCCAGCGACATCTCGCCGAACGCGCCGCGCGCGAGAATGCGGTGCACATTGCGGGTCACGTTCGGATCGGCAATCAGTCGAACTGTCGTGTGGTCAAGACCGAGCCCCGCGAGAGCGATGGTCGCCGCAACGTTGGCGTTCTTCGGATAAAGCCGCGCCGCTTCTCGCGCGCTGCCTTCGAAGATGACCTTCTCTTCCTTCAACGTGTTCAGATCGCAGACCTGTTCCGCGGGCGTGCCGAGCCAGCCCGTGGGTGGCTTGCGGCCGGTGTACAGCACTTCGTCGAGGCCACCGAGCTTCGCCGCGGCCAATGCATCGACTCCGCCGATTGCGCCGGACAGCAGCGTCAACGTCGCGTCGCCTTCGTCGGCAGCGGCTGACAACGCGTCGAGCAACATCACATCGGACAATGCACCGATCGACGCCACCGCGCAATCCGTGCCGGCTTTCAACAGCGGCACCACGTGATCGACCAGTGCGCTGTGACCGGCGCATTCCAGAGCGAAATGCGGGCGGCTGCTCAATGCGGACACCGAAGCCACCACGTCCACCGTCGAGCCGACCACTTCGCGCACCGAATTCATATGACGCTCCGGCACGATCACGTGCGACACGCGCACCGTCGGATCGGCTGCGACCGAGCGATACACCGCCTGGCCGATCGCGCCGAAGCCGATCATCGCGACGTCGACGGGAGCGTGGTGCCCCGCGTAGCCCGCTTCACGCATGTTCCGGCTCCTCTTCCTTGACCGGCGGCCCCGCGAAAGCGGTCGCGAACGAGCCGACCGACAGCATGTCCACTTCGACCAGCACCGGTCCGGTCTTCGCCATGCCTTCGCGGATGATCGCGTCGGCCTGATCGAGCGACTTGATCCGGTAGTGCGTGAGCTTCAGGCTGTCGCAGAACTGCGCGAAATCCGGCTGATGCAGATCGACGTAGCAGCGGCGGCCACCGTATTGCGCATCCTGAATGTTGCGGATGACGCCATAGCATTGGTCGTTCATCAGCACGATCATGACGTTGGCGTTTTCCTGCACAGCCGTTGCGAGTTCGCCGACGTTCACCATCAAGCCGCCATCGCCGACGAGGCACACGGTTTTCGACGCGCTGTTCGCGAGCGCCGCGCCGATACCCATCTGCATGCCCTGGCCGATGCCACCGCCCAACGCATGCACGCCCGCGCGCGGCGAAAAGATCTTCAGCATGCGGTTGCCCCACGTGCTGTTCGAGATCGTGACGTCGCGCACCCAGTTGTAGTCGCGGCCCACTGCTTCCTGCAGCGCATCGACGAGGCGCTTGTACGGACCCAGGCCCTTGCCCACATCGGCGACGGCGCTTTCGCGTGCCGAGGCCAGGTCTTGCGCGAATGCGGGATCGACCTTCACTCGGTCTTCCAGCAGCGTAGCGAGTTCTTCGAGCACTGCCGACGCATCGCCGTGAACGAACATCTCGTTCCGATAGCCGCGGTTGTCGGCGAGCGCGTCGGCGTCGATGCGATAGAGCGGCTGCGGAAGCGCAAGCTTGTACTTCAGCGTTTCATTGCCACGCAGACGTGAGCCGACGACGACCAACGCGTCGCAAGTCTTGTAGAAACTTTCGACCGCCGGATGCACGTTGAACGCGCCGAGCGTGGCCGGATGATCTTCCGGCACTACGCCGCGGCCCTGCACGCTCGTCACCACACCAAAGCCCAGCGCGACGAGGCGTTCCACCGCTTTTGCCGCATGCCGCGCACCGCCGCCCAGCCACAACAGTGGACGCTTTGCGTCCGCCAGTTGATCCGCGAGTCGCGCGACGCGCTGGCTGCAATGCGTGAGCGTGGTGATATGCGGCGCGGCCAGATCGGCGGGCCATTCAATTTCAGCGGCTTGAATATCGATGGGAATCTCGACGCTCACCGGACCGCTCGGCGCCGTTTGCGCGACGCGCACGGCTTCGCGGATCGTCGGCAACGCGGTCTCGACGGAACGCACGCGGTACGCAGCCTTTGAAATCGACTGGAGCATCGACAACTGGTCAGGCGCTTCGTGAATGTAAGCGAGATCCTTGTCGAGATACTCCGTCTCGATCTGACCGGTCACGTGCAGCAGCGCGGTGCCCGCAGTCAGCGCCTCGACCATCGCGCCCGCTGCGTTGCCCGCTGCGGTGCCCGTGCTGGTGAACGCCACACCTAGGCCGCCGGAAACGCGTGCAAGACCGTCGGCCATGTTCACGGCACCGGCTTCGCCGCGCGCGCCGACGTAGCGAATCTTGCCGCGGTTGTGGATCGCGTCGAGGATCGGCATGTTGTGAATCGAGATCACGCCGAATGCGGTTTTTACGCCGCATTGCTCGAGAAAAGCGGCGATCAGCTCGCCAACGGTGGTTTTGTTAGACATGTCGTGCAACGCCTCCAGAAACATCGATGTGACTGCCTGTCGTGTAGGACGACAGCGTCGTAGCCAGATAAAAGAGCGCTTGAGCGGCTTCTTCGGGCTTGCCGAAGCGGCCAAGCGGAATGTTTTTCTTGCGCGCGAGTTCCGCGGTCCAGTCTTCCCAGCTCTGGTCCGCCTGCGCTTCTTTCGCATAACGGCGACGCCATTGCCCCGATTCGACGATGCCGATCAGAATCGAATTGACGCGGATGTGCTGCGGCGCGAGTTCCACCGCGAGGGACTTGATGAGGTTTTGCACGCCCGCACGCGCCGACGACGTCGCCACCATATGCGGCTCCGGTTGCAGCGCGAGCAGCGAGTTCACGCAGACCACGGCCGCGTTATTGCCGGCGCCGGCTGTATCGCGAAGCATCGGCAGAAACGCGCGGGTTGGGCGGATCACGCTGAAATATTTGAGGTCAAGTTCTTCGCGCCAGGCTTCGTCGCTCGTGTCGGCGAAGGTCGACACGCGGCCCTGGCCCGCGTTGTTGATCAGCATGTCAGCGCGGCCGAAGCGCGCTTGGACCGCTTGCGCAAAAGCGCTGACGTCTTCGGCGTCGAGCACGTCGCAGCGGCGCGCGAGCAGTTGTGCGCCAGGAAACTGCGCGTTCAATGCTGCCTCGGCTTGCGCAAGACGCTCGGTATCGCGGCCGCAAATCGCAACCGACGCGCCGGCTCGCAGGAACAGTTCGGCGGTCGCGAGGCCGATGCCGGACGAGCCGCCCGTCACCACCGCCACCTGCCCGTTCAGATCGATTCGAATCATTTGAGCCCCAATGCCTTCATGTATTTGCTGCCCGCGTTCGATGCATTGCCCGGCCGGTAGTTGAGCCGTTGCGACAGTTCGTCGGCTGCGCGCCTTACCTTGTCGACGAGACCGCTGTCGAGCAGCGATGCGTCGATCTCCTGGCGCGGAATCGTCGTCGTGATCACGGCGACGATGCGCCCGGTGTCATTGCGCACCGGCGCGCTGACCACCGAAATGCCGCGCTCGAACGACGACTCGCTGATTGCGAAACCGCGCCGCGCGTCGTCGCGGACCCGTTCATAGAGGTCCTCCACGGTCGCGGGCGTCTGCCTTGTGAAGCGTTCGAGTTCCGGCTCGGGATAAAGCTTCTTCAACTCGTCGAGCGTCATATCGCCCATCAACACCTGGCCGTGCGTCGTTGCATACGCGGGCAAGCGGGTGCCGACGTTCACTTTCACTGAACTGAAAATCGGCGCGTGACTTTGCGCCTTGGCGACGAATACGACATCGCGTCCGTCGCGAATCACGATGTGCGTCGTGAGGCCCGTTTCGTCGCGCAATGCTTCGATGATCGGCAAGCCGAGGTCGGTCAATTCGAGCGAGCTCAAGTATTCGAAGCCGAGGCGCAGCACCGCGACGCCGAGCCGGTAGTTGCGGTCCTTATCGGCGCGTTCGAGAAAGCCGAGCGATTCGAGCGTTTGCAGCAGACGGAAGACCGTCGTACGCGGAATCTTCAAGCGACGCGACAATTCCGGAGCGCCGAGCACCGGCTCGCGAGGCGAAAACTCCGTGAGGATCTTCAGGCCGCGCTCCAGGCCCGGCACGCGGTAACCCGCGTCGGCGCTGCTGTCGTTGCGGTCGTCTTCCGCGTCACGCTCGTTGATGGTGTCGGGCGTCATTCATTGGCTCCGTTGTCCGGCGCTTGCGCGGCAGAACGTGTCGATGATCGCGGTGTACGCGGCAGATGCTTCGATATAGCCGGCGTGCCCCGCGCGTGGCACGACTTGCAATTGGGTTCCCGCGACGAGCGCGAGCCGCTCGCAGGCCGCGGGAGTCGTAATGGTGTCGTCGGCACCGACCGCGACATTGACGCGGCCTTTGAAGCGCGCGAGGTCGGCGGCGAGGTCGGCGTTGGCAAGCAGATGCGTAGCCTGCGCGTAACCCCGATCAATCACGCGCGACATGTTCCAGCGCACCCATGTGCGGGCTTCGTCGCTTGCGTGTGAGGACAACATGTTGGCGCTGCGCTTGTCGGCGAGGCCTTGCGGGCCGAGTTCGTTCAACATGGCGAGGCGCTGATCGCGCTTCGTCTCGCGGACCTCAGCGCAGGCCGCGCCGTAACCGCCTGCCGGCGATAGCAGCAAGAGCCCGGACACACGCTGCGGATGCACCGCAGCAAACGCACCGGCGATGATCGCGCCAAGCGAATGGCCGACCAGCACGCAACGTTCAATGTGAAGTGTGTCGAGCCATTCCGTCAGGACGCTTGCGTAATCGGCGGCGACGGGCGACTCCGGCGCTACCGGCGTCGACATCCCATAACCAGGCGCGTCCCATGCAAGCACGCGGCGGTTTGCGCCCAGCGCTTCGAGTTGCTGTACCCACGAAGCCGCGCCCGATCCGATTCCGTGGAGCAGGACGAGCGGCAACGCGTCGTTTGCAGCGGCGCCGTCCGCTTCGCGATGGCTCAGCACACGTTGATTCGCCAGTTCGATCTGCCGCGCCGGAAAGCGCGCCAGGCGCGCTTCGAGCGTGGCGTTTGCATCGACGTCGGCGGACGGGACTGCGGACATGATTTCCTTCGTGGTATCTGTACAGGGACGACTTAGCGCTTGAGCTTCGCGAGCGGCGAATCCGGCGGATACGTGGGCGTAACCGGCTTCGGCGAACCGAGCATCACGCACATCAATGCGTCTTCCTCGCCGACGTTGATTTCCGTGCGATACACGCCCGGCGGCACCGAGATCAGATCGCGCTCGCCGAGCACGGCTTCCCACGTTTCGCCATCCTTTTCGCAGACCACTTTCATCTTGCCGCGCAGCACGAAAAAGATTTCTTCGACGTCCATATGAATATGACTGGGTCCGATATTGCCGGCCGGAATCACCATCGTCGAAAACGTGAAGCCGCCTGCGGGGACCGTATTCATGTCCTTCGCTACGCCGGTGCCGCCGGTGCCGACATAGCGCATTTGCGCTCGGCGATACTTCGGGTCGTAGTCGGCCTGAAACTTCAGCGCGTCCCAGTCGTAGCGGCGCGTTTCCAGGCGCGCGACGCGGCTGTCCAGCCACTGGGCAAAGCTCGCGTCCGCAGGTTGTTCCCACGACTTGCGTTCGATATCGGCGTCAGCCATCTCTTTCTCCTTTGGATTCGACAAGATCAATTCATCACAAAGCCGCCGTTGACCGGCAGCAACTGGCCGGTCACGAAGCGCGCGGCATCGGACAACAGGAACAGCACGGGCCCGGTGACGTCGTCGGGCACCTGCGCACGCGTCAGCGCGCGGCCTTGCAGGTAATACTCGTGACGTTCGGCCGGCACATATGCGGTCGCTTCGACTTCGGTGAGGCCAGGCGCGATTGCGTTGACTGTCACTTGATGCGCGCCGAATTCGCGGGCGAGCGAGCGCGTCATCGAGATCACTGCGCCCTTGCTCGCCACATAGGCGAGCAGCTTCGGCGCGCCCCACATTGCTGTGTCAGAAGCGATGTTCACAATGCTGCCGCGACCCGAGTCGCGCAGATACGGCAATACGGCCGTACTCATCAACCAGGTGCCGCGCACGTTTACATTCATTACGGCGTCCCAGGTATCGACGGATAATTCGTCGGCAAACTTGCCGCCCGAATTCGTAATGGCCGCGTTGTTGATCAGCGCGTCGATTCCGCCGAGTCGCGACGGACCTTGTTCCGCGAATTGCTTGATGCTTTCGGGATCGGCGAGGTCGAGCGGAAGATAGATCGCCGCGTGACCCTGCCCAGCGAGCAATGCAGCCAGCGCGCGCCCTTCTTCGTGCAGCACGTCGCCAAATACGACCTGGGCGCCGGCTTGCACCAGCGCGCGCACAAACGCCGCGCCGAGGCCGCGCGCGCCGCCTGTCACGAGGACACGCCGGCCGTTGAGCGTCGCGGACGCGTCGTTATGCATGGCTGTGGCCTGCTGCTTCGGTTTGCGCGGAGCCGGTTTGAGCCGACTGCGCGGCTTCGGCGCGATGCGCTTCGAGCGCGGCGAAGTCCTGTTGCGCACGCTGGCGCAACATGCGGCGCACTCGCGTCATGCCGACGTCGTGCTGATAAAGGAATTCGTGCTCGCGCGCATTCGGCGCCATGCTTTCGAGCACATAGCGGTCTTGCTCGAGCACGGCCCAGTGCAGGCCTTCCAGGCGATTGCGATACATGAAGCGCCATGCGTCGCGCTGCCAGCCCTGCACCTTGCGGGTACGCCAGAAATAGACCTGGCAGTTGTTTTCGTCGACCGGAACGGCGAAGCCGATGATCCCGAAGTTGCCGCCGGGACCGAACTTCTTCTTGTACGGAATCGCGAGGCGCATCCACAGGCAACCGGTTTCGCCGAGTTCGACCCAGTCGAAGTTCACGTCGCGCTGGCCGACCTTTTCGAACATCAGGCCCGTTTCTGTTTTGCGCACCCGCATGTCGGCCTGCTTGTCGCCTTCGGCCATCGAATGCGACGTTGCATGCAGATAGGCGCCGTGCATCGGGTCCATGACGTTGTCGATCGCGTACTGGTAATTGCACTTCCAGTTCGACATGCAAAGAAAGCTCGCGTATTCGTCGCCGACCAGTTCCTCCGGCAGCCTGAGCGGTGCGGGCTCCTTGTGCGCGTCGTCGCCGAACCACAGGAAGATCGCGCCCGCATGTTCTTCCACCGGATACGACTTCACGCACTTCTGGCCTTCTAGCGGACATGCCGACACGGCGGGCACCTTGGTAACCGTGCCGCCACCGTTGATTTCGATGCCGTGATACCAGCACGCGACGCTGCCGCCGAGGTTCCAGCCGAGCGACAGACGCGCACCGCGATGCGGGCAGCGGTCTTCGAGCGCGTGGACTTTGCCTTCCTTGTCGCGCCACAGCACGATCTGATCGCCGAGGCGGGTAATGCCGACCGGCGCGTCGCCGACTTGCCAGCTCGGCGCGACGGGATACCAGTAATTGCGCAGACCGCGGTCCAGATACGACTGGATCGGATCGGCCGCGTGTTGACTTGTAGCGGGGGACGTCATGAAGAGACTCCGGATGCGGATGCGAGGAAACGTGTTCGGAAAAGCGCGCTTATTCGGCGAGCAGACGGAATTCGGCGGCGAGGCGATCGGCGCCCCACGCGTTGCCTTCCGGCGTGCGGAAGCCAATGCCGTTCAAACCTTCGACGACTTCCTGCAACTCCACCGCGCCCGCTTCAAAGACTTTTTCGAGCGCGTCGCCGAAGTCGTTTTCGTATTGCGTCGGCTCGGCCTTGCGCGTTTGCCAGATGAAGTTTTCCGTCTCGCCCGGCTTTTCGATGACGCCCTTGCCAGCGACGTTGTTCGGCTGCGGCGCAAGCCACGGCTTCAGGAAGGGATTGAAGTTCACGGCTACCTCTCGCATGTCATTCCACCTTGATCTGGATTTCTTCGCCGGCAAGGCGGACCGAATACATCTTCAGGTCGCGGCCGCCGGGCTCTTTCAAGCACTTGCCCGTCGGGATATGGAATACGGCTTCGTGCAGCGGGCATTCGACGGTGTCGCCGTCGACAAAACCCTGCGTCAGCAGCGCGTACGCGTGGGGGCAGACGTTTTCGAGCGCATACAGCGCATCGCCCACCTTGTAGATGCCGATCTCCGTGCCGTCGAGCTTGAACTCGAGCGGCGCATCTTCGGACAGGTCGCCGGCATGGCCGGCGCAGCGCCATTGTTCAGTCATTTCTCGCCTTCTCCTGAAGCACCGTGTTCCACATAAGGAACATTAGTTCGTGTATGGATAATTATAGGAGTGTCGTCGGCGGGAAAAAATAAAATCTGGAGAGTTAGGGGAAAACACTATGTGTGGCATCTGCAACACATCATTGTGAGTATCGCGAGGACGGACGGCTCAGCTCGCTGCGGCTTATGGCACGGCGCTTTGAGCGCTTTTAAGGCTGAGAAAGCTGAGCGCAGATGCGGGTTTCTACGGACACCGAAAATTTATTTTGATCGCTTTTGAAGTCACTATACTTTTCCATAGGCGATACAAACGCCCATAGGTGGAACACAAAGCGTAGCAGTTTTGGCGCATAAACCCAAGCTGCATCAACCCACAGCAAAGGATCAGGGACGTCGGATTCGTGCGAGCGATTCAGTCGTGTGATCAGGAGAACCAACGGTGAAGCACATCATTGCAGCCGGCTTGACGGCAGTCTGCGCAACCACAGGCGCATGGGCGCAGAGCAGTGTGACGCTATACGGCAGCCTGGATGCCGGGATCGCGTATATCAGCAATGTCGGCGGCCACTCGAAGTGGATCGAGGAACAGGGCAACATGCAGCCGGACCGCTGGGGCCTGAAGGGTGTAGAGGACCTTGGCGGCGGTCTGAAGACGATCTTTCAGTTGGAGAACGGCTTTTATACGAACACCGGAGCCTTCGCCAAGGCGGGCACGCTGTTCAATCGCCAGGCGTTTGTCGGTCTGAGCTCGGACAAGATCGGGACGGTGACACTCGGCCATCAGACACCGTTCAGCTTCGATGTGCTGGGTCCGCTGAGCACCGCTTATCTCGCCGCCAGCTGGTACGCGTTCCACCCTGGCAATATCGACGAACTCGCGGACACGGGTGTCGTGCCGTTCGACAACTCGGTGAAGTTCCGATCCGCGAGTTTCAACGGCTTTTCAGTCGGCGCGATGATGGGCCTCGGCAACACGACCAACTTCTCGACCGGCAAGACGTTGAGTTTTGCGCTTAGCTATGCGAACGGTCCGTTCAGGGCCGGCGCAACGTATGCGAACGAGCACAATCGAACGCCGTCGATCGTGACGACCGGCATTACAAATTTCCAGGGCGTGGCGGCGGCGAACTACAGCGCCGACAAGGTGCAGAACATGGGCGCGGGCGCGTCATACCAGTTCGGCAAGCTGCTCGTGCATGGCTTGTACACGCGCGTCAAGCTGGAGTCGGCCGGACACTCGGACACGTATCAGAGCTACGACGTCGGTGCGAATTATCAGTTCACGCCGTTTAACAGCGTAGCCGGGGGCGCCGCGACCACGACGCTGGCCGGCCACCGCTGGACGCAGTTCGAAATCGGCGACATTTATGCGCTGTCGAAATCGACGCAGTTGTACGTGAATGCTTTGTACGAGCGCGCGGGGTCCAATACCGACGCCGCATTCTTCACGGCGGGTGTGTCGAGTGGCCGGAACCAGACGATCATCCTGACCGGTATCCACCACTCGTTCTGATCTGAAACTCGGAACTAGCTCGCCGCGACGGGTTTGCGGCGAGCTTGCATCACCGTCGGTTCGTCGGCGCGCGGACGGTGGCCGAGCCGCTCGGACAACTCGAGCGCGGCCTGGCAAACGGCGGTAACGAGCCGCTCGCGTTCTTCGGTCTCGCCGAGATCGGAACGCGGGATCGTGACGGTCAACGCGGCCGCGATCTTGCCGCTCTGATCGCGCACCGGCGCGCTCACCACGGAGATGCCGCGCTCGAACGACGCCTCGCTCAGCGCATAACCGAGCGCCGCGCTTTCGCGCACTCTTCCATACAACTCCTCGACGGTGGCCGGCGTGCGCTCGGTGTAACGCTCCAGTTGCGCTTCGGGATACAACTGGCGCAACTCATCGAAAGTAAGGTCGCCCATCAGCACCTGACCGTGCACAGTGGCATGCGCGGGCAAACGCGTGCCGACGTGCACTTTCACAGAGCTGAACATCGGCTCATGGGTTTGCGCTTTGCCGACGAACACCACGTCGCGTTGATCGCGGATCAACAGATGCGAGCTCAGGCCCGTGGCGTCGCGCAGACGTTCGAGAATCGGCGTACCGACGTCGGTCAATTCCAGGGAATTCAGATATTCGAAGCCAAGGCGTAGCACGGCGACGCTCAGGCGGAAGTAACGGTCGCCATTGACGCGCTCCAGAAAACCGAGCGCTTCGAGCGTCTGCAATAAGCGGAAGGTGGTAGTGCGCGGAATGCCGATGCGCTTCGACAATTCCGGCGCGCCCAGTACCGGCTCACGTGCGCTGAATTCCGACAGAATGCGCAGCCCGCGCTCAAGGCCCGGCACGAGATACGTCGAGCCGCCGGCGCTGTCTTCGTCGGCATTCGCGGCGCTGGAGGTGTTGGCGGTGGAACGGATCGAATCAGTCGAATCGGCGCCGCCTTTTTGCGCCGACGACATCTCGTCGTGATGCGAAGCCGGCGCTGCCATAGCGCGTGGCTTTGCCTGCTTGCGTCCCGCTCCTGTCTGCTCTTCTTTTGCCATCTTGGCTGCCGTTTTCTGCTGTTCATCGAGGTCAGATCAGCATCATAGCGTCTTTGCGGTGCTATGCTTTGATGCGGTCCGCTGCGCGAGGCCCCGCTGCCGCGCCTTCGTTCCGCACAAGCGTCCGGAGGCCACGCTCATGTCTGATTCCGTGCAGATTCAGGTTGCCGATTCGCATCTCTATCCTGGGTGTGCGGTGCACATAGCGCACTTGCCGAAGTCGGAGCGAACGGCCGCTGCGGTGGTCGCGGTCGTCGAGTTTGCAGACGGCTCCGGCGCTAATGCCACCTGTCATCTGCGAGCGCACGACGAACTCGAACTGACGGTAGACGGTTATGCGACGCAGAAACGCCACCCTGTCAACGCGAGACATTGGCTGCTGCTCGCCGTCGATGCAACGCACAATAGTTGGCGGGTCAAACGCCGATTGCCTTAGCTGGAAAACCCGCCGCATCTCTTGACGCAGTAGTTCGCCTGCACGTCCAGCCGTATCCGCAACGAATCGTAGCTTCCGCCGGCGTTTTGCGCGCCGCCCCGAGCCGCACCTGAGCGCTCGCCACGCACACTTCGGAACCGACCGATGACAGACCACGACTCCTCCCTGCCGCCGAACCCCGGTAGCTCAGACAACGCCTCCAGCGCCGCAGACGATCCGCACAATCCTGAACGCCGCCGTGTTCTTACCGGCCTCGCGGCCGTCGGCATCGGGCTTGCACTGACCGGCTGCAAGACCGGACAGGCTGCGAGCGAAGTAGCACCGCGTACCGCCGCGGACATACGGCTCGACGCCGCGTTGCACGACCAGGTCAAGCAGATCGTGGTGATCTATGCGGAGAACCGCAGCTTCGCCAACCTGTATGGCAATTTCCCAGGCATCCAGCATCCGCTCGATAAAGTAACTGCCGAGCGATATCTGCAACTCGACCGCGATGGCAAGACGCCGATGCCGCGCTTGCCTGCCATCTGGGGCGGCCTGGTGCCGCAGGCGCAGGAAGTGGACGGCAAGCGTTACATGATCGGCCAGAAGGACATCGGCAATCTGCGCAATGGGCCGTTCCATTTGACCGACGCGCGAGGCGCGCCGTTGCCGACGGGCGTGATTACGCGCGATCTCGTGCATCGTTTTTATCAGAACCAGATGCAGATCAACGCCGGGCGCAACAACCAGTTCGCGGCGTGGGGCGATTCGGGCGGACTCGTCATGGGGCATTACCGAAATTCCGCCGATACGCTCAAGCTCTGGAGCCTCGCTCAGCAATACACGCTGTGCGATAACTTTTTCATGGCAGCGTTTGGCGGCTCGTGGCTCAACCACATCTTTCTGATCTCGGCGCAGGCGCCGTTCTATCCGGACGTGCATAACAGCCCGGCGAAAAAAATGGTCTCCGTGGTCGAGGGCGACGACCTCACCGGTGCGCGGCTGAAGCTCGCGCCGGACTCGCCGGCATCGGCACTCGACGGTCCGCCGAAATTCGTGAACGACGGCGCATTTACCGCCGACGGCTATGCCGTGAATACGATGGCACCGCCATACCAGCCGAGCAACGTGCGCCCGGCGGAAGGCGGCAACCCGGCTTTCGCGGATGCGTCGAATCCGCGGGTGCTGCCGCCGCAGAATTACGCGACGATTGGCGACCGTCTCACGGACAAGGGCGTGGATTGGGCCTGGTACAGCGGGGCCTGGCAATATGCGTTGGAACATCAGGACACAGGTGCCGTGCCCGACTTCCAGTATCACCACCAGCCGTTCAACTATTTCGCCAACTACGCGCCTGGCACGACCGCGCGGCGTAAATATCTGCGCGATGCGGGCCTCGGCAGCGACGCATCGACCAACCGCCTGATCGCCGACATCGACGCGGGACGTCTGCCCGCGGTCACCTTCTACAAGCCGCAGGGCGATCTGAATATGCACGCCGGCTACGCGGACGTGGAATCCGGCGACCGGCACATCTCAACTGTGATCGAGCATATTCAGAAGGGTCCGCAATGGGCCAATACGGTCGTGATCGTCACCGTCGACGAAAACGGCGGCTGGTGGGATCCGGTCGCGCCGCCGAATGGCGACCGCTGGGGTCCGGGCTCGCGGATTCCGGCGCTGGTCATTTCACCGCTCGCCAAAAAAGGCTATGTCGATCACACCGTGTACGACACGAATTCGATTCTTCGCCTGATCAGCCGCGTGCATGGACTGGCGCCGCTTGACGGCGTCGTGGCCCGCGATCGCGCGTTCGCAAAGAACGGTTTGGCGCCGCTCGGCGATTTGACCGCGCCGCTGGATCTCGCCTGACGATCACGGCGCAGCGGCGTGAAGCCTGGCGATGACGGCATCGGAAATCTGTTGAGCCGTTTTCTTGATCGTCTTCTTCTCGTCGCCGCTTGCCATGACGAACTTCGCTGCGATCACATACGGATTGAGCTTGATGGCAGCGCCCGGCCCGTGCTTGCTGTCGGCCTCTTCCACGGCTTCATAGAGAGGCGGCAAACTCGCCGATGCAAGACTGTCGCATGACACGGCGACCTGAATGTCAGTCTGACCGGTGCCCAGACCGACCATGGCACGCCGCAGACGGTTGCCGTCGTCGACGCTCAGGAAGACACCGCGCACTTGCCAGCCCGCAGCCGGCGAAGTTTGACCGGGCGCGATGCGCCGTGCGTCGACGCCGCCTTCGCGCAGATCGGCCGTGAGCGCCTCCGCCATTTCGTCGACGATGTTCTTTGCGTGCTCCTGCGGATTCGCGTTGCGGTCCAACGGTCCCGGCCCGCTTGGCAATAATCCGCGCAGACGGCGCACGCGTTGGCCGGGGCCACTGTCCGGCGCAACGTTCGCGACGTCCAGCTCGAAATCCGACACGTAGACGATGGGCGCGGGCTCGGCGAACGATGCTTTACCCGCTGCAAAACCAGGCGCCGGCGCCGCGCTTATGCACGCGGCCAGCGCCACAAAACGCAGAAATTGATGCTGCATGACACGTCTCCAGGATCGGTGCAGCGGCAACGAAGAAGCAAGATAGCGCGGTAAAAAGCGGAGGCCGGATCGCGACGCGAACATGGTACAGCCGTGTACATGTGGCGTCCGTATTTTCGTGCACAAGTCTTACCATTTGCCTTGAATAACCGGCGTCGCGACATAGACTGTTAAAGCAATTCTGAGTACTTTGCACGGAACTGATATGCGCCTGACCATCCTCATCAACGGTTCCGATCCCACCGTCAGTCACGACTACGCTGTGCTATGGCTCGACACCGACCAACGCCGGTGGTCGAGAGAAGCGCATCAAGGGATCGATCTGCCCCCGTGGGGCGAATTACGCGACGAAGGTGGCGTGACGACACTTTGCGCGCCGAGCACGGACGCACCGTTGTGTACGCTGCGTGGATTGCATGTCGACCGTAAGCAGCGCGTGAGCGCCGCCCAAGGCGACGCAGCGTGGACGGCCGTGCGCAACCGCGCGCCGACAAGCGGCTTCTGGCGCTTGCAAGCGGTCGATCGTCAAAACGTGCGCGCCGAAAACAGCGTGTTCGGCAATTAATTCCAGCACCCTTTTTACTCGGTCGATGTTCCCGCACGCGCGTCGCAAGGCGCGCGTGCGAAATCCGTCGGCTTACCACTCTGCACTGTTCCCTTTCGTCGATTGACGGGCCGTTTTCCGCGACGCATGCATTTAAGCTTGTCTTAAGTTTGCGTGCGTAGTGTCGGAAGTCCACGCATTCGGGTCGCCGCAAGGCGGCCCATTTTTTTGCCTGTGCGACGTCGCGTCACGTGCCAGTCCGGCGCGCGAGCGTCACATTGCGGTTCTTCGCTACGCTCCCCCCTTTTACATCGCTCGATCATCACGCTCGACGCTATACTTTGCGCCCCTCTCTTTTCACCGATTAACCCATGAAGAAGTGGTTCGCCTGTCTGCTCGTTGCAGTTGCCGCTCACGCAACGGCGGCGCCTTCCTGCACCCAGTTCACACCTAATGCGCAATGGCCCGTTCTGACCAATCAGAAGATGGCGCCCAAAACGCGCATGCTTTGCTATAGCGATTTCGCCGTCATGCATTCGGGCATCACACACGGTCCATTGTGGTCCGCCGAACATTTGACGCGCGACCATATTGAAGCCGCGAAAGACATGGTGCGCACCAACAAGTTCTTCGAAGACGCGCGCTTGCCCGACGGCGAAGGCGCAACGCTCGCCGATTACAAGCGCAGCGGCTTCGACCGCGGACATATGAGCCCTGCGGGAAATCGCTGGAATGAGCAGGCGATGGCACAATCGTTTTCGCTCGCGAACATCGTGCCGCAAAATCGCGAAAACAATCAACGGCTGTGGGCGCGCATTGAAACGTCGGTGCGCAAAATCGCAACGGCTTATGACGACACGTATGTCGTCACGGGTCCGATGTTCAGCGGTCAGCAACTGCAGACGATCGGTCCCACGCGCGTGTTCGTTCCAACGCAGTTGTTCAAGGTCGTCTACGTACCTTCGCGGCAACTCGCGTTCGCGGTAGTGGTCGACAATGTGTCGACGAATCGATACGAAATCAGAACGATTCACGAACTCGAAGCAGCATCGGGCATTCGCTTTCCGGGAATTCCGGAGAACCTCAAAGATCAGCGACCGGGAGGACTCAAAGGTGTTTAAACCCTATTCGAACGACGACGACGTACTCAACCTTCAGGGCGACGCAATGACCGTGAGCAACGGTACGAAGCGCGTCGTGCTGAACGGCACGCTCGAACTGACGCAAGACCAGCGAGGGTTGAAGGCTGCGCTCGCATTGAAGGAAGCGGTAGATGCAATCGTCGCAGCTTTGCAGGCGCATCCGGGACTGCCCGCTAAAGTGAAAGACGAGCCAGACGCGAAACCGGGTGTCGTGGACAATCCATTCAACTAACGTTTGAAGTCTTAAATCGTCGAGAGCAGGAAGGCCGGAAGAGTAGTCAGCAGCCCGATATGTTTCTGCCGTTACGTTTTGTCACCAGAACATCGTCAACTGCTGTCTTCCCGGCTGCGTTAAACCGGCAGCGCTGAATAAATCCAGCCGCGAAACAGAAGCTCGCAGGAATCCACCGGTTTAACAAGGAGTCACACCATGAAGACGCTTTTCGCTGCTCTCGCTTCCGCTCTGCTCGTGTCAACCGCTTTCGCTCAGACTGCCGCACCGGCACCGTCCGAAGCAACGCAGCCCGCAGGCCAGGCGAATCTCAAGGCAAGCACCGCCGTGCAAACCGGCGCGTCGAATGACACCACCACTCACGCGAAAGCACCTTCAGGCACGACCGCGAAGTCGCATGTGAAGACGTCTTCCAAACACTCTGTGAAGAAGCACAACGCCGTGAAGAAGACTCCGGCCGACTCCAGCGCAGCGAACAAGAAAACGGACGGCGCGCAAGAGGCCAGCAATGCGCCGGTGAGCGCTGACGGCGCAAAGACCGGCACGACAAAAACGCAATAACACGTGCACGGTTCCGGCACGCACCGGCCAACCAGGCATTAGAAGAATCAAGCTATTAATCGAAGCCGGGCAATGCCGTTCAGGGAGGGCGAGTCGTATGACTCGCCTTTTTTTTTGCGCAAGCTTTCGCGTTGCCGTAGCGGTGGAATCGTGCGGCAATGGCGCTCTCAAGCCGTCAACGTGTATCCGGGCCCGACTGCGCAAGCTCGTGAAGTCGGCCTTTGTCGACTATCTGGATTTCCGCATAACCAAGCTTGACCGCGCCCTGCGTTTCAAACTGCTTGAGCACCTGGTTGATGGTCTGCCGCGACAGTGCGAGCATCATCGCGAGATCTTCCTGAGGCACGTTGATGACACGCCGCATGGTTTCCCCCTCGCCATATCCACCCGCCATTAGCAACAGTCGTCGCGCTACACGTTGCGCTGCGGGCAGCAACGCGGCTTCCTCTATTGCATCGAAGGCAAGACGCAGTTTTTGCGTGAGCAGCAAGCCGAAGGTGTGCCAATGGGCCGGCGTACGTTCAAGCAATCCGACGAGTGCCGCGCGCGTCACATGAAACAGTTCGGTATCGCGTTCGGCATACGCGTCGTGCGTTCGCGGACGATGGTCAAACAGCGCGATCTCGCCGAACCAGTTCACCGGTTCGATCACAGCAAGCAATGCTTCCTTTCCGCTCTCACTCGCTGCGCCGATTCGCACCACGCCGCCAAGCACGCAATAGATGCCGTTATCTGCATCGCCACGCGTGAACAGACGCTGACCAGCGGCAAGGCGCTCGATCCGGCCCGCGTCGATCAATTGCGTCTGCAGAGACGCCGGTGCCGAGCGGAACCATGCACTGTTCGACAGCAGCGTGGCAAGCTGGGTACGAGGAATATTTGCGGTCATTGAATCGCGCTTATACCGATTGTCGGCTACCCGATGGTTTGAGATTCCAATCGCCGCGATTATGCTGACTTTGATGAAGGAGCGGCATCCATGAGAACGCTGACGCAACAGCTTACGCAGTATGCGGCTTACCATCGCGACCGGCGCAATATCGCCACGCATTTCATCGGCATCCCGATGATCGTGCTTGCATTGGCAGTGCTGTTGAGCCGTCCGGCTTTCGCGCTAGCCGCGCCGCCGTTGATCCTATCGCCCGCATGGCTGTTGTTCTCGGCGGCCACGCTCTATTACCTGGTGCTCGACGTGCCTTTGGGTTTGCTGATGACAGCGGTGTCCGCGCTTTGCATCGTGTTCGGCCAATGGATTGCGGCGCAGTCCACGCCGGTCTGGCTGGCAACTGGCGTCGGCCTCTTCGCGGTCGGCTGGGTGTTTCAGTTCGTCGGCCACATTGCCTACGAGCACCGTAAGCCGGCTTTTGTCGATGACGTAATCGGTCTTCTGATCGGACCGCTGTTCGTGCTGGCCGAAGCATTGTTCTACACCGGCTGGCGGCCTGCGCTTCGTGAAGCGATAGAAAGCCAGTTGGGGCCTTCGCCGACGAAAGACCAGCGCGCGGCGGCGCACAAGTGAACGCAAAGCAACATGGTCGTGGCAGGCGCTCGAGTCTCACGCAAAGCGCACGATCCGCATGCTGTGCAACGCTGTCAGCACGACCGCGATCCAGATCGGGATGTACGTGGCCAACTGCGCAGCACTCAACGTTTCGCCGAGCAACGTGATCGACACCAGCACGAGCAATACCGGCTCGACATAACCGAGAATGCCGAACAGCGCGACGGGCAATAAGCGACTCGCCGTCAGATACGAAGCCAGCGCGAGCGTGCTCAACGCGCCCAGCCCCGGCAGCAGCAGAAGCCACATGTCGAGGCGTCCGGAGATCAGCGTGAGCGACCCGCCGGTCACGATCATCGCCACTGCGACGGGTAGTAGCAAGATCATCTCGACGGTAAACAGCGCGAGCGAATCCTGTTTGATTTTGCGCCGCAACACGAAGTACGGCGGATAACCGAGCGCAACTAGCAACGTCGGCCACGAGAAAGCGCCCGTCACCCACAGTTCATGACCCACGCCCACAGCCGCGCATATCACGGCTGCCCCCTGCAAACCGTCGAGACGCTCGTGATAGTAGAAGCGCCCGACCAGTACCATCACGAGCGGCAACAGGAAATAGCCGAGCGACACTTCAAGCATGCGGCCATGCAACGGCGCCCACAGAAACACCCACAATTGCGCGCCGAGCAACGCAGCGGCGGCGAGCATCGCAACGCCTAGCGCGGGCTGAGTCATCATCCGGTAAAGAAGTTGCCGCAGGATTGGCATGCGCTTGCGCGACGCAACCAGCAGCAGTGCGCCCGGCACGGTCCAGACGATACGCCACGCGAAAATATCGAGGCCGGTGAGCGGTGCGAGCAGCGTCGCGTAAGCCGACAGCAGGGCGAACATTGCGCAGGCGCTAACCGATAAGGCAATGCCGCGTTTCGGCGAATACTGATTCATCGTGCGCCCCGCTGTGCGGGAGCTTCGCCTTGCGGCGCGAGCGCATGCGCACGTGGCGCAACATGGCGGCGCACCGCGATTCTCGTTGTCATTGGAAGTGAAGGTCCGTGAGCCGCAGCGCGTGTCGGGCGCCGCTTCTTGTAGTTTTATCCGGCGATGCAAGCCGGGCATTCTAGCCGGATTATCGACGTGGCACGGACACACTTCGCGTCGCTTTCATTCTTGCGGCAGCAATTAATCCGTGCAGAACGCGCGTCGATGAACTAGAACATAACTTCACGCGCGCGGGAGTCAGCTGTGCGCGTTCGACAAGCAACTCCGTCAATCAAGCGCGAATCTTGCTTCCCGCTTCTGCTACAGCGTTTGCAACCAACGTTTGCAATCAGCGTTTGCGACATCAACGAGCCCGGCCGCATGGCGGCCCGCTTCCTCCGCGGCACGCACCAATCGTTTCGATCCCGCGTGCCGCCTCCGGCCAACCATCCCGCTCATCGCATGTGACTACTGGAGCCAGCATGACCCAGCCAGCCCTCTCGCACGACGCATCACCCGATCAACGTTCCGCGTTCGCCGCCGACGTCCGCAGCGGCCTCACGCATGCGCCGCAGAAAGAGTTGCCCTCGAAGTATCTGTATGACGAAGTCGGTTCCGCGTTATTCGAAGTGATCACCGTGCTCCCCGAATACGGCGTGACACGCGCTGAGGAGCGGCTGCTGGCGAAGCACGCGGTGGACATCGTCGAGCATCTTCCGCACGACGTAACCGTCGCCGAACTCGGTAGCGGCAGCGGCCGCAAAACGCGCCGCATTCTCGAAGCGCTGTGTAAAAAGCGCCCCACTTCCTACTGCCCGATTGAAATTTCGCGCACCGCGTTGCAGTTGTGCAGGCGCGAATTAGGCGACATCGAAAGGATTTCTATTGTCGGCTATGAGCGCGATTATCTGGCGGGTCTCGCTGAAGTCAGCAAAAAGCGCGCAGCCGACGAACGCTTACTCGTACTCTTTCTCGGCAGCACGATCGGCAATTTCGGCAGACTGGCCGCGACGCGCTTTCTGCGCGACATTCGCAACATGCTGGCGCCCGGCGACGCGCTGCTGCTCGGCACCGACCTCATCAAGCCCACGCCCACGCTGATCGCCGCTTACGACGACGCAATCGGCGTCACGGCGTCGTTCAACCTGAACCTGCTCGCGCGGATCAATCGCGAACTGGGCGGCGATTTTCCGCTCGACGCATTCGAGCACGTCGCGCGTTTCAATCCGGACGCGCGTAGTGTCGAGATGCACTTGCGTGCAACGCGCGACGTTACCGCGCATGTTGCCGCCGCAAACCTGACGGTGTCGCTCAAGGCAGGCGAAACGATCTGGACCGAGAGCAGCCACAAGTATCGCGCCGACGAAATGCCCGCGATCGCCGACGATGCGGGCTTCGTGTGCAGCCATCAGTGGCTGGAAAACGAGTGGGGATTTGCCGAAAGCCTGTTGGTAGCGCAATAGCGCACAACGGCCAGAGGGGCGGCGGGCTCTCAACCCGCCGATGTGGTTACGCGCCGTTCAATGCTGTTCGAAACGCTCGTAGCGTTTCTCGGTCACGCGCTCTTCGCCGGCTACCTCGGTCACGCGCGCGGCCGGCGGCCCGTGCCGCAGCCACGACAGCATCCGGTCGACCTGATTCGCCGTGCCCTGCAACATCGCTTCGACCGAACCGTCGTCGAGATTCGCAACCCATCCCTTGATGCCCAACGCGTGCGCCTGCCGCACGGTCGCGTGACGAAAGCCGACGCCCTGCACGGTGCCGCGCACGCGCACGTAATACGTTTCGATCCGCTCATCCAGATCTGGGGACATGCCGTTCTCTCCTCGCAATCTTTCAAGCGGGCATTCTAGTCGCGTCGCGACGAGCCTGCTTGCAGAACGCGGGTTGGAATAGCCGCGTCGACGACGCGGCCCCCGCTCGCCACGTACAATCCCCCGACTGTCACGCAGGGAACGGAAACAGAATGACCGAACAGAATGGCGATCTCGTGCTCGTGACCGGCGCATCCGGCTTTGTCGGCTCGTCGGTGGCGCGCATCGCGCAACAGAAGGGCTTCAAGGTGCGTGTACTGGTGCGCGCCACCAGCCCACGTCAGAACCTCGAGTCGCTCGACGCGGAAATCGTCGTGGGCGATATGCGCGACGAAGCGTCCATGCGCAACGCGCTGCGCGGCGTGCGCTATCTGCTGCACGTCGCCGCCGATTACCGGCTGTGGGCGCCGGACCCGAGCGAAATCGAGCGCTCGAATCTGGAGGGCACGGAGGCGACCATGCGCGCGGCGCTGAAAGAAGGCGTCGAGCGCATCGTGTACACGAGCAGCGTGGCCACGCTGAAGGTGACGAGCGCCGGCAATTCAGCCGACGAAACATCGCCGCTCAAGGCCGATCAGGCGATCGGCGTCTACAAGCGCAGCAAGGTGCTGGCCGAGCGCGCAGTGGAACGCATGATCGCCGAAGACGGCCTGCCGGCGGTGATCGTCAACCCGTCCACACCTATCGGCCCGCGCGACGTCAAGCCGACGCCGACCGGGCGCATCATCGTGGAAGCGGCGCTCGGCAAGATTCCCGCTTTCGTCGACACAGGGCTGAACCTCGTGCACGTGGACGACGTCGCAGCCGGGCACTTTCTGGCGCTGGAGCGCGGCAAGATCGGCGAACGCTACATTCTCGGCGGCGAAAATCTGCCGCTTCAACAGATGCTCGCGGACATCGCGGCACTCACCGGCCGCAAGGCCCCCACCATCAGCTTGCCGCGCTGGCCGCTTTACCCGCTCGCGATGGGTGCGGAAGCGGTCGCGAAGTTCACGAAGCGCGAACCGTTCGTCACCGTTGATGGATTGAAGATGTCGAAGAACAAGATGTACTTCAGTTCGGCCAAGGCGGAACGCGAACTGGGCTACCGGGCGCGTCCGTACCGTGAGGGCCTGAGCGATGCGCTCGACTGGTTCCGGCATGCGGGCTATCTCAAGCCGTAGCGCGAGCATTTTGTTACAACGTCGCTGTATTTGCGGAAGGTAAAGCCTACGCGCAGCAGTTAAAATCGCGGGTCTTACCAGAGAAATCTCGCATGAACCTTCACGAACAGCTCGGCGCGCTCGAAGTGGGCGTCGATCAGCTCATTCAGGCTGTCGTGGCCCCGCAGGCCCAAAGCATCCCCGAGACACGCAACCAGGCTGACGCGCAGCACGCGCCGGCTGAACATGCCGTGCCGGACGTCGAATCGGAAACGGTCGAAGTTCAAGCCCAAGCCGAGGCCGACGCCGCGGTCAGCGAAGCCGGCGCGCAAACCGCTGCGCCCCCGGCTCTGCCCACGCTGGAAATCAACCGTCCGGCGCAGAACGAAATCACCATGACCATCGGCGGCCAGACCGTCGCATTGCGCGCGGAGCAGATCGGCCAGCTCATCGAGGAACTGTCGAACGCGCGCGCCTCGATGACACCCGAACCTCCTCCGGGCATCCCGCCGGGCTGGCGTTTCGTGTCGACGAAAAATCCGGTCATGGCCGTGCAGAAGCAGTCGAACGGCGACCGTTTGCTGGTAATGCGCCATACCGGTCACGGCTGGGTGCCGTTTACGTTTTCACCGGACATGGTGATTCAACTCTATATGCTGCTTACAAAGGGCTAAAAGAAAAGCGGCGCAATGCGCCGCTTTTTCGTTACTGCTTCGCGTCAACGTTCCTGCATGGGCGCCTGAACCCGCGCCTTCCATTGCCCGCCTTTGCCACGCCAGTAGCGCACCGCCGACGCAAACGTCGCCCCCACATAAAACAGCGCGATGAGCGGCAGAAACGGCGCCCATAGCGGCGAGCGGCGGTAATAGCTGAGCATTGGCGCATACGCGCAGCACATGGCCGCCCACGCGAGCCAGGCGGGCCAGCCCGTTGGTCCGAGCACGATGGCGGCGACCGGCGGCATCAGATAGATGATCGTCATGCCGGCAAGCGTGCCCGCCAGCAGCAGCGGCGAATAATGCAACTGCGTGAACGCAGTGCGCGCAATCATGTTCCAGATGTCGCGCCAGCTATCGTAAGGACGCAACGACACGCTTCGCGCAGCCACGTCGAGCCGGATTGGGTGGCGCCCGGTGCCGCGATGCTTGATGCGCGCCGCGAGGCTGCAATCGTCGATCAGCTCGGCCCGGATCGATTCAATGCCACCAGCTTCCTCCAGGGCGCTACGACGCACGAGCATGCAGCCGCCCGCCGCAGCCGCCGTGCGATTGCGCGGATTGTTGACCCAGGAGAACGGATACAGCTTCGCGAAGAAGAAAACGAAGGCCGGAATAAGCGCTTTCTCCCAGAACGAGTCGCAGCGCAGGCGCACCATCAGCGAGACGAGATCGCGCTTCTCAACGTCAGCACGGACGACAAGTTGCGTGACGGCCTCCGCGGGATGACCGATATCGGCGTCCGTCAGCAACAAAAAGTCGGCCGGCAAGCCGAGCGTGCGTACCGCCTCGATGCCTTGCGACTGCGCCCACACCTTGCCGGACCACCCCGGCGGCAGCGGCTTCGCGCTCAGCACGGTCAAACGGTCGGGGCATTGCAGCTGCAGCGCGGCTGCGCGGGCAGCGTCGGCGGTGCCGTCGGTGCTGTGGTCGTCGACCACGATCACGTGAAATTCGCCGGGATAATCCTGCTGAAGCAGCGTCGTAACGGCCTGTGCAATGACATCGACTTCATTGCGGGCAGGCACCACGGCGGCCACGCCGGGCCATGCGCTACGCGGTTCGGGCGCAAGCGGCGCGGCGGGACGCGCGCGCCAGAAGCCGCCTCGGGCGAACAGCAGCACGATCCAGATCAGCAAGGACAAACAGGAAAGGAAAAACAGAATCACCGCCATCAACCCCATTAAGCGTTACCCTCGAATTTGCAGCAAGCGTCGACCATTTTGTATTGCGAGGCGCGAGCGCTTCACAGGACGACGTAGTTTAAGGGTTCCGCCAGAGCGGTGCAGCGTGCAATTTTTGCCGCATGGGTTTGGTAAAGCTAAGGCATATGCCGCGTGCGCCCAACACTGTAGCGGCCCCGGCAAAGCAAAGCTGGCGTGATAGCGTTAGAATGCGCGTTTGGTTTTGCTGTACCGGCACGTCGCCGGGGCTCAAGACGTCAACTAATTAGATGGTCGCGGCGATAAAGTCAGAATTTCCGACTTGCTCGAAACCCGCGTCAGTCGGAGTCCGCCAACTTATGCGAGTCATCCTTGCCCAACCCCGCGGCTTTTGTGCGGGCGTTGTTCGTGCGATCGAGATCGTCGATCGGGCGCTGCAGCAGCACGGCGCGCCTGTCTACGTACGCCACGAAATTGTCCACAATCGTCACGTGGTCGATAATCTGCGCCAGAAAGGCGCGCGTTTCGTCGAAGAACTCGATGAAGTGCCGCAAGGCGCCGTGGCGATCTTCAGCGCGCACGGCGTCGCTCAAACAGTTGAGCGCGACGCGGAAGCCCGCGGTCTCGACGTGCTCGACGCAACGTGCCCGCTCGTCACCAAGGTGCACGTGCAGGGGCGTCAATATGTGAGCGCGGGGCGCACGCTGATCCTGATCGGCCACGCCGGGCATCCGGAAGTGGAAGGCACGATCGGCCAGATCCCGGGCAAGGTGCTGCTGGTGCAGAGCGAAGCCGAGGTCGAGCATCTGCAGCTGCCGATCGACACGCCGCTCGCGTACGTCACGCAGACCACGCTGTCGGTAGACGACACCCGTGGCATTATCGACGCCTTGCAGCGCCGCTTCACCGACATCGTCGGCCCCGACACGCGCGACATCTGCTATGCGACGCAAAATCGCCAGGCCGCGGTGCGCGAGTTGAGCAAGCAGGTGGACGTGCTGCTGGTGGTGGGCGCAACAAACAGTTCGAACTCGAACCGGCTGCGGGAAATTGGCAGCGAAAGCGGCGTGGCGAGCTATCTCGTCGCCGACGGTTCAGAAGTGAAGCCGGAATGGTTTGCGAATGCGCAGACCATCGGCATCACGGCCGGCGCTTCGGCGCCGGAAGAAATGGTCAGAAACGTAATCGATGCGCTAAGCGCAATGGGGCCCGTCGATGTCACGACAATGGCGGGCCGTGAAGAGAAGGTTGAATTCAAGTTGCCATCGAAGCTGATGCAACCACTCGCCGCACGCGAAGTTTAAGGAGGACGTCTTGTCTATTCCGCTGCTACAGAAAGTCCGGGTCGGCGCATACATCATGCGTCAGCACCTCTCCGGCAACAAACGCTACCCGCTCGCCCTGATGCTGGAGCCGCTGTTCCGCTGCAATCTCGCCTGCAATGGCTGCGGCAAGATCGACTATCCGGACCCCATCCTGAATCAGCGTCTGTCGCTGGAAGAATGCCTTGGCGCCGTCGACGAATGCGGCGCCCCGGTGGTGTCGATTGCAGGCGGCGAACCGCTCCTGCACAAGGAAATGCCGCAGATCGTGAAGGGCATCATCGCGCGTAAGAAGTTCGTGTACCTGTGTACGAACGCGCTGTTGATGGAAAAGAAGATGGACGACTACGAGCCGAATCCGTACTTCGTCTGGTCGGTTCACCTGGATGGCGATCAGCAGATGCACGACCATTCGGTGTCGCAAGACGGCGTGTACGACAAGGCAGTCGCCGCCATCAAGGAAGCGAAGCGCCGCGGTTTCCGCGTGAACATCAACTGCACGCTGTTTAACGACGCGGTGCCGGAGCGCGTTGCCGCTTTCTTCGACACGGTCGGGCCGATGGGCGTGGACGGCATCACCGTCTCACCGGGTTATGCCTATGAGCGTGCGCCGGACCAGCAGCACTTCCTGAATCGCGACAAGACCAAACATCTGTTCCGCGAGATCTTCAAGCGCGGCAACAATGGCAAGAACTGGTCGTTCAGCCAGTCGGCCATGTTCCTCGACTTCCTCGCCGGCAATCAGACCTACGAATGCACGCCTTGGGGCAACCCGGCGCGTACGGTGTTCGGCTGGCAGAAGCCGTGCTATCTGGTCGGTGAAGGTTACGTGAAGACCTTCAAGGAATTGATGGAAACCACGGACTGGGACAAGTACGGCACCGGCAACTACGAAAAGTGCGCCGACTGCATGGTCCACTGCGGCTTTGAAGCCACGGCCGTGATGGATACGGTTGCGCATCCGCTGAAGGCATTGAAGGTCAGCCTGCGCGGCCCGAAGACTTCGGGTGCTTTCACCAAAGACATCCCGCTGGACAAGCAGCGCCCGGCTGAATACGTGTTCTCGCGCCACGTCGAGATCAAGCTTGAAGAGATCAAGGTGGCCGGCAAGGGCAGCAAGGTGCAGACGGCTACGGCCGCGCACTGAGCGTCGAATCGGGGCGGCCCTGCGCCGCTCTGAATCGCGCCGCATAACCCGCGTAAAAAAGCGCGGTGGCTTTTAAGGCCACCGCGCTTTTTCTTTTGTTGGTCTGCTTCTACCTCGCAGGCAGTCGGCTTGCCGATCCAGCTTACCCGCCGCTGCGTGCGTTATGCGCGGTGAGGAACTTGATCAGGCCGTCGACTCCGCCCTTGGAAAGCTGATCGGCGAATTGTGTCTGGTACACCTGAATCAGCCATGCGCCCATCATATTGATGTCGTAGATCTTCCAGCCCGACGGGCCCTTGGTGAGCCGGTAGTCGATTGCGTCGTCGCCGCCGTTGCTGATCACGTGCGACTGCACCACGACGTCTTTCGCGGCGCCCGGTGCATTGGCCGGCGCAAACTTGAATTTGACGTCCTGGTCGCGCAACTGCGAAAGCGACGCAGCGTAGGTGTGCACGAGAAGCAGCGTGAACTGCTCATAGAGCTGCTTCTGCTGCTCGGGCGTGGCGGTGCTCCATGCCTTGCCGACCGCGATGCGGGTGGTGCGCTGGAAGTCGGTGGCCGGCACGAAGCGCGTCTCGACCAGTTGCGTGATCTTGGCCATATCGCCGCCGCGCGCTTGCGGATCGGCCTTCATCGCGGAGACCGTACCTTCGACGGCACTTTTTACCACCGCGTCGGGCGAGCTTTGCGCATAGGCAGCCGTTGAGACTACGGCTGCGGCCAGAAAAGCAGACAGATAACGTTTCATACGCTGGACAAGACCCGAAAAGAGTGTGCGCCGCCGACCAGCAAGATCGGGGCGAAAGCTGGATAGACCAGTATAACGACATTGCGTTCCCGCCCTTTCATGTTGCGCCGGGAGCCGGTTTTGCTACGCGCATTGCTGCCGAATACGATCCGGATTGCTCCGGCTCTGTATACTTGTGCACTTTCGTCAAAATGCTACCCGTGATAAGGCCAAGTTCGCCTACATGCTGAAGTCATCTATTGTTCGCCTCGTCGCCTATTCGGTGCGCCATCCGTTGCGGATCATCGCACTGTCGATCGTGCTCGCCGTGTTGAGCGGGATCTATGTCGCGCATCACTTCAAGATCAACACCGACATCAGCCGCCTGATCGAAACCGACAAGGAATGGTCCACGCTCGAGCACGCGATGGACCAGGCCTTCCCTGATCGCGGCGAAACGGTGCTGGTCGTCGTGGAGGCGCGCGCGCCCGAGTTTGCCGACGCCGCAGCGAATGCGCTGACGGCGGCGCTCAAAGCCGAGCCGAAGGAATTCGTCGCGGTCTCGCAGCCCGCCGGCGGGCCGTTCTTCGAACATAACGGTCTGCTTTTCCCATCGACCGAAGAGGTCATGTCGACCACGTCGCAACTCGTGCAGTCTCGTCCGCTCGTGAACACGCTTGCGCACGACCCCAGCCTCGCGGGACTTGCAGGCACGCTCACCACGAGCCTGCTGCTGCCGCTGCAGATCGGTCAGGTGAAGCTCTCCGACATGAGCCGCCTGCTGTCGCAAAGCGCCAACACGCTGGACCTCGTACTGGCCGGCAAGCCCGCCGCTTTCTCGTGGCGCGCGTTCGTCGACAAAAGCGCGGCGACCAATCCGGCGCGTGCGTTTGTGGTCGTGCAGCCGGTCGTGAACTACGACGCCCTAGAGCCGGGCGCAACCGCGTCGCAGGCCATTCGCGATACGGCGGCCTCGCTGCATCTGGACTCGCGTTATGGCGCCACCGTCCGTCTGACCGGCGAACAACCGCTCGCGGACGAAGAGTTCGCGTCAGTCAAAGATGGCGCGGTGCTCAACGGCATCGGCACGTTCGTCGTGGTGTTGATCATTCTGTGGCTCGCGTTGCGCTCTGGACGCATGATCGCCGCAGTCTTCATCACGCTGTTCGTTGGACTCGCAATCACCGCCGCGCTCGGCCTCATGATGGTCGGCGCGCTGAACATGATCTCGGTTGCGTTCATGGTGCTGTTCGTCGGGCTCGGCGTCGATTTCGGCGTGCAGTTCGGCGTCAAGTATCGCGAGGAGCGTAATCGCGACGACCGTCTTTCCGCCGCGCTTGCTCATACCGCGCACAGTATCGGCGTGCCGCTTACGCTCGCCGCGGTTGCGGTCGCGTTGAGCTTCTTCTCGTTTCTGCCGACCGCGTACCGCGGCGTGTCGGAGTTGGGTGAGATCGCCGGCGTTGGCATGTTCGTCGCGTATCTGACCAACATGACACTGCTGCCAGCGTTGCTGAAGATCTTCAACCCGCCGGGCGAAGCCGCGTCGCCGGGCTTCAAGCAACTCGCACCCGTCGACGACTTTCTCGCCCATCATCGCAAGCCCGTGTTGATCGGCACGCTGATCGTCGTGATCGGCGCAACGCCGTTGCTCACGCGTTTGCACTTCGACTTCAATCCGCTGCACCTGAAAGATCCGCATACCGAGTCGATGGCCACGCTGCTGTCGCTGAAGGATTCGCCCGAGGCCGCGGTGAACAACGTGCATGTGCTCGCGCCCTCGCTTGCCGACGCCGATCGCATGGCCGAGCGGTTGCGCGCGTTGCCCGAAGTGGGCCGCGTCACCACGCTGGACACCTTCGTTCCCGCGCAGCAGCAGCAAAAGATGATGCTGATCGCAAGCGCCGCGCAGCAATTGCTGCCCGCGCTGCAACAGCAACCGGCGCCACAGGCCACGGACGCCGTGCGCGTCGCCGCGCTCAAGCGCGCGTCGAATCAACTTTCGCTCGCCGCCGAAGATCATCCCGGGCCAGGCGCCGCCGAAGCGCAACATCTGTCGGTCACGCTGCAAAAGCTCGCCGCAGCCGACTCCGCCACGCGCGACCGCGCGGAACACGCGATGTCGGAGCCTTTGCGCATTGCGCTCAAGCAGTTGGAGAACCTGCTCCAGCCGACCGAAATCACGCGGGACAATCTGCCGAAGGAAATCTCGAAAGGCTGGGTGTCGAAGGACGGCCGCGCCCTCGTCGACATCGCGCCGAAGGTGAAGCCGGGCGCCGATCCGAACGACGACGCCACGCTCGCCCGCTTCGCCCATGCTGTCAAAAAGGCCGAGCCCGGCGCGATTGGCGGCCCGATCTCGATCCTTCATTCCGCGGATACGATCATCAAGGCGTTCTTGCAGGCCGCGTGCTGGGCGCTGCTGTCCATCGCGATCCTGCTGTGGGTCGCGCTGCGGCGCGTTGGCGACATGCTGCGCACGCTGGTTCCGCTGCTTGTGTCGGCGCTCGTCACGCTCGAGTTGTGCGTGGTGTTCGGCATGCCGCTGAACTTCGCGAATATCATTGCGTTGCCGCTGATGCTCGGCGTCGGCGTGGCGTTCAAGATTTACTTCGTGATGGCGTGGCGCAACGGGCAGACCGGCCTGTTGCAGTCGAGCCTGACGCACGCGGTGCTGTTCAGCGCGGCGACGACGGCGACGGCGTTCGGCAGCCTCTGGCTATCGCACCATCCGGGGACGTCCAGCATGGGCCGCTTGCTGGCGCTGTCGCTGTTTTGCACGCTTATCGGTGCAGTGGTTTTCCAACCCGTGCTGATGGGCAAGCCGCGCCCACGTCGCGCGAAGCACAAAGGAATATAAGCATGAAACTGCGTACCACCGTGCTGGCGCTTGCTGCCACCGGCCTCATAACCGGCTGCGCAACCGGTCCCGACCGCAAGCCCGGCGACCCGTTCGAGCCGATGAACCGGGCGGTGTTCAATTTCAACGACGGCCTCGACCGCTATGTCGCGGTGCCCGTCGCGAAGGGCTATCAGAAGGTGACGCCGCAGCCGTTGCGCACGGCCGTCAGCAACTTCTTTTCGAACCTGGGTGACTTGACCAACGCCGCGAATGCGCTGCTGCAGTTGAAGATCACCGACGCGACCGAGGACCTCGTCCGTTTCGCGTTCAACTCCACGTTCGGTCTCGGCGGCCTGCTCGATTGGGCGACGCCGGCCGGCCTGCCCAAGCATCATCAGGATTTCGGCCTGACGCTTGGACACTGGGGCATTCCATCGGGACCGTATCTGGTCTTGCCGCTTTTCGGGCCGAGTACCGTGCGAGACAGCATGGGGCTGGTGGTGGACGTGAAGTTCAATCCCTTGAACTACATGGAGCCGGCGGTGCGCAATCCGCTGTACGTGCTGCAGTTCGTAAGCGTTCGCTCCGACCTGCTGGGTGCGACGGATCTTCTGCAGCAAGCGGCGCTGGATAAATACTCGTTCGTGCGGGACGCCTATACGCAGCAACGGCGGGCGCGTCTGCGCGGCACCGGCGACAATGCCGCGCCGCTGCCGGAATACGAGGATCAGGACGACTCGGGCGCTGCGACGACTCCAGCGAAGGGCGCCGCTGCCGGCGCGCCGGCGACGCTTCCGAACTACGCAGACCCGGGCGATACGGCCGACACGCCGGACGCGGCCTCTGGTGCCGCCACGGGCGCACCGGCGGGCGTGCCGAATTACACGGATCCGGGTGAGTCGCCCGCGCCGGCAAGCGGCGCGGCGGGCTCGGTGCCTGCAAGTGAAACGACGGGGGCTAAGTCAGGGACAACCGCGACGCCGGCAACAGCGCCAGGTGCGGCTTCAGCGCCCAGTACGGGCACGGCTGTCCCGACCACGTCTGCACCTGCTGGTAGTCAGCAACCGGCTTCAGCGCCGGCTGCACAATAGGATCGGCGTACGCCCGCCCAGGGCGTGCGTCGACGCTGCTGAACCGCTAGGCCAACTTCAGCAAGGCCTCAGCCGCACCCAGCGCTTGGCGGGCCTGCACCAGCGAAACGCGCGCCGCACGCGCGTCGATCGCCACCTGAATGAGCGCGCCGATCTGTGACGGTTGCCGCATCAGCTCACGCAGGATCGGCGCAAGCGCAGTGCTTCCGTCATCGCGCAACCCCGCGGTCGCTGCCGACGGCAACGTACGCCACGCGGGATCCACAATCGCACGGCACACGGCGAACGGCAGCCCGCGGGCGGCGGCCATTGCGCCAGCCAGATGCGATTCCATATCCACAGCCAATGCACCCGTCGAGCGATGCAGCGCACGCTTGTCGTCGGCGAACATGAGCGGCGCCGCTACCGAGGCCATTGAACCGCGCCGCAAGCGTGACGCGAGCGGTCCTGTCGCCAGCGCGGCGGCAAGCCTGTTCGTCCAGGCCGGATCGGTAGGGATGCGGCCAAACGGACCTTCGACGGCGTCGGCGACAATGAGCGCCCCCGGCTGTAAATCCGGCGCCAGGCCGCCCGCCGTACCGAAACTGACAATGCCGGAGCAACCGCGCGCCACGGCTGCGTTCAGCGCGCGTTCCAGCAGATCGGCGCGTGCCGCATAGACCACTTCGACGCCTTGGCCCCGCGCAATTCGCGCTTCGAAGGCCATGCCCGTTACGACGATGACCGGCAAGCTGTTGCCGTCGGCATCGGCGGACGGCGCAGTTGGGCGAAGCATTCGTTACATCCCGACGGCAACGCGCGTGAGCCCGTTGCGCTTCAGATGACGGAAACGCGCCAGCGCCCAGAGCGGGAAAAACTTGCGATAGCCGTGATAACGCAGATAAAACACGCGCGGGAAACCGGTGGCCGTGAAACGCGTTTCGTCCCACAAGCCGTGCTCGCGTTGTTCACGCTGCAAATAGTCGATGCCGTGGGCAACCGCCTCGTGATTCACTTCGCCCGCCGCCATCAGGCCCATCAACGCCCACGCCGTTTGCGAAGCCGTGCTCGGCGCCCGTTCGTAACCGTGGTAGTCGAGCTTGTAGCTCTCGCCGGCTTCGCCCCAACCGCCGTCGTCGTTCTGGATCGACAGCAGCCACTGTGCGGCGCGTTTGATGCGCGGGTCGTCGTGCGAAATGCCGGCCGCGTTCAGCGAACACAGCACGGTCCACGTACCGTAGATGTAGTTCAAACCCCAGCGGCCGTACCAGCTGCCGTCGGGCTCCTGTTCCTTCAACATATAGTCGAGCGCACGCTGCGCCGGTTCGCTGTTTTGCGGCAACTCGCCGAGTTGCGCGAGCATCGACAGGCAGCGACCCGACACGTCTGCCGTCGGCGGATCGAGCAGCGCGCCGTGATCGGAGAACGGAATGTTATTCAGGTAATACTGCGTGTTTTCAGGCTCGAACGCGCCCCAGCCGCCGTCGCTGCTCTGCATGCCGACGACCCATTCCCGCGCGCGCGCAATCGCCTCGCGATCGACACTCGACTGCGTCAGCGCAGCCGAGCGATGCATAGCCATTGCGACCACCGCTGTATCGTCGACGTCCGGGTAATACGCGTTGTTGTACTGGAAGGCCCAGCCGCCCGGCCGCACGTTCGGCCGGCGCGAAATCCAGTCGCCGCGCACGTCGAGAATCTGCAGCGGACGCAGCCATGCAAGGCCGCGTTCTGCTGCCTGCTCGGCACGCGCTTCGCCCGTTTCGAGCAACGCGTGCGCGGCAAGCGACGTGTCCCAGACCGGCGACAAACAGGGCTGACAATATGCTTCGTCATCCTTGATAACGAGCAGCTTTTCGATCGACTGACGCGCAATTGCGCGGTTCGGATGGTCGGCCGGATAACCGAGCACGTCGTACATCATCACCGAATTGGCCATGGCCGGGAAAATCGCGCCCAAGCCGTCTTCCCCGTTCAGCCGCTGATCGACAAAGGCCACTGCCTCGCGGACCGCTCGCTCGCGCGTGGCTTTCGGAAACAGACCGTCGACCGCGCGCAGCACCGTATCCACGACCCGGAAAAAGCGGAACCAGCCGACATGTTGATGCGGCGCCCGCTGCGGCATGCCGGTGTTCACGGGCGCGCCGCGGAACAATTCGTCGATGCGCACGCGGCGCGGATTGCGCGCGAGCGGCCGCTTCGCGTTGAGCACGAGCAGCGGCACGATTACGGTCCGGGCCCAGTACGACACCTTCGACAGATGGAACGGAAACCACATGGGCAGCAGCGTGATTTCCACGGGCATCATCGGCACCGCGCGCCACGACACCACGCCGAACAAGGCCAGCAGGATCCGCGTGAAAACGTTCACCGCCTCCGCGCCGCCGTGCGCGAGAATTGCCTCGCGTGCGCGGACCATGTGCTCCGCGTCGACCGGGTCGCCGATCATCTTCAGCGCGAAGTACGCTTTCACGCTCGCGCTGACGTCGAGCGCGCCGTCGGTGAAGAGCGGCCAGCCGCCGTCGGCCAGCTGGATGCGGCGCAAATAGCGCGCGATTTTCTGCTCCAGCTCCACGTTCGGCGTTTCGCCAAGGTAATGGACCAGCAGCACGTATTCGGCGGGAATCGTCGCATCCGCTTCGAGTTCGTAGACCCAATGGCCGTCGGGCTTTTGCGCGGCGAGGATCGCCTCGGTTGCGCGCGTGATCGAGGCGTCGAGCGAAGCGGCGAAACCAGCAGATTCTGCAGACGCGGTAGACGCGTGGGCCGCATCGCTCGCAACGGAAGGCGCGCTTCGCGCTTCGTCGGCGAATTCGGGCATGACGGCACCCAGCATGTGGGCTTGAGATAAATCGTTCATCGGCGTTCCATCGGTTGATTCAGCAACGTATCCGCGGCCTTCTGACCTGAGCGGATCGCGCCTTCAATCGTCGCGGGCAGGCCGGTAGCCGTCCAGTCCCCCGCGAGCATCAGATTATTCCAGCGAGTGCGCGTGCCGGGACGCAGCGTTTCCTGTTCCGGCGACGCGGCAAAAGTCGCCCGTTCGTCGACGACGATCTGCCAGGCCGGCATGGGCGCGGCAGGCAGATTGGCCGCCTGAGCCACCTCGGCCCACAAGCGCGCCGCCAGTTCTTCGCGCGGCGTGTCGACAACATTGCCGACGCCATAAACCGTTGCGGACAGACGTCCGTCGGACGCGAACAGCCATTGCGCAGTGCCGTTCAGGAGACCGGTGACGGGCGGCAAGCCGAACGGCGGTTCCACGGCGAAATACGCGCTGAGCGTCGCGGCAAAGCGGGCCGGCGCCCGCAGGCCAGGGACAAGCGTCTGCGCGACATCCGGCGGCACGGCGAGAATCACAGCCTGGTTGACGTCTAACGCGACGCTCTGTTCGGCGAAATCGAGCGCCTCTACGCGGCTCGTGTTCGCCGCAAACCGGATTTTTTTGAGCCGCGAGCCGATCTCGATCGTCGCGCCGCCATGCTGCAACAGTCGCAACGCCGGATCGACGAAAGCGCTGCTCAAACCGTTCCGCGCGATGAGCGGCCGGCACGCGAGGCCGCCCGCCATCAACGTCTCGCGCACCATTGCCCCAGTCAGCGCCGCCGACGCGTCGCGCGGCTCGGCGTTGAGCATTGCGCGAAACAACGGCGCGAGCAGGCGGTCCCACAGCGGGCCATTGCTGCGCATGGTTTGCGCGACGGTGCGACCGGGCTTGGCGAAAAGCAGCGGCACGAGACTCAGATAGTCGCTCGGGCCGGTGTTCGGTACACGCGCGTTCTGATCGAAGATCCACCAGGGCAGCCGTCCGGACGACAGGCGCACGGTCCAGCGCGCGTGAGTGGCGATATCCACGAACGGGAATTCCGGCAACGCCGGTCCCGTCAGTTCGTCCACGGCGCCGATAGCACGCGCGTAATTCAGCGTCGCCGCGTTGCCCGACATCATCAGGTGATTGCCGCTGTCGATCGTTGCGCCTAGCTTGGCGTCGTAGTACGAACGGCAGCGGCCGCCCGCCTGTTGCGCCGCTTCGTGAAGCACGACTCGCGCGCCGCGCCGCTGCAACTGCACTGCGGCGGCCAGGCCGGCGAGGCCCGCGCCGACCACATGTACGAGTCTCGGCATCGGCTCAGAAGAGCGCGTAACGCGCGACGATCCACAGCATGCGCAGCTTCGGCTTGCTGACCTTCGTGCGCGGAATGTCGAAGCCGCGTTCGAGTGTGCGTTCCAGCAGCAAGCGGTACACGCCCGACATGATGCGCGGTGCGCGCACCTGAGTGCGCGGCTCGCGGTCCATGATCGCGTCGGACGCGGCGAAATGCTCTTTCGCGCGTTCAGCGAGCGTTGCGCAGACGCGCGGCAGCGACGGATCGTCGGCGATCTGCGAGGGATTCTTCACCGCGATGCCTTCACGCGCCAGCAACTCATGCGGCAGATAACAACGGTTGATACCCGCGTCTTCGTCGATGTCGCGCAGAATGTTCGTCAGCTGAAGCGCGCGGCCGAGATGGTGCGCCAGCAAACGGCCCGGCTCCTCCTGCATCCCGAATATCCTCACCGATAGACGGCCCGCCGCACTCGCGACCCGGTCGCAGTACAGGTCGAGCGTAGCCTCGTCGGGGGCGCAGATGTCGGCGGCCGCATCCATCGCCATGCCGTCGATCATTGCGTGAAAATCCTCGCGCTGCAGGTGGAACGTGTGGATGTGCCGCGTCAGCGCGCGCAACGAGGCGCGCGGCGAGCCGGTATAGCACGCGTCGATGTCGGCGCGCCAGCGCTCGAGCGCCGCGGCGCGGTCGGCGCGCGGCATGTCGCTGTCGGCGATATCGTCGACAGCGCGGCAGAAAGCGTAGACCTGATACATCGCGTCGCGCTGCGCGGCCGGCAGGATGCGCATTGCGAGATAAAACGAACTGCCGGACGTGGCGGCAGCGGCGTCGATTTCAGTATCGTCCACGACAAGATTGGATACAGCCAAGACGATCTCCGCAGGAGGGCGCCCGCTGAAAGGCGTACAGGAATTTTTATGCCTCGCCGCAGGGCGGGCGGCCCGCGCGCGCGGACACGCGCGAAACACACGGCTGGGATGCCGGAAACGGCGAAAAGTATAACAACGTTTGTCCGACGACGCAGTTTCCACAGAGCAATGACCGACACAACCCGCTGTGACCGGCAAGCCCGGTGCGACGTGCGGCGCGTGATGCCGCGGGCAGAACCGGCTTTTTAGCGCAACCGGGCGCTATGAGCGAACCTCAATCGCCGCCATTTACGTCAACGCGACGCAGCGATTGCGGCCTTGCCGCTTCGCGCTGTAGAGCGCCGCATCGGCCTCGTTGATCAGCACGTCATATGCGGGCGAGCCGGCACGCGCGGCCGCGCCGCCCACGCTCGCCGTAACGGGCACGCTCGTGCCCTGCACCTCGACCGGCGTATCGGCGATCGTGCGGCGGATTTTCTCGGCGACGCGCATGGCGTCCTCCAGCGGCGTGCACGGCAGCAGCAATGCAAACTCTTCGCCGCCGAAACGCCCGAACGTGTCCTGGGCCCGCACGACCCCGGCAACGCGCTGCGCCATCACGCGCAAAACGGTATCGCCGACGCCGTGACCGAACTGGTCGTTGATCTTCTTGAAGTGGTCGAGATCGAACAGCAGCACCGACATGTCGCCGCCATAGCGCTGCCAGCGCGTGTATTCGTCGAGCAGCCGCGCCTCGAAGAAGCGGCGGTTGGCAATGCCGGTCAGTCCGTCACGGTCGGCGTACTCCTGCAGCTTGGCGACAGCCTCCTCGCGCTCTCGCTGCACGATGCTCACATGGGTCACGTCGGAGATGGTCACGCAAACGGCCACCACCTCCCGATCGCGCGTGAGCGGCATGAACGTGACGTCCTGCTGCATGTAGTCGACCCCGCCCGTGATCGGCCGGTCGTGGTCGAACTTGAACAGATACGGCCGCTGTTCCCACGAACTGAACGCGAAGCTACCCAGCTGAAAGACACTTTCGATCTTGCGCGACAGCCACACTCGCGGCAGTTCCGGAAACTGCGTGAACAGCGACTTGCCGACCACCTGCTCCGCGGACAAACCGCTGTGGTCCTGCATGAAGCGGTTCCACATCAACACGTTCATGTCGCGGTCGAGCACGAAGATGCCGAAGCCCACCCGCTCGACGACCAGATCGCTCAACGACTCCGTAGGCGCGCTCATAGGCTGGACAACAACGCGTCGAGCGCGTCGCTCATATGACGGATGGACTCTTCCGCCATCAGCATCACGAGATGCGCGCGGAAGCTCTGGTCTTCCAGCGCGAAATTGACTTCGACGAGCAACGCGACTTCCCATTGCAACACGCCGGGCTGAAACACTTCGTCGAGCGTCAAGGCGTCGCCCAGCAGGCCGGGCGCGGAAAACACCGGCGTGCGGCCGAGCTGGTCGAGAATGCACGACACGCACGCGCCGGTAAGCACGTTCGCCACGTCGAACATCAGCTCTTTCTGGCTCACAGCTTCGTAAGCGGAGCGCGAATACGGGTCGCTGACCAACGCGCACAAGTCCTCCACGCTGTCGCTGCGGCAAATCACCAGCGCCTCGCCCTTGATGTCCGAACGAAAGCCCTGGCGTACCGCGCTGACCCGGTCTTCAATACCGGTCATCTCCCGCAGCGCTTGCGCGGCCTCGCTCACGGCCACCACCCTCACGCGCGGCACCGATAATTCGATAAACGAATCGAGCAGCCGCGCGAGACGTGTCGCGGCTTGACCCATCGCCAGATTGGCGACCTCTTGCAGCGCGTCGCGCTGATCTTCGGTGAGGACTGGCTCAGACATACAACCCGTACTCCTTGAGGATGGGCAGTACCGCCTCCGGCGTCACGGGCTTGGCGATGAACGCCGCGGCGCCGAGCGTGCGTACGCGCGCCTGGGCCATCGGCTGGATATCGGCCGAGACGACGATGACGAAGGTGTTCAGATCCTCATGCTGCAGCGCCTCGAGTACCTGATAGCCGTTCATTTCCGGCATGGTCAGGTCGAGGAACATCACCGAGGCTTTCCCTTGACGATACAGAGCGAGGGCTTCGCGCCCGTTCGACGCGTACGACACATCGACGTCCCAGTCCGGCGGCAATGCCTTGGTGAGCACCTTGCGGGCAAGCAATGAATCATCGGCGATCACGATTGGCAAAGGCATGGCGGGTCGAAAGACGGAATAAGCTCGTACGGGTTAACGGCGGATAGCGGAATTCCTTTAGGGCGGAGTCTGGCAAGCCGCGAACTGTGCGTTGCCTCGGTGGAAGGCTGCTTGCGGGCGCGCGGGGAGGTGGCGCGGCGACGCGCGTCTGGCGAAACCATGGCGCGCGCAAGGCTGCGTGCGCTGGACGACGGTTATGACCGGCATGTGAGCCTACCCCGTAGATGAGGCGCGGCTGGTTGGATCGGCTGGTCCCGTGCCGCGCGCTTGTTTTCCGCGAACGCCGGCACTCACGCGTAAACGCATGATCCGATGCCCTCGCGGCGTATGCGTCCGAACATAGCGGACGCACTTTTTCTCATTGCGTCGATTCTCAAAGCAAACCAGTCGAAATGCAATACACGGTATTTTCGTCCTGATAACAATATCTTCCTTACACGAGCGTTATTTGAAAAAATACGCCCTGCATAATAATCGTTTCAATCCCGTTTATACTTTTGTGTACGTTTGCGCTTCTCGATTCTTCACTGTTTTAAAAGGGCAATGAATAGGTGTCGAAATGTCTGGCGCCCTCAATTACGGTAACTTCTACCGCCATTCTGCGACTATGCTTCTCGTATCCGCCGTGCCTCCTAGCCCCGAAGACCTGAGCGCTTAACAAATGACCCAAAACCGGTTCGACCCGCATCGAGCGAGCCGCCTTTCCGCTGATGGGCAGGACGAGGCCGTGTTTCCTGCGGTACCGGAGCAGAACTTCCAGATCCGGCGCATGACGTTGATCGCGCTGCTGGTCGCCGCGATCGTGCTGCCATGCCTCTACGTCGCGATCATGGCGTTCAGCGACCTGCGAACCCGCGAAGCCGATGCCACCAACATGACGCTGCGCACCGTGCGAGTCGCTGAGGAGCATGCGCTGAAGGTCTTCGACATGAACGAGACGCTCGACACGCGCATCGTCGATCTGACGGAAGGCCTGGACGACGACGGCATTCGCGCGCGCGAGGCCGCCATCCACCGAAAAGTGCGGACAATGGGCGGCGGCTATCCGCAAGTGGCCGCCGTGTCGATTTTCGGCCGCGACGGCGCGCTTCTCGTGAGTAGCCGCGTTTATCCGGCACCGCCGGTTTCCATCGGCGAGCGCGAGGATTTCGTCGGCCTTCGCGACGGCCACGACCTCGAACACGTGTCGAAGGTAATGACGGGGCATGTCGCCGGCGAACAGGTGTTCAACACCGGCGTCGAACGGCGCGCGCCCGACGGCACTTTCGCCGGCGTGGTGTCGGTCGCGCTGCGCCCGAGCTATTTCGACGCGTTCTATCGCGAACTGCTCGGCGGCAACGACGGCGCGCCGATGACCATGAGCCTTGTGCGCTCCGACGGCGCGGTCCTCGCACACTATCCGCGTCGCCCGCGCGAACCGGCGACCGTCGCGCCGGATTCGCCGTTCGCCGAGGCCATGAACCAGGGACGCCGCGCCGGCGTCGCGCGCATGCGCTCGAATCTCGACGGCGACAACATGATCGTAGCGTTCCGGCACGTCGGCTCCTATCCGGTCTACGTCATGTGCGGGTATCGTGCATCGGCGATGTGGGCCGCCTGGTATCGGCACCTGGCCGTGTTGATTTTGTCGATATTCACGCCGTCCGTCGCGCTATGGTGCGTGATCTGGCTGTCACTGCGGAGGCTCAGCGCCGAGGAAGAGGCATGGGAACGATGGCAGGCGGAAGCGTCGATGCGCCGTTCGATCGAATCCGCGTACCGGCAGTCGCGCAAGATGGAAGCGCTCGGCACGCTGGTGGGCAGCGTCGCACACGACTTCAACAATCTGCTGATGATTCTTGCCGCCAACGTGCAGATCGCACGGCGGCGCGGCGCGCCCGGGCTGGACCGGGAATTGTCAGCCATGGAGCGGGCGCTGAAGAGCGGCCAGTCGCTCACGCGGCAGTTGCTGGGCGTCGCGCGTAAGCAGCCGCTGCGCAATGAAACCGTCGCGCTCGAACGTTGGCTGCCCGCATGCCGCGACTTGCTGCGCGCGTCGCTCGGAGCCAAGGTTTCGCTGGTGATGGACATCGGGGCCGGCGTCTGGCCGATGCGTGTGGACGTCGCCGAGCTCGAGCTCGCGCTCATCAACATCGCCGTCAATGCGCGCGACGCCATGCCCAACGGCGGGCGCTTCACCGTGCGTGCGACCAACATTACGTTCCGTCACGAAGACGGCTTTCCGCTCACAGGCGACTTCGTCCAGGTGTCGCTTGAGGACACCGGTGCGGGGATGGCGCCCGAGGTGCTCGCGCGCGCTTTCGAGCCGCTCTTCACGACCAAGGCAAAAGGCATGGGTACCGGACTCGGCCTGCCGCAGGTGTTTGCCTTCTGCGAGCGATCTGGCGGGCTTGCGGCAATCGACAGCGCGGTGGGTGCCGGCACTTCAGTGCGGCTGTATCTGCCGCGCGCGCCGGAAGAGTCGGCCGTCGACACGCCGGACGAAACGGGCGCAGAACACCAGGGCGCGCTGCACGGGCTGCGCATCCTGCTCGTCGAGGACAACGAGGAAGTGGCGGCAGGTACCGAAGCGTTGTTGCAGATGATGGGCCACCAGGTCACATGCGTGTTCAATGCAGACATGGCGCTGCGTCTGTTGCGCGACGCTTACGCGCAGCGGGCGCGCACTGGTGAGCCGGTGCCGTTCGAACTGGTGCTGTCCGACATTCATATGCCGGGCGCCCTTAACGGCATCGATCTGGCCGAGGCGATCAGAACGCTCGATGTCACGCTGCCCGTCATTCTCGTCACCGGCTATGCGGAAGAACTCGATCGGGCACGGCATGTGAACGTGCGCGTGCTCTCCAAACCCTTCGATATCGCGCTGCTCGAAAGTCTTCTGCAGGGCATCCAGCGCGAACTCGCCCAGACCGGGCTCGATCCGGCCACGCATCACGCGCAATAGGATCGACCACAGGCAGCGGCTTTCAGCGCTCCCATCCCGTTTTTTGCTCAATTTGCGCGAGATTGTAAAAAGCGCGGCGGGCACGCTGCCGCATCGTCGACGTGAAGCGCTTCGCGCAGCCCAGCGGGGCGGGCCGTGTGGCGCATGAATCAAGACTCCGGCATGAAGGTTGCGGCACCTGTTGGATAGCCGGGATGGCGCGCGCCGCGCTATCCGTCCTACCCAAAAACGGGAGACAGCCATGCGACATACCGTGATTGGTTTGTTTAATACCTATCCTGAGGCCGAAACCGCTCGGGAGACACTAGTACAGACCGGTTTCGCACGCGAGACAATCGAGTTGCAGGCCAACGCCGAACCGTCAGTCGGCTCCGCAACCGCCGAGGTCGCGGGTTCGGGAGTGCTCGCAAACATAGAGCGCTTCCTGTCGAGCCTCTTTGCCAGCGGCCCACGGGCGCCGGAGACCGCGCGTTACACCGAAGCCGTGCGGCGCGGGGCCGTGCTCGTCGTAATCGACGCCGCCAGCGAATCGCACGCGGAACTCGCCCGCAACACGCTGACGCGGCTCGGCGCGACCGATATCGGCGAGCGTTCGCCGGACTGGAGCACGCAGTCAGCCACGGAGGATGCCCGCGAGCATTCGTTACTCGACGAACTGGGAATCGGTGCGGTCACGCCGGGAACACCGCGCGGCCCCGAACCGGGAATGACGACTTCGACGGTCCGTGAAACGCCGGCATCCGTCAGAACCGAGACCGCAGCACCAGGCGGCGTCGGAACACCTGCCTCGCCTGGTTTCACTGGTTCTACGACGGCTGATCCGCTGTACACGACCTCGCCTCGCAGCACCGACGCCGAGCCGTTCGTTCCGCCGCCGCTCACCGGAAGCCGCGCGACCGATCCGCTGAACGAGCCTCTGCCGGACCCGCTCGCGGCCGACGCGGGACGCAGCGCGATTGCGGCCGGGTCCGCGCCGGGCTCAGGCGCTGTGATGCAGCCGTCCGAAGTGGTTTCCGGGTCGGCCCAACCGACGGCCGGCCTGAGCGGCCAGATTCCGAACGAATATCTCGAGTACGAAGAAGATTTCCGCACACATTACGACGAGCAGTACGCCGCCGACGACGCGCGCTACGAAGACTACGTTCCGGCCTACCGCTATGGTGCGGAAATCGGCAAGGACGTGCGTTATCGGGACAGGGCGTGGGACGACGTCGAACCGGAAGCACGACGGCATTGGGAGACGACGTCGCCTGACAGCACCTGGGAGCGCTTCAAGCTTGCCGTGCGTCACGGCTGGGAGCGCGTGACCGGGCATCACCACGTGTAAGAGCAAACGAGAGTAGCGGTAGCGGCGGCGCACCGGAGGTGCGGCGGCGCCACCGCCTTCGGACGGTCGGAGCTATACAGTGTCAGGCAGCGGTATGCCGCTTGACCCACGTAACGTAGCGGTCGACGAAAGTCTGCAGGAACTTGCGCGTCCCATCGTTCAGAATCTCGCCCTTCTCATTGATGACCGCGGGATCGTGCTTGATGAACACCTCGGGCTGACCGAGCACCGCGACGTCGAGATAAGCCAGCACATTGCGCAGATGTTGCTGCGCGAGGGCCGAGCCAGTCGCGCCCACCGAGGTGCCGATCACCCCGCCCGGTTTATTACCCCACGAATTAGTGCCCCACGGACGCGAGCCCCAGTCGAGTGCGTTCTTCAGTACGCCCGGCATCGAGCGGTTGTATTCGGGCGTGACGAACAGCAGGCCATCGGCGGCCTCGATCCGCTGTTTGAGTTGCTTGCCCGCTTCGGGATAATCCGCGTCGTAGTCCTGGCTGTAGAGCGGCAGCGAGCCGATGTCGATGAACTCGAATGTAAAGTCGGACGGCGCCAACGAGATGACCGCTTGCGCCAACTGACGGTTGAACGACTCGCGACGCAAACTGCCGACGACAACTGCAATGTGTAGGGCCATGATTCGCTTCCTTGAATAAGGCGCTCGACGCGCAAAGGGTACGGACTGTCATCATAGGCAAAAAGCCGGGCGCAGGGCGCCGGCCCGCACCGCTTTGGACAAAGTGGCGGAAAAGTACGGCGGTTTTGCGCTGATGCGGTGGATAACGCGGCAGGTGCAAAAGTTATCCACAGTTTTACTGAATAACCTTGTGGATAAGTGCTACTTTTGCCTTGTCAATCAAGCCTGCCTCCGGCCTACGCCTTTTGGAGGCAGCGGCAGTTTTTCGGTGGTCAGTCGTGAGTGATGACGGTGTGCGGTTAATCGCACGTTCGAGCAGCCGTGGCGTGGATTCGGCTGTGACCGCGCTGATGGAAAACGCGTGGTCAGGGCGCAGGGATGTGCGGGTGGCGTAGGCAGCGGCGTGGATTTGTAACGGGCATCCGGCCCGTGATTGGTTTCGTTCTGACGTTGCTTCGAAAAAAGGGCACCCATCTGGGCGCCCTTTTTTTCGCTTCGGACAGTTCGTCTCCGCGATTTCCGCGGTCAGCCGCTGGTGCCTGCATGGGTGCAGGCGGCCCGGAGCGGAGCTTAGTTGCCGAAAAACACGTTGCAGTACGACGCCGGGCCATTGCATTGTGCCGGGGCAGCAGCCTCGGCTGCGCCGGAAGCGGCGGCGAACAAAGCGACGGAAGCGATCAGGGCGGACAGAATGCGTTTCATGGTGCTACTCCTCGTGGTGTTTGGCTGGCGATCTGGTGCGATCGATGGCCGAAGAATAGCGATTCAGTGCCCACCCAAAAATGGGCTAGACGGGAAGACTTCTTTTCACTAACTGAAATAATGCAAACGCAACGAATGCTTCGCTAACTCATCCCGTGACTGGCGTGCCTTTGGCGGGAGAAGAACGCCCGGTTCACGGGCCGCGAACGTTAATTTCGTTTTGCGCAATAGTCGATTTCTGTTTGTCACAAGATGCCCGCCCTGCGCGACTAACGCCCACAAATCCCCGCGTCGGAGACCGCGTATGTCCAATATCAATTCGCTTGCGCCGCAAGCTGCGGCAGAATGGCGCTCGTGCCAGAACCCCGTGCGAGACAAACTCTCCGTTTATGAGCGACAACCATTCATACGACCGCGCGCACGCTTCGCGGTGCGTGCAGCGGAGCCTACCGTGACGCAGGCGAGCGCCGGGACCCTCGGCGACCCTGTTTATCTGGCTCAACTGCGTCGCGACCTCGTGCGCTTCGCCCGTTTGCAATTGCGCGATGCCGCGGCTGCCGAAGATGCTGTCCAGGAAGCGCTCGCCGCAGCCTGGACGCAAGCCGACCGGTTTGTCGGACAGTCGGAACATAAGACGTGGGTGTTCGGCATCCTGCGGCACAAGCTCGTGGATACGTTGCGTGCCCGGCAACGCACTGTAAACCTCTCCGCCCTCGAGTCAGAACTCGACGGCGAAGCGCTACTCGATCGCGAGTTGTTCAAGGACAACGGCCACTGGTCGCAACAGACCAAGCCGCGCCCGTGGCCGACGCCCGAAACGGCGCTGCGTCAGCAGCAATTCTGGGCGCTCTTCGAGGCGTGCCTGGAGCACCTGCCCGAGCATATTGGGCGCGTTTTCATGATGCGCGAATTTCTCGACCTCGACACCGATGCGATCTGCGCGGAACTGCAACTGACGGCCAACCATTGCAGCGTGCTGATTTATCGCGCGCGTCTTCGCCTGCGCACCTGTCTGAGCGAGAAAGGCTTATCCAGCGAGGATGCAAATGGGGAAATGTAAGCACATCACCCGGCTGCTGTCCGACGCGCTGGACCGTCCGTTGACGACTGGCGAATGGGTTGCCATTCGGCTGCATCTGCCGACTTGCAGCGGCTGCCGCAACTATCGCAAACAGATTCGCCTGCTGCGTGACGCCGCTCATACCATGAGCGGCATCTCGACGTCGGACGCGATGAACGGCGACGATTGATGCTGCATGCCGGTGGGCTTGCGGTGCTTGCCGTATTGCTCCTGGCGGCGACGCGATATGCCCGAAACGTCACCGTTCGCTGGGTGGCGTCGTGCGATAGCGCTCGAGGAATTCGGAGTGCGAGGCTTCGTCAATAGCAACGGCGGTTCTCTCGCTACGAGCCGGGTGCTTTGCTAACTGAGCCCGCGTGCGGATCGGTCGATGTGCGAAATTTCCGCCGCAGTTAGGGCATACGTTGCGCAAAGTCGTCAGCGCGCACACTTCGCAGAAAGTGCATTCGTAGGTGCAGATCATCGCGTCGGACGCATTCGGCGGCAGCGACTTTCCACATCCTTCACAAGATGGGCGTAGCTCAAGCATTCGGACTCCGTTTTTGTGTTCGGGGAACCGCTCGCGCGGGGTGTGACGCGTCTGTTCCTGCTGCGCTAGCGTAGATCGTGTCTTGTATCAGGAAGGGACAGGTCTGCGTTAATTACTGCCAATGCGATGATTTTGTTGGGCGCGTCGCTGTCCGCGGAAGGTTGCGCGAGGCACGGCGCGATTGCCTACGTCGGTGGGACGGAGTCGACGCTAGGGCGTTGGCTTATTTCCACCGACGTCAACTCACAGCCTCGATGAAACTGTCATTGCATTTAGTTGAGCCGGTGCAACGCATGCGAATGTTCCTCGGTGCGAGCCTGTTGCCCGAACGCAGGGGATCGCCTAGAGGTTGAGATGAAGTGCAAATCATGCCAACACAGTTGCGCAAGTATATGGCGCTGGTCATGGGCGTCTCGCCTTCAGAGCGAATTGCGTAGGAGCTATGCCTTGCACTTTATTGCTGCGCTCCGGTGTGATGCTCGACGAACAAGCTCGCCACATTCTCGGGTGGACCGCCAATCACAGCACGCCCGTTTCGCACGACGATCGGGCGTTGCAGGAGTATCGGATGCGCAGCTAATGCTTCGTATAACTGAGCGTCGCTTAACGTGGGCTCAGATAAGCCTAGTGACTCGTATTCGGGCTCGGTGTCGCGGATCATAGCGCGCACCGGACAAGCCAGTTGCATGTTCAGTTGCTGCAATTCGGCGCCGGTGAGCGGATGATCCAGATATTCGATGACCTCAACAATCTCTTTGCCGTCGCTATAGCTGCTGGTAATCAGATCGCAGGTCGCACGGGATTTGGAGCAGCGAGGGTTGTGGTAGATGATGATCATGACGCGTTTGGTGGTTAAGAGGAGAGAGGCTGGTACGTCGGGGACGTTGTTTGTCGGATTTTATCCGCTATCGGCGGACAGGCTTTGTTGCTCGTCTGCCGTGCCTCGATGCCGTCCGCCGCTGCCTTGGCGGATGACTGACGGCGCGCGTGGTTGCCATGGTGACGGCGGAGCTTGGTCGCCATGTCGTGTGTTAGGAACGCGCGTTGTGTCTCAGTTGCCTGCGAAGCGGCAGGTTGTTGACGCCAATGCCTTCGATGCGTACGGCCCGTCGCACGGCTGGAGCGGGGATTGAGCGGCAGCTTTATTGGCAGTTCCGAAAGCGGCGACCGAACCATTCTGAGAAGGCAGCGCACCGATTTGCTCTCCGCCGGCCCTTCTAATCGGGGCGGAGGAGACAGCAACTTTATGCGCATAAAGCCGCCGAAGTTGGTCCGGCTGACCTTCACGCAACCGCGGCGCGGGAACGGCTGGACGGCGGGGTTTGTGCCCGTCCTCCAACCACCCGTCCTCTTAGCAACCCGCGATTGCCCGAGGTCAGTATTGCCACCATGTGGCCGGAGTCGCGATCCACTTGCCAATGTGAAGCAGCGAACAAAAATGAGCTGGCTAGAGGCAACGGTGGTTTATGCGCATAAACCGGTGGACCGCATATCGCCAACGAGCCGGCAGGGGCTCATGATCCAATCGACATCGCGTTCCAACCTAGGCCAGCGCATCGGACTAAGAAGCAGGGCGCGCGCACTCTGCTCTGCGGTCAATCCGTGAGGCGCCATAAAGTTGCCGGGGTAGCCGCCGCGACGCGACTGGCATTACGCCAAACTGACCCGCTCACAAGCATCGATCATCCGCCCGGCTACGCATGTGCACCTATGTCTCCGCCACGCCTGACTTCGCGTCGCACGCACCGCACCACAGGTCACGTCACGTCACGTCACGTCACGTCACGTCACGTCACGTCACGGCACGGCACGGCACGGCACGGCACGGCACGGCACGGCACGGCACGGCACAGACATCATCTTTATGCGCATAAACCTGGCTGAACGGCTAATTCCATCGAGATTCAAAGAAACGATTGAAATACGAATTCTTCCAGGTAAAATCCATCTGCGCTTAAAAAAGAGAGGTGAACATTGGCAGCTGAAATCATCGCGGTAACTCAGCAAAAAGGTGGAGTCGGGAAGAGCACAATCGCGATGCATCTCGGGGCGGCTTTTCACGAGAAAGGAAAGCGAGTCTTGGTCGTGGATGCCGATGGTCAGAACACATTGATCCACTGGGCCAGTGCATCCTCGGATGGTGACACCGGCATACCGTTCCCCGTCGTCAATCTTTCTGAAGCCGGCAGCCAGATTCACCGTGAGATCAAGAAGTTCGTTGGCGACTACGACATCATCGTCGTCGACTGCCCACCTTCCATTACGGAAAAAGTCTCGGGCGTCGTTCTGCTCGCGGCGAGCGTTGCGGTCATCCCGACGTCGTCGTCGCCCGCCGATTATTGGTCGAGCATTGGCTTAGTCAAACTCGTCCAGCAAGCGCAAGTCATGAACGAAGACCTGCGCGCAGTCTTCCTCCTCAACAAGACGGAAGAAAAGCGCATGCTGACGCGCGAGCTCAAGCGTGCGTTAGAAGAGCTCGGATTCCCTCTCCTCAAGACCCAGATTCCTACCCGTGAAGCCTACAAGCAGGCAATGGCATTGGGTCAAACAGTGCTACAGATGAGCGATCGCGGCGCCAAACTCGCCGCCATCGAAGTACGGGCGTGCGCGAATGAGATCGCCGCCTTGCTCCCGTAAATTTATGCGCATAAAGGACCCTGAATGAAACCCTCCCAATTTGCCAAAGGCTTTCAAGCACGTCCTGATACGACCAGTAGCGAGAAGCGAACGGCGTTAGACCGACTGAACGCGATTGATGGGCTGGTCAAAAACAATGCCTCGAAAGCCCCCGACGGTTCTGTGCGACCGCGTCCGGGCATAGTCCCGCAAACCGATTCGGGCCTCGACATCGTCGATTCCGAAAACGAGTCCGCCGCCTACCGTGCATGGAGAATTGAACACGGATATCGCCCGGGTCAGGTCATCGAGCTTGCGCTGAAAACGATCAAGCCGAGCCCCTTCAATCCGCGGCACTTCTACGTGAAGTCATCGATTGCCGAGCTCGCCGTGAATCTGGCGAAGCAAGGGCAACAGCAGGCGATCCACGTCATTCCTGACTACGACAATCCCGGCACCTACTTCGTCAGCGACGGCGGTAGACGTGTGCGGGCGTTGAAGGAAGCAAACAAGGAATCAGTGAAGGCGATCGTTATCGATCTGCCAATTGGAATTCAGAGCTACAAGCTCGGCTACGATCTCAACGTCCAGCGAGATTCGCAGACAGTCTTCGACAATGCGGTGGTCTGGAAACGCTTTCTGGACGACCGCCATTTCCAGAGCCAGAAGGAACTGGCTGAGCATCTTGGTTTGGACGAGTCGACGGTGGCCGTGGCGCTGTCGATTGCCAAGTTGCCCGAAGCAGTCATGCATGAGATGGTTGCGCGGCCTGACCGTTTCGGCTCCAACATGGCGTATCAGGTAGGCCGCTATCACGCGGCTCGCGGTGCCGACGCGACGCTGCGTCTGATCAACAAGATCCTCTCTGACGACCTCAGCACGCGGCAGGTTGCCGACATCGTCAAGGGCAGAGCGACTGCGCAGGAAAGCACCAAGCCGGCAGGTCGCCAGCGCTATGCACAGCGGCTGGAAGTAAAGCTCGACGGAGTGTCGGTCGGCGACCTGAAGACCTACGGAGAGGACCGCATCGAATTGCGCCTCAAAGGTCTCACGCGCGAAAAGCGTGACGACATTCTTCGACAGATCGAAAAGATGTTGAAGTAATAGTCGCTCAATAAGCGGTCTGGCGGCGGCCGCCGTCAGATGCGCCGCCTCGTCCAGAATTGCCGGCAGCGTGCCGACTGATCAGGCAGCGCGCGACTGACTAAGTGTGAAAGCGAGCAGATCGCCGTCGGTCGGCTCGCCCCACGTCTTGCGAGCCAGCCAATCGAAGAACGCCGTCTCGACGATCTTCGAGTCGAGTCCCCGGCGACGCCAGTCGTCGCGCATATGAGCGCCGAGCCCCGGCAACTCTTCTTCCTCAAACGACTGCCGTGCGATGTCCCGTTCGGACTCACCCTGCTCGTCGTAGAGCTCGCGTGCCTCCCTGCGACGATACGCGGAATACTCGCCCAACAGGCGCGCCTTCAGATCGTCCGCGGGAGCCGCGACGGCCTTAGCGCTACCACCGGATGCCGCGGTCTCGACAGGCGGTGCGTACCCTTTCTTCAGCGCGTCCTTGAACAGCGCCGGCGCACTGCGTACCGGCGGCAGCGACGTGCTACGCATCCGTTGCTCGGTCATCTGCAAAGCCGCGCGGATGCGGTTTTCCTCGCTGTCCGCGTAAAGCGTTTGCGCCTCTTTCAGCGGAATGCCGATCTTGACCATCCGATCCACAAGCGTGCTATCGAACACGTTCGGATGCTCGTCGAGAGCCAGCATCGGCTGCTTGCGCTCGGTCACGCGAAACTGGATCTCGGCGACACGCCGGCCCTCGCGGTGCTCGATCAGCTCCACGAAGATATTTGTGACTGCGTTCACCTCGGCGATTGCCGGCCGCAAATAATCGCGCTTGAAATATTTGTATTCGCGCTTTGCTTCGTCGCCCGCTTCCGTGTCCGGCGTGCCGGAGAGGATAGGGCGCCACCATTCCCACGACTCGCGCATCGTCAGATGGCTTGGATTGGTCAGATAGCGCACGCAGATTTCGTACAGCGCGAGGCCGGCGCTGCTGCGCAACTGGCTTTGGAACTGCAGGCTCAGACGCGCATACTGAACCGGATCGAGCAGCTTCTTCTTGATCTTCGGGGCGAACGAAAATTCCACCCAGACCCGGCGCGTGGTCGGATCCTCGAGAATTTCCGCATCTGCGATCAGCGTGGAGATGCCCCACTTCCGGCCCGGCTTCTGGCTGGACGTGCCAGTGCTCCATTCGACCTGAACCGAAACCATCCGGCGCAGGTGCTCTTTGACGAGAGCGGTGTCGTTGGAATCAAACGCAGAGTTGGCGACGATGTCCGACAGTAACGCGCGATAGGTATCGCCCGATTCGTCGGCTTGCTGCGCGACAGCGAGCAGCACATTGAACAGCTTGCGCGTCAGCAGCGTGATTTTGCCGCTCTTCGGCTGAATAGCGATTGCCTCGACGGCCTTGCGCAATTCCGCCGAACTGGGGCTGACTACATCGGTTTTCTTGGCGCGCTTCGTGGCCATGCGTATGGTCAAGGAGGGATTTGGCGAGAGCATACCGACTGTGGTGATACCCGTCTATAGCGTGATTCTCACCATTGCGGGTGAAGCGAGTTTACGCGACGCGACTCACCTCCGCAGACTCCCGAAAACTCTCACCTTTCTCTTTCGGCGCTAGGTTCGGCAATCCTTTTAGTGTCGCGGGCTGCGGAAAATCGGGAGGTTTGGAGCGTCGGCTCGACGGCGAGCGCGATATCCCGAACCTCCTCACCTCAAAATTTTTTTCGCCCTTTTACCTTAACGTGCATGCAGGTCACAAGGGCTGTGATCCCTCGCCATATAGAGAGACCGGGGTGTGCGTGACCATGTGCGTTGGGCATCTTCGACAGAATTGCCGCGCAGAGGGGCCGAAATAGGGTCGTCGATCGCAACCAGCTTCGCGAGTCCCCGAAAAAGCTCACCTTAGGATCGGTTCAATGCTCCAAACGGCGCGGCTTCCCCCGTGGCGAAGCGATAAAAGTGCTTCAAAATCGTCCCGAAAAGCCTCACCTTCGAACGCGGCACCATGTTCGCAAGTCTTCCACATGCACCTCCCGAAAAGCCTCACCTTTGCAGGAATATCGATATTTGTGCTTTGTTTTCAATGCGTTATATCGAACAAAAATGGGGTCGACGTTGAACTTTGCCGGTGTAGCGGCTCCCGTAAAGTCTCACCTTTAGGCCAGATTGCAATTTCCCTCGATGTCCAATGGTGGCTTGCACGTTCCCGAAAACTCTCACCGTCGGCATCCCAACGCCACCGCTCAACTACAGGCCAAAGTCCGCAGGTAGGACTTTTGCGGCCGATGAGCAGCCTGTTGCCCCCGAATTCCCTCACCTTTACCGTTAAAACCGCCCGAAACGCGCCCCGAAAACTCTCACCTTTCACGTCATCTCGGTCGACTTTGGAGATGATTAGTCGCCATGGCGACCAACTCCCGGATTTGCTCACCTTTTACATCGCCGCTGCCTGGCAATTTCACTGTCATGCGGAAAAATGTGCGCCGGAAGCGGGAACACCTCCCGCAAAAGCTCACCTTGGGCTTCAAATGCCTAAAATAAAGGCAAACCGGCCAGCCAAGCCCCGTAAAGCCTCACCTTTCATCTGCGTTTTCTCCCGTCTTCGCTCACCACGAGGTTTTTCCCGGCTCGAACAGGGTCAAAAAGAGGGCGTCGCAACCCTCCCGAAAGTGCTCACCTTGATCCTGACGGCTTCACGAGTCGCTGGCGAGGCCTGCCGGGCGCTCCCGACCGAAGCGCTCCCGCAAAAACTCACCTTGTCCTGACGTCTCCTTCAGCGGGGTCCCCTGAACCCGCTCACGATACATCCCGGACCTGCTCACCACGCCTCCCGAACCCCATCACTCCCGATTCCCGCATAACCTCACCAACTCTCCCGGAAAGCTTCACCTTGCTGCTCGGAAAGCCCCGCCAGGCAAGGCTTTGCTTTGGCGTTAACGTTTTTAACTTGGGTTCAAAGGTGTTTACTTTTATTACTCTCTAGCCAAAAACACGAGAGCTCTCGGATAGAAACAATCGTCGATCGCTTGTAGTGATGCGTATCGTGAAACAGTGCGCTATCAAACCACGGCTAACAAACCGTCTTTGTTTACAATAAGTTATGCGTGGTTCTTAGTTTTGTTTCACGAAGAATTGCTGCACGCGTGACTCTATGTCTGCAAAATAAGCCCTCCTCGACTAAGAACAGCCTCCGCACAGTCCAATCTCACAAAAACGTATCGTTTGCTACGTAAATTGTTATTATTCGTCCAGTCAGCACAACAGTGAGCCCAAATATGAACGTGGACGACGAACGTCAAGCCATCCGCGAAGAGCTTGACGCCATGCGATCTCGCGGCAGCCGCCGCCAGGAATTGTCGCTGCATGCATGCAAGCGACTATTTTTCGATTTGGGCATACGGCCGTCCATGGCAGCCGTACGTGATCTCACTCAGACCGGCAGCGCGAGCGACATACCCAAGGACATCGACCACTTCTGGGAACGCATTCGTAATGTGTCGCGCGTCAAGGTTGGCGCGGGTGCCATCCCGAAAGCTCTGGAAGAGCGCGCCGGCGAATTGCTAGGCGCGCTTTTCGAAGAAGCCGTCGCCCACGCGCGCACCACATTGGACGCCGAGCGGGAAGAGTCGCGCTCGCAAATTGCCGCGGCGGAACAGCGCGCACGCGAGGCGGAAATCCGTCGCGACGCCTCGGAAGATGCAATCAAGCGCAGTGAACAACGGGCGGAAGCTGCATGGGAACGCGTTCGCGCGCTGGAGGCGGAGTTGTCCACCGTCACTATGCACGGCACTGCCCACCATGAAGGTCTGCAAACAACGGTGCGCCGGCTCGAACACGAAAACGAAACGCTCCGCCAACGCCTGGACACGGAACAGGCCACGAACGCGACGCTGCGCGATCGCATCGACGCGCTTCATGTGGAATTGCGCCAAAGCACCGAACACTACGCGCAGCAGATCAAAGATGCCGTCGCCGAGGCCGAGCGCCGGGTGAAGCCGATGCTTGTCGAACTGGATTCGCTGCGCAGCATGGCCGCGACCTATCAGTCCGGCGTGCGCGACGCGAGTCGGAAGGAATTCGAGTTCATTCAGCAACTTGCGGCAGCGAAGGCGCGGGGCGACCGGCTCGACGCGCAACTGCGCGAACAGTCGGACGAGGTCGACGCGCTGACAAAAGAACTTGCGGCTTTGCGCGGCCAGCAGGGCATCGACCCGGAAATCGGCAGTTTGCTGTGCTCGCTAGTTGAAGGCGGCCGGCTCTCGAGCGATGAATTGCGAACTATTGGAACCGCAGCTGACGGCCACGTGCGCTTGCCGCTGCGCTGCCCGAAGTGCGACGAAGGTGAGCCCGAACTCTCGCAGGTCGATCACCGGTTCGAACTGCAGTGTCCGGAATGCGAGCATTCTTCGGGGCTCGGCGATTCGCGACTGGAAGCGGTAAGCCGATTCTTATCCAGCAACTCGCTTTCTGCACAGGCATGAAACGAAGGCGCCGCCTACGTCAAAGGTGAGGAAATTCGGGAGGCCAAACGTGAGAGGTTTCAGGACTCCGCCGCACCCGGCGTCCTCGTGAAACGCCCGTTCATGCGAGGTTCTGGCAACAGCGGCGCGGCAGGATCCGGTTCGAGTATGGCGTCTGGATTCTGCTGTTTCGTCCATGTTTGCCAGGCTCGATAGAGACGATTCGCAGACACGGCCTGCACAAATCCGAGCCATTGTCCGACGAGTTCCGCCTCTACTCCGCTTTCGAACAGATCAGCAGCGAACGTGTTGCGCAAGGTTTGCGGACTGGCGCGCGATGTACGCGACGCCGCAATGCCTGCCGCTTCGACGAGTGCATCGACGGCACGAAGCATGGTTGCCTTGTGCATCGGCCTGCCTGAAGGCGACGCAGGAAAAATCAGATCGCCGGCGAGGTCCGCCAGGCGCCGCTCGGCGAGCCATGCTTCGAGTATCGCCGACGCGAAAGGCGCTAGCCGAGTGCGCCGCATGAGCGCTGGGTTTGCCGGGTCAATCGTCAACCACGGCGAGCCCGGTGCCGCGCAACTAACCGCTAGGGCCGCGGCCTCGCCGGTTTTCAGTCCACCGCCGAGAAACACTGCGATCAATGCGCGGTCGCGCCGTTCTTTCCAGCGCTGCGCTTTAGACAGTCCCTGTAGCGGCGAAAACAGATGCGCGATCAATGCAGCCCGTTCGGCATGATGGAGAAAACCGGTCGGCTCGTTCTCGCGTGCGTTGCGCCACGCGGCTTCGCCATCCTGGGCGATGAAGCGAGCCGGATTGGTCGACGATGCTTCGACTTCACGCACATGATCCAGCACGCGCTCGATCAAACGTAAGTAACGCACACGCTGAGGCTTGCGGATATTCAGGCCGGCGACAAAGTCGGCGATGCTCTGCGTATCGACAGTAACCAGCGTCTTTTGACGCGCGGCCAACCACTCGAGAAAAAGTCCCCACTGCGCCTGATAAACCTGCGCTGACGAACGCCTGAAATGCTGCTTCGCAAGCCACGCGTCGAACGCGATTTGTGGATCGCGACGCCAGTCTTCGCGTTGCTGATCGAAAAGATCAGTGGATGGATCCGGGCGCGGAACCGGATCGGATAAATGAGGAGGTGACATGCGCGATCGTTCAGTTAGTTGCGCACATTGTAGACTCGCCTGTCGAGACTGACGGTCAGTCGCCCCAAGCTCTTGCCCGTTTATGTGCGGCAGGTTGAGATGCGCGCGTCGCGGCGCTGCGAGCCGCCTGCTCATAAGCGGAGACTGCAAATGCAAACACCGCGGGCAGCGCGGTGGACATGCCGAAGTCCACGCCCTCGTCGGTTTCCGGATAAGGAAGGTCCGACGGACGCTGAAACAGACCGAGCATGATCGCGTCATGGCGGCTGGCAAATCCAAGATCAGCCAGCGCCTCCGCCTCGATTGCATGCAGCAGGCGCCAGGTGAGCGGCACTTGCTGCGCGATATAGCGCGCAGCAATATTGCGGACGATATATTCGAGATCGCGCGCCGCGGTTTGATAACGCAGCGCGGCCAGAGCGCGGTCAGTTGTCTCGGTCGTCAGGTCGTTCATTCATCGGCTCCAATCGATACCCTATACTGTACAAATATACAGTGTTCGACGCAACCTTTCACACTTCCCGACTCAGCCGGCGACCCCCTCACGGTTGAAAAGATTCTGACGGTGAGTCAGCCGCTCAGCCGTGGATCACCACCAGCAGCGCTTTTGCCTCACCCTTGCCAGCATTGCGGATCGCGTGCGGCTCGTCTGCCACATAGCGCGCGGTGTCCGCAGCTTTCAGGCGCCTGGCGGTGCCGGCTGCCTCGATTTCAATCGATCCTTGCAGCACCGTCAGATGTTCACGCGTGCCGGGCTCGTGCGCATTGGACACCAGCGCCCCGCCCGGTTGAAGCGTCAACTCGTACCACTCGAATTTGCCGGCCAACTCGATCGGCCCCCACACCCGCAGTTGATACTTCGCATCGTGCCCGCTCAACGTGGGGATTTCGTGTGGACCGGCAACGGCGATCGCTTCCGGCGTCTTTTGCGGCGCGAACAGCGAATCGAGGCTCACTCCCAGCGCGTTGGTCAACCGCCAGGCCACCGCGATCGTCGGATTGGCCTTGTCGCGTTCAATCTCCGAAAGCATCGACTTCGATACGCCGGCCGCACGCGACAGATCGTCGAGCGTCATGCGCCGTTCTGCGCGCAAGCGCTGAATTTGTTCCCCGACGCGCGGCGGCGCCGCGATCGCGGGAGCCGCGACTGCATGGGGAGCGGACGCCGCGCTTGCCGCCGCACGGCGATTACCCGAGCTTGCCATTTCCAGATCCATCGTTTAGAGTTGTTCGACATACCGGATTTTAGTTCGGAAAAACGAAAAAATCCGATAAAACTGACAGCCGACTATAGCAGGTCGCTTCGTGGCCGCCCATGTCGCGCGTGCCCAAAGCGGTGGAAGTCTCGCACTCGCCTATCACCCATTCAGGAGCCCGGTTCATGCGTGAACAATATCTCGCCCATCTGCGCGGCACTTTGGAGCAGATCCGCGCCGACGGTTTTTACAAGAGCGAGCGCGTGATCGCCAGCCCGCAATCGGCCGACATTCGTCTTGCCAACGGCACAGGCGTGCTGAATTTTTGCGCGAACAATTATCTGGGACTTGCCGACGACGCACGGCTCATCGAGGCGGCGAAGCAAGGCCTGGACAACGACGGCTTCGGCATGGCGTCGGTGCGTTTCATTTGCGGCACCCAGACCGTGCATAAGCAACTCGAAAGCGCGCTCGCCGAATTTCTGCAAACCGACGACTGCATTCTCTATTCGAGCTGTTTCGATGCCAACGGCGGTCTCTTCGAAACGCTGCTCGACGAAAACGACGCCATTATCAGCGACGAGTTGAATCACGCGAGCATCATCGACGGCGTGCGGCTTTCGAAGGCGAAGCGCTTCCGCTACAAGAACAACGATCTCGCCGATCTCGAAGCGAAACTACAAGAGGCAGACGCCGCAGGCGCGCGCTACAAGCTGATCGCCACCGACGGCGTGTTTTCAATGGACGGCATCATCGCCGACCTCGCCGACATATGCGATCTCGCGGACCGTTACGGCGCGCTCGTGATGGTCGACGACTCGCACGCCGTTGGGTTTGTCGGTGAACACGGACGCGGCACACCAGAGCATTGCGGAGTGCTGTCGCGCGTCGACATCATTACCGGCACGCTCGGAAAGGCACTCGGCGGTGCTTCGGGCGGCTATGTTGCCGCGCGCAAGGAAATTGTGGACTTGCTGCGGCAGCGTTCGCGCCCCTATCTGTTCTCCAACACGCTGACGCCGAGCATCGCGGCGGCATCGCTGAAAGTGCTCGAACTACTCGCAAGCGACGAAGGTGCACAACTACGCGAGCGCGTGCGCAAGAACGGCGCACACTTTCGCGACAAGATGAGCGCGCTCGGATTCACGCTCGTGCCTGGGGAACACCCAATCATTCCAGTGATGCTCGGCGACGCACAACTCGCTTCGAAAATGGCCGATGCATTGCTGAACGAAGGCGTCTACGTGATCGGCTTTTCGTTCCCGGTCGTACCGAAGGGCCGCGCGCGCATCCGAACGCAAATGAGCGCGGCGCATACAACAGAACAGATCGACCGCGCGGTGGATGCATTCGCGCGCGTCGGCCGCGAACTTGGTGTCATCTGAAACGGGACGCATATGAAAGCATTGGCAAAACTCGAGCGCGCGCCCGGTCTCACGCTCACTGACGTCAAAGTGCCCGAAGTCGGCCATAACGACGTGATGATCCGCATCAAGCGCACCGCTATTTGCGGCACCGACATTCATATCTGGAAGTGGGACGACTGGGCGCAGAAAACCATTCCGGTGCCGATGCATGTCGGTCATGAGTATGTCGGCGAGATCGTCGAAATGGGCGCGGAAGTGCGCGGCTTTTCGATTGGTGACCGCGTGTCGGGCGAAGGTCACATTACCTGCGGGTTCTGCCGCAACTGTCGCGCCGGGCGTCGGCATCTGTGTCGTAACACGGTGGGCGTCGGCGTAAATCGCGAGGGCGCGTTCGCCGAATATCTGGTGATTCCGGCGTTCAACGCGTTCAAGATTCCGCCGGAGATCTCCGACGACCTCGCGGCGATCTTCGACCCGTTCGGCAATGCCACGCACACCGCGCTATCGTTCAATCTGGTCGGCGAAGACGTGCTGATCACGGGTGCCGGGCCGATCGGCATCATGGCTGTGGCGATTGCGAAGCACGTGGGAGCGCGCAACGTCGTGATTACCGATATCAACGATTATCGGCTCGGACTCGCTCGTAAGATGGGCGCGACGCGTGCCGTGAACGTCTCTCGTGAATCGTTGCGCGACGTGATGGCCGATTTGCACATGGCCGAAGGTTTCGACGTTGGCCTCGAAATGTCCGGCGTTCCAGGCGCGTTCACCGGCATGCTCGAAGCAATGAACCACGGCGGCAAGATCGCGCTGCTCGGTATTCCGCCCGCTCAAACAGCGATCGACTGGAACCAGGTGATTTTCAAAGGCCTTGAAATCAAGGGCATTTACGGACGTGAGATGTTCGAGACCTGGTACAAGATGGTCGCGATGCTGCAAAGCGGTCTCGATCTGTCGCCGATCCTCACGCACCATTTCAAGGTCGACGACTATCAGCAAGCGTTCGCGACCATGCTGTCCGGCGAAAGCGGCAAGGTCATTCTCGACTGGACCTCGGCATAACACACACGTGGCGCCATGCGCGCCGCGTCAGACACGCCCGCAGCGTGCTCAAGCGCCTGCGGGCGTTTTGTCGAACTCGGCCTGAATGCGCACGTGAATGTCGTCGCCGACCGCTGGATACCATGTCGCGAGCCCAAACTTCGCGCGGCTGATATGCCCTTCTGCGGAAAAACCCAGCGTGTCTTTTTTCGTTAGCGGGTCCGGTGCAAAACCGTTGAAGGTGACGTCGAGCGTGACGGGTTGCGTTACGCCATGAATGGTCAGATCGCCCGTCAACGTGCCGCGAGCTTCGCCGGTGCGCTCGAATTTCGTACTCACGAAACGGATCTCCGGATAGCGCTCCACGTCTAGCAGGCTCGGGCTTTTCACCATTTTGTCGAGCAGCGGCACATTCGTGTCAATGCTCGCGGCGTCGATCGTAACGGACACGCTACTCCGCTCCAGTCCGCCTTCTTTCCAGTCCAACTGCCCTGTCTTGCGATCAAAGCGCATCGTAAAGCGCGAATACTTGAAGTGTTCGACGTCGAACGTGATGCTGCAATGGTCATGGTCGAGATCGTAGCGCCCAACCGGCACGCGCGCCTCATTCTGGCTGACCGAATGCGTGAGCACTTGCAATGGCGTGCAAGCCGTTGCAAAGAGAAAGCTTGCAGCGAGCAAAGCGCGCACGACAACGGCGCGGCCGATAAATGTCTTCATCAATAGCTTCCGGTTGACTCATCTCGCCCAAGATAACAGTTCGCGGTAGCCGCACGCAAAATGGGGAAAAACTTGACGAGGGAGAATGATCGTTCTACCCTTCGTGCATGGCTACTCATATTCGCATTGAAGAAGCGGCGACGCTCAGCCCACGTGAGCGACTGCTAGACGCCGCGGAAGCGTTGATCTACGCCGGAGGCATACACGCAACCGGCGTGGATGCGATCGTCAAGCAGTCAGGAACCGCGCGGAAAAGCTTCTACACACATTTCGAATCGAAAGACGCGCTCGTCGCGGCTGCGCTGGAACGACGCGACGAACGCTGGATGAACTGGTTCATCGCAGGCACGCAGCAGCGCGGCGGCACGAGCGCGCGGAAACGCCTGCTTGGCATGTTCGATGTATTGCGCGAATGGTTCGCGTCGGAGAACTTTCACGGCTGTGCGTTTTTGAACGCGGCCGGCGAAATCGCTTCGGCAGAAGACCCGATCCGTGTCGTCGCGCGGGAACACAAGGAACGTCTGCTTGCATTTGTGCGAACGCAATGCGAGCAGTTCGTCGCGCAAGAGAACGTGGATGCAAGGCGCACCGCGCGTTTGTCGCGTCAGTGGCTGGTGTTGCTCGACGGTGCGATCGCTGTTGCGCTGGTTAGCGGCGAGCCTGACGCCGCGCTCGACGCGCAAGCCGTCGCTCAAACTTTGCTCGACGCTGAATCAGGCGGGAAGCCCAAGACGTCCTTAACCAGGAAAGCTTCACCTCGATCAAGCAAGTAAGTCCCCGCCTTCCAGGCGGACCGCAATCTCACCGCAATCTGACCATTAGCGAGGAATCTCATGGCCGATCAAATCGAAAGCCGCCCGCCGCTGCCGCCGTTCACGCGCGAAACCGCGATCCAGAAAGTACGCGCCGCTGAAGACGGCTGGAACACCCGCGATCCCGAACGCGTGTCGCTCGCGTACACGCCGGACAGCGTGTGGCGCAACCGCGCCGAGTTCACGCATGGCCGCGCGGAAATCGTCGGGCTGTTGCGCCGCAAGTGGGCGAAGGAGCTGGACTATCGTTTGATCAAGGAGTTGTGGGCGTTCACCGACAATCGCATTGCCGTGCGCTTTGCCTACGAATGGCATGACGACTCGAACAACTGGTTCCGCTCGTACGGCAACGAGAATTGGGAGTTCGACGAAAACGGATTGATGGCGCACCGTCACGCGAGCATCAATGATCTTCCCATTCGTGAAGCGGACCGGCTGTATCACTGGCCGCTCGGCCGCCGTCCCGACGATCATCCCGGTCTCTCCGATCTCGGCCTCTAGACATTTCCACGCAACGTGAAGGCGGGCGCGTCGCCTTCACCGCTTTGCCATCAGTCCTCCGTTATGGTTGTGCTGCCGCTTTCCGGCACGTCTTGTGCCCGCAAGCCCGAGTGCGTCTTCAACATCGCATGAGTGGCTTGCGGTACAGTGCGCGACGGGCGGCACGCACAAAAACCAAACAGCATCACGCCGGCGCTCGACCGGTGGTGGAGAGGACATGCATCTTCGGCAGATCAGTAGGGACATCCGCAAGCACATCAGCCACACATTGTTCGCGCTCGTCGCGGGCCTCGCTGGGACATCGGCAGCGCACGCGGGCAGCTGGTGCGACGGCGGCGTTTGGGTCGACGCCATGCTCGGCTCGTATCACATCAATCCCGACCCGGACAAGCATTTCGAGCAGTTCAATCCGGGGCTTGGCGTCGAATGCTGGCTCAACAATCAATGGGCGCTGACGGCGGGCGGCTTTCGCAATTCGCTGCGCCGGCCGTCGTATTACGGCGGCGGCGTCTGGTCACCCGACTTCCTGCATTGGGGCATTGTGCGAATCGCGGCGATGGGCGGCATCATCTCCGGCTATAACTACGGCAACTGGGGACTCGGCCGCGACCATACGATTGGGCCAGTGCTCGCCCCGCTCGTCATGGTCGAGTACAAGCGCGTCGGTGCGAACTTCATCGTCATCCCGCCGATTCCTTCCGACGACCTTCCGTTCACTATCGGCTTCCAGGTGAAGGTGAAGTTCTAGCCGCGACTCGTGCAATGTGAGGCTAGTGGCCGCCTCTCGTTGCCGTATCGAAGAACTCGACAAAACGCGTCAGCAAGCCGTTCTTGAGTGTCATGACGTGAATCCACTCGCTTTCAACGGCTTCGCCCGTCGATCGGATCGTGCCCTTCACGAAGCCTAGTGTGACGATATCGTCCCCCGCGTCGATATATTCGCGCGGTTCGAATACTGCGATGTCGTCGCTTTCCGCGAGCGACTTGAAGAACGCGGACACCTCGTTCTTGTTGCGGCATTCTCTTGGAAACGGCAGCGAAGCGGGTCCAACGACACGCCATTCAACGTCGTCCGCGATGACCTCGAGTATCGCGGGAATGTCGCCCCGCTGAAACGCCTCGTATGCACCTTTGACGACTGAGAGATTCGTGCTCATTGCTGTCTCCTTCAAAAGATCATATGAGCGGACGGGGCTGTTGTTCAGGGCGATCTGCGCCTGCGCTCAACCGCCGGCGTCGGCCACGGCTGTGCACTAGCGGTCTCGGATCAGGCGTGCGGAGCTTATGAAAAGTCTGTTTGAAGTGCGCCGCAACTGGTTGCGGATTCGCTGGTGGCTCTATGAAAAATAGGCAAAGTTGTCAGCGAAGTGAAGCCTTATTCGCAAGGCCTTGGTAAGCCTTCTTTTGATTAAATGCACCACACACGCACGCCTCGGCAAAGCTGTATGACGTGCACTTCCAAGCATTGTTTGAGCGTCACGCAGGCAGTGCAGGAATAATTCTTCAGTGGAAATTTTCGCCGTTCCCAGTGATCACGTCGCCGCGTTTGCCGGCAGACCGCAACTGCCGTGATGAGCGCAAGGACGCGCGGGTAGCGGGCAGTTCGTCTGTTTGACAAAACGGCGAACGTCGAACGTCGAACGATAAGCGGCCCTGGCGGTCCACTTGCCCACCCTGACGGGAAGCCGCCACGGCTCTCCAGTATGATTGCAACCTTCCCGTCACCCTCACCGCCCTGGAGCTCTTGTGACCGCGCGTCTGTTTCGCTCCGCGAAAGCCGATCGTAACCGTTTCATCGTGCTGTACGTCAGCATGGCCATTGGCTTGCTGGTCGCCGCCGGCCTCTTCGTGTATGAAGCGCGGATCATCGTTGCCGACGGTTTGCGCGACGAAGAAGCGTTTGCCGTGCTCGGCGCAGCCAACCGCGTGCTGCACGATCTGGAGAACGCGGAGACCGGTCAGCGCGGCTATCTGCTGACAGGCGACGAAAGTTACCTCGTACCTTACCGCGAGGGCATTCGTGATCTCGACGACACCGTGCTGCGCTTGCAGCAGGTGGCGGGCAGCGACGAGAGATCTCTCGAACTCGTGCGCCGTGTCGAGCACGCGAAGACCGACAAGGTGACGGAACTTGCGCGCACCATCGAGCTTGCTCGCAGCGGCAATCGCATCGCTGCCGTCGCACTCGTGCAGACGAACGAAGGCAAGCTTTACATGGACGGTCTGCGCCAGGACCTTAGTCTGTTGCTGAACGACTGGCGCGAAAGACGAAGGGTGGCGACAGAAGACGCTCACCAGCGCCTGATGTTCGGAAGCGCTGCGCTAGTTGCTATCGCTGTGCTGGTGTGCTGCCTGATGGGTTATACGGTCTATATTCAGCGTCGTGCGTTCGCGAGGGTGCATGCGTATTCCAACGCACTCAACCAGCAAGCGGCGCAGGACACTTTGACGGGACTGCCGAACCGGCGCCGGCTGCTTTCCACCATCGACGCACTTTCGAACGATGCGGCCGCCGCTAAGCGCGTCGCGCTGCTGTACCTCGACATAGACGGCTTCAAGAATGTGAATGATGCGATGGGCCACAGCGCCGGCGACGTACTGCTGCGTCGGCTCGCCGAATCGCTACGCGCGGCGACGCGACAGAACGACATGCTCGCTCGTGTTGGTGGCGACGAGTTCGTTCTACTCGCGACGGATTGCGGTGACGACGCGAAGTTAAGGGAACTCGCCGACCGTCTGCTTTCAAGTGTTCGCGCTGTCGGTGACAAAGAGTATGGCGGTCGTTTTGCGATTGGCGTGAGTATCGGCATCGCCACCTTTCCCGACCGGGTTCAGACCATCGCAGGACTGCTAGACGTTGCGGACGCCGCCATGTATGTGGCCAAGCGCAGCGGCCGCTCCACTTACAGCTTCGGTTCGTCGCCGGGACCGGGGCTTTCGAATGTCGTCAAGCTGACGAGATAACGCGTCGCACGGCGGCAGCCTGTGTTGGCATACCGCCGTCAAAGGTGAGCAATTCCAGGATGGTGAGGAATTCCAGGAGACGGCATCACCTTTGACCTTGTGCACACAAAGGTGAGACGTTCCAGGAGACGATGCCATGTCCGCAATGGTGAGTCGTCCCAGGATTTACGCCGCACCGTTGAGCGCCCCACGCGGCGTTGTCAGCTGGCGTCACGCGCAAAGGTGAGGAGTTCCAGGAGGTTGCCGCAAAGGTGAGCGATTCCAGGAGGTACCTGACTATCAGACTCGCCTATGTCCGACAGGTGAGGTAGGCGCGCCGCTGTGCGCACCTTTAACGATGTGGTGAGGATATTCGGGAGCGCCCCAGACTCGATCCCGCCTTCCGCCTTCCGCCTTTCGGTTTGGTAAATGTCGACACGCGAACGCAACGGACGCCACCCAACGGCATAGCCGCCGAAAACTTGAGAATTAAAAATTGCGGCTCCGAATGCGAAGTTAAGTCTGTAGTCATCGCTTAGTAACACGGGTCGGCAATACTCGGCAGCGCTGCAAGCAAGATCTCATGTCGCATAAAAAACGCGCTGCTCCAAACGAGGGCAGACGCGAAGGCCAGAACCCGGGGTTCACATGACTATCCGTCATCGCATTACGCTATTGGTTGTTTTAATGTTCGTCGCGTTGTCGGCGATCGGCGGTTACGCCGTCTATCAAACGCGCGGCAGCGCAGCCGAAGTGCGCAAGGTCACCGAAGGCGTAGTGCCCAGCGCGCTGGCTTCCGCCGACCTTGTATCGCAGGTCAAGGACGTTCAGCTCGCGACCATGACGCTTGTCTACGCGCCCGACGGCGCCGTTGTCGCGCAGGCGCAGGACGAACTGAAGAAGAAAAGAATCGCGCTCCAACAGGCGCTCGCCTTGCAGGCGAAAGACGCCGCGAGCCACGCGCAGAAGGGTCTCGTTTCGCAGGCCAACGACAGTCTCGACAATTACTTCTCCGCGATTGCCGAGACGGCGAAAATGAAAGCCGACGGCAAGAATGAACTCGCGCAGGCCTACCTGTTTGCGAACGTCGCACAGTATCGAGATGAACTCGAGGGTATTGTCGAAACGCTGCGCGTTGAGAAGAACCGCGAGAAAGACGAAGCGATCACGACGCTGAACGCGACACTGGCGACCACGACGACCGCGATTGCTGCCGTGACCGGCATCGCGATTATTCTGCTGACTTCGATCGGCGCTTTGCTCTACCGTCAGATCACGCGGCCGCTCAGCCGCATGCAGGCCATGATGAGCGAGATCGCGTCCAGCCAGGACTTCACGCGCCGCGTGCCGGTGGGGCGGCTCGATGAGATCGGCCATTCGATTGTCGCCTTCAACGGCATGATCGAGAAGATCCAGCAAAGCTCGGCGCAACTCAAACAGAAAACCGCCGACATCCAGGCGATGTTGCAGAACATGCAACAGGGCATCCTGACGGTGATCGACGGCGCCGTGATCCATGCGGAGTACTCGGCGTATCTGGAAGACATCTTCGAGACGAAGGACATTGCCGGGCGCGGACTCATGGACCTCGTGTTCGCAGACACCGATCTGGGCGCCGACGCGTTGTCGCAAGTCGACGCCGCCGCGCATGCGTGCCTTGGCGAAGACTGCATCAACTTCGCGTTCAATCAGCATTTGCTGGTCGGCGAAATTTCGAAGCGCATGCCCGATGGCCGCGTGAAAATTCTCGACCTGAGCTGGTCCGCAATTACCGACGAAGACGACACCATTGTCCGCTTGATGCTTTGCGTGCGAGACGTGACCGAGTTGCGCAAGCTCGCTGCGGAAGCCAGCGAACAGCGCCGGCGCCTCGACATGATCGGCGAAATTCTGGCGGTCAGCGAAGAGAAGTTCCATCACTTCATCGAGAGCTCGGCCGGATTTATTAGCGAGAACGAGCGCATCATCCGCAAGCATTCGGAGGCCGACCACGCCGCGATTGCAGAGCTGTTCCGCAATATGCACACCATCAAGGGCAATGCGCGCACGTACAACCTGCAGCATCTGACCGATGTCGTTCACGAAACGGAGCAGAGCTACCACGAGTTGCGACAGCCCGACACGGATCGCCCGTGGGATCAGGAGCATCTGATGCGGGAGTTGACGCGTGTGCGCGAGGCTATCGAAAGTTACGCGACGATCAACGAGCAAAGCCTTGGCCGAAAGGGCAAGGCGCAGCGAAACGACGCGGGCAACGCGGGCCGCTATGTGATGGTCGACAAGGAAGAGATGCAGCGCATCGTGAGTCTGCTCGACGAGACGAATGCAAGCGAACTGCACGAACTCCAGGCGATGCAAAAGACACTGCGCCGCAATTTACTCGCGCTCGGCAGCCAAAGCATCCGCGATGCGCTGTCGGGCGTGTTGGGCTCGCTTCCGTCGCTCGCAGGCGAATTGGGCAAGCCTGCGCCGTCCGTGCATATCGCCGACAACGGCTACCGGCTGCGTGGCAAGTCGGCCGGCACGCTGAACAACGTCTTCATGCATTTGCTGCGCAACTCGATGGATCACGGCATTGAGTCCGCCGAAGCCCGCGCCGCAAAAGGCAAGACGCCGGCTGGCGCGATCTCGATCGAGGTCGGCGTGGATGGCGGCGCATTGCAGATCACGCTCAGCGACGACGGTCGCGGCCTCGCGCTGGAACGCATTCGCGGCATTGCGATGGAGCGCGGCTGGATCGGTCCCGACGAAACGCCGGGCGACGAAGCCATCGCCGAGCTGATTTTCCGTCCGGGCTTTTCGACCGCGGACACCGTCACCGCAGTGTCGGGCCGCGGCGTCGGCATGGACGCCGTGCGCGACTTCCTGAAGCGCGAAAACGGCAGCATCGAACTGCGCTTCACCGACGATCACAAAGGCGCGGCGTTTCGCCAATTCCAAACGATCGTGTGTCTGCCGGACAGCGCCGCCGTCGACACGCTCGGCACCGAGTCGCGCAACGAAGACGGCGAAGTTCGCGTCGACGCAGTGACGCGCTGAGCATTTTTTGCGCCGCACGCCGCGGCGTCATTCAAGGAATGGTTGTGATTCAACAGTATCTATTGGCGGCGCTGGCGGGCAGCGCCGCGACCGCGTTGCTCGGGGTGGCCGCGCATCGGCTGTACGTTACGCGGCTGACCGCAAGGCTGCGTGCGGACGCGCAAGCCCAGATCAATTCGCTCAGGGCCGGGCACGTCGCGCTCGACGCAGCAGCACACGAGCGCGAGCGGGCCGAGCATGAGCTGCAAACGCAGACCGCCCAATTGCGCGCCGAATTGATGGAACGATCGGCAAGCGTCGACGAATTGCGCGCGACGCTCAAAAGCATTACCGAAGACAGGGAACAGTTGGCGCAGCAGGCGCGGCAACTTGCCAGCGAAGCCGCGCGCCTGAAAAGCCTGGGCGCTGCGTTCGAGCGTTGGCACGAGCAAATGATCTCGCTGATGACGCAGAACCACGACATGCACGCGAAGAATCAGGAGCTCTCATCCATCGTGCGGCATGTGGTGATCGTGTCGCTGAACGCGTCGATCGAAGCGGCACGCGCGGGTCCCGCCGGCCGCGGCTTTGCGGTGGTGGCGAGCGAAGTGCGCTCGCTCGCCGCGCGTTCCGAGGAATTGTCGAAGAGCTATCGCGACAGCCTGCATCGCAACGACTTGACCACGACTTCCACGTTTCAGGACATTCAGGCCGGCGGCAAGATGATTGCGGCGTCGCTTGCCAGTGTGGAGTCGATGGCCAGTCAGTTTCATTCGAAGCTGGACGAGGTGTCCGCGTGATTACGGCCCACGCCAAGGACAGCTTCGAGCGCATATTTCGCAAGGCCGCGCAGGCGCGCTTGCCGCTGAGTCCAGACGACCAGTGCGAGATCGTCCCGATCGCGCAAGCCGACACAGGCACGGCACACGGCACACAGGTCGTCGTACTGACCATTTCGTCGATCGTGTTCAGGCTGCTGCTGATTCTTCATTTCGACGAAAACGACAGCACGCGCGCGTACTACCTGAAGGAAGCCGACGAGCGGCCGTTTCAGGACGCGTTCCTGGAAATCTGCAATCTGTGTTGCGGCGCGATCAATCAGGAACTGCTGCGCTACTTCCCGGACCTCGGCATGTCGACGCCGTACGTGCTGAGCGCGCATTGCCTGCCGCATCTGCATGAGTTGAAGCCGGCGCTGCTGTCTTCGTATTCGGTGATGCTCGGCGGCACCGCGCGGCTTGGGGCGACGCTATGCGTTTGCGCGTATGCGCCTCTCGATTTTGTTGCAGACACGAGCGCCATTGAAGAAACCAGCGGTGAGCTGGAGCTGTTTTGATCTCTGACGGATTGATGAAGGGAAAGATATGTCGAAAATTCTGGTAGTGGACGACTCAGGCACGGTGCGCGACGAAGTGGCCGGCTTTCTGAAGAAGAATGGTCTCGACGTGGACACCGCGGTGGACGGCAAAGACGGCCTCGCGAAACTGAAGGCTAGTCCAGGCATCAAGCTCGTGATCAGCGACGTCAACATGCCGAACATGGACGGTCTCACTATGGTCGAAAAGATTCGCGGCGAACTCGCGAACAAGACGGTCAACGTCATCATGCTCACAACGGAAAGCAGCCCGGCGATGAAAGAGCGCGGCAAGGCGGCGGGTGTCAAAGGTTGGATCGTGAAGCCGTTTAAGGGCGACGCGGTTCTCGAGACGTTTCGCAAGCTCGCGAGTTGATGCACGACCGCGAGTTGATGCACGACCGCGAGGGCAAAGGTGAGGCTTTTCGGGAGCGAGTCGGCGGCGGCTCGAAACGCTCGGCTAGCTCCGCTTCTTGCTGCAAAAACCGCAAAAATTCGCTAGACGTCCAGCCGACGCGGTAATGCAAGAGAGCTCTCCGTCGCGTGTCGCCCGCGCAAAGGTGAGGGAATTCGGGAGGGGTTAGGACGTTGCATCGACCGTGAGCGGCCAGACTCAAACCGCCTCACCGTTCATGTAGTCGCACGATTCGCCGCCGACGAGTCCTTCTGTATCGAATCGCGTGCTACGGCGTCTTACCTGGGTATCCAGATCGTTTGCGCATCCGAAAGGTGAGAGTTTTCGGGAATCGTCTGTTTCGGGCAACCGGTGCCCCGCCCAGTATGGCTTTGCAGCCTGTCCCTTACTGCGAAAGGTGAGTGTTTTCGGGAGTTCGGAAAACGCCGCCAGCTGCGAAGTGTTGATCGCTTCGTACCGAAGGTGAGGTTTTTCGGGAGCGCGAGCTTCGCCTCCGAATCATCGGCAAGAAGCGAAGCAACGGGCAAAAATCCCCGAATAAAGAGCGTGATTCGCGCGATGACTTCGTCGCAAAGCCACGGGAATCATCGCCGCATGCACGCAAAGGTGAGGTTTTTCGGGAGCTACGATGCCAGCTACACGTCAAGCCGACTTCGCGATTTCGCGAATGTCGGCCACCGGCGTTTCACCGAATGCATCGCTAAGTGCGTAGTCGAGCAACTGAGCCGCGCATTGCTCGGGCGTGGAAAGCTGACCGGTGCGCTTGAGGTCCTCGAACTTCTCACGCATGGGGAACTGTTCGACGCCGGTTCCGCGAATCTCTGCCTGCATGTTCGTATCGATCACACCAGGCGCAAGACTGCAGATGCGCAACGCGCGGTTCGCGTCGAGCGAGACGGCGCGCGCATGGTGATCGAGTGCCGCCTTCGTCGCGCAGTAGATGCTCCAGCCGGCGTAAGCGTTGCGCGCCGCGCCGCTCGAAATATGCACGATGCGCCGATCGCTCGCGTGCGGGCTTGCGGCGGCGAGTGCGCTCGCGAGCATTAGCGGCGTTGCCACGTTGAGGCTGACTGCAGTCGCGATGTCCACCACGTCCTGCCCTTCGATCGGACCGATTGGCTGCACCATGCCCGCGTTGTTGATCAGCAGGACAGTCTCTGCGCCGCTGACGAATGCGCGCAAAGCATCGGTGGCCAGCCATTCAGCAACGCGTGCTGTATCGGCAAGTGCGAGTTCGGTTTCTTCTAGCAGCGTGGGAAAGCGCTGTTTGAGCGATGCATGACGCGAGCGCGATAGACCGAGCACCGCGATATCGCGTGCAAGCAGTTGTTCAGCGAGCGCCGCGCCAAGGCCGCGCGTGTGTCCGGTGACGATCGCGCGAATCGGAGAAGAGGGGTTCATGTCGTTCCTTGAGCGTTGGCTTGAGCAGAACGTTATCTTCTCACGCATGTTTTGCGCGCGCAGCGGCGCCGCTCATCGACGGTGATCAGGTGGCCCGAAAGCGCTCACGATATTGCATCGGCGTTGCGCCGATTCTTTTCATGAAGACGATCCGCATGCGCTCGGCCGTGCCGAAACCGCAATCGTAGGCGATCGTCTTGAGCGCAGCGCCGCTGCTTTCCAGCAGCTTGCGCGCTGCATCCACACGCGCGCGCTCGACAAACTCATGCGGCGTCACGCCCGTTTCCTGCACGAACACGCGCGCGAAATTACGGGCGCTCATTCCGGCGACGTCGGCCAGTTCTTTGACCGTAAAGCTTTCGTGGATGCGCTCCATGACATGCGCCTGGACTTTTGCGACCGGCGATGTTTCGTCGGCGGGTGCCGTGAGGTATGGGCTGAATTGCGACTGACCGCCTTGCCGCTGCGCGAATACGACAAGCCGCTTCGCCACTGCGAGTGCAATGTGCGAACCATGGTCTTCGGCGACGAGTGCGAGCGACAGATCGATGCCCGCAGTCACGCCCGCCGACGTCACCAGCTGGCCATCGCGCAAATAAATGCGGTCGTAATCGACGCGCGCTTCGGGAAACTGCGCAGCGAGTTGGGCCGCATGTTGCCAATGTGTGGTGACGTTGCGTGCATCGAGCAGGCCCGCATGTCCAAGCGCGAAAGCGCCGGTGCAAATGGAACCGTAACGCGCGCATCGAGGCGCGACGTTGGTCAACCAGTCGAGCAGCGGTGCAGCGGGCGGCTCGCCTTCGGGCAGTGCAGGGCCGCCCGCGACCAACGCGAGATCGAATGGCTCGCGAGCGTGATCGAACGTGGCGTCGGCGATTAACGTCATGCCGTTCGACGCGCGCAGCGGCGCTTGCTTTGCGCTCAGCAGTGTGACCTCGTAGCGCTCCTGTGGCGTGACGAAGCGGTTCGCTTCCGAGAACACATCGACAGGCCCGGCGACGTCGAGCGCCTGCACGCCGGGGAAAATCGCTATCGCGACGGTGGGCATCGAATGATTCCTTTGACGATGGGCGAACTGCGAGCCTTGGCAGCCAACGCTGTGCGGTTGGCCGCGTTCGACCGGTCGCGGCGCTTATCGCAACAAGCGCGTTGGTGAATACTGAGGCCGAGGGAACGACCATGGCGCCCCGCGAAATGACCGGCGATCCAGCATACCAAACGCGCTTTAGCGCTGCACGGCAAGCGGCTCTGTTGGTTCGCACAATCACAGACTCTTCTCATGGCCATGAATGCCCGCGTTGCCGCTGGGCGATCTCACCACGACAATTCAGGGCTCGGGCTGCGCGGCTGCATGTGGGATGATTAGCACTGACTGAACTGCCGGCGCCGCACCATGGTGATCAAGAACCTTCTTCGTAAGCTCGACCTTACGACCCTTCAACTGTTCCTTGCCGTCTACGAGGAAGGCACGCTCACGCGCGCCGCGGAGCGCGAGGCGATTGCCGTTTCGGCAGCGAGCAAGCGCCTGCTCGAATTGGAGCAGGCGGTCGGCGCCACGCTGTTCCAGCGCAACGCGCGCGGCATGACGCTCACGCCGGCCGGCGAAACGCTGCTGCATCACGCACGGCGCGTGATGCGCGACATCGAAAACATCGGCATTGAACTCGCGGGACACGCGAGCGGCGTGCGTGGTTACGTGCGAATGATGGCGAATCTGTCGGCGATCGTCGAATTCTTGCCCGAAGATTTACGCGCGTTCCAGCTGGAGCACGAGCGTGTGAAGCTCGATCTGGAAGAGCGGCCGAGCGGTGGCGTGGTCGAAGCGGTGGACGACAGCCTGGCCGATCTAGGCATATGTTCCGGCGACGCTGACACGCGCGACTTGCACGTCGAGCACTATCGTCATGATTCGCTCGTGCTCGTGATGCGCGACGATCATCCGTTGGCTACGCGCGAAAGCGTTGCGTTCGCCGAAACGCTCGACGGAGATCACGTCGGCTTGCACGCCGCGAGTTCCATCAACGCGCGCACGCATATGGCCGCGCGCCAGGCCGGCAAGCCATTGCGGCTGCGAATCCATGTGCCGGGTTTCGACGCGGTTTGCCGGATGGTACAGGCAGGCATGGGCGTCGGCGTATTGCCGCAAAAGGTTTATGAACTCATGGGCCGCCCGCTTGGACTGGTCGGTGCGCCACTCGAAGACGAGTGGTCGGAACGCAGCCTCGTGCTGGTCGTGCGCGACGTCGATGCATTGTCGCCGGTGAGCCGTCTGCTGTTCGAGCATCTGCGTTCGGTGGAAGCAAAGGACAACGCGCGAACCGCGGCGACTTAATCCGCGCCTCGCGGGAGCGTTCGCCGTTCGCGAACGGTCGTTGGCGAATTGCGGTTGGACGCCGCCGCGGCATGCCTGCAAGCTGTCTCTCAACAGAAAACTGCTATGGAGACAGCACATGAGTGGACCCCTTCAGGGTATCCGCGTCGTCGAGATCGGAACTCTCATTGCCGCGCCGTTCGCCGCGCGCCTCATGGCCGAGTTCGGCGCCGACGTGGTCAAGATCGAAGCGCCTGAAACGGGCGATCCGCTTCGCAAATGGCGCAAGCTGCACGAGGGCACCTCGCTCTGGTGGTATCTGCAGTCGCGCAACAAAAAGTCGGTTTGCGTGAATCTCAAATCGGCGGATGGCGTCGAGATCGTGAAGCGGCTCGCGGCCGAGGCCGATGTCATCATCGAAAATCTGCGTCCGGGCGCGCTCGAAAAGCTCGGCATCGGCTGGGACGTGCTGCACGCGATCAACCCCAAACTGACGATGGTCCGTATCTCCGGCTATGGACAGTCTGGTCCGTATCGCGACAGGCCGGGCTTCGGCGCAATCGGCGAAGCGATGGGCGGCATCCGCTACACGACGGGCGAAGTGGACGGCGCGCCGGCGCGCGTCGGCGTGAGTCTCGGCGATTCGCTCGCGTCGCTGCACGGCGTGATCGGCGCGTTGATGTCCTTGCTTCGCGTGAAGACGGGACAGGGAGAAGGCCAGGTGGTCGATGTGTCGCTCGTCGAAAGCGTTTTCAATCTGATGGAAAGCCTCGTGCCCGAGTACGACCTGCTCGGGCACGTTCGCGAGCGGAGCGGCGGCGCCTTGCCCGGCATTGCGCCGTCCAACACGTATCCCACGGAAGACGACGGGTACGTGGTGATTGCAGGCAACAGCGACCCGATTTTCCGGAGGCTGATGCAGGCGATCGGCCGCGCAGATCTCGCCGACGATCCGGCATTAGCTCACAACGACGGCCGCGCCAGGCATTGCGCGATGCTGGACGAGGCCATCGCCGCATGGACCTCGCACCATTCCACCAACGACGTGCTGGCCGCGCTGGAACTCGCCGAAGTGCCTGCGGGACGCATCTATTCAGTCGCGGACATCGTGTCCGATCCGCACTACCAGGCGCGTGACATGTTGTTGCAGGCGCAACTGCCTGGCGGTGCATCGGTGAAGATGCCGGGCATCGTGCCGAAGCTGTCGGACACGCCGGGGGAAGTGCGCTGGCAAGGTCCCACGCTTGGCGAACATACCGGCAGCGTGCTGAGCGAACTCGGATTTGCAACCGAAGAAATCGAGCGGCTTCGCCGCGAAGGAGCCGTGCAATGAGCCGAGCATCGAACGGTGTCATGGACACCAAAACTGCCGACAAACTGATTGTCCAGGAAGTCGCGCCGCGCGACGGCTTGCAGATCGAACCCACTTGGGTCGATACCGCCGACAAGATCGCGTTGATCAACGCGCTTTCGACGGCGGGCTTCACGCGGATCGAGGCCGGTTCGTTCGTATCGCCGAAAGCGATTCCGGCGTTGCGCGATGGCGAGGCGGTGTTTCAGCAGATCGAGCGCCATGCGGGCGTGATCTATGTCGCGTTGGTGCCCAACCTCAAGGGCGCCGAGCGCGCGCTGGCTGCGAAGGCGGATGAACTGAACCTCGTGATGTCGGCAAGTCAGACGCACAACCGCGCGAATATGCGCATGAGTTGCGAGTTGTCGTTGACGGCGTTTGGCGACATCGTGCGTCATGTCAAAGATTCGGGCGTATTGCTCAACGCTTCCGTAGCGACTGCGTTCGGCTGTCCGTTTGAAGGCACGATCGACGAGGACCGCGTGGTCGGCATTGTCGATACATATCGCGAGATGGGCATACAGGGCATCACGCTCGCGGATACGACCGGCATGGCGAATCCGCGCCAGGTGACGCGGCTCGTAACGCGGGTGCTTGAACGCGTGACGCCTTCCGCGCTCACGCTCCACTTTCACAATACGCGCGGACTTGGGCTTGCCAACGTGCTGGCTGCGTATGAGGCCGGCGCACGTCGTTTCGACGCCGCGTTGGGCGGCCTTGGCGGTTGTCCGTTCGCGCCGGGTGCATCCGGCAACATCTGTACGGAAGACCTCGTGAATCTGTGCGATGAGATGGGCATTCCGACCGGCATCGATCTGGAGAAGCTGCTCGCGTTGTCGCGGGCACTGCCGGATCTGCTCGGCCATGACGTACCCGGGCAGGTGGCGAAGGCCGGACGCAACAGCGACCTGCATCCCGTGCCGGACTACGTGCTGCAAATCTAACTTTCCTTGATCCACTAAACGACCGGACGGCAGCGCCGAATCCGGCATTGGAGACGAACATGAGTGACCTGGGCGCAATCGCAACCGGCGGCCGCGAGCAAAGCGCGGACGGCGCGGCGGCCATTATCCGCAAAGTGGCATGGCGGCTGATGCCGCTCATCATGATTTGCTATCTGTTTGCGTTCTTCGACCGCATTAATATCAGCTTCGCCAAGTTTCAGTTGCAAAGCGATCTCGGGTTATCCGACACCGCGTATGGTCTTGGCGCGAGCCTGTTCGTGATCGGCTACGTATTGTTCGAAGTGCCAAGCAATCTGTTCCTGTATAAGGTCGGGGCGCGGCGCTGGATTGCACGGATCATGATTTCGTGGGGACTCGCCACGGCGGCGATGGTTTTCGTCAATACCGAATGGCAGTTTTACGGACTGCGTTTTCTGATCGGCGCAATGGAAGCGGGCTTCGCTCCCGGCGTGCTGTATTACCTCACGCTGTGGTTTCCGCCGAGCTATCGTGGGCGTATTACGTCGATGCTGTTTCTCGCGTCGGCATTTTCGGGGCTGGTCGGTGCGCCGCTTGCCGGCCTGGTTATCGGGCATATGAACGGCGTGCTCGGTATGCCCGGATGGCACTGGCTGTTCCTGCTCGGTGGCCTACCGTGCGTGCTGCTCGGCTATCTCGTGCTGAAGATATTGAAGGACCGCATTGAGGACGCGAGCTGGCTGTCTCCCGCAGAAAAGTCGTATCTGTCTGAGCAGATCGCGCAGCAAAGCCGTCATCCCGACACCGGTCATTCGCTGCTCGGCGCGATCAGGACGCCAGGCTTTCTCACGCTGGGTCTCGTGTACTTTCTGATTCAGGTTGCGTCGTATGGATTGAATTTCTGGACGCCGCATCTGATCCGCGTGGCCGGCACCCACAATCCGACGCTGATCGGTTTGCTCACGGCGGTGCCCTATGTATGCGGCGCGATCTGCATGGTGGTGGTGGGGCGCCTGTCCGACGCAACCGGCGAGCGGCGCAAGTTCGTTTTCGGGCTGCTTGTGATGTCGGCAATCGGCTTCTTTGCCGCGGGTTTCTTCGACAAGCAGACGGGCTTCCTGATCGTCGCGTTGGCCGTGATGGGCGCAGGCGTGGTGGCATCCATCCCGGCGTTCTGGGCACTGCCGCCTAAACTGGTGACTGGGGCGGGCGCGGCTGGCGGCATCGCGTTGATCAATACGCTGGGTCAGCTCGGGGGGATCGTGAGTCCGATCATGGTTGGACGCGTGCGGGATCTGACCGGCAGCACGACGCCCGCGTTGTATGTGATCGGTACGATGAGTGTGATTTGTGCGTTGATCGTGCTGCGCGGGTTGCCGGAGTCGCTGCGGCGGAAGGATGGAGTACGGTGAGGGGCTGTTTCCCAGCGATGCCGTCTCCGGCTGAGTGTTGCGGAGACGGCGCGGGATTGCAGTGTGCCATCAAGTACTTGGTGTGGGTTTGCTGAGGTTGTCCACAGGGTTTTGAACAAAAACTGGGGATAAGTTTTCGCTTTGGCTGGCACAGTACGATTGAGCGTAAGACGTTTCCGTCGTCGTTCCACGTGCAGACCCAACGCCGTTGACTGAAGTTGCCACACACTCTGATCGGTTGAACTGGTGGTAGGTCGCACCCGCAGTTCGCTGAAGCTTGTCGTCCCACTTAGCGTCGAACCTGCTCACCCGTTGGATCGCTGGTCGGTTGCGTCCCATGGTGCGACCCACTGGCAGCAGCGGCGCGATGATGAGCGCTATGTGACGTCCCCCGTTTCCCCCGATAGTTACTGCTGCCCGCCTCGCGCGGGCGTTTTTTCATGCCTTTCCCTATCTTGCGGACGATCTGGTTCTGTCCAGCGTCAGTCAATCCGTTAGCTGGTTATGCGTAAGACCTATCCCGATTTTGTTTTACAAAACTGCGACAGTTTTCATCTGTACGCCGGTCGGGATCGATTTGATAATGCAGAGGCGAGCCCTCACTGGAAAAGGGGGGCCTCGTCGAGACATTTAGTAGGATTCCAAAATGTC
>NZ_JAVDVL010000009.1:0-327532 GCF_031456815.1 Paraburkholderia strydomiana
AGTAACAAAAACGATGCAAACGATGCCGAGGCAATTTGTGAAGCGATGAGCCGGCCGGCCATGCGATTCGTCGCGGTTAAAACGATCGAGCAGCAAAATGTGCAGGCAGTTCACCGGGTCCGTTCAGGATTGATGGAGCAGCGGAACGCCAAGGCGAACCAGATCCGCGGTCTGACGTCGGAGTACGGCATCGTGGCGCCAAGGGAGATTGCCCAGTTACGCCGTGCGGTTCCGGTTTGGCTGGAAGACATTAACTGCGGTCTGAGCGATCGTTTCCGGCGTCTGCTTGTGGGCCTGTGGGAGGATCTGCGTTCGCTGGACGACCGCATTCACGAGCTAGACAGTGAAATTGCCGAAATTGCTGCGTCCGATCCGGTTGCCAGGCGCTTGCAACAGCTGCGTGGTGTTGGTCCGATGGTGGCGACGGCGTTAATTGCTACCGTGGGCAATGCCAGACACTTTGCTAATGGCCGACAGATGGCTGCATCGCTCGGGCTGACGCCAAAACAAAGCAGTTCAGGGGGCAAGGAGCGGCTGCTCGGGATAAGCAAACGAGGTGATGCCTACGTGCGTTGTCTGCTAATTCACGGTGCACGGGCGATGATCCAGATGGCCAGACGACGCACCGATGCACTCAGCCTGTGGGTCATGTGCATCGCTGGCAAGCGACATTCAAACATCGCCGCCGTAGCGCTCGCAAACAAGACCGCCCGCATCGCCTGGGCCATGATTACCCGGGGAACGGACTATCAACCGGAACTTGCAGCATATTGAAGTCGTAAGTACCCAGCAGTACCTTGCACTACGATTGCAAAACAAGCCGCACGATGGCCAACAGGTCGAACCGGCGCTGATCAAACCCGCGAATGACCGAGGCTTCGAGCCCGTACAAGCGATTGGGAGTCAGCGCGCGAATAGCCCATCAGGGTCCTTGCCTCATAGAGGCATAGCTGCAACAGACCGGATATACGTGAGCGATCGATCCTGAGCTTAAAAGGCGACGTGTTTGCAAACGAGGAGGAGTCCATATACGGTCATTTGACGATCGGCCTCGACTGCCGACAATCCAGCGTCTTGCGCCGATCGACGATTTGTCAATTGATCCGGTTTGTCGACAGACACGGCGACCAAGATGTCAATGAACGTATCCAGGATTCTCAAAGTTCCACCCTCGCAACGGACGGTCGCTTGAAGATATCGGTCCGAAGTAAGGCGTTATATCTCTCTGCAGCAGGGCAAGCGTTGAAATTGATTTCAGGCAAGAAGTGAACCGTCATTTGTCACCTGCAATCCGCTTGCTGATTAGCCGCCGGCTGACGCGCGATTCTATCTGGCCGCAGGCTTCCCCGCCGACGCGGTTAAGGCGTATCTGCTTACGGTCGCAACTTCGCGATTTGAGGGTTGGAGGAAGGTGAACAAAGCCGCCTCCCTCGACGATTTTCCTCTAAGCCTCAAAGACCTTGGCGCAAGCGGTGCATTGCTCGATCTGGAAAAACTGGAGAGCATTTCAAGGAGTTACTTCGTCGAGCAACCGATTGATCGACTCGTAGCAGAAGGCCTGGCGTGGGCGACAGATTTTGATAGGGAGCTATGCGAGCTCTGGCAGGATGATTCCGGATATCTGGCTGACGTACTGGCGACCCAGCGTGCGAACCCCGCGCGTCCACGAAAGGTTCTGGGTAAATGGAGCGATTTCCGGCCAGCGCTTGGGTTCTTCTATGACTCTCTTTTCGAGCGGGATGCCGGTATGGAGGCAGAGATGAACGAGCTTGTTCGCCGCGCTCCGGTTCTAGCGGCTGTCAGAACTATCATCGAGCGACTACCAGGCGTGATGGATGCGGCAGGCTTCGCGGCAATGTTGCGTGAAGCTGCCGAAGCGCACGGCCTGAACCAGAGTCGCCACCCGGCGGTTAACTCGTCGTTCGTGCACATATCTGCACTTTATAGTTCGCTTAAGTTCCTGCTTTATGGAAGACGAGATTCGATGGATCTCTGGGTGTTGGTATCCAGGATGGGTGTGGGCCGCGCCATCAGTAGATTACAAATTCAGCGCGAGAGATTTTAAATTCCCGCCTGGAGACGCCCTGATCGGCAGCTCAGAATCATCCCGCGCTGGCGGTGTCGGCAGACGGCGGCCTCATGAGGACTGTCGGGCGCGTTCCTCAGAGCGAGCGCCCGTTGAAGCATCGCCGCATCGACTGAGACTTCAGTTAGGACATGCCTTGCGTCCAGTGATGATTCGCTTCGTCTCGCTTCAGAGGTTGCGGGCAGTCGTCGACATGCTAAGCGCGCAATCCGAACGAAAGATCAGAATTATGCGGAATGGATAATCGATAAAGGGGCAGTTCATTTCTTCGCTTCTATATCGATGCTGTAATGAAAAAGTAATAAAAAAATATCCCATAACTTACTAAAGTTTTCTCTGGTCAGGCCGACATTCGTAATACGGGCGCATGGGTCCCATAGAACCCGCCCTATAAAAACCAAACGAGAGAGTCCGTCGGACGGGGTTGCATGAAAGGCCGGTATTGTCTACGACACCCGCAATTCGGGAGTCGGCGCGCGATTGCTCGCGCTGCGCATTTTCTTATCTTAATGTTTGCTGCTGTTCCGGTAACGGCCAGTGCGGCAGGCATTGTCGTCGACGGTGCAACTGCAACTACGGTTTCCACTGCCACAAATGGCCACCAAACCGTTAATATTGCCCCAGCATTTGCCGGCGTATCAAACAACACTTATACGAATTTCAGTGTCGATGCCGCCGGCGCTTCGCTGAATAACGTAGGCATTAATGCCCGGACCATCGTCAATCAGGTCACAAGTACTAATCCAAGCATTATCAGTGGCCGTATCGATGTACTCGGGTCGCGGGCCAATGTGATACTGGCCAATCCCAATGGCATTACGGTGAACGGCGGCTCGTTCGTGAACACCGGCCGGGTGGCGCTGACCACCGGTCACGTCAGTTTCAAGGACACCGTGCCGGTAGCCGGACTGCCCGAGCGTGACATTGTGCTGGACACGAGCACGGGGACGATCGTGGTTGGCCCACAGGGATTGACGGGCGCACTGATCGGTCTTGACCTGATCGCGAAGAACCTGCAGATCAACGGGCCGCTCGCGAACACCTTCACGTCGCAAACCGCTGCGATACGCGCGGTAGCGGGCACGAGCAACGTCACGTTAAACACCGCCGTGTCGCCCACCGACAACGGCAACGACTGGCTCACGCTGAATTCCTCGGCAATGCCCGCCACCGCAAACTCTTTTGCAATCGACATTACGGCAGCCGGCAGTCTGACGAGCGGCCGCGTCCAACTGATCGTTACTGACAAAGGCCCAGGCGTACGCAGCGCCGGACCGATGAATGCGACGCTGGGCGACTTCACGCTGTCCTCCAACGGTTCGGTGCAGTTTTCCAACACCACGCTTACCGCGCAGAACAATCTCGATCTGCAGGTTCAGGACGGCATTGCGCTGACCGACACGAAGCTCAAAACGAACAACGGTTCGGCCACACTCGCTGCGAGCGGCGCCGTGTCGCTGACGGGCAGCAGTCTGCTTGCCGCGACAGGTATCAATATCAGCGGTGCGGGGATCGCATTGACGCAGGACGCCACGGCGCAGTCCGTGGTGGCCTCGACCAACAGCGGTGTAGTGCTGACAAGCACCGGAGACATCACGAACTTCGGCTCACTTATCCAGGGCCAGCAGACCAACACGCTCGACAGCGCATCGCTTGGCGCCGTGACACTGAAAGCGACGGGGAACGTCTGGAACCACTCGACTGCGGAAAGCAAGCTCGCGGTTCTATTCGGCGTGGCCGGTGACGTGTCGGTCACCGCCGGCGGCTCCGTGACCAACCAGAACGCCCGCATCCTGTCCAATAAGGCACTGACGATCACCGCTGGCGGCGACGTCAACAACATCGTCGATCATTCCGCGGGAACGAACGGCGGCGCGCCGGTTGGCTATTCAGATCGCAGCTGGCGCCTCATTTTTGTCGAGCACCGCGAGAACGGCTTCGATGTGGATTACGGTGCAATCGCCGATCCCTCGAAGCTCTCCTACATCACTGCGGACGACGGCAAGCTGACGATTTCAGGCGCCAACGTGGCAAATATCGGCGGCTCGATTCTCGCAAATGGCGGTTCCATCGCGATCACCGCGCGCAATCAGTTGTTGACGCAAGGCGTCTTTACTGGCCAGGCCTCATACCGGCAGACGTGCTTTTTCTTCTGCAGTTCGTCGTCGTCAAGCAGCGTTCAGACGTTCGGTGGCGTCATCGAAGCATCACAGGACATCACGCTGAAGGCAGGCACGCAGATCACGAACACGGGCGGTACTGTCCTCGCGCTCAACGTGCTGAAACTGGACGCGCCCAAGACGCTCGCTCAGGCTGTGCTCGGCTATAGCGCGATCAACCGCAACCACGATCTGAAGGCCTGGTTCGGCAATTCATGGTCGGCGATTTTTGCGGCAGACACAGGGGGCGTCTTCACCGGCGGCACTGGGCAGGTTGAACTGACTGGAGAGGCCGATATAGAGGGCGGCGCCTTTAACGCGCCTGGCGGCATCAAGGCCGCAGGCGGTGTGAACACCATCCGCGCGCCATACCGCGCACCGGTGACGGTCGGCAATCACAATCACATCGGGCTCGTATCATGGTTCGGGCTCTAGATCGCACCATGAAGCGCACCAGCAGGCGGCCCATGGAGCGACCGGCAGGGCAGGGGGCAAAGCGCCACGTGCACTGCCTCGCGCGCTGCGCGCTGGCCGTACTCGCCGGTACGGCGTCGGCCAGAGCCTGGACGCAAACGGTGCCGCCAGGCTTGCCGAATCTCCCGGCACTCGGCGGCGTTCCGTTAGGCGTGCCGATGCGCGCGGAACAGGACCCGGCGCAACGGCTGCTTCAGGAGCAGCGCGACCGCCAGCGTCGCGAGGAAATCCAGCAGGCGCCTGCGCAGATCGAAGTGCAGCAGCCCACCGTGGTCAATCTGCCCGAAGGCGCGGATGTTGAAACACTGCCGGACGTGGCGCCGTTGTTCAGAATCGACCACGTCGAATTTGTTGGTGATACGGTGCTCGGCCGACGCGAGCTCGATACGATCGCCGCGCCCTTCATCGGCAAGGAGCTGGGCCGCAACCGCATCAACCTGCTGCTGCGCCGCGTGACCGAAGCATTCATCGCGCGGGGCTATATCACGACGCGGGCCTACCTCGGCGCGCAGAACCTCGCGTCGGGGACGCTCAGGATCAACATCGTTGACGGCAAGGTTTCGGCTTTTACGCTAAATGGCCATCCGCTGCGTCCGCGCGAGCGCGACGAGCCCTGGTACAGGACACACGGCGGGGGCCTGCTGACCGACGCAGGTACCGCGTGGTCGTTCGGCGACAGCGTTGGGGACGTGCTGCGCCTGCCCGATCTCGAACAGGGCGTGGACCAGATCAACCGGCTGCGCCGCAACCAGGCTGAAATCCAGATCCTGCCGGGCGAGACGCCGGGCGATTCGGTCGTGGCCATCACGAACCACTATGGCGACCGCGTTTACTATGATCTTGGCATCGACAACTATGGCAGCTCGCAGACCGGCACGCTGCGCTATCGCGCCGGCGTGCAGGCGAACAACCTGATCGGTCTGCAGGAGTCGCTGTCGTTCAACTTCGTGGGCACGCAGGACAGCAACGCAGTGGTGTTTTCTGCTGCGGCGCCCTACGGCTATCAGACTTTCAGCTATACGACGTCACTCTCGGAATATCAGCAGGCCATTGGCGATGTTGCTCTGCTTCAGGGCCGCACGTTCAGCCAGATCCTCGGCTGGAACGATGTGCTGAGCCGTTCACGCGCGGGCCGCACAAGCGTTGACGTCACGCTCACGAAAATGCGCACCGAGCGCAGTCTGAACGGTATCGAACTGTCGCCGCAGGACCTCACGGTATTGCGCATCGGACTGAATGGCTTGCGCCGTTTCGTGGCGAACGAGCAGGGCGCTGCTGCCACCTGGGACGTCGGCGTGTCGCAAGGTTTGCCCTGGCTTTCGGCGAGCCACGACAGCCCCGGCATTGATGAGGTCGAGGCGCACAGCCAGTTCACGCGGCTCGACGCGACGGCCACGCTGCAGATCGCGCTCGGCACACTGGCGGGCACGCAATGGACCTATCGCGGCACCCTGCGCGGACAGTACAGCCGCGTCGCGCTATTCGGCAACGAACAGATCTTCCTCGGCGGCATGGACTCGGTGCGCGGCTTCACCGAAGGCGGCATTGCGGGTGACAGCGGTTTTTATCTGCGTAACGAGGCGGCCTGGCAGAACGTACCTGCCTGGCACGACGCGCGGCTCGAACCATATGTGTTCCTCGACGGCGGCAAATCTCATCTGGTCGCGCAAGGCGGCTGGCCGACGTTGATTGGCACAGGCATCGGCGCACGCGCGCAATGGCGCTACAAAGCGCAAACCGTCACCAGCGAGGTGCTGCTCGGGCAGGCCTTGCTCCAACCGGCTGCACTCGGAAAGAAAGCCACCGTGCTGCTCGCCACACTCAACTGGTCACTTTAACGAGGTTCTCATGAAACATCGCCCGATCGCAGTCACGATTCGCAACGCCGCCCTGCTCGCGATGCTTGCCGCGGCGGGTCTCGTTGTGAGCATGCCGTTCGCGCACGCGTCCAACAAACCGTCGTCGAAGCCATCGCCGGAGAAGACGGTCGAGGCCGTGACGGGCCCGCTGCCCCCGAATGCAGTCGCGCGTGTAAACAACGTGATCATCACCCAGACGCAGCTCGACGATGCGGTGCGCGCCTCGAATGCACCGGACACGCCTCAATTGCGTGCGTCGATAAAAAACCAGTTGATTGCACGCGAACTGTTCCGCCAGGCTGCGGAAAAACAGCACTACGAGTCGCGCCCACAGGTGATGGCGGCGGTCGAACAGGCGAAGGCCGTAGCGATGACAGCGGCCTATCTGCGCGATCAGGTGAAGCCCGCACCTGTGACCGACGCGGAAGTGAAAGCGAAGTACGACGCGATCGTCGCCACGCTCGGCGAGTTCGAGTACAAGCCCAGCGCCATTGCCGTGAAGGACGCGGATACGGCGCAAACGGTACTCACGCAACTGAAGAAGGGTACTGATTTCGCGCAACTCGCGAAGCAGTACAGCCAGGCGCCAGGCGCCGCTCAGGGTGGCGCGCTGAACTGGATTTCATTCAAGACGCCGATCCAGCCGGGAAACACACAGAGCTGGCCGCAGTCGCTCGCCGAAGCACTGGTGAAGCTGCCGCAGGGCGGGGTGTCGAGCACGCCGGTGCAGGTTGGCGACGCATTCTGGATTTTGCGTGTCGACGAAAAACGCGCGACGCAGGTTCCGCAGTACGACCAGATCAAGGACGCACTGCGCAAGCAGCTTGAGCAGGTCGCGCTGCAGAAAGCGACCGCGCAGGTCGTCGTAGATCTGATGAAGAACGCAAAGATTCAGCAGCAGTAGAACCTCGCTCTTTGGAGCGCGCAGCGGTCGGGGTGAATCCGCTGCAACGCCGTTTCGGGTCGGAGTGCCCGGGCCGGCGGAGAAGTACCGCGAGTGAAAAACCAGAAGAAGACGAGAGCATCATGAACGCGTCAACGCGCCACGCTTTACGACAACTCGAACAGAACCGTCTCGCCCACGACGAGCGGCACGAACGCGGCATGCAGTCCGCGCGCGAACGTTGGTCGATGCCGACATCTGTGCGCCCGTATCGCGTCTGGCAGCGCGCCGTTTCGGCACTGGTCGCGCTGACGCTTTTCGCCGGACCGCTGTCCATCACGTTCGAGCAGAGCCGCGACGCCGCGGGCGTGCTTGCCGCGGGAAGCACGCGCCTGGACGACGAAGCGTGGCAGCAGATTCAGGATCTTGCCGGCTTGCGCGTTCGCTTCACGATGCAGGAGGCGCAGGCCGCGCCTATCGTTGACCCGACCGCGCCAATTTCCTTCCAGCCGAAGATCACGCAGAGCACCGGCGCGAACGGTGGTGTGCCCGTAGTCAACATCACTGCGCCTAACGCGGCAGGCATTTCGCTGAACCAGTATCAGAGCTTTAACATCGATCCTGTCGGGCTGATCCTCAACAACAGCCTGATGTCCGGCACGTCGCTCACAGGCGGCGATGTGCAGGCCAATCCGAATCTCTCCGGCCGTACAGCGAATCTGATCGTCAACCAGGTGACGTCTACGGGTGCCGCCTTCGCGAGCCTGCTCAACGGTCCGCTCGAAGTGTTCGGCGCGCCGGCCACGGTCATCATCGCGAATCCGAACGGCATCACGACTCACGGGACTGGCTTCACGAACACGATTGGCGTCACGTTATCGACGGGTACGCCGCAATTTCTGAGCGACCTCAAAGGCAGTGTCACCGACTTCAACAACGCCCAGGCAATCGGCTATAGCGTGACCGGTGGTCACATCCAGATCGAGGGCAACGCGGGTGTGAACGGCCCCGGCGCGGGCATCGAAGGCACGGTTGGTACGATCGACCTGATCGGCGAAACGATCGGTATCAATGCGCCGCTGTATGCGGGCCAGCGCATCAATGCGATCGCGGGGCGCCAGTTCGTGCTGCCCTCGGCCGTGACGGCTAGCGGCACCACGTATGCCACGTCGTCAAACGGCGCGGACAACACGGCGAACGCCATCAACAACGCAAACGGCCGCGCCAACAACGGTCTCGCAATCGACGCCACCGCGTTCGGCGCGATGACCGCGGGCCAGATCCAGGTGATCGGCACAGCGGCGGGCATGGGCGTGCGCACCGATGCACAGATGGCCGCGAACACCGGCGACCTCTTGCTCTCGTCGAACGGCGATCTCACTGTAAACGGTTCCGCCGCGCAACAGCAGGCAATCTTGCAGGCAAGTGGCAATGTGTCGATGACCGGCGCTCACGTCGGCGTCACCGGCTACACCATCAATGCGAATGGCGATGTGACCTCGAGCGGCACGATCCAGAGCGGCGGCAAGCTCGCGGTGAGTGCGGGCGGCAACGTGAACGTGGCGAACACCCAATCGAGCGGCGATGCCGCGATCAAAGGTGGTGCCAATGTCACGCTTGGCGATGTGCAGACGGGGGGCGCACTTTCGGTTAGCGCGCAGGGCAACGACGGTGCGGGCGACATCAACCTGAATGGCACGTCGGTGGTGAGCGGCGCGACGAACCTTCAGGCCGCGCGCGATATCAACGTCAATGGACAGACCAACGGCGGAACGTTGCAGGCGACTGCGCAACGCAACGTCAATGTGAACGCGGCTTTGCAGACGTCAGGCGATCTTGCCCTGAGCGCCACGCAAGGCAACCTGAACGCAGGCGCCATGCTGAAGAGCGGCAACAACCTTGCGCTCACATCTGGCCAGAACACTATCGTTACCGGACAGGCCACTGCCCGGAACGCAGTCACCGTCGCGGCAGGCGAGGACCTGACCGTGAGCGGATCGCTCGCCAGCGGCACAACGCTCGCCGCGAATGTCGCGCGCGATATGTCGGTGCCGGGGTCGCTCCTCGTCGGGACTAATGCGCAGGTGAACGCAGGGTGCAATGTCGATGTGCCCGGTGTCGTCATCGTGCAGCAGGACGGTGTGATCAACGCGCAGAACAATCTGACGGGCGGCGGTTCTGTCGCATTCGGGCAAAACGGCACGCTGGCCACGGGGCAGGACGTGGCATTCGCCGGCAAGCTGCTGGCCAATGGTCTCCAGGTGACGGCGGGCAATAACGCGAGCGTCGCCGATGTGCAGGCAGGCGGTGCATTCAGCATCGCCGCGAACGGGTCGACCAGTAATCCAGCCGGCGGCGGCGACGTCAGCTTCAATGGCAATGCGGCGGCGGTTGGTGCGACGACCGTGCAGGCCGCGCGCGATGTCATCGTGAACGGAACGCTCGCAGGCGGCTCGCAGGTCGCCCTGACGGCGCAGCGCAACGTGACGGTGGCAACCAGCGGTACGGTGCAGGCCGTCGGCGATCTGGCTGTTGCGGCGGTGAGTGGCAGCGTCAGTTCGAGCGGTACCGTAAACGGTGCCGCAAAGCTATCGGTTAGCGGCGCGCAGGATGTCGCGTTGACCGGCGCGACGAGCGTGACCGGCGATACGACGCTCACCGCAGGGCATGACGTTGTGATTGGCGGCACGCTCGCGGGACAGGGCGCGGCGACGCTCAATGCTGGCCATGACGTCATCGCGGGCGGCAGCAGCGGCTTCGTGAAAGACGCGAGTGTGACTGCGGCGAACGATCTTGCGGTGACCGGCGCGCTGCAAGGGGCGGCCGTTTCGCTGACAGCAGGGCGATCAGTCGCGCTGAACAACGTGCAGGCCAATAACGCGCTGCAGGTGACGGCAACGAGCGGCACGCTTGCGGTGAACGGACTCGTTGCTTCGCTTTCCACGGCGTCGTTGAGTTCCGGTGGCGACACGTCGATTAACGGCGCATTGCAGAGTGCGAATGCATTAAGCGTGACGAGCGGCGGCAACACGTCGATCGCCGGCAGCGTCGCGTCGAACGGCAACGTCACGCTGGCGAATGCGGCGGGCTCGCTGACGAGCACCGGCAACATTCAGTCCGGCGACAACCTGCTGATCAATGCGGCGCAATCTGTCGACCTTGGCAGGCAGGGTACTTCCGCGCTCGGCGATCTGACTGTCAACGCCGGCCAGAGTCTAACGATGAACGGCTCGGTGGTTGCGCAAGGCAACGGCGCGCTGACTGCCGGCGGTACGATCGCCGGTGCCGCGACAGCCGCGTTCGGTCTCGCGGCGAACGTAAGCTCCGGCGGCGATACGGATCTCACCGGTTCGCTGCGCGGCGGTTCTGTGCAGACGACGGCGGGCGGCTCTGCGTCGCTGCATGACGTGCAGGCCGCATCGGGCCTTGCACTCGCATCCAGCAATGACCTGACTATCACCGGCGCTGTGACGGGCGGCGCGGCAGTGGCGCTCAACGCGGGGCAGAACATCGTCATCAGCGGTTCGATCCAGTCTGCTAACGACACGACGCTCAGCGCCCGGAGCGGCAGCCTCAGTTCGACAGGCACCATCGCCAGTAATGGTGCATTGACTGCGCAGGCCGGCTCCGACATCAACCTTGGCGGCACGACGACCGCCGCGCTCGACACCACGCTCAGCGCAACGCGCGACATCAACGTGACCGGCATGCTCGCCGGGCAAGGCCAGGGCGGCGTGACAGCGGGGCGTGACATCGGTGGTGCAGGCACCATGACGTTCGCGCAGGCGGCCACGCTTGATGCGGGCCGGGACGTCGCACAAGGCGGTCTGATCCAGGGCCAGTCCGTGCAGGTGACAGCCGCGGGCAACATCGGCGTGAACAACGTCGAGTCGGCGAGCACGGTTGCGCTCACCGCGAATGGGACGAACACGGTTAACGGTGCCGGCAATGTCACTGTGAATGGTTCGGTCGCCGCGGCGGGTGCCGTGACGGCAACGGCGCGCCACGACGTTTCGGTTGTATCGACCGGGAAGGTCGCAAGCGGGACGACGGTCAATGTTAGTGCCCAGCACGACATTGACATTGCAGGCGCCGTCGAGTCGGTCGGCGATACGGCGCTCGCGGCACAAGGCAGTCTGAATGCAACGGGCGGTATCAACAGCGGGGGCAAGCTGAATATCGCCACGGGGCTCGATCTTTCGCTTGGAGCGAGCACGAGCGCGGTTGGCGATGCGACGCTGAGCGCAGGCCGTGACGCGCTGCTAAATGGCCTGCTGATCGGCGAGGCGAACGGCTCTGTGACGGCGGGCCGCGATATAGGCGGCGCGGGCACACAGGCCTTCACGCAAGCTGCGACTTACACGGCGCAGCGCGATATTGCGTTGACAGGTGGCGTGCAGGCCAATGTCATCAACGCGACGGGCGGCAATAACGCCGCGCTGCACAACGCCAACTCGGCGAGTACGCTGACGCTGAGCGCCAACGGCAACGCCGGCGGTGGCGATGCGGCGATCACGGGCACGGCCACGGCGCCTGGCGCCGTCACGTTGAGCGGCGCGCGCGACGTCCTTGTGAGCGGATCGCTGACTACTGGAGACTCGCTGACGCTGGCAGCGCTTCGTGACGTATCGGCGAGTGGCACGCTGCAGACTACAGCCGGCGACCTGAGTGCGACCGCGGCTACCGGCAGCATCGCGCTGACGGGCACCACGACCACATCGGGCGCGTTGAATCTGAGTTCGGCACTCGACACCCAGTTGGGTGGTCAGATCAATGCGGCGAAGGACGTTACCGTGCAGGCGGGCCGCGACATTACGCTGAGCGGCGCGCTCGCCGGTCAGCTTGGCGGCACGCTTACGGCATCGAACGATATCGCGGGTGCGGGCACCGCCGCATTCGCTCAGGCTGCAGCGCTGAATGCTTCGCATGACCTCGCATTGACCGGCGCATTGCAAGGCGCAAGCGTCAACGTGACGGGCGGCAACAATGCCGGACTTGGGAGCGTGCAGGCCGTCACCGGCAATGTAAGCCTGATGGCCAACGGCAATGCAGGCGGTGGCGACGTGACGCTCGGCGGTACGGTGACTGCACTCGGCGCACTCGCTGTGCAGGCGGCACGCGACGTCAGGGTAGCGGGTGCGATCAACACAGGCAGTACCACGACAATCGACGCAACCCGCAACATCGCGCTGGCCGATGTGAATTCGGCAGGTGATCTGACACTTGCCGCGACGAGCGGCAATGCCAGCGCGGCGAACGTCACCACGCAGGGCAACCTGACCGGAAGCTCGGGCCAGGCGCTGCACATCGCGGGCGCGACGACCGTGGGTGGCAATGCGCAGCTCACGTCGGGCGGCGACATGACCCTGGCGGGTGGCATCGGCGCGCAGAACGCGGGCACGTTGACGGCCGGCGGCTCGATCAGTGCGGCGTCGGTGGCGTTTGGCCAGCAGGCCACGTTGAACGCGGGAGCTAGCATCGGCGTGACCGGCGCCGTCGCCACCAACGGTGTACTCAATGCAACGGCGGGGAATGACCTCTCTCTCGGTTCCGCGCAGGCGGGCGGCGCGATCGCGTTGCAGGCGCAAGGGCATAACGGCGCGGGCGACGTGAAGGTGAGTGGCGCAGTCGCGTCCGGCGGCGCGGTGACGGTCAATGCCGCGCGCGACGCAACGGTCGGCGGCAACGCGAGCAGTACCGGTGCTCTCGCCGTAAGCGCCGGCCGCAATCTCACTGCGAGCGGCACGGTCGGTGCGAACGGCGATGTGACGTTGACGGCGACGGGCGGTGGCCTGTCTGTCGGCGGTGCAATTACGACTCAGGGAAACCTCAACGCAACTTCCGGTGGCGCGCTTGCCTTGAACGGCGAACTCGTCAACGGAAATACCACGTTGACTGCAGGAGGCACTGCGACGCTGACCGGGGCCTTCCTGGGGCTCGGTCTCGCGACGATCAACGCGGGCGGCTCGGTGAACGGCGGTGGCTCGCTGACGTTCGGCAAGGACATTACTGTGAGCGCGGGTGGTGGTGTGGCGCTCGGCGCGATCCAGGGCGCGGGTCAGTTCTCGGCGACTTCGGTCGGCGATATGTCGCTCGGTGCGACGACGGCCGTGGGCAATGTAAGTGGGAAGTCGACGGGCGGCAGCGTAAGCGTCGGCGGCAATCTGCAGTCGGGCGGCAATGTAACGATCCAGGCCGCGAAGAGTGCGACGGTGGCGGGCGCTGTGTCGTCGATGGGCACTGTGAACGTCACCGGCACGCAGGGCAATGTGAGTGTGGCGGGCGTGTCGTCGAACGGTGACACGACGATGAGCGCAGGCCAGACGCTTACGCTGAGCGGCACTAGCACGGTGGCGGGGCAGTTCACACTGAGCGGCGGCAACGTCACGCTAAGCGGCTCACAGGGCGGCTCGAAGAATGTGAGCGTGACTGCGCAAGGGACACTCGATGCGAGCGGCGCGTCGATGGTCTCGACGCAGAACATGCAGTTCAGCGGCACCAACGTAACGTTGGGGACGGCGATTGTCGGCGGCGCCTTGACGGCCACAGCGTCGAACCAGTTGTCGCTCGTGGGCGCCGCAGTGGACGCGGTCGGTGCGGCGACGCTGACCGCGGGCAACGGTTTCTATAACACGAGTCAGGTGCTCTCGGGTGGCGCACTCTATGTGTCGGCGCCGAATGTGACGAACGCAGCGAATGCGTCACTGGCTTCGACGACTACCACGACGATCAACGCCACGAACTTCACCAACGCGGGTCTGGTGAACGGCTCGACAACCAATGTCACGGTGGCGGGCGGGCTGAACAACAGCGGCGGATCGTTGATGGCGGTGAACAGCCTGAACATCAACACCGGATCGCTGAACAACCAGAACGGGATTATTTTTGCGGGCAATCCCAATGCGCCCGGTGGACCGACGACCGGCGACGTCTCACTGACGATCAACGGCGGCAATGGCTCCTTTTATAACCCGGGCGGCCAGTTGCTCGCACAGCGCAACATGGGCATCAGCGCGATGAACATGGCGTTTGATCCGTCGCAGGGGACCATCAGCCAGGGCGGCCAGCTTTCTATTACCGCCGCGTCGATCAGTAACACCGGTACCTGGAACTATGGTGGGCAGGGCGTGACGCTGACAGGCGTCTACGGCATCAACAACTACGGGACCATGACGGGGACCGCGCCGCTGACGCTGTCTACTAACGGCACGTTCACGAATTTCGGTCAGGTGACCGGTGGCAACGTTACGTTCAATGGGACGTTGAACAATGTTGCTGGGGCGGTGATGCATGCGGACGGCACGCTTGCATTGAATGGCAACACGACGAACCGCGGGACCGTGGAGGCTAGCGGTCTTCTGTCTGTGACCGGAGGGAACTACGACAATCAGGGTGCGACGACCCAGTCCAGAGGGGATGCCAACTTCAATATTGCAGGGACGCTGCTGAATACCGGTGGGTCCATTTTTGCTGGGAATAACGTCAATATCAATGCGGGGGCGGTGGTCAATGATCAGACGGCGCCGAGTGGGACAACCTCCACCTCGACGACGACAGTCACCAATCCTTCGTTGCTTTGGTCTGCTGTAGCGGGGACGCAGACGTACTGGTACGAGCAGAGCTACGGCGGAGAGAACGGCTTTCTGCAACCCGCATCCGGGACAACGAGCGCCACGCTCGGCGATCTTCTTTCTCCCACAGGGACACAAGCCATTGGCGCTAATGCGGCAGCGCCAAACGCATCGCAGCCCGTAGCCGGCTCAGGCACCGTGAGCTTTTATGAACGTCATGTCCAGGTCGGCATGAGTTCGAGCGGCGATAGCAGTGTGCCCGTGTATGAAGATCTCTGGTATGTGGGAACGGGGCCGGACCCGACCGCGATAGCGTCGGTTACTCTGGCGTTGCCCACGATAAATCAAACGACGACCACGCAACAGGCTGGAACGTCGGGCGTCATTTCGGCCGGTAACTCGATCTCGCTCACTGCCACTTCGTTGTCCAACCGTGGCGGCCAGATCGCGGCACAAGGGAACGTGACGCTTAATGTTCAGTCGCTGAGCAATGGTGCCGTTGCGCCTGCGTCGTTGAACCAATCCGTCCAGACGATAGACCAGGGCCAATATTCCGCGTTCTTCGCGCAGCTTAAATCGCTTGGAACGATCGCGGTAGCAGGGACGGGTAACGCGTCCGGCACAAGCTGCGACTCCCAGAACTACTGCGCCATTGTCGACGTCCTGCCACCGAACGAGTTCAACATTGCGCCCGGTGCTGCTCCCACGGCGACTGGCTACACCACATCCACGTTCCCGACCGGCATGATCGCAGCGGGATATAATCTGGACATCTATGGTGGCAACCTGGTCAACGAGGGACTGCTGTACGCAGGCAACAATGTTCAGATCGGCGCCGCCAGCCTGACGAATCAGGGAGGCAACCAGCAGAACTATTCGACGCAGACCGGGTGTGCCACAGGCGTGCCCAATTCGGCATGCGGCACGGCTGGCTTCACACGCGGCTCAAATCCCACTACGACGACGTTCGGCTATAGCCAGAACGACGCGACGATATACGCCGGCAACGACCTTGTAATCGCCGCAGGTCAGATCAACAACACATTCGGCAATCTGCTGGCAGGTCACAACATCGTGATCGGCGGCGTTGGCTCGACTGCGAGTTCGACGACCCCCGCCAGCAGTCTGAACAACACGTCGGGCAATATCGTCGCGGGCAATAACATCACGCTCAACGTGTCGGGCGCGATTACCAACAATCTGCCGCCGCCTGTTCCAGTGCATGAAAACTACGGCTCGAAGGAACAGTATTCGGGCTGTATGACCGCGGGTGGCTACAAGGAAAGCTATTGCGAAGGCTATGTCGATCAGCAATCGGGCAGCTCGTCAGTCATCAGCGCTGGCAACAATCTGCAGATCAACGCTGGCAGCCTGACGAACATCGGGAGCCTGATTGCAGCGGGAAATACGGCTACGATTTCAGTCGCAGGTCCGGTGGTCAACGAAGCGCAAACATTGAACGCCTACTGGCACTCGCACTGGGTGCAGGAGACGGGCATGTTCAGCAGCGACAAGCGTCACGATGTGTGGGCGTGCGGATCGCCAGCTGAATGTACGGCGCTGTACGGCAGCGCTTATACGAGCACCGGCGGCACGATCGATCCGCCGCAGCCCGTCGGCAATATCGCGGCGACGATTCAGGCGCCCAATTTGACCATCACCTCGGGTGGTCAGATCGAGAACGTCGGCAACGTGATCGGCACGTCAGTAACCCTGACGGGGCAGAAGCTCATCAATGGCATCACGACGGCGAACACCTATACGCCGCGCGTCAACGCGCCGTCGCAGGTGATTTCGCTCAGTCCTGTGAGTCTGCCAGGGTTGAACCTCTCGGTGCCGCGTGCGGTGGGCGGCGCGCTTCCAACACCGGTTGCTGGCAAGGCGTCGTTTGTAGACAACTCGCTGGGTAGCTCGGCGCTGGGCAATCTGGGGCCTCAGGATCTGCTCACGGCACTGCCGGCAAATCTGCAACCGAACTCGACGCTGTTCTACTACAACCCGCAGGAAGAAGACCTGATGCTGCAGCAGGCGGCGTTGCAGCAGACCGGCAAGGCTAGCTTTATCGACGGGCTGTCGTATGACAGCAAGAGGAATACGTCCGTCACGGAGCAGGAAAAGGCATACCTGTATCAGAACGCGCTCGACTACGCGACGACGAACAACCTGCAGCTTGGCACTGCGCTGACGCAGATGCAGATCAACGCGCTCGACAAGCCGATGCTCTGGTATGTGGAGCAGACAGTTCCGGACCCATCGTGCACGGTAACCGGCACGGCTACATGTCCCACGATTACGGCGCTGATGCCGCAGGTCTATCTGCCGAGCGATACGAGCGCGATGTCGGCCGGTGGCAATATTTCCGGACGGGACGTTACGCTCAATTTCGGTAAAGGTAGTGGCGGCAGCATTCAGAATACAGGCAGCATTACTGCGTCCGATACGCTGACGGTCAATACAGATGCATTGACCAATCAGGCGAACCAGGTCGATATCGGTCAGATCTGGAGCAAGGTGAAGGGCGGTTACGTCGAAGAAACGGGAACCACCGTGCAACCGGGCGGGTTCATGAGTGCGGCCAACATGAATCTGAACGTTGAAACGCTCAGTCAGATCGGCGGCGCACTGCAGAAACTGAATGCGGACGGCACGCTCGATCAGGCGGGCACCCAGATAATTCTCGGGCAAATCCAGCAGCAACTCGGAAGCGCGTTTTCGCAAGTTGCAGTCAGCGACAACCTGCATACCCAGTTCGTGCAGGAAGGAGGTCTCGGAGCGTTCGGGCAGGTGCTTAGCATCGCGATCGAAATCGTAGCCTCGTTCTACCTCGGGCCGTTAGCTGGCGCACTTATTGGCAGCATCGCCGGGCAGATGATCACTACCGGCTCGGTGAATTGGGGTTCGGTTGGCAAGGCCGTGGCAGTCGCAGAGCTCACCGCTGGTATCGACGCCGGGCTAGGGCTGAACGGAGCGAGTGGCTTCAGTGACATTGGCAATGGCACCGTTTATGCCGACTCGTCTATCACTCTCGCGGACGTGGGGCAAACCGCGATGAACGTGGCCGAGCGTTCCTTGGTGAGCGCTGGCGTATCTACCGCGATATATGGTGGTAGCTTTGGGCAGGCGCTAAAAAATAATCTGGTGTCGAATGTTGCTGCTGTGGGCGCCAATTTTATTGGTGACGAGTTCAATCAGTCGTCCGGTCTTTTCAGCAACACAAGTCCGCTGTATTACGCTGCGCATGCTGCACTGGGATGTGCAACCTCGGCAGCGTTAGGCACTGGCTGTTCGGGTGGTGCGATTGGCGGGGCGACGAGCGCGATGGTGTCGCCGTTCTTGGTTGGCCAGGCAGGCGGCGCAGCCAACCTGACAAACGACCAACGTGCGTTGATCGTCGGCGCATCAACGCTGCTGGGTGGCTTAACGGCGGGACTTGCTGGCCAGAACGCGCAGGGCGGGGCGGCAGCAGCGGCGAACGAAGCGCTGAACAACTCGACGGGCGATCATCGAACAGAAGAAGAAAAGGCGCAGGACGCGATCAAGGCGCAGCAACAGAAAGAAGCGGCGACCCTGGGCCAGGGACGCACGGTGACGACGGAAAATGGCGAGACCTATGTGACAGGCTCGTCGGCGATCGGAGGATTGGGAGGAGCCACAAACACGGCGGCGGAGGGCAATCCAACCATTCAGTTCGGGGCCAACGACAACCAGAGCAGCCATACCTTCCGTCACGTAATCAGCGGTGGCTATGATGCAACCGCAGTTCAAAATGCCGTGACAGGCAACCTAAACAATATTGGCGCATCGTTGCCTCAGGGGCAGTACACAGGCACCGTCGTTGTGAATGGGACGACCTTCAACTACAGTGCCTACAAGCTTCCCAACGGAACGATTAACGTAGGGCGAATTACGCCACCGAGGTGAACATGGGCACTGTGAGATCGTTGAAAGATGATGAGAGGGCTCTGCTAACTGCGCTGATCGCGGGAAAGCCTCAAGCAGCGCTGCTTCTCGGTTCTCTCGTTGGCGCCTTCGTTGAAGAAATGAACGATGGTGGAATGGGGAGCCTGCGCTTTTGCGCCTTCGATGCGAGGCCTCGCCGTCTCGGCGTGCAGTTGGTCGAAAAAGAATTCATCGATAGCGATGGCGTACCAATTATGGTCGCCATCAACTTGGACGAGCATGGCGATCTCTACGAGCTTGATATATGGAAAGTTGATTTCTCGCCATTGAAGCAATTTCCGAGCGGGTGATATGGATCGGGGACGACGGATGGCTGTTCGTGTCAAGAATTTGTTGCCACAAACGGTGCAATGTCACCGTCGCAGGCGCAGGCTTATGCCGCCGGTCGAGCAGCACAACTGCAATCGGAAATGCCAGTTGGCTCACAAAGGCAGAGTCACGATGGGAGTAGGGGTCTTGCAGGACGCCAACGGCAATCAGATAACAGTCGTTGCTACGAGTGAGCCGAATGGCTATTTGCGGCCGGGGGGCAAATTAAATCCTCGCGAGCTTGTGGTACCGGGAACGGGACATGCCGAGGCAGACATCGTAAACTGGGCTGCTCAGAACGGTTATACAGTCCAAACCATTGGTGCTGGAAGACCTATCTGTCCTTCCTGTGCTTCAGCGATAGGCGGAGCCAATGCGGTACCTGCAACCCCGTTGAAGGTTACGAAATGAGCACAAATACGCGATTAACTACAGTAGCGCCGGATCTGGTCGAGCTAGGAATAGGATTGCCCACGGACAAGCGAAAGGCCTTAGCTCGCTTGGTCGCAGAATGGGCTTGCCGCGAAACCGGCACGATAGCTTTGTTAGGCGAGGATCGAGTAAGGCGCTTGCTGGACGATGCGTATACCACTACGCAGCAAGATCGAGATCGCCTCGCTCGCGATGTGGACGATCTGGATGACAAATACTTCGCCATCGTTGAGCAGCACGACGGTCTGGACGATGAAGGAGGTGCTTTAGCGTGGTTCCATAAAGCAAGGGCTGCCGCTGCATTGCTTTATTCGCTCGATTCGGATGCAGTTCAAGGTTTCTGCGAAACTCTATATGAAGCGCAGGCGGCGACGCATGATCTGAGTACTCTAAAGGGGTTGTGTCGCCGATAGACTTGCGCCAACATTTGCCTAGTCAGTAGAATTGACCGAAGTAACCCGAGCCCGGCCGAGCGCCGGGTTTGTCGCTTATGGCGTCGGCGAGCATCGTGGCGCCGTCGCTCAACTACGGCAGTTCGTCGGCGATCGCGTGCTCGGATCGGGAGGGCTTAAAAGAGCCTTTGGTGCTACTTCCCTGCCTGCATGCTCGTGCAGGTGCATTTGCGAAATTCTGGCGATTGCACCGTAAGCGCGCAGAAATGGACGTCTGGAACTCTTTGATCTGAGCGTGCAGGCTATGTCCACTGTTTTCGAATCAGTGGACACCTTTCATGACAGAAGAACACTCAGAAACGACTGGGCTGAAGGTCGTCAACGTCGGTCGGGACGGCAAGCGCAGATATGACCGGCAAACCAAACAGAAGTTGGTGGAAGCGTGTCTTGAGCTAGGTGCTTCGGTCGCCGGGCTCGCACTCAAGCATGGGGTCTCAACGCCAACTTGCTGCGCAAGTGGATCAAGCTGCATCAGCAGCGACTGGCTGGCACGTCCCCACAGCCAGCGCCGACTGGCACAGCTTTCGTTCCGGTGGTCGAAGTCGATAGTCACGGAGCGGTGGTCGCGCCCGCATCTGCGAAGGCACACCGCCACACCCCTGCAGGAAGGGCGTCGTCGCCGGCGATGACTTCGGCGCGGTTGATGGTGCAGATGCCCAACGGCGTCACACTCCGGTTTGAATGCAGCGGCAATGACGCGCCGTTGCTATCGGCCATGATCGAGACGCCAGGACGGTGCGATGTTCCGCCTGGACGATGAACTGAAGGTCTATGTGCATCGTGACGCCGTTGACTTCCGCAAGAGCATCAACGGTCTCGCAGCCAGCGTCGAGCAGTCAATGAAGCGACCTATTCGCGCGTGCGGTTTATGTGTTCAGCAATCAGCGGCGCGACCGCATCAAGATGCTGCTGTGGGACCGTAACGGCTTCTGGCTTCTCATGAAACGCCTTGAGCAGGACCGCTTCGTATGGCGCGCAAGGAAGCGGTGCTCATGCTGCGAACAGAGCAACTTCACTGGCTGCTGGAGGGCATCGACATCGAAGCGATGCGCGCGCATCCGCCGCGTCGGTCTTGTTCGTCTGGACAAATGGCCGGATAAACTTCGCGTGCAACAGCACCACCTCGTGTCCCAGTGCCAGGATTTTGCGGGCCCACCAGTGCGCGCTGCCGCATGCTTCAAGTGCCACCCGGCCAGTCGGCCGCTGCGCGAGAAACGTGATCAACTCGTCGCGTCGAAAGCGCCGATTGGCAACCTCGCCGGTCTGTGCATCGACCCAGTACATTTGGAAAATCTGCTTTGCAACATCCAGTCCGTATGTCGTAGCATTCATTTGGGCCCTCCGTTCCTCAAGTGGACGTGTCGAAACGCCACTCTGGCACCCTGATGCCGATCGGTTCTGGAGGGTCTCCGCACATCTGCTGAGCCCTGCGTCCCCGAAGGGAGGGCGGTGTCCATTCCATCTCGGCCATTTGGCAACATTCGACTCGGCCGCTCAGATCGTCAACAATCATCGAGCACACCGGGTGGAGCGAACGAGCTCAAGCAACTATCTTTTCTAATGATGGGCTGGACATCTATAGTTTCTTGCTGACCATCGCCCATAGGGCATGGGGTTCAGAAACTGTATACTTTTCGGATATCCCGATTGCGGACCTCACGCAAGCCGAGAGGCATGCATGCGCGTTGACAATAGCGCTTTCCAGCTACCAGAGAACTTGACTAGATGGACAACCCAATTGTTTCCTATATCAAGGGCAACCTCGAGTACTTCACTGAAGAAAGCAAACGGCTCGCGGATAAAGGAGTATTGCAGGAGTATTGGTCGCTGGCGTCTCGGTTTCTTGAAGTCGAACGGAAGCTTGGCACAAGCGATCACGAAACGGCGATGCGCATACTTGCGGAAGACTTTATTCGCGCAAGATCGGCGGTGGTTCGAGACTGGAACGAGACATGGCACTCATTCTTTCGTTGGAGAGCGGAAAGCAAGGAGAGGGACCGGGAGCAACGTCAGAGCCAAGACGAATTGGAAAGAATCTTGGCCGAAATGGAGGCGTTGACACTAAAGGATGACGCGATTCATTCGGAGGCTGCTGCTGCATTGAATGCGCACCTTAAATCGGTGCTGGAAGTCGCCCGTGCGACAGTCGAGACGCCACCAATCCGTTTTTCCGGGCTGCCTCGCGCCCTCTTATTGATCGATCTGCGTGCCTTTTCGGTTTATCTGAGATACCTTCTTGCTCGCTGCGCATTTTTGTTCCTGAGACATTCGTTCATCGTTTTCGTGCTCGTCTTTGTCTGCGGCACGCTTTATTCCAAAAGTGCTGCCGCGCTAGCAAGCCTAGCGGCAGAGCATGTGGCGGCTCTCTCAGGGAGAATCGCTTTCATCGTTTTTGCAGCAGCTGTCGCAAAGCGATATTTACTTGATCCTCGGTTAAAGCGTCTTCAGGTCAAACTTGAATCACGATGGTTAACCAGGCTGGCTCTGAAGTTGCATTCTGCCCTAACTCTTGAATTGACATCACGCACCGCACGGAGACGACAAACCGAAAAACACCCAGTCGGAATGGGGTGATGCCCTTAGCACGTGGATGTCCCAAAGAGGTAAGCAATTGAGGCGCGCGTTCATTCTGGGTGGCTTGCTCCTGCTCGTGGGGGCAGCGGGATGCGCGCACCGTGCAGCTGCACGCGGCGAGGTCCAGACCGAGGTGACTGAGGATCAGGTTGCGTGCCCAAATCTGAGCGGTGACTTTGCGGGCACCGGTCGGCTGGTTCATGGGGACTCGACGCAACAGATTGGCGCGCGCCTGCCGGCAGATTTCGTCTTTCCAATCGCGGACCGCGAAGCGTGGAGCGCGATGAGATCGAGATATCGACGCGATGATCATGGGATCATTGTTCCGCCTGACGTTGTTCGAGTCACGCCATCGGGAAAGTCTCAGTACCTCATCGCGACCTTTTACGGCGATATGGAAATCGGCGCGTACACATCTCGGAATGCCGGCAAGACGCAGTCAACATGCAGCGCTGGGGTGCAGTATCGAACCTACGAAAAGGAAAGCACGCGTTCCGACTATGGACCCAATGATGTGACGACGGATGACGCGCTATGGATCGACGCCGACGGCGACCTCATTTTTCGACGCAATATGAGCGTCGAGTATCACGCACTACTGTTAAATCTCCCCATGGGAACGGGGCATTTCTTCGAGGAGTACAGATTCCGTCGCGTTAGCCGCCGTTAGTTAGTTTTCGGTCTTACAGGCTGACAGTGCGTCGTCGTTCGCAACCATCCTGCAACGTCACGCACCTATGGCGGTGGCAGGCGAGCAAGGAAGCGGAGCCTTGATACTTTCGCAGGTTCGCTCCGCGATTTGAAACTCGTCGACAGTCGCGAAATCAAGCGGCTTTCAGCTCGCGCGACAATCACGATCAACGCCGGGGCGCACCGATTCGTTCTGGGGCTCAGCGCGTCCGCTCGATTGCCTCGGATTACTGCCTGGTGGCTGTGCCGTTCATTACAGCGATCCGAAGAGACTGGAGACGTTACATGCGACGCAACAAGCCCGGTCGATCCCATCTTCGATTGCCATTGATGGCATCGCGGCCGTTATGTACGTGGGCACATCGATCAACAGCGTGTTTTCGCGGCGAACCGGGTCGGCCGCGCAAACCTATCGCAAAGCCGGCACGGTATTGAGACGGCGTTATCGGCCAAACAGATTAGCCTGTAATGCAGACAGTGTAGATTCCACTCAGAAGATAGCAGAGGGCCAACCAGGCGCAGGCTGCGCCTAGGCTTGGGCGGCGGTGAGGCCACGAGCGGACCTTCCGCAGTGGCTGCACATCTTTAGCAATTCACAGGCCGAAGACGTGGGCGAATCGCCCTGACCGGTGCCGGGTCGCGTTAAGGCACCAGACCCTTCTTCATTGATGGTGCGGGGTGTAGCACATAGTTCTCTCGCTCATAGAACGGAACGGCGTCCTGCCGGGCGTCAAGAAATATCGCGGTCATACCACGAGCACGGGCGTCGGCTTCGGCGTATTCCATCAAGGATCGGCCAACACCGTTGCCTCGGCCCGCCGCATCGACCACAAGGTCATCGATATGAAGGTGAGCCCCACGTGCCAAGGTGTGGACGGGTCTCATGCCCATCACTCCGATAATCTTCCCATCATTGAACGCTGCCACAAGCTCGTAGCCCGAATACTATTGCAGGCGAGTCCGTTCCAGGAATTCTGGTTTTTCAAGGGACCGAAGTTGAGCGATGACAGGGTACGCCTGCATCCACTCCAGCGGCGCCAGCCTTCTGATTTTCAACCTGCTGCGGCGATGTTCAGTCATGGCTCAAGTCGATCCCACTCGAAAATCCAGATTGTTGCACGCAGCCGCATGGCGAAGTTTCTCGATGGCCTAGGCATTCGGAGGTCCGCATCCGGGAATAACGACTGGCGGCTCCGGCGCGGCGTCTGCTGCACACGTTTCGATAAAAAAATGAAGCCTGGTGTGTTGAGTAACCTCTGGCGCTGACCTTGCGTCAGCGCCAGAGGTTACATTGCCGGATGAGTGCGATTAGTGGTCCTGCTGCCAGCCGTTGTCAGTCTTCATCATGGAAATTGTCTGGGTGAACTGCACGTCGACATCATCGCTATAGTCCGTGTCCTTTCCGTTGAAGAAGCTGCCGAGGAGCCCAAAGTCAATACTTGGGCAGGCCTGAGCGACGGTTCGCCGGAAAAGCGGACCGGGCGCGGTGTTGTTCAGCAGCGCGGCGAAGTTGCCTTCTTCGATTTTTGCCTTCGACATGGTCTGGTACGCGTCCTGATGTTGCTGCTCGAAGGTCTGCCGTGCGGCAGGATCACTCGGGTTGGCGTCGATATAGGCTTGCTGCTGGTCGTAATACTGTTTCGCTTTCTCATCGGCATCAGCCTTCAGCGATTGATACCTATCGTACTGGCCCTTCCACTGCTTCGCGTTGGCCCTGATGTCGCTGTCCGGCGACAGGCGGATAGTGTATTTGACGTCGACCCGGTAACCGTTTCCGGTCTCGCCCGGAATGCCGTTCACTTTCTGAAAGTCCCTGAGTTCGAGGTATTTGCATCCGGCAAGCGTGCTTTCGACGACCTTTCTCGCGTCGCTGTCGGAGGGGCTGTTGGAGCATGCGGAGAGCGTCATGGCGGCGCCAAGCACAACTGAAATCGCGAAGAGACGAATATTCTGTTTCATGATAATGAGATAGAAAAAATAGACCGCTCCTGGTGACGGACTTTCGGGGAGCAGGCGTGGAGATGTGTGTTTTACGGGTTTTGCGTGATACCCGAGCTGGATGCCGCGGCCCGCATCGCCGTCGCCATGGTGTCGTACGGCAAGGGCGAGCCAGGCAGTCATGTTTGGCTTCATCAGGAGGATGAAAGCAAGCGCAGGAAGGAGGGGGACGGGCCCCTCCATTCCTGTGCATGACCTACTGCGGTGCGGTTGCTGACTGCACGCCTGCGAGCAGTTGTGCGTTGAGCGCACCCGTGAACTGGTAGGTGCGTTGCGCGTAGGTTGACGGATAGAGCCAACCCATACGCAGATGACCATTGCGCAGAGCGATCACGAGCTTCGCGCCATCGTTCAGCGGCGAGAGCAGTGGGTCCGTACCGATAGCCGACAGCGCAGTGCTCGAGAGATCGAGCACGAGAACGTTGCTGTTGCGGCTGTAGACAGACCACGTACCACCCTGGTTCACGGTGGCGGTGCCGTTCTGGTCATACGTGTTGTAAGTGATCTTGCCATCGGCCGTGATGGTCATGCCAAACCCACCGGCGCGACCTTCAAGCGAAAGGCCGATTGCCTGTTGCACCGATGTGTAGGTCGTCGCCGCATCGCCCGTGATGAGGGAGATGACGCCGTCTTCAATCACTGCCGGTTGCGAACCGTCGCAGACCTGACCATTGACGATTGCTGGATTGTCGCAGGCAGGCGTCCACACCGGCAGGATGACCTGGTCGGCGGTGTAGGACAGGAGACCCAGATACGCCTTCGTACCGCTTGCAAAGGTGGCCGTGGTGAGCGGCGGCAGTTGCCACAGATTGTTGATCGCGTAGTTCGTCGGCACAGCCGTTGCCAACGTCTGACCCGATAGGTCGGCTTGACGGAACTCGTACGTATAGCTGATGCCGGTGGTTGCGTCCGTGCCTGAGAGCACGGCGCCATTAACGGTTACCGGCAGCGGAGCGCGATATGTCGACACCGGAACGAAGTTCGACCAGGACGCGTCGCTCTTCATTTCGTATGCACCGTACATCGTTTCGTACTTGCCGTTCGTGACTGGCTGCCATGTGCCCGAGGAAAGCTCCTGCTGCTGTGTCACGACAGAACCGTTGCTGATCGAGCGCACGTCCTGCACGATCGAGCTCACTGGCGTGCTGTTGTAGTTGGCGAAGTACGGCAGGTAGCCGTCGAGCGCGTAGGTTGTTTGCGAAAGCACCTGCGAGGCGTCGACGCCGGCGTAGACCGGCTTCGACGCTTGCGCTGCAATCTGGTCAGCCGTGACGTCTGTGGTGTTGTTCGCGACCATGGCATTCGCTGCATTGCGAACCGTTGCCGGATCGGTGACCCCATTTGTCGCCAGCGAGGTCAACTTGTTCACAATTGCCGTTGCCGTCGACAAGGCCTGGCCGTTACCTGATGCGATGTAATCGGCGTTGGGGTCGATGCCACCGAGCATTGCGCTCACTGCCGCCGTTGCCTGTTGCTGCGAGAGGCCCGTTTCCATCTGGGCCGTGACCAGCGTCGAGAAGGGGCTGATGTTCTGCGAACCCGTAGATGTCACGATCTGGCTGAGCGTGACGGTAGCCGGGAAGACATAGTCCGGGCGCGAGAGATCTTTCGTATGCGGCGTGATGGTTACGAGCAGCGTCTTGCCGAGCAGGCCTCCGGTGTCCGGCAGAGCGTAGTTGCCGTTTGCATCGGTCGTGGCGGTGGGTAGCGATGCGTCACACGCGCCCTGACCGTTGTCGAAGCAGACGGTCGCGCCCACGAGATAGCCGTCAATCGCCTTGCCCGACAGCTGGGACGTCGGAGTAGCGGTCGGTCCCGACGATGAGCCACCTGTACCGTTTCCGCTGCCGCCACCCCCACCGCACGCAGAGAGCACGGCTAGTGAGCCGAGGGCGGCGTAGAGCGGGATTCGAATTCCCCCAAGAGAATGTTTGTTTTTCATGCTCGTGATTCCTTTTGGCTAAATTGAAGTGTTTACTCGACAAAGACGGACATAAGTTAGCGCGGGTCATATGTTCCCGAACTACTATATCGGCTGAGTCTCGAAAAAATGTAGAGTAAACACGACGATAATTGTCGTGTTTACAACGTCGAGAATCAATCGACAGCTGGGCATCCTGCCCACATGGCTACCCGTCGTTCCTCTCATTCCCCCAATACCCCTGCGCCGATCTCGGTTGCCCTCGGCAAACGCATCAAGCAATGCCGGCACGAGGCCGATAAGTCGCAGGAGACGCTTGCCTTCGAGGCCCATGTCGACCGGACATATATCTCCTCGATCGAGCGGGGCATCGCCAACCCGTCTGTCGAAACGTTGGCCAACATTTGCCACGTGCTGGGCGTCACGCTCGCCGAGCTGTTCGCGCCACTGGACGGAGTGTCGCTCGCGCCGACCGGCACGCGCCGGGCCAATGCAGCGACCCCGCCTGAGATCAGGCGCAGCAGGCTCAAGTAGCGTCAGCATTCTGCGGAAGACGGATTTTGCACGCGGCCAGTATTGGCGGATGGCAGACGGACCGAACAGCAGCTGCAGAGCATTCCAGACGGTGTCGAGCTCTCAGGCCCGACAGCCCCTGCCGCATGCCGTCTACCGGTTGGACGGTTGGCGACCCAGACAATGATCGGCCATCCTGCGGCCAGTCCCGGGCACAGAAGCTCGGGAGTCCGCCGGCGGAGCCTTAGATCTGCACAGCCTGCACAGCGGCATTGACTTCTCAGATGAAGCTGGTCAGTCCCTGAGGCGTCGGCCATGCAGGCAATGCGGCTGGGCCGATTCCGGAAATGGGCAGCGGGCCGCGCGTAGCCGCGCACGTCGAGCGCCATTGCTGCGCAATGCAGGGCGCTGCCTTTGTCCCACATACCTTGCCAGCTTAAAAGTAGCTGACGGCCTCCTGCAAGTGCCAGTTGCCGCCCCCGATGCAGCGCCGGGTGAAGCTTCTGGATCGGGGGCACATCAATAGTCCTCCGGCAACAGGATTGTCGTGACCGAGCGATCGGCCTCGGTGATGATCCAGACCCTGCCGCCGCCCGGTATCACATAGCTGGACAGCAGGCGTCTGTGGATCAGCAGAGCCAGCTCGTTGCTGGCGATGTCGGCTATATCGAGTTCCCCCCAATCCCCGTGCAGATGCCGTGCAAGCAGGACGGTCGGCGAAATCCCGGCCTGTTCCAGCGCCGACTGTGCGGCCAGGGTAATGACGGGTTGGCCCATCCGGAAACGCGGGCGGCGGCTCATGCCTGTCTCCCGGCCCGGTAGTTGATCATCGGCCGTTGCGGGTAACAGTAAAGAACAGACGCGTGTGGGCGCTCCGGATCATTGCGGCATACCAGCTGCCCGATCAGTTCAATGGTGGTGTGCGAGCGATCCCATTCGGTGGCGACGATGACGCGTGCGCCGTCCGGCAGCCGGTAGATCGACAGGAGGCGCAGGCCGGTCGTGACCGACAGATCGTTCTGCACCTTGTCGTCGTCGGACACGATGCCCCAGTCGCCGGCGATGTGCCGTAGCATGACGCTGATGACTGGCACGTGATTGGCGCGCAGCTTTTCCAGGGCTTCGGGCGTGACCAGCAGCCGGCCCGGATGAAACAGCGGTTTGAGACGGGTGGCGTTGTTCATGGATGGGTCCAGAATCAGGACGAGCACGGGCCTCCGGAGGAACCGGATGCGTGATCGCAGAATGTGAAGGAAGGGAGACCGGGCGCAGGACGCGCCCGGTTTATGCCGTCGGCTCGATGACCAGCTTGCGAAGCGCGGCGGCTTTCGCCTGCGAGCAGCCGAGGTGCTGGCGGATGCTCGCGACAGTTGGACGCAGGAGACCGGCCTCGATGTCGCGTCGCAGCTTCGTGACTTCGGATTCGGGTTTGGTCATGACAGGGGCAGGCGGCGCGTCAGCCGTAGTCACATCGGGCACATCGGTCGCGACTGCGGGTACCGGGTCGCGACGATCCGTGACGGGCCATGTGCCCTGCGGCAGCAGCGCGATCCACCACAACAGGCAGGCTGTGCTTTCGAGAACAGCCGCGAACACGAGACTCGTGAGCAGTTCGAGCCGTGCATCCGTGACACCTCGTAGCGCGGCCAGTCGTGCCGTGACCGGATCGTCACGGGCGGCGTCACGATGCGAGGCGTTACTGTCTTCGATGGCCTGATACCGCCGCACGTCGGCCGCTTCGACGTCGAGTGCATCAAGCCGGGCAGCCAGCGAGGTTCGTCGCACCCGTAGCGTCAGGCAGTCACGGATGCAGTGCAGCGCATCGGCGACAGCCAAACCGGCCGCAACGGATGCGCGCTCTGCCATGACGGCCGTCAGCGCCCGGTGAGCCGGCACGCTGGCGATGGACACGGCCGACACGCGAACCTCGCCCGCATGCGACTGCGACAGCAGGAAGAATGCCGCGTGTCCCCACGACGCCGCAGCCATGCAGCCGAGCCACAGCAGCGTACCGATACCACGCGCCACGAGCGGCGCTGACATGCATAGCGCGGGCAGCAGATGAGCGCCGCCGACCAGCACGACGCCCACCGCGACCCACACCAGCCTCTCTGACAACCACCCGCCACGCTGCCAGCCGGCGATCACCGACATGCAGACGGCGGTGCCGGTTGCTGTGACCGCCAGAGCGAGTGCCGGACGGTGAGTCATGCGGCCTTCCCGCCGAGTAACGCGGCGCGCTGATCCAGCCGGTCTTTCAGGCTGGATGCCGTGAGCGTTCCGTCAGCGCCGGCGCGGGTGTTACCGTGACCATGCTCGTCGCCGGACTGAGCTGGATAGAACTCGTCCGCGACGGCGGCACCGTCTTCAATACTGTCCTCGAACGCGCCGTTGCGGAAGCCGGCCCGCGCGGCGGCGTCGAGCGCAGCCTGATCGAACCCGGCCGCGCGGCGTCGCGCATCAAGCTCGCGCGCTTCGGTGATGGCTGTTTCGAGTGAACTGCCAGCGCGCACACCGAGATCCACGTAGTAGATCGCCGAGCGATAGCTCTGCGTCGTGGACTTGCCACGCAGTTTCAGTTCCAGCGGCAGGCAGGCGAGCAGGTTGCCCGATACAGCTGAGAAGTAACGCAGCCGTGCTGCGAGCGTCCTAATGCTGTTAAAACTTGTCGTGCGAAGTATGAACGAGCCGAGTTCGTCTTCGTCGCCGATCAGCACGTTCAGCCGGCCGTAGGGCTTGCAGGCACCGCCCTGACCAAACGTGCAGCCATCCGGCGACGGGCACGGCAGTTCCTCGATACCGGCGTCACCGGCGCGACGGCAGGTCTCCCCGTTGCCGACGCAGACGGGGCGGCCGGTCTCGCGGTCGAAACACGAATATTCGGCACGCAGGCTCAGGTCGGGGTCGTTGAACAGGAAGCGGACGGGGATCGCGCGCAGCTTGCCGGTAGTCGCCTTGCGCAACGACTCGTTGAGCGGATGCAGCATCCATCCGTCGCGGTTCTGGATCTGGGTTGTGAGTGTGAATTGGTCGTCTTTTTCGGGCAGGCGTTTGCCATTTTTCTCGGCAATGCGGCCGATGGAAATCCGCCCGATGACGGGTGGGGTGATGCTCAGGCCTTTCAACATGGACTTCTCCTGTATACGGTAAGCAATGCGGAATGAAGCGGGAGAGGGAGACGTAGATCGGCAGGGATTCAGGTGTTCACGAGGAACCGGCGCGAACCCGGTTTCGTGATGGCGTACTGCGCGGCAAGCGCGGGGTGATCAGCCAGTAGCCGTTGCAGATCGATGCCCGAACTGTCCCGGCTGCGTCTGAACGACACTGAACCCGTCTCGAATTCGGCCCGGTCGGCCTCGCCCATCGCCTGCTGGATGGTTTGCTTCAGCTTCGATTCGATGGCCTGGCGGCTCTCGATCTCGGCGCGCACGGCGACCAGATCGGAGAACGTGGAGCAGAGCGACCTGTCGCACGTGAAATCGACCGCGCCGCCTGCGCCTGGATACAGGCAGCGCAGTGCGCGATCCGCCGACTCCGAGCCATCGGCGGGCGGCGGCGTACCGGTTTCGACGTAACGCCAGAAGGCCGCCTCGAGTTCGACCAGCCGTGCGATCAGTGCGTCGTCGCGCATCACCCGATGCACTTCGAGCTTCTGGCCGCAGAGCAGCACGGCTACATCGGCCGCCTGTCTGCCCGTGACCGCAAGCTGGTGCTGGACCTGCAATTGCACGTACTCGGGCACACCGTCACGCCAGAGCCGCGCGCCGAACTCGCCCGCCGTCTTGCATTCGAGCAGTTGCACGTCGCGGTTTCCCACGACTTCACGATCGATATTGGCGAGCATGAACGGAATCTGCGGATGCTGGAGCACGGCATTGACGCGCCGGACACGATTACCGGTCTGCTTCGTGTAGGACGCAGCCACGATAGGCTCAAGGAGAGCGCCCCAGTACACCGGCTCGGTTGTGTCGTTCGCGTCTGGCTTCGGCAGGTTCTCATCGCGGCCCGTCTTGATTAGCCACAGTTCGAGTGGGCTCGTGTACGGCGAGAGCCCTACCGCGGCGGCCGCATCGGAGCCGCCGATCCCGTTTTTTCTTGCCGATAACCAGTCCTCGCGCGAGAGCGATTTCGTTTCGACGAGCCGCAGCGCAGGCCGGGGCCCACCACGCCCGGCCGATTCAGGCAAAGCCATTTGCAACCTCCAGAAAGCAGAAGGCCCGGCGGGAAGATCCCGGCCGGGCCGTATGACATCATGGACATGGGTTCAGACAACCAGTTTCACTGCCTCGTCCCACGCGCGCTGCTTGATCGCGGCACCGGCGCCGAACCACGCGGCGTCGCGCCGGTGATCCTCGCTGCGCGCTCGGCGCTGGTGATCGACAAATTCCGTGATCGAGTTCACGAGTCCCCAAGCCGTACCGGATGCCGAGGCGAGCGTCGCACCTTTGCCGCGGCCGGCGTACAGTGTCTGTACGACTCTGATCGCGCTGTCGTTGGTGGCCGGGATCGGAACACCGGCGCTGGCCGGATAGATCAGCACGCGACGGAAGAACGCTTCGGCTGCCGCGTCGTTCACCTTGCGATCCGCCAGCGCTTTCATGCGCACCATGAAACCGTCCCACGACGAGATTGCGATGCCGAGCTGCCGTTTGACGGCCTGCGCGTCGAATCGGGTGCGGTGCTGCACCTTCACGCAGCCAGCAGAATCGCCCAGCGCGATCTGGAGTGTGTTGTTGCACACGACGCGAACAGACGTGAACTGGGCGGTGGTCGCGAGCGTCCCGTCACAGGCGGTGGCGAGCAACAAATAACCGTTCACCTCGTCGCGTCCCCTGAGCGAAATGGACTGGCCGGTACGAGCGAGCGCCCAAGTTTTTTTGCCATCGCGCAGCACGCCGGCGGTTTCCAGCTCGTAGCCCCCTACCTCGGTGAGGTCGCGATAGAACTCCAGGATTTCGCGCGGCTGAACTACCTGATAGCGCGATGACACGACGCTCAGCGGTGCCTTTGTGTCCGAGCGGTACAGCACGCGGTGCTCAGGAAAGGCGTGGATGGAGCCGAGGCCGGAACCGGGCTGACTGGCAATGAAGCGAACGTCGGCCGATTCGATCGTCCAGTCCATGCCGGCCTGCTTGGCCCAGACCTCGATCGGCTGCTGCGGTGAGAGTGGATTGCCAATGCCGTGCCACGGCGTTTCGCCAACATAGGCCATGGAAGATACGAGATGCATAAAAGCTCCAGACGAGTGCATAAAGCCCGGCACGTGGCCGGGCATCGTGGGAAACAACAAGGGAAGTTTGAGGAAGGGAAAAACGGAGGCCGGATCAGTCCGGACCGTTCGAAAAGGTGTGCCCGCACGCGCGGCAGCGCCAGTTATCGAGCACTTCCCGGTCGATGGTTTCGCCAAGTGCTGCGCCCGTCGCGCAGCCCGCAGCTGCGCCAACCAGGCCCGCGATGATTGCGCCAGCGATGCTGCCGAACAGCACACCGAAGGGCCCGCCGAACGTGCCGGCCGCCGCGCCCGACTCAGCACCGGACAGTGCCGCGGAGGCGGCGCTCGTGCCGCCGGCAGTCGCGCCGATCGCGCCGCCAATGCGTCGCGCAACGTGGCGTGCCTCCGTGCGGAGGGATTCGCAGGCCGGACAGGCGTAGATCACCTCGCCCGTATCCGGGCGGTAGCGGGGCAGTTCGTGGTCGAAAGCGGGCGGTGTCTGTCCGGGCTCGCGCTCGTGCGGATGCAACTGTTCAGCCAGCCACTCGCCTTCGTCATCCTCGTTGAATGGCAGGTAGGGTGGGCGGCGATCAGACATGACAGGCCGTTGCCTTTCGCCGAACGTGACTGGCGTAGCAACCGACGCACATCGTCCACAGCGCGCCGAGCGCGAAGCAGATCACATATGCGACCAGAAAATCGAGAGGTGGGGTGGGAAGCATCACCTGGCTCCTGAAAGGGTTCGCCGCTGCGCGGTTGCAACGGCGGAGCGGCATGCTGCCGTGCTCAGGTCGGTGATATAGGTTTGTTTTTTGTTTGAATTGATGGCTGGTGCCGCGTGCAATCGCCATCTCAGTCCGCGCGCTGTGCGGCCGTTGCCGAAGGGCTCGACTGACAATCACACTGATCCCGCACAACGTGGGACTTACACGTTCCGGAAGGTCCGACACACACACAGCAGCATGGATCGCAGCGTGACCAAGCTGCTTCGAAAGTCATTGATGACCGCGTTGGGCAGCGCTTGCGAAGCGGCGGATGCGTCGAGTGGGATGCGCCGGCCGTCAGTGTGCGAGCGAAAAGGTGGAGCACTTTGGCCATCAACAAATACGAATTTGATGGCAATTTGCCACGGGCCAAACCATCCCTCAAGTTTGCTTTCCTGATAAACGGGAAAAGCATGCGTCGGTTCTCGGTCCATCGACCGAGATGGTGAGCTCTGCGAGCGTTGGGGCTGTGGTCGCGTGCAGCATCTGTGTTCACTCCTTCCTTTAATCGATCCAAGTAGTCTGCCCAAGACTGCATCATCACGACGCGGTCATCGAGGAATTTGGTCCGGTTGTAGGCGGTCCCCAGGTTGTCGGGAACCCTGTGTGCCAGTTGAAGCTCGATGACTTCAGGTGGAAACCGCAGGCGCTCATGCAGAATCGTTCGTGCCATAGCGCGGAACCCGTGACCGGTGATCTCGGTTTTCGTGTCAAAGCCGAGCCGTTGCACGCCGCATTTATCGCTGCTCCGCTCATCGGCTTTCTGCGGTCGCGCCCGGGAAATACGAATCGCCAACGTCCAGTAAGAGCGTGGAGTTCTTTAAGTATTTCGATCGCTTGATCGGCCAACGGAACAAGGTGTTCGGTCTTCGTCTTTGAGACGGTGTACCGCCATTCCCTGCGGTCGAAGTCGACCTGCGCCCATTCCGCCTGTCGTAGCTCGCCGGGGCGAACAAACAGCATTGGTGCCAGCCGCAGTGCCGCACCCACGACGAACGTGCCGGCGAAACTGTCCAAGGCACGCAACATCTCCCCAACTTTGCTTGGGTCCGTCAGGGATGCAAAGTGCGTATGCCTATTAGGCCGCAACGCACCGCGCAAATCAGAGGTAACGTCATGTAATGCGCGTCCAGTTGCTACCGCGTAGCGGAAGACTTGCCCGCAGGTCTGGTGGAGGCGGTGCGCGGTGTCATTTGCACCGCGCGCCTCGGCCCGGCGCAACACGTCGAGCACTTCAGGTGCGGAGATTTCCGAAATTGGGCGCGCGCCCAACACCGGGAATGCGTCTTTCTTAAGCCGCCCGATGATTTTGTCTCGGTGGCTGGCAGACCATGCAGGGGTTTGCCGGTCTAACCACTCTAATGCAACGACCTTGAACGTATTCGCCGCGCTAAGTTTGGAGAGTCGTTTCTTTTCTTTCTTGGACTCGCTCGGATCAACGCCGTCCGCCAGCATGGCGCGCGCTTCGTCTCGCTTCCTACGGGCGTGGGCGAGTGTCACGTCAGGATAGACGCCAAGCGCGAGTCTCTTCTCTCGGGCGTTGAACCGGTATTTGAGCCGCCAGTATTTTCCGCCAGACGGCGAAATCTCGAGATACATTCCGCGGCCATCCGAGATTCGGTATGTCTTTTCTCGCGGTGCCGCCCGGCGAACTTCCAAGTCGGTAAGAGGCATGCGGTCCTCCGTCTACTCCGGACACCACGAAACTGCTCGATGGTGCCGCGCTCGATGTGACCGGGGCATTGCATCCCCCGATCATTAATTCACGGCTCAAACTTGATCTTCGCTTGCTCAAGCATCCAAGCTTCAATTTTGTCGTGCCACATGCGTAAGAGGTCGAGAGGGCGGCGCCGGTAGTGTTTTTCAGCAATCGCGGACGGCTTATGCCCTTGGATCTGCGCGACGACGCCCACCGGCACCTCGACCCACTCGGACAATGTCCCGAATGATCGGCGCAGGCCATGCAGCGAGATGTGTGGCAAACCTGTCGGTGCTAGCGCGCGGTTGTGCGCGTGACGCGGCTCGGCAATTTTCCCGTCCGACGCAGTTTTGCTGGCGAACACCCACTCGGACGGCTCCCACTGTTCGCCCCTTTCAGAGAGACGAGCAGCTTGGCGCTTATTTGGGGGCATCTCATTCAGACGCCGGAGATTCCGCAATAGGCTTGCTAAGTATGGGGTGAGCGGGATAGTTCGGCCGCCAGTGCCTTCAACTTTGTCGTTCATGGTTAAGCTGCGCCAGCGAAAGTCGACGTCTTCCCAACGCAACGAGGCTAGTTCTTCTCGACGGGCGCCAGTAATCAATAGGCCTTGAAGGTACGCGCTGATCACGGGATTGACGATGCCGCGTACCGCACTGAACCAAACAGACAGCTGCTCGCGCTGAAGGCAGTCATCCTTCGCGGCGGTACGAGGGAGAATGCCCTTGACCTTTGGTGAAGCATAGGCCTCGTGCAGGATGATGCTTGCATACGTCTCGTGGGTGTCGCACCACCGAATGAATGCCTTGAAAAGAGCGAACGCATGACCGGCATTCGTTGGTCCCCGAGGTATTTCGGCTTCGAGCCACTCGGACATGGAGTTGGCAGTTATCTCCGTCAACCTGCGCGGCATGAGTGGAGCCAATGGCCCACGCACCTTTTCTTTGCCGCCGCGTTTTGCAATCCCTCCGCCGGGCGACGAGAGGTTGATATGGTCGAGGATGTATCGCTCCGACCGAGGTTTTTTCGTTTTGGGGGAAATTTTCGTGCGAAGGTGCTCAAGGTACTGTTCCCATGCTTCGCCGACCGTCACGTCCTGACGTTTCTTTGCCGCCTGCCGCGCTTCGTGCGCTGCCTTTTGTTCGGCCTCGTGCTCTCGCGGATCGATGCCGCTGTCGATGAGCATCTGGAAGTGCCGCGCTCGCTCCTGCGCCTGATCGATGGGCCAGCTTCTCGGATCGCCAATCGTGACCCTTACGGTCGAGCCATGCATGACCCCTTGGAAAACGTAAGCCTTCGCTCCGCCAACCGTGGCCCGCAAGCCCAGCCCCGGAGTCTTGCTGTCCCAAAGAAACGATTGCTTTATGGGCTTTCCGTTTTCCGTGAATCTACTGGGCTCGCAGCGATGCGCTTCTACTCGAGCCGCCGTGAAATTGACCTTTGCCACCCGCTCCCCCTCGTTACCTGTTTAGCCATCCGGTGTAACGGCTGTGTAACGAGATTGTGCCGCATTGGGTGCGTGCCGATCAATGTCAATCTGCAGGTGAAAAGATAATTGTCGTTTAAATACAGCGTGTTATCGTGCTGCGTCAATCTCGATCAATCTAGAGGAGCGTCATCTTGTTCGTATTCGAAATGCGAAGGTCGGGAGTTCGATCCTCCTCCTCTCCACCAACCGGATTCCAAGCAACACCACAAGCTTCAAAACAAGAAACCCCGGCAGTTCAACCTGCCGGGGTTTTTTAATTTCGCCATCAAGCGCTTCCCCGCAAACCACCAAATCAAAACTGATCCCACCTCGCATCGTCGCCGACGGAGACAACGGGCACCGTTCCAACCCTGACCGGCGTTCGGATCGCCGCCAACGCGCCCACCCGCGGCGCCGCCGCAACAACTGCACGCCCCGTAACAACCGCATTCTCTCGACCACCAGAATCCACCGCAGCCCCGGCAGCCAAAGAAGCCCCCGCAGCCAAAGAAGCCCCCGCAGCCAAAGAAGCCCCCGCAGCCAAAGAAGCCCCCGCAGCCAAAGAAGCCCCCGCAGCCACTGCACCTCCACCCCCCACCCCCTCCAAAACCCGAAAAAACCCCACTACCTCATTCAACTGCACTCCCTGCTCCTCCATCGACCGCGAAGCCGCCGCCGCCTCTTCCACCAGCGCCGCATTCTGCTGCGTGACGTTGTCCATCTGCGTGATCGCTAGGTTCACCTGCTCGATGCCGCGGCTCTGTTCGCTCGATGCCGCCGCGATCTCCGACATGATGTCAGTGACGCGCGCGACCGCCTCCGTCACCTCGCTCATCGTCTTGCCCGCTTCGCCGGCGAGCGACGAGCCGTCGCGGATCTTGTCCACCGAATTGGCAATCAGATCCTTGATCTCCTTGGCCGCGCTCGACGAGCGCTGAGCCAGGCTTCTCACCTCGCTCGCGACCACCGCGAAGCCGCGACCCTCTTCGCCCGCACGCGCGGCTTCCACGGCCGCGTTCAGCGCAAGAATGTTTGTCTGAAATGCGATTCCTTCGATGATCCCCGTGATGTCCGCGATCCTGGTCGAGCTGTCGCTGATGTCCTGCATCGTGCTCACCACCTGGCCCACCACCGCGCTGCCTTTTTGCGCAACACTCGACGCGTTCGCGGCCAGCGTGCTGCCTTGCTGCGCGTTATCGGCGTTCTGCTTCACCGTCGACGTAAGTTGCTCCATGCTCGACGCCGTCTCCTGCAGCGACGCCGCCTGCTCTTCCGTGCGCTGGCTCAGGTCCATATTGCCCGCGGCGATCTCGCGCGCCGCGTGCGCAATGCTCGTGCTGGCATCGCGCACGCGTCCGACGATCGTCGTCAGGCGCTCGTTCATCTCGCGCAATGCGCCGAGCAGCTTGCTGGTTTCATCCTTGCCGTCGACGTTAATGCGCGTGCGCAAGTCGCCTTGCGACACGGTCCGCGCGACGCCGATTGCGAGATTCAACGGACCGCTCACCGCGCGCGTGAGTACCACGCATGCGCCCACCGCAAGCGCAATCGCGAGCAGGGAAATCGTGATGAGCAAGTTGCGCTGGTGCTCGTAGTGCGCCGCATAGCCGGCGATCATCTCCTCCTGCCGCGAATGCGCGTAGTCCGCATACGCATCGGTCGCACGGATCAGCGCCGCTAGCAGAGGGCGGCATTGATCGTCCATCCTGGCGATCGCCTCGTCGCGTTTATTGGCGAGCGCGAGACCGACAATCTCGGTCGCGACGGGCGCGTAAGCAGTCTCCACGCGGTCCATCTCGGCCACGAGGCTGCGCGCTTTGTCGCTCGCGTCGGAGGCCTTCATCATCTCGTTCAGCTTCTTCAGGTTCGCCGATACGTCTTCGTGCGCGCGCGCCACCAACGCTTTCTCAATGTCGAAATCCTCGGGCTTCACGACAAGCACGAGGTTACGGGCAGCGATCGCCCGACGGTCGACGGCTGTCCGCACTTGTACAGCCATGTCGGCGCGCGCGTTGATGCCGCGCACGAAGCTGGAAAACCCTTCGGTCGAATCGCTCAGCGACTTGAGGGAAAGCCCCGCAACCACGACGACAATCAGGGACAACGTGCCGAAGCCGGCAATCAGCTTCGCTTTAATACTGAACTGGTTCAAGGCGGCCATATATTGTTGCTTCTCCAAGGACGAAACGTAGACGTTTCGTGATGGACTCTCAGGTCCGGACATGGGAGCGTCTATGTAACCGTCGTACTTCCCGACGGTCCTGCGCAGTGTTGCCGTCGCGTGCAAGCACGAAACCGGCATCCCATTTACTGGTTATCGGGCCGCGCAGAGCGGACTTTAGGAGGGCGGGGTAATCCATTACGGACTTCTCATGAAATCCGCATAGAGCATAGCGTCGGGTCCGCCGCGTAAGCGATTCACAAGCGCCTCCGCAAGCGAATCGCAAGCGCCTCATAAACGCGCACTAGGCACTAAAAACCCGTCTTTTCGATCCTTTGGGTAAGGATGACCTCTGTTACGCTACGGGTTCGCCATACGCGATCCCCGATGGACGCGTCTCTTCCTCCTTTAGCGCGTGAGACCGCGCATGCCCAAACCGAACTCAATGGTCACGCGTCGTCCGAACATCATCATTGCGATCAGTGGCGTGCTGGCCAGCGCGATCCTCGCCATTGCAGTGTGGGTGCTGGCGCAGATGCACGACGACGCATTGCGGCGCGCGCAAGATTCTGTGTTCAACGTCTCGTTGCTGGTGGAGCGTGACGTGTCGCGCAATCTGGAGATCTACGACCTGTCGATACGCACGGTGATCGAAGGGCTCAAGCAGCCACGCGTGCTTCAACTGGAGCCTTCGCTGCGTCAGATGGTGTTGTTCGACGGTTCGGCATCCGCGAAAGACATGGGCTCGATTCTCGTGATCGACGAAACCGGCTATATCAAGTTCGATTCGCAGTCCGTCACGCCGCGCCATGTTTATCTCGCCGACCGCGACTACTTCAAGGTGCATCGCGATTCGCCCAACGTAGGTCTGTACGTGAGTCACCCGTTCATGCCACGTGCAACGGGCACTGACATGAGCATCGGCTTGAGCCGGCGTATTTCGCGGCCGGACGGCAGCTTCGGCGGCGTGGTGGTCGGCACCATGCGGCTGAAATATTTCCGCAGCCTCTTCAACGGGATGAATCTCGGCGCCGGCGGTTCGATGGCTCTCATGCTAAGCGACGGCACGATGCTGATGCGGCGTCCGTACGATCCAAAGACGATCGGCATCAACTTGACGGGTACCTCCAACTATTCCCGCTTCGCCGCGCAGCCGAGCGGCGACTTCTTCGGCACCGCGGCAATCGACGGCGTCGAGCGCTGGTACGCGTTTCGCCATATCGACATGTATCCGCTGATTCTCGATGTCGCGCTGTCCACGCGCGACATCTACGTCGGCTGGCGGCGGCGGGCATGGATCATCGGCTCGCTGATCGGCGCGCTCGATCTCACGCTGATCGCGCTTGCCGTGCTGTTCGCGCAGCAGATGCGGCGCCGTCTTCTCGCCGAAGAAGAGTTGCACAGGCTCGCGCGAACGGATGGTCTCACGGGCATGGACAACCGCCGCACCTTCGAGGAAGCCGCGGAGAAAGAATGGCGCCGCGCGCAGCGCAACGACGGATCGCTCGCCATGCTGTTGATCGACGTCGATAGTTTCAAGGGCTTCAACGACCTGTACGGGCACTCGGCCGGCGACGACGCGCTGATCGCGGTAGCTCAATGCATCACGCACGAGGTGCGGCGTCCCGGCGACACGGCGGCGCGCTACGGCGGCGAAGAGTTCGCCGTTCTGCTGCCGGACACCGACGAAGCGGGCGCCCTCTGCATTGCAGAGAAAATCCGCGCAGCGGTCCAGGCACTCGCGCTCGGGCATGTGGCGAGTTCGCACCACGTATTGACGATCAGTATCGGCGTAGCCACTACGCAAGGCGAGGCGTTCACGACGAGTCGCGCGCTCGTCAACGCGGCCGATCAGGCTTTGTATGCGGCCAAAGACGGCGGCCGCAACCGCGTCGTGTCGCACCGAACTACAGGAACCTACGCATTGGCACCGGGCCGCGCTTTCACGGTGGTGGCCGGCCATTGAGGCCGGTTAATATTATCCGGGTAATATGTTGCTTTCTAATTTAACCCGGATATAATTCGACAACTTCCCAATCGGAGTTTGTCGTGACCACGCATCGCACTACCAGCACTACCGGCACCACTTGCACGGCCTTCGAAGGCCATCGCCTCATCGCCTCCGGCGAGTTGCCCGCAGTCGCGATTGCCGTCAAGGGGGTGATCGAGCGAGGCGAGCAAGCGCCCATTCTCGTTTTCGACGACGCCACGGCCGCCCCGGTCGAATTCGATCTGCGCGGTACTGCCGAAGAAATCGTCGCGCGCCTGGTTCGCGAGTCGTCCGCTGCTCATCCGCACAACGATGCAAGCAACCATGCAAACAGCAACGCAAGCAACGAAGACGCCGAGCCCGACACACCACGCGGTCGCGGACGCCCCAAGCTGGGCGTCGTCGCGCGCGAAGTCACCTTGTTGCCGCGTCATTGGGACTGGCTGAACGCGCAGCCGGGCGGCGCGTCGGTCGCGTTGCGCAAGCTCGTGGAGACGGCGCGCGGAACTGGCGAGCAGCGCGAGCGCAAACGTGCGGCGCAAGAAGCGGCGTATCGGTTCATGACGGCGGTAGCCGGCAACCTGCCGGATTACGAAGACGCCACTCGCGCGCTCTATGCAGGCGATCAACCACGCTTCGAAAAGAAAATCGCCGGATGGCCCGAAGACGTCCGCGTCTACGCATTGCGGCTCGCCGGCAACGCGTTCGAACCGCCAATGTGAATCGCATCAAACGCGGCGCACAGGCGAAAAAAAACCGCTCACACTCGTTCGAGCGTGAGCGGAAAAGTCGGAGAGTTACAACAACATCGCATGCGCTACATGAGGTCCACGCAGCAGGAGAAGTCTAAGAGGCGAATGAACACGCTTCTATCGGACGAATCTCAAACGCACGCATGTGCGTTCATCACAGTGCCGTCTACCAGGCATTCCTTACATTATCCTGTCCCGCTTATTCCTGGCATTTATCGCTTCAGGTCCACGCCGTCAGCGCCGTAAAAGGAAGGTGAGCGCTGCCGCGCCTCCACGTCCTGCATGCATGACTCTTCGCGACGAGTCGCGACATGGTTGCGACGGAGCAGCAGCGAGCATTCCGTTGTGACTTCCGAAGGATGTTCAAATGAAGTGGTTCGACCGCATGACCGTGTTCAGGAAACTGCTGCTGGCCTTTGCCGTTGTGATTGGATTTTGCGTGGTGATCGGCGGCACTTCGCTAAAAACGCTGTCGTCGATGCATGACATCACCGATGCGATCTGCGACAAATACATGGACGGCCTTTACTGGCTGGAAGAGGCGAACCGCCACAAGATCGACGCCGACCTCGCCGCCGCAAATCTCGGCTATGTGAAAGACGACGCGGGGCGCCAGAAGCTGAAGGACAGCATCGTCGGCTCGCTCAAGCTGATGCATCAGGGCTACGATCAATACCGCGCGACTATCGTCACCGCAAAAGGCCGCCAGATGTTCGACGACGTGCTGGGCAAGTCGGCGGAGTGGGAAGCTATCGTGCATCAGCAGATCGGACTCGCGCCGATTCCTGCCGGCGTCGACAACGACGAACTCGTGCGCCGCGCGATTGCGTCAAGCGAGGCATTGCGCGATCGCATCACGGCGTTGATCGACTATCGCCGTCAACAAGGCAACGACGCGCAGGCGGAAGCAGCCAGCGAATATCAGCGCATGCGCGTTGCGATGGTCGCGCTGGTGCTGGGTGCGATCGCCGCGGGCGGCCTGCTTGCCGCGATGATCGCGCGGCGTTTGTCGCGTCAGTTGGGCGGCGAGCCGGACTACGCAATGCAACTCGCCAACCGTATCGCCGACGGCGATCTCAGCGTGCGCGTCGAGACCCGTGCCGGCGACACGCACAGCATGCTCTACGCGCTGCGCAACATGCGTGAGCGGCTCGCCACGATCGTGTCGGGCATCAGCGAATCGAGCGAATCCATTCTGACCGCGTCAGGCGAGATTGCACAAGGCAACACCGACCTCTCGCAGCGCACTGAAGAGCAGGCTGCAGCTTTGCAGCAAACGGCGTCGAGCATGCAGCAACTAACTTCGACGGTGAAGCAGAACGCCGAAAACGCGCAGCAAGCGGGCGGCGTCGCGCAGGGTGCATCCGAAGTGGCCGCGCGCGGCAGCGGTCTTGTCGACGATGTCGTGGAAACGATGCGCGAACTGGCGGCCGGCTCCAAACGCATGACCGATATCATCGCGGTGATCGAAGGCATCGCGTTTCAGACCAACATTCTGGCGCTCAACGCAGCGGTCGAAGCGGCACGCGCCGGCGAACAGGGGCGCGGTTTCGCGGTCGTCGCGGGCGAAGTGCGCTCGCTTGCCCAGCGCAGCGCGGTGTCGGCGAAAGAGATCAAGGAACTGATCGAAAGCTCGACGGCACGCGTGGGCAGCGGCGCGGAACTCGCCGAGCGGGCCGGCCAGACGATGGCTGAAGTGACTCAGGCGATCAGACGCGTGACGGACCTGATGGGCGAGATTTCGTCGGCGTCGCAGGAGCAAAGCACGGACATCGAGGGCGTGAACCGCGCCGTCGCACAAATGGACGACGTGACCCAGCAGAACGCCGCGCTCGTCGAGCAGGCTGCGGCGGCGGCCTCGTCGATGGCGGATCAGGCGAGACAGCTGCAGCAAGCGGTGACTGCGTTTTCGCTCGAAGCGACGCGGGGCTGACCGGATTCACGTCATCGCGCGACGTGCCGTTTCAACTGACTGCACGCCATCTTGTTCACGCTTGCCACCTCCAATGGCACTCCGTACACTCGCGCGTAATTCCCGCACGGCGTTTGTTTTTTGCGCCGTCGTCATGAAAAACGCCGACTAGAGGAGAACCCCCGCGATGGCCGATTCCTATTTCCCCCGCTGGCGCGCACAGCCAGACGCCGTCGAGGGGCGCATCGTCGGCACCGACGAGCGCCTCGCGTGGCCGCAGATGTTCGCGATGGGCATTCAGCACGTCGTCGCCATGTTCGGCTCGACGGTGCTCGCGCCGTTGCTGATGGGCTTCGATCCGAACCTCTGCATTTTCATGTCGGGCATCGGCACGCTGTTGTTCTTCGTGCTGGTCGGAGGCCGCGTACCGAGCTATCTCGGTTCGAGCTTCGCGTTCATCGGTCTCGTGATCGCAGTCACGGGTTACGGCGGCCACGGGCCGAATATGAACATTCCGCTCGCGCTGGGCGGCATCATCGCGTGCGGCGTGGTGTACGCGATCATCGGGCTAATCGTGTCGGCGGTCGGCACGCGCTGGATCGAAACGCTGATGCCGCCGGTCGTGACCGGTGCGATCGTCTGCGTGATCGGTCTGAATCTCGCACCTATCGCGGTGCGCGGCGTGAGCGGCAGCAACTTCGATTCGTGGATGGCGCTGGTCACCGTGCTGTGCGTCGGCGCCGTTGCCGTGTTTGGGCGCGGCATGCTGCAGCGTCTGCTGATTCTGGTCGGCTTGCTGATGGCGTATGTGATCTACGCAATCGTGACGAATGGCCTCGGCATGGGCAAGCCCATCGACTTTTCGATCGTGGCCAACGCTGCGTGGTTCGGTATGCCGCACTTCACGGCGCCTGTGTTCGATATGCGGGCCATGACGTTGCTCGCGCCGATCGCGGTGATTCTCGTCGCTGAAAACCTTGGCCATATCAAGGCGGTAAGTGCAATGACGGGGCAGAACCTCGACCGCTATATCGGCCGCGCATTTCTCGGCGACGGGCTCGCGACAGTCGTCTCGGGTTTCGCCGGCGGCACGGGCGTGACGACGTACGCTGAAAACATCGGCGTCATGGCGGTGACCAAAATCTATTCGACGCTGGTGTTCGTCATTGCCGCGCTGATTGCGCTGGTGCTGGGCTTTTCGCCGAAGTTCGGCGCGGTCATCCAGACCATTCCGGGTCCGGTGCTCGGCGGCGTTTCGATTGTGGTGTTCGGCCTTATCGCGGTGACGGGCGCGCGCATCTGGGTCGTCAACAAGGTCGACTTCTCGGACAACCGCAATCTGATCGTGGCTGCTGTCACGCTGGTACTCGGCGCAGGCGACTTCTCGTTGAAGCTTGGCGGCTTCGGTCTTGGCGGCATCGGCACCGCGACTTTCGGCGCGATCATTCTTTACGCGCTGCTCAGAAGGAAGCCTGCGCAAGGCCCGGTGGCCTGACGGTTTTCGTGGCGGCGCGCGTACCTTCAGGCGAGGGACGCCGCCGCAACTCGAGCGGTAGCCGACTTCACTTCCTGCGCGCGGTCAGCGCCGTCTCCGACAGATCCACTTCGCGCATGAGCTTGTTGAACGTCTCGTCGTTGATCGCCTGACTGCTGCGCAAGCTGAGAAGCACCTGACGCTCCGCGCGCATCGCCGAGAGCTTCATGCGAAATTCCAATGCATCGGCGCGCCGTGCCATCTCGCGCGGTTCCCGCTCCTCGCCGAGTGCGGCGAGCCTGCGACGATAAATGTCCATCACGCGCGCGGTGACATCGGCCGCATATGCCGAGGCGGATTCGTCGAGGTTCGCGCACTCCTTGTCATGCACGTCGTCAACGGCACGAATGGCGGCTTGCGCGGCCATCACGCGTGCAAGCGTTTCTTCCGCTGCATGTGGGTCTTTGCCGCGCCGCCATCCGCGCAATAGCAGCGGCAACGCGAAGACAGCAACGAGCAACGACAACAGAATCACGCCTGACGCGATGAATATCGCGAGGTCGCGCCCAGGCAACGGTGGGCCGTCCGGCAGCATCTCCGGCAGCGACAACACGCCTGCCAATGTCACAGCGCCGCGCACGCCTGCGACTGTCGTGACCCCCACCGTGCGCAATCCGGGCACCGCGTTCGCGACGCCCTGGCGCGCCGCGCCGCGGCTCGCGAACCAGCGCAGCAACCAGACCCACACAAAGCGCATCGTGTAGAGCGCCGCCGCAACGGCCGCGATGTAGCCGATCAGCAGCCCGACTTGCGCGTTGCTCGTTTCATGCGCATCGAGCAGCGCGCGTCCGAGAATGTGCGGGAACTGAAGCCCCAGCAGAATGAACACCATCCCGTTGAAGACGAACTCGATCATGGTCCACGTACTGCTCGCGCGCACTCGCGATGCCACCGGCCCGGACGTCGCAAGCGTCGTGTAGTTCATCATCATGCCGGCCGCGACCGCTGCGAGAATTCCCGACAGTTCAAGGCGTTCTGCGATCAGGTATGCGGCGAATGGAATCAGCAACGTCATGATGACGCCGGGCGCAGGGTCGCCTTCTTCGGCGAGATTCAGAAAGCGCACTGCGATAAAGCTGAAGAGCCAGCTCACCGCTGCGCCCGTTGCGAGACCGCCCGCCGCGATGATCACGAAGCTGATCGACGCGTCGCGCAATGAAAAGACACCGGTGAGCGCGGCGGCAATCGCGAACTTCAGCGCGACAAGGCCGGAGGCGTCGTTCATCAACGCCTCACCTTCCAGGATGTGCATGAGCCTGCCTGGAATCTTGCCCTTGCCCGCGATGCCGGAGAGTGCGACCGCATCGGTCGGCGACAACACGGCGGCAAGTGCAAACGCGACGGGCAGCGACATCGACGGTACCAGCGCATGCACGAAGTAGCCGACGGCGAGCACCGTCATGAACACAAGGCCGAGCGCGAGCATCAGGATCGAGCGGCGCGCCATGAAAAATTCGCGCTTCGGAATGCGCCAACCGTCCGCGAACAGCAGCGGCGGAATGAACAGCATCATGAAGATTTCCGGATCGAACGTGACGTGCAATCCGAGCTTCGGCCAGGCGAGCATCGCGCCGATTGCGATCTGAACCAGCGGCAACGGCAATGGCGCGAGGCGGGTCACGACACCCGACCCGGCCACGGCAAGCAGAAGAATCAATACGGTGAAGACAATTTCCATCGGTACGAGACTTGGGAAGATAACGGAGAGGCGGACAAAGGTTTTTGCGCCGGCGCGTCGCACCTCGTAAGGCCGGCGCGCAAGCGGCATATGGCGCGTCGGCGTGCGCCGCGCGGCGCAGCGCGGGCGCCATGCGTAGACCGCGAGTTTAGCTTGTGAGTTTGACCTGCGCAGCGTGACCGCGCCGCGCAGCGTGCTTAGCGACTCCGCGAGGGCCGCTTCGCGTTCCGCAAGATCAGCTAATCGTCGCTGCACGCTAAAGGTGCGTCCGCGCCCTGCCGTGGCGCACGTGCGATGCCGCCGGTGCAATCTTTCACGCGAGTTACATGGCTATGTGCGCGAGCGCGCGCATGGAGCTTGCTTAAGCCATATCGATGACGCACATTTTGGAGCAATGGCGCCGTGGGTTGTTCGCACCCGCGTTCGACCGGCCCGGCTCTCGCGTGAGAGGATTGCATGACGATTGCGCAACAGGAAAGGACGGCCAGCGCGCGCCACGGTTTCGACGTCGAAATGACGTCCGGCCTGGAACGCTTCTCGGTGCAGCACGGCGAGCTGACGCTCACGAGCGTGTTTCAACCCATCTTCAGTCTGTCGCATATGCGGGCGGTCGGCTATGAAGGCTTGCTGCGCGCGCACGACATGCTCGACCGGCCGGTTTCGCCGCTCGACGTGTTCGGCGAGGCGGCGCGCGTGGGCGATGTGTTGCAGTTGGACCGTCTCGCGCAGACGCTGCACCTGGAAAACTTCAAGGTGCTAGGCGCCGAACGCGAGTGGCTGTTCCTCAACGTGCACCCCGGCGCGCTCACCGATCCGTATCTGTCCGCTGCATTACTGGCTACGCTCAAGCGCCTCGGCTTGTCTCCCAGGCGCATCGTGCTCGAAGTGCTCGAGCAGCGCGCTGAAGATCTGGAGCGTCTCGCGGATGCCGTACGCCAGTTCCGCGAGCGCGGCTTCCTGATCGCACTCGACGATTTCGGCGCGGGACATTCGAACGTCGAGCGCATCTGGCAATTGAATCCGGACATTGTGAAGCTCGATCGCATCATGCTCTCGCACGCGGCGCATCGGGCCGACATGGGAACGATTCTGCCGGGCCTCGTCGCGTTGCTGCATGAAGCAGGCAAGCTCGTGCTTGTCGAAGGTGTGGAAACGGAACACGAGGCGCAAATGGCGCTTGCCTGCAACGCCGACTTCGTTCAAGGGTTTTTCTTTGGACGCCCGAACCCGGGGGCGGCCGACGCAACGCACGCGGCGACCTGCATCGGCGAGCTAACCGAACGTTATCGCGATCAGACGGAAGCACACGAGCGCCGCACCGCGAGCCGCCTCGCTCCCTATCTGCGCGCATTCGAACGCGCGGCTGAGCGGCTTGCTGCCGGCGAGCCGCTCGAAGAAGTGTGCTGGAATTTTCTCGCGCTCGATCACGCCGCGCGCTGCTTTCTGCTCGACGCGAAAGGGCGCCAGGCGGGGCGCAACGTTGTGCTGCGGGCCGATCGCGCGGCGCACGAGACGCGCTTCCTGCCGCTTGCCGATGCGCAAGGCGCGAACTGGCTGCGTCGTCCGTACTTTCGCGATGCAATCAACTCGCCCGAGCGCGTGCATGTGACGCGTCCGTATCTGTCGATCAACGAAGCGTTGCCGTGCGTGACGTTGTCGGTGGCGACGCGCGTCGGGGCGCAGACCTGCGTGCTGTGCGGCGACATCGACTGGATCGACGAATAGCGCTTCTGCGATGATGTCGTTTTCAACGACACCCGGCTGCGCTCATGTCCGTTCTACTCGAAGTCATTGCCACTACTGTTGCCGACGCACGGCTCGCCGCGCAAGCGGGCGCCGACCGGCTCGAACTCGTGACCGCGATGGGCGAGGGCGGACTGACGCCTAGCATCGGCTTGATGGAAGCGGTGGTCGATGCGGTCAGCATTCCCGTTAATGTGATCGTGCGCCCTCACAGCCGTTCTTTCGTCTACGACGCCGACGACTTCGTGGTGATGCTGCGCGACGTGCAAGCGGTGAAGGCGGCGGGCGCGAACGGTGTGGTGATCGGCATGTTGAACGCGGATGGCGAGATCGACCGCGAACAACTTGCGCGTGCGATCGACGCCGCCGGTGATCTCGCGATCACTTTCCATCGTGCGTTCGACGAAGCTCGCGATCAGCAAAAAGCGCTAGACGTGCTGCTCGGTTTCGATGCGGTGACGAATGTGCTGACCTCGGGCGGCAAGCCCTCGGTGCTCGACGCAGAAGCGACGATTCGCGAACTGGCACGCCAGGCGGCGGGGTCGCGCTGCACGGTGCTGGCAGGCGCGGGTCTGACTGTCGATGCGGTTGCAGGCTTCGTGAGCAGGACGCGAGTCGAAGCGGTGCACTTCGGGTCGGGCGTCCGCGCGGGCGGTAACGGACTCGCCCCGGTCGAAAGCGCAAAGGTCGCGCAGGTGAGGGCATTGCTGGATGCCCAAGGGAAAAGCTAGCGTGCAGCATCAATCGCCAGGCAGAAAAAAAGCCGCTACGTGCATGTGCACGAGCGGCTTTTCTGTAGGCGTGGGCAAGCTTGGCGGAGCGTAGCGCTTACTTCGCCACTACCACGGGAATGCCGCGCAACTGCCCGGCGCCTTTCACTTCCTCCAGCGACTTTTTAACCGACGCTCCCGTCGCCGCTTCGATCTGCAGACGCGCGACGAGATCGCGCTCGCCCCGCTTCACGCCCGCGAGATTCGCGAGCTTCACATGGCCATAACCGCGCACACGGGCATGCAGATCGGCGAGCTTCGCGACGTCGTCGAGAGTATCGGCGTTAAGCTTGGCAAGCGCTCGCTGCAACGTGGTTTCGTAGTCGTCCGCGAGTTCGTGCTCCATTTTGCGCTCGAGCGTGCGGCCAAACGGGTCGAGCATCGTGCCGCGAAGGCCGCGCACCTTGGCAAGTACGCCGAGCACCGGCCACATCCATTGGCCGAAGGTTTTCTTCGTCGGATTTGCACCGGGTTGCGCGCGCGTGAGTGCGGGCGGCGCGAGGTTGAACTTGATGCCGAAGTCCTTGCCGGCCACGCCTTCGAATTGCGCCTCGAGCGCTTCGCGGAACGCGGCATCGGTATGCAGGCGGGCAACTTCGTATTCGTCTTTCACCGCCAGCAGACGATAGAACGTCGTAGCAACCGCACGCGTCACGCGTTCGCTGTTTGCGTCGACCGCGCTTTCCGCGCGACGCGCAGCATCGACCAGCGCACGATAGCGCTTCACATAGCTTGCGCCGCCGTAAATTTGCAGACGGCCTTCGCGATGCGCAATCAGTTCGTCGAGCGTATCGACGCGCACCGTCTGCTTCGCGGCGTGCCGCGCCTGCCACAGCGATTCGAGCGCGGCCGGGTCTTCTGCAGCGAGCCGCCCGATGGAAAACGCCAGCTGATTCATCTGCACGGCTACGTTGTTCAGTTCGATTGCGCGCATCAACGCGCCGAACGACACGGGCACGAGACCAAGCTGCCACGCATAACCGAGCATCAGAATGTTAGCGCCGATAGTGTCGCCGAGAAAACGCGTGGCGAGCGCCTGCGCGTCGCAAGTCGACATGCGCTCGGCGCCGGCTGCATGGCGCATCTTGTCGATCAACGCGTCGGCATGCAGCGTGGCGTCCGGGTTCTGCACGAACGTCGCGTTCGGAATGGCATGCGTGTTGACGACGATGCGCGTGCGGCCATGACGCACCGTCTGCAATGCATCGGCGCTCGCGCCGACCACCATGTCGCAGGCGAGCAGCACGTCCGCTTGCTGCGTGTCGATGCGAACCTGGTTGAGCCACTCGTCGCGTGCGGCAAAGCGCACGAACGACAACACCGAGCCGCCCTTTTGCGCAAAGCCCATGAAGTCGAGCACCGACGCGCTCTTGCCTTCCAGATGCGCAGCCATGCTGATCAATGCGCCGACCGTCACGACGCCCGTGCCGCCGACGCCCGTCACCAGGATGTCGTACGGTGCGGCATCGAGCTGCGTCGCCGGCAGCCGCAACGCGTTGATGCGTTCAGCCAATGCTTGCGGATCGAACGCGGCGCCCGCGGCTTTTTTCAGTTTGCCGCCCTCGACGGTCACGAAGCTCGGGCAAAAACCGTTCACGCACGAGTAGTCTTTATTGCACGACGATTGATCGATGCGACGCTTGCGCCCCAATGCTGTTTCCACTGGTTCAACCGACAGGCAATTGGACTGCACGCCGCAATCGCCGCAGCCTTCGCAGACTTCTTCGTTGATGAAAAGGCGCTTGTCGGGGTCGGGGAATTCGCCCTTTTTGCGGCGACGCCGTTTTTCTGCGGCGCACGTCTGGTCGTAGATCAGCACGGTCACGCCGTCGGTGTCGCGCAACTCGCGCTGCACGGTGTCCATTTCGCTACGGTGGTGGAACGTCGTGCCCTTCGGGAAAAGATCGTGATGGCCGTCGTATTTCTCCGGCTCGTCGCTGACCACCACGAAGCGCGATACGCCTTCCGCTTCCACCTGACGCGCGATCTGCGGCACGGAGATGCTGCCGTCCACGGGCTGGCCGCCCGTCATCGCGACGGCGTCGTTGTAGAGAATCTTGTACGTGATGGTGGCTTTCGCCGCGACCGCCTGACGGATCGCGAGAATACCGGAGTGAAAGTACGTACCGTCGCCGAGATTCTGGAAGACGTGGCGCGTCTTCGTGAACATCGAATGCGACGCCCAGTCCACGCCTTCTCCGCCCATCTGAATGAGGCCGGTCGTGTCGCGCTCCATCCACGAAGCCATGAAGTGACAGCCAATGCCTGCATGCGCAATCGAGCCTTCGGGTACTTTCGTCGACGTGTTGTGCGGACAGCCCGAGCAGAAATACGGCGTGCGCTTCACGCTGTCCGCGGCGTTGGAGAGAATCTGCGGCGCGACCAGATCGACTACACGCTCGCGGCGATCCAATGCGGGCTTGTGCTTTGCGAGCCAGTTGGCGAACACGGGCAAGATGCGCGAAGGCCGCAATTCGCCGAGCGACGAGAGCAGCATGCTGCCGTCTTGCGCCTGCTTGCCAATCACGGCCGGCCGCGCGCCTTGCGTGCGGTTGTACAGATAGTCCTTGATCTGCTGCTCGATGACGGGGCCCTTCTCCTCGATCACGAGCACTTCGGAAAGCCCTTCGACGAACGTGTCGATGCGCGTCATTTCCAGCGGGAACGACAGGCCGACTTTGTAGATGCGCACACCGGCCGCGTCGAGATCGGCGACGGTCAGGTCGAGGCGGCGCAACGTTTCCATCAGATCCAGATGCGCCTTGCCGCATGTGACGATGCCCACGTTCGCATGCGGGCTCGGCGCGATCCATTTGTCGATGCTGTTGGTTTTGGCAAAGTGACGCACGGCGTCGAGCTTCGCGTGCATGCGCGATTCGATGGTGAGGCTCGGCAGATCGGGCCAGCGATTGTGCAGGCCACCCGAGGGTGCTTCGAAATCCTCCGGCGCGCTCCAGTCGGTCCGCAGCGCATCCAGATCGACCGTCGAGCCGGATTCGACTGTTTCGGAGATCGCCTTGTAGCCCACCCACGCGCCCGAAAACCGCGACAGCGCCCAGCCGTACAGCCCAAATTCGAGCATGTCCGCAATGTTCGACGGATTCACGACCGGCATGTGCCACGCCATCATCGCAAAGTCGCTCTGATGCGGCATCGACGAAGACACGCAGCCGTGATCGTCGCCGGCTACGACCAGTACGCCGCCGTGCGGCGACGAGCCGTACGCGTTGCCATGCTTCAGCGCGTCGCCCGCGCGATCCACACCGGGGCCCTTGCCGTACCACATGGCGAACACGCCTTCGACGGTGCGCTCCGGGTCCGCTTCCACGCGCTGCGTGCCGAGCACGGCGGTGCCGCCGAGTTCTTCATTGATGGCGGGCAGAAAGCGAATATCGCTCGCGCTGAGCAGTTTCTTCGCTTTCCACAATTGCTGATCGACCATGCCGAGCGGCGAACCCCGATAGCCGCTGATGAAGCCCGCGGTGTTCATGCCGCGCGCGCGGTCGAGCGAGCGTTGCATGAGCGCGAGGCGCACCAGCGCCTGGGTGCCGGTCAGGAAAATCCGGCCGCGCGTCGCAGTGAGATTGTCGGACAGCTTGTAGTCGGAAAGAGCGGGCGTGCCGTCGATGGGCAGGCGAGCGGTCATAGGTGAGTCTCCAATCCCATACGTGATGGATGCTGTTTGTATCTTCGGCGCGCGTCCTCGGGCAGACGTTGGGGGGCCGCAGCGAAAGAGACTCTATTTTTTAGCGCCAATCGGAGTGGATTTTTTCTACTTTGCTTTGACGTCGGCGAATGAGCGCGAGGAGCGCCCGGTTTTAAGCCTCTTTTGAGATAGATATGCCACGCGAACGGGGGATTCGGGTATGCCCTGGTGCGTCGGACGGTGTGCTGCATGCATCCAGGCAGACACGCTGATGCATGTTTTGACGGGGGTGCCGGAAGATATCGGGCGGCGGCACGCATTGCTGCATACCGCCGCCTGCGAGCTAATCGCTCGTGCCTTTGTTAGCGCATGGCGACGCCCAGTCAGATGCGCCGCTTAGACCGGATTGTTGACGAACGCGTAGAAGTAGCCGTCCGGGCCGTAGAAGCCGTTGTACTTGCGCAGGTCCGGCGAGTCGAGCGAAATGCGCACGTAGCCCGGAGGCGGAACGAAGCTCGACGGTTGCGGTTGCGGTTGCGGCGTCGGATCGACCGGCGGCACGTAGCCACCGTTATTGCCGCCGCCCGCAACGCGAATGTCTGCCGAGACCGGTGCCGAAATCGTGCCGCCGACGTTCGACAGGGAGCCTGCCGTGCCGCTCAGCGTGGTGCTCGACGTGATCGAACCGTTGTCGTTGGTCAGTTTCCCGTCGACGTTGATGACCGCCTCGCGCTGCGCCGAGATCGCGCCGCCGGTGTTGTCCAGCGAACCCGACTGAAAGCTCGCAGCGCCCGCCGACTTCATGCGGCCGTTGCCGTTCAGCACCTGTTGTGCGCTGACGTCGAGCATCTGTCCGGCGTTGAAACTGGCGCCCCGATTGTCCAGCGTGCCTGCGCCGACATGCAGCGTGTTCTGCGCGCTCAACGCGCCGTTCGCGTTCGCGAACGTGTCCATGGCATTAACGCGCGCGTCGCCGCCGGAACTCAGCGTGCCCGAGTTATCCACGCGAGTCGCGTTGATATTGAGCAACTGGCCGGCGCTCACAGTCGTGCCCTGGTTGGCGATGGTGCCGCCTTGCAGCGTCACCGTGCCGCCGCTTACGCTGCCGCCTGAGAGCGTTACCTGGTTGCCCGCGAGCATTCCTTCCATCGACGCCTCGACGATGCCCTTATTGGTCAGCGACTGGTCCGCGTTCATGCTCACGCCGCTGCCCGCAATCTTGCCGCTGTTCGACAACGTGCCACGCGTGGTCAGGCTGACGCGCTCGGCGCTGAGCGTGCCCTGATTGTCGAGCGTCTGCATGGCGTTGCCGTTGATGGATTGCGTTGCCGTGACCGAGCCGGCGTTCGTCGCGTTCACGCCGCCGAACTGCACCGTCTGGCCGGTCAGCTTGCCGTTCGCCTGGTTCGTGAACGTGTCTGACGCGTTGACGCTGACCGCGCCGGTGGAAGTCAGCGTGCCGGTGTTGTCAAAGCGGGTCGCGCTCACGTTGAGAGACTTCGCGGCGCTCACCGTGACGCCCTGATTCATGACCGTGCCGCCTTGCAGCGTCACCGTGTCGCCTTTCACACTGCCGCCCGAAAGCGTCAGGCGGTCGCCGGCCAGCGTTGCGTCTTGCGTGGCTTCGACGGTGCCGGTGTTGACGAGCGACTGATCGCCGCCCAGACGCACGCCTGCTCCCGAGATCTTGCCGGTGTTCGATAGCGTGCCGCGCGCGTTCACCGACATGCTGTCGGCCGTCAACGTGCCGCTGTTGGTCAGCGCCTGCATCGCCGAAGCATTGAGCGTGCGCGCAGCTGCGATCGAGCCGTTGTTCGTCAGATTCGCGCCGTTCACGTTGACGTCGGTTGCCGCCTTGATACTGGCGGGCGCGCCGATCGTCACGTCGCCATTGGCCCCCACGCTCACGCTGCCGGTCAGCGAGTTCAGCGCGCCGTTGTCGCGCACGCCGACACCCGCTTCGGTGCCGATCAGACGCACGGCGCCGTCGCCATACATGCTGCCGAGCGATTGCACGTCGATTGCCACTTGCGGCGCGGCGCCCGTGCCCGCTTGCGCGGCTGCCGATTTGGACGCGTAGTCGACGCGATTCGCGCCTGCAATTGCGTCGATCGTCTTGCCTTGCACCTTGCCGTTGATGGTCATCGCGCGTGCAATCAAATCGACCGCGCTTGCCGACCCGCTCAGGCCATTGCCGTCGACGGCAATGGTGCCCTGCTTGACGTCGAGCGTGCCCAGCGAGCCGTCGTCTTTCAGCGTCGGCGTGCCGGTCGCAAGCGTGACCCGCTGCGCGTTGAGAAAGCCGCAGCCCGAGCAGGTGATGCCGGCCGGGTTCGCGATCACGAGGTTGGCGCCCTTGCCGGCGACTTCGGTCGTGCCGAGCAGTTGCGTCGGCGAGCCGGATGTGACCTGCATCAGGACGACGCTCGCGCCTTTCTGACCGAGCGCGGCGTTGGCCTGTACCGCGCCGCCGATCTGCGTCTGCGCGGCTTGCGTAGCGTTATTGATGATCACGCCGCCGGTTCCGACGTTGTACTGCGCGAAGCGGTTGTTCGACACGCCGGCCGCATTGGGCGCGACGATGTTGACGACCTGCGTGCCGTTGCCGGAGGTGCCGAAAGTCGGGCGCGACGCGGCGCTCGAGTCGACGGTTATGGCGAGATTGGCTTGCGCGCTCGCGACGAGCGGTTGCATGCCGAATGTGCACAACGCCGCGAACGCGCTGGCGCGTGCAGCAAACCACAAGTTCCGGTTGTTGCCGTCCACCAGACGAGGGTCAATTTTCTGCATTGTTGTTTCCTCTACATTAACAAAAGTACAACTAACAAATAGGAAGCCTCGTTCAGATCAGCGCGCTGATTTGTACGAGTACGGTGGGCGATCCGCTCGGAAAAGCCTTCGGCTTGTAGAGTGGCCAGCCGACGGAGACGTCGTAGTTGACGCCCGCCGACAGGCGATTCTTCGGCGCAAGGCTGCCTCTCGCGCCCACCGCTATTCCTACCAGGGTGTCACCCGCCAGGTACCGCGTCGTCGGCCCTTGTACGCGTCCGGCGTCGAGCCCCGCGTATAAGGCTTGCACGCCGTAGGACGTCGGCGCGTACCAGTCGAGTTCGTTCGATACGGTCCAGCCGTTTTCGGCCGCGAGCGTTGCCTGCTGGTCGAAGCCCCGTACGGCATAGCGAGTACCGATCGTAAAGTAGTCAGGGGCGGTAACCCGGGTGCGCGCGTTCTGCCTGGTCCAGCCAAACTGGTACGAGAACGGTTGATTGCCGACCCGAAACGGCGCAAGCACGTTGAGCGACGCGGTGACGATCTGCTCGCGGCCGTTGAACGCGCTGTCGCCGAGTACGTAACCCGGCTGACGCGAGATGCCCGGCAGCGTGTCGCGCCAGCCGACCGACGCGTTTATCTGCGCGCGCCCGATGTAATGACGATGCGACGCGCCGACTTCGTAGCCGTATACGTCGCGGTCCTGCACGTCGATCCACGTGTTGTTCACATAGTGATGATTGAACGCGCGGTAAAAGCGCGCGCGCAATTCCGTGCGGGACTTCGCGCCGCGCTGCACGACGCCTGACAGTTTGATGCCCGCGCCTTTCTGCTCGCCCGTGAATTGCGCGGCGCCGGAGGCGAACGCCTGTGTTTGCAGATAACTCGCGCGATAAGCGTCAATCGTGAGCATCGCGTAGCCGAAAGGCACGCTGTACGACGCGGCGGCCTGGTTTTCTCCCTTGCCGGGTGCGCCACGGTTGGCGTTGGTGAGACCCGATACCTGCAACTGGTCGTATTGATAGAAGGGCGAGTCGACAGTCAGCGCGCCGAACAGCTCGTTCTTGCCGGTGGCAGTCTGGCCCGCATTGTCGTAGCCAGCCGCGATGCGCCAGCGTCGCCCGGTGCCGGCGTGCAGTACGAGGTCGGATTCGCCGGCGCCAATGCCCGGCGCGATGTCGAATCGCGCGTCCGCCTGCGACGGCAGACGCCGGATGTTTTCCAGCGCCTGGTCGATCGCGCGCTGGTTCAGGAGCGTACCCTCGCCGGACGGCAACGCACGCGCGATGTCGCCGATCGCTTCGCCCTCGGTGCGTATCGCGCCGACGCGGCCCGGCACGACGTCGAGCTGAAGCGTGCCGGAGGCGAGCGATTGCTCGGGCACGGCGACACGCGTGGTCACATAGCCATAGCCGATCAGTTTATTGGCGACGCTGTCCTGCACGATCTTCAGACCGTCCGCGCCGACACACTGACCCTTGACCGGCTCGACGAGACGGTCGAGCGAATCGAGCGGATTGTTCGTAATCCGGATTTTTTCGATTTCGAAGCAAGGCGACTGCACCGGCAGATGCGCGAGATCGACGCTCGTCGCGCGCGGCGCGTCCTCGTTCAGCGCGTTGCCGAGCGAGCCATTCGTCGCATTGGCTTCAAGCCGTTGCTGTTGTGCGCGCTGCGTGTCGTTGCCCGGCAGGACGTTGATCAGCGATGCGTTGCTTTGGGCGAACGACGGCAGCCCGTAGAGGGCGAGTGAAGCGGCGGCGAAAGTGGCTTTACGGCGATGCTGCATGGCGGCGTTCTTGGGCAACGAAGCCGCGCAGCATAGACAGTATGAATCTGAAAATCTAGCGAAAGGATTCCGAAATGCTTATCTCTTTTTCGGTTTTTATATTTTTAACAGATACGCTGTTTTTATGAACGAATACCCGTCGCAACAGGCGCTTCATCCAGCGGCACGATCTCGTCAAAATGCGAATAGTCGATATGGCTCACGCCGTCCCGTTCGCTCATGATGTCGACAAAACGGTGCTGCCAGTAGATCTGATCGCATGTCCACATGTGGCGCGCCTGCATGGTCTGCGACGTCGATTCGTCGACGCCTTCAAGCGTGAGCAGCAGCGACGTGTCGCTTGCTTTTAGCGTCTCGGCGGTCTCGCCGAAAAGCGGACTTGTTTCGTCGATCACATGCATGATGCTCCAGCCGAGCTTGAAGACCGGATGCTGGTCGCGCACGAGTGTGAGGTCGTAAAGCTTGCGCAGCGTATAACCTTCTGGAGTCGTTTCGCGACGCATAATGCGCAGCCGTGCATGTGCTTCGGCGATCACGTTCTGACGCCCGTTGGCTGAGCGGACCATCAAGGTCATGTGACCGTCGAGCGGCCGGATGATTGCGTAGCGGGCGAACATGATCTTCGCGTGCGGACGCGAGAAGCGCGCGAAAATCAGCCCCGTTGCCAACGCAATGCTCGACATACCCACGAAGATTTCAAGCGTCGCGATCCAGTGCGCGTACACCGTTTGCGGATGCATGTCGCCATAACCGACCGTGGCCAGCGTTTCGACGCTGAAGAAAAACGCGCCGCCGAAGCCCGGCGGATACTGGTTGGCAATGGACGCGTTGCCGAGCATATAGAGCGCGGCGAATGTGGTGTTCAGCAACAGGAAGATCACCGCGAGGCTGACGAAAAACATCGGCCAGCGCACCACCAGCGCGCGGTGATAAAGGTCCTGCCAGAATCGCGTCGGCATGCCGTGCGCGATCACCACGCGGTCGTCGAGGCGCAGTTCGCGGCTGCCGCGCGAAGGGCTATTTTCTGCGCTGACTTTCTCGCGTCCGATGCGGGCAAAACGGTCCGACGGTTCAGTAGCCATCGCGTACTCGTGGAGATGAAAACGGCGCAAGCGTAGCACGCGGCCTCGCTCGCGGAGCGCGATCTTCAGCGCGTCGAACTGGAGCGAAAGAAGGCGTGCGTTTTCTGCGCCGTGGCGGTGCGGCGGGGCGCTTCCGCAGCATTTGGAATCGCGTGAATGCCGCGTTCAAATGCTGTGTGCGATGCCTGCTAGCGGTGACGCAAGCGCTAACGCCGGCACGGACGACCTGCGCTCTGCTTTAAGGAAATGCTCGCGGCTTCGGAATGCCTGCGCCGTGCTCGATGTCGTCGACGGCTTGCTGGTGTGCCGCAGCGATGGCTTGTGCTTCGTCGGCGTAACCGTTGTCGCCGCCGATGGTCGTCCACGGTTTGACCGCTTTCTCCCGATGCCTGATTTCGTATTCCGAGTCCCAGCGCGCGCCGCTGAGTTCGATTGGGCGGACGTGAATCGAGTACACGCCGTAGAGGAAGAGCTGCTCAACCATGATCGCCTCCGACCATTGCGTTCAGGTGGCGCGCCGCGAGATGCGTCGCGCCGGTCTGCCTAGAGTTCGATTTCCCCGAGTATGCGATGAGCGAGCGCCTTCGCCTCTTCCAGCGCCTCGCCCGGTGTGGACGAGGTAGCTTCGACTTCATAGACCGTGGTTTCCTGGTCCTGGCTCGCCTCGCCTTCGTCGCGCGCGAGTGTGACTACGCCCTGCCAGGTGTCCGCGCCGACCTCTCTCACCGTTGCAGTGGCCGTGTAGATGCCTTTGGTGTAGGTGATGTCCTCCATGGCGTCGCTCCTTGTTCCAAAGGTTCCGGTGATTTCATCCTAGCACGGCAATGGCGCTTCGGCTGAAGCCCCATGGCGCGGCGCCTCGCGACGACGCGCGCCTGTCCAACCGCAAAGATAACGCCCGCGCGTTACAGCAGCGCGACGACTTCGTCGAGCGACGGCGCATGCGCGCCCGCGTGCCGGCAGGCTGCCGCGCCGGCCGCCAATGCGAACGCCAGATGCTCCGGCCACGCGCGCTGCGAAGCGGTCATCAGACTGAACAGCAAGCCGCCGATGGACGCATCGCCGGCGCCGACCGTATCCACCACCTCGACGCGCGGCGGTCGCGCCTCGAAAGTCGCCGCGCCGTCGATCAGCACAGCCGTTTCCGGTCCACGGGTGACGAGTACGGTGGCGGCCGGATTCATCGCGCGCAACTGGGCAAGCGCATGCGCTTCGTCGTCGGTCTTGAAGAGCAGGCGCAGGTCTTCGTCCGATACCTTGATGAGGTCGGCGAGCGCAGCCATTTTGCGTAGCGTGGGCTCGTACCCGTGCTCCATCAGATTCCGGTAGTTCGGGTCGAAACTGATCTTCACGCCGCGCGAGCGCAGTTCGGCGGCCAACGCGGCGAGCGTGTCGCCGAGCGGTTGTCGCACGAGACTGATGCAGCCGAAGTGCGCCCACTTCACCTGCTGCATCCAGCCTGCTGGCAGATGCGCGGGATCGAAGGCGAGATCGGCGCCGTTCTCGCCCATGAAAAAGTAAGCAGGCGGATGCGTGCGATGAACGATCGCGAGCAAAGGCGGGCGCTCCACGCGCTGCATGAAGCGCATGTCGAGCCCCGCCGCGACGCTCGCGTCCCACAGTTCGTCGGAGAAATTGTCCACGCCGAGCGAGCCCGCGCAGGCGGTCGGCAAGCCGAGCCGAGCGACGCAACGCGCCACGTTCCAGCCCGCGCCGCCCGGACGCGAAAGCCATTGCGAGGCGCCCGTGCGCACGAGATCGGTGAGGATATCGCCCGCCGAAACGAAGACGGGCAGTTCGTTGGACACGTGGCTCATTTTGCGTGCTCCGTGGAGACGGCCGCGGCGGTTGAGCCGTCGGCCAGCGCATGCGTCAGCACCTCGTAGCATGCGCCCATGGTGTGATAGTCGGTCTTGCCGGCCGGACTCTTTTCGTCGCTGTATTTGCGGTTGTCGCAGGTGAGGATGCGATACCACGCGCCGTATTTGTGATCGACGAAGTGCGCCCAGCTATAGCGCCAGATCTCGTCGTACCAGTCCCAGAAGCGCTCGTTGCCGGTGCGCTTGCCGAGCAGCGCGGCGGTCGCGAAAGTTTCCGCCTGCACCCAGAAGTATTTGTCGTGGTCGCACACGGTGCCGTCGGGGCCGAAGCCGTAATACAGGCCGCCATGGTCTTCGTCCCATGCGTGCGTCATCGCGGCGTCGAACAGTTCAATTGCGCGCGGCAGGAGCCAGGGCAGCGGCCGATAGCGCTCCAGAATCAGCAGCAGCTTCGCCCATTCCGTTTGATGGCCGGGCTGGAAACCCCACGGACGGAAAATGTTCGAGCTGTCTTCCTCGTTGTAGTGCCAGTCGACCGACCAGTCCGCGTGAAAGTGCTCCCACACGAGCCCTTGCGACAGCTTTGCCTGACGCAGCGTGATGTTCGACGCCACGCGCTCGGCGCGGTCCAGATACACGAGATGGCCGGTCGCTTCGTGCGCGGCGAGCAAGGCCTCGGTGGTGTGCATGTTCGCGTTTTGCCCGCGATACGAACTCACACGCCATTCGGGCGATGCCTCGTCGGCGTAGAGACCGGCGGCGGCGTCCCAGAAGCGATGCTCCATCAACTCGAATGTCGCGCCGATCATCGGCTTGGCTTCCTCGATGCCAGCCATCGCCGCATGCGAGTACGCGAGCAGCACGAACGCGAGGCCATAGCAGTGGCGCGTGGCGTCGAGCGTGCGCTTCCTGCCGTCGCTCCATTCGATTTCCCAGTCGTAACCTTCGTGCTGCCCGTCCCAATGCGCGTCGCGCAGAAATTGCAGGCCGTGGCGCGCGTATTCCAGATGTTTCGGGTCGCCGAACTGCCGATACGCCATCGCGTAGTTGAAGACGTAGCGGCAGCTGCTCACCAGATGCCGCGTGGTTTTGTCGTAGACAGAACCGTCGTCGCGGAAGAAATGGAAAAAGCCGCCGCTCGAATCGAACACATTGGGCGCGTAAAAGCGCAGCGTGTCTTCGACATGGGAGAGCAGAAACTCGCGGCTGCGAAAGCTGGCGACGGCCGGCACGGCAGGCGCGCCGTTGGCGGAAAGAGGCGTAGCGGATAGCGTCATGGCGTTTTCACCAAAGTACTGGCACGGGCAATGAGATGAACGGGCACGCGGACTTCTGTTTCGGCCGGCGCGTCTTCGAGCAGCAACTCGACGCCGCGGCGGCCGAGCGCTTCCTTGTCGACCGCAATGGTGGACAGCGGCGGCGTGGCGTGAGCGGCGGCGGGAATGTCGTCGAAGCCGATAATGGCGATGTCCTCCGGCACACGCACGCCGCGCGCGAAACAGGCGCGCAGCGCCGCGAGCGCGGCAGCGTCGTTGTAGGCGAACACGGCGTCTGGGCGTGGGCCGGGCGCATCGAGAAGTTGCTGCATCGCCCGGGCCGCGCCGCTGTCGGGATCGAGTCCGGCGTCGATCGTGACTTCGAGCGACGGGTCGAATAAAAGTCCGGCTTCGAAAAAAGCACGCCGATAACCGAGCGCGCGCTGCGCAATGCTGAAGTGCGCGAGCGATCCGCCGATGAACGCCACCCGCTTGCGCCCCTGTTCGAACAGATGCCGCATCGCAAGCGCGGCGCCGGCCGCGTTGTCGAGATTCACCGAACGCAATCCCGGCGCCCAAAGATCGATCAGCACGAGCGGACGCTGCATGGCGACGAGCGTGGCAAGCGTCTCCGGTTCGACGAAGCCGGCGATCGCTACGGCGTCGGGCGCATGCAGGCGCATCTGCTGGATGACGTCTTCGGTCGGCCCGGCGGTCAGCACCGACGGCACGATTCCGCGCTCCCGGCAGGCGTCTTCCACGCCATGCAAGACGTGCGAAAAGAATGGGCTGACGGCGAAGTTGTTGTGCTGGCGGTGCAGCAGAAACGTTAGACGGCGGATGCGCGGACGCAATTGGCCCGCGTCATAGCCGAGTTCGCGCGCGGCCTCGACCACGCGCACGCGTGTGGCCTCGGACAGGCCCGGCTGGTTTTTCAGTGCGCGTGAGACGGTGCCGATCGACACGCTGGCCGCACGCGCGACGTCGCGGATGGTTATCGCCATCGAAGCAGGCGGCCGTGACAGAGCGGCCGCACATGTTTGGGTCCGGGCGATTGTATAGTAAAACGGCCGTCAAACAGCTTTGTAGGGTCGCCAATAGCACTCGTAAATACCCGTAGTTGTTGGTATTTTTTGTATTTTGTTGTTTAGTAAAATTGCTAAACACGTGCACTTTTCGCGCGACCCGGTGTGTCCCGAGCGTGCGCAATGGCGTTAGCCGAGCTTCGGAATGCGGTGTTTCAAAACGGCCGGCGCAACGTCGTCAATCGGCGGACGTCGCCGCGGCTTCTGACTGCCCACGCAACAAGGCCACGCTTTCTTCGGCGTCGATCAGCACGAATCCGCTTGGTTCGAGCTTCGCGCGCCGCTTGGCCAGCGCCGCGACCGTGGCGATTTCCTCGCTGTTATAGAGCGACGCGCCGCCAGCCGGCTCCGGCTCCACGCGCACGCAACCAATGGCCATCGTGACGAAGCCGAAGAAGGTCGGGTTGCCGCGCCGGTCTTCGCCGTGAATGCCGCCGGCCAGACGGTCCGTTGGCGCGTAGAAGCGCTGCGCGCCCTCGTTGAACACGTGAATCGCGCGCAGCACGCGCTCGCGCCAGTCGTCGCTCTGGAACAGGATAAGGAAGTCGTCGCCGCCCACGTGACCGAGAAAGTCGCGCGTCGGATCGCAGACGTCGGCGAGCACCGCAGCGGCGAACTTCAGGACCTCGTCGCCTTGCCAGTAGCCGTACTGATCGTTGAATGGCTTGAAGTGGTTCAGGTCCACGTAGCAGGCATAGAAGCCGGCGTGATTGCCGACGAGCCGCGCGATGTGCGAACTGATCGGGATGTTGCCCGGCAGGAACGTCAGCGGGTTAGCGTAACGCGCCGCTTCGATGCGCACCTCGGTTACCGCGCGCACGAGGTTCTCGCCAGTGCCGAGTCCCGCGTACTTGCCGTTTTCGGTGATGACGAAGCCATCGGCGAGATAGCGCTGATCGTCGCTTGCGAGGAGCTTGGCCATCTGCTCGACGGTCATCGATTTCTCTATCACCACGGGCGAGGCGTTCGCGAATAGCAGACATGGCCGCTTGCCGAACAATTCGCGGTGATACGGCAACGCGTAACGGTCCATGAAGCTGCGGCGGTTGATCAGCGCAACCGGTTCGTCATGCTCGACCACGGCGACCGCGTGCAGATCGGGCAGACGGTTGAAGAGTTCCAGCACGTCGTTATTGGTTGCCTGGCGCGGCAACGCGGGCGCGTGCACGAGCATCTTCTCCGAAGCCATGCCGCCCGACGGCGACGCGCCGCCGAGCGTGCGGGTCGCCTCGGGAAACACGGCGATGTGGCCTGCGCGCAAGGCGTCGCGGGCGTCGTCAGTGACTTTGCTTGCCGGCTGCGCATGCGGACGGCCAAAGAAAAAGCCTTGCCCGCAGCCGATTCCCATGTCGCGCACGACGATCAGATCCGCCTCGTTCTCGATGCCTTCGGCGACGAGGCGCGCGCCGCTTGCGCTCGCGAAGTGCTGCATTGCGCGAACGGCCTCGAACTTCAGGGGATCGCACGCGATGTCGTGAATGAAGAAGCGGTCGATTTTCACGACGTCCGGTTGGAGTCGCACCCACAGATTCATGCTCGCGTTCGCGGTGCCGTAATCGTCGAGTGCGAACTGCGCGCCTGCCGTGCGTAACGAAGCGATCACCGGCAGGAAACTCCCGACGTCGGGGATCATGCTCTGCTCCGTCAACTCGACCACGATGCGCTGTGGATCGACGCCGCGATGGCGCAGCAGCGCGAGTGTGTCGTCGGGTACGGCGGCCAGACGCCGGAGCGCGCCTGCGCTGAAGTTCAGGAACAGCTTGCCGTCGTAGCCGAGTCTCGCAAACGCGTCGATACAGGCGCGCGCGGCGGCCTGTTCGAGTTCGATCGTGCAGCCTTCCACGAGCGCTTGCGAGAAGAGCGCGAATGGCGTCTCGAGCGATGTGCCGGCCGGCCCGCGAATCAGGCCTTCGTAGCCGAGAATCGCGCCGTCCTCGAAGTCGATGATCGGCTGGAATACGGCGGACAGATCACGCCGGGCAATCAGGTCCTCGATGCGCGGCGCAGCGATTCCGGAGGGCGAGCGAAGTTGCATGGCAGGTTGACGTAGCGATGGACATTCGGCTTATCGACCTGCGCTGCGGAGAATTAAGTGAACTTTTAGTGAAGCGTTGCACTGGTGTGGTGCGTTTGCGCCGTGGTGAGTCGTCGCGCGCGGTTGTGCGCGGGCTGATGCGCTGTAAGGAGTTGACCAGGAGGCGCCCGAGAATACGCCTATGCCATCCGGCCGAGGCGACAACCGTCGCCGATGAGCGTGAAATAACAAAAAGCCGCGCAAGGCGGCTTTTGGAAAACGACGCTCAGGGAGGGCGCTTATGAATGTCCTATTTGCATTGCGCGCGTATTCAACGGCGGGCGACGGCGGCAGCAGCTCGCTCGCGCGAGGCGGCGCGGGTTTCTCCGCTGGTGTCGCGAGCGCCCCACCGTTGCGCGAGCGCGGCGCAGACCATCAACTGGATCTGGTGGAACAGCATGAGCGGGAGAACGACCGCGCCGACCGCCTGCGAGGCAAAGATGACTTTGGCCATGGGCACGCCGGCGGCGAGACTTTTCTTCGAGCCGCAGAAGATGATGGTGATCTGGTCCGCGCGACTGAAGCCGAGCCGCTTGCTCACGAAAATCGTCATGCCCAGCGCGAGCGCGAGCAGCACCACGCTGATGAGCAGCACACCGCCCAAAGCGGAGAGCGGGATCTGATGCCACAGGCCTTCCGTCACGGACTCGCTGAACGCGCCATACACGACCAGCAGAATGGAACCTTGATCGACGAACTTCAGCACGCCGCGATGCCGCTCGATCCACTTGCCGATCAGCGGGCGCAGCAGTTGTCCCGCCACGAACGGGACCAGCAACTGCAACACGATATTGCCCACGGTGTGCCAAGGAGAGCTACCGCCCGCCGCCTGGTTCGTGACGAGGACACTGACGAGTGCGGGGGTGATGAAGATGCCGAGCAGGCTCGAGGCCGACGCACTGCAAACCGCGGCCGGAACGTTGCCTTTGGCGATGGACGTGAAGGCGATAGAGGACTGAACCGTCGACGGCAGCGTGCAGAGGAAGAGGATCCCGGCGTAGAGCGCAGGCGTGACAAGTGGCGACAGGAGCGGTTTAAGCGCGAGGCCGAGCAGCGGAAACAGCGCGAACGTGCTGAGCAGTACGACCAGATGCAGACGCCAATGCGTCGCGCCCGCAACAATCGCTTCCCGAGAAAGCTTCGCGCCGTGTAGGAAGAACAGCAGGCCGACCGCAATGTTCGTCACCCAGTCGAACCCTGCGGCGGCCTGACCGTGAACCGGCAGCAGGCTGGCCAGTATCACCGTGCCGACCAGGCACAGGGTGAAGTTATCGGGAAGCAGTTTCGGGCGGGCCATGTCGGATTCTCGAAATCGGTGATGCGGGATTGCACGCAAGGCGCGTGCGCGAAAGCGCTGTGGCGTCGGTGCTATGGAAAACCCCTATTGTCCGTCTAAACCGATTGAAACGGCAAATTCATTTGCCGAATTGATTGATGAGTCCGGTGCATTTTCGCTCGAGCGACGATTGCGGTTGTGAACCACCGGTCGTTGAGTGCGCACACCTCGGAGATGCGTGCTCCAGTGAGTCTGCGCCGCCCACTTATTCATCGCGATTCGGCGACAGTTTGCATCGTTGCTTTTTCGCCTTTCGCGAAGGTGTTCCCTCGATCTACTGCTGCTGTTAAGGCGGTTTTAGCAAGGGTTGTGTCGTAGAAAAACGTCGCAGTAACAACGTGTTACAAGAGCAGGCGAGGCCTAACACTTTTTGGCTCGACACCCTCTGCCGGTGACCATAAATTACCGATCAAAGGCCGTCGGGATGCTCTGCGCTGCGACCTGTCCGCAGCGCCCGCGCCAGTCCCTCAACAAGTCCATCGCAGCTCGAACGGTGGGCTTCAGGCAAGTCTTCGGGCAAGTGAGTCACTGGTGGACGGGTTGTCGAGAACGAAGCACCTGGCGTGGGGCGCGGTAATCGTCGCGCTGTGCTCGTTCGCCTATGCAAAAGGGCCGGGCATGCCGCACGGTGGCGCGAGCTTCGGTGCTGACAGGTATGGTCACGGCAATTACGTGAACCGCGACGTTGGCCGCAACGTCGAGCGTAGCCTCGACGCCTCCGGCGCTCCGGGCGCGGGCATGCATCGCGTCGCCGGACCGGGCGCCTATCCAGGCGACGGCCGCGGCGGCATACCGTACATCGGTGTCATTCAACCGGTTAGCGCAGAGTCGCGCCCCGGACAGCGGCCGCAGCCCAACGCGCCGGTTCGCTCGGGATCGATCCGGGCCGACGTCGCGCGCTATAACGAAGAACGCGGTGCACTGCGCGCCGTACAGCGCCAGGGCGACGACAGCCGCCCGCCCGAGAGTTCTCCCTACCGGAACTAGGCTCGGAACGCGGCCCGCCTAGGCTCTACGTTGAATTAATCTCCCCAGCAGATCCCCGGCGCCGGTTCCCACCGCATCCGCTCCTTGGCAACACCCGTTGCCCCAAGCTCTCTTAATTCACGCGCCTTTCAATTGGCTTAGTGCGCGCATTCCGCTTTAACTCACCTCAAAACCACGCGCGCAATGTGACGTTTCGACGCCACACTTTTTTGAAAACACTCGGCAGCAGACCGTCTCCCGTCGTCAAATTTGGGCGGTTATGCGGCGGCGCGTCATCAGCATGTCATTTGAAGCGTTATCGGGCGCCTTGCGCATAGCGCGCGCAGCTTCGGGCGGCCCGACGTGTCTGTGGCGGTGCCGCGAGCATGTGAGCGTGAAGGTCTGTAGCAGGCCGATAAGCGACAAAACTAATCAGACCGATATACCCGCAATAACCAGCGATATTTTTGTTCATAAAAATGGTCCGCAAAGATGGTCCCCGCCCAGATTGGCTCGACGATCGAACGGACAACAACAATGGTTCGCGCGAGCTTGCCCTTTCGCACAGCCACACCCCTTTTGACAAAGACTGGAGAATCCATGAAAACAGGCATCAGCCGTGCGCTGAAGACCACCCTTAAGGCAACCGCGTGTGCCGCTTTGCTGGCCAGTGCATCGTCTGCTTTTGCGCAGTCGAGCGTGCAACTCTACGGTCAGGTGGACGAATGGGTCGGCGCGCAGAAATTTCCCGGCGGCAAGACGTCTGTGCAGGTGTCCGGCGGCGGGATGTCGACGTCCTACTGGGGCTTGAAAGGGGCTGAGGATCTGGGCAACGGCTACAAGGCGATCTTTACGCTGGAAGGCTTCTTCCGCGCGCAGAACGGCCAGTACGGCCGCTTCACCGGCGACACGATGTTTTCGCGTAACGCGTACGTCGGTATCGAATCGCCGTACGGCACGGTTACCGCTGGTCGGCTGACCACCGAACTGTTCGTGTCGACGATCCTGTTCAACCCGTTCATCGACTCCTACGTCTTCTCGCCGATGGTCTACCACGTGTATCTCGGGCTCGGCACGTTCCCGACTTACTCGACCGATCAAGGCGTGACCGGCGACTCGGGCTGGAATAACGCGGTCCAATATCAGTCGCCGAACTTCAACGGCCTTTCGGCGAGCGCAATGTACGCGCTGGGTAACACGACGCAGAACGGCGCGAAGAAGTGGAGCGGCCAGGTTCTGTATTTCCACGGCCCGTTTGCCGCGACCGCGGTCTATCAGTACGTGAACTTCAACAACACGCCGGGAGACCTGGGCAGCTTCGATTCCTCGGGCGTGCCGGGCCTGAAGGCGCAGAGCGTCGCGCAAGTCGGCGTCTCGTATGACCTCAAGTACGTGAAGCTGTTCGGCCAGTACATGTACACGCACAACGACCAGACGCTGACGAGCTGGCACGTGAACACCGCGCAGGGCGGCGTCACGGTGCCGGCGGGTCCGGGCTCGGTGATGGCTTCGTACGCTTATTCGCGCGACGGCGGCGGCTTCGACCAGACGCGCCAGACCGCGGCGATCGGCTACGACTACCCGCTGTCCAAGCGCACCGACGTGTACGCGGCTTACCTGTACGACCACATCAGCAGCCAGTCGAGCGGCAATACGTACGGCGTCGGCTTGCGCGCGAAGTTCTAGGCGTCGCCGCGTAGCTGAACTGGCCGGCGGGCGGCGACTGCCGCGCGCCGACCCCATGCTCACAACCTCCAAAGCCCGCGTTCCTCACGGAACACGGGCTTTGGTCTTTCCGACTTCTGATGCGACTCAGGCCAGTCGTTTCGCCATCGGCTCTTTGATAAACCGGGCAAAATAACGCCGATTAATTCCTATAGCGAGCGATTCGGATGGACACCCTCGTCAGCATGAAAGTGTTCCGGCAAGTGGTCGAGGTGGGCAGCTTCGTGGGCGCGGCTGAACGGATGGAGATGTCCGCGGCAATGGCGAGCAAGCATGTGATGCATCTCGAACAGCAACTCGGCGCGCGCCTGCTGAACCGCACCACGCGCCGCGTCGCGCCGACCGAGGCGGGCCGCGAATACTACGAGCGCCTGAGTCAGGTGCTCACCGAACTCGAGGAAGCGGAGCAGGTTGTCGGGGCGGCGAGCGTCGTGCCGCAAGGGCGCTTGCGGGTGTCGTCGCTGTCGGCATTCGGGCTGAGTCACGTGATGGCCGCCGTCGCCGACTACGCCGCGCAGTATCCGCAAGTCACCGTCGACATCACGTTGTCGGACCGCGTGGTCGAGCTGATCGACGAAGGCTTCGACGTTGCGATCCGCGCTTCGCCGAGCGGCCTCAAGTCGTCGTCGCTGATCGCGCGGCAGATCGCGATGGCGCATCTGCTGCTGTGCGCGTCCCCGGAGTATCTGCGCCGGCGCGGCACGCCGAAGACGGTCGCCGATCTCGCGCGCCACAACATTCTGCAATACACGGGCGTGTCGGCGCTCGACGTCCTGCAAGCCACCGACGAAGCCGCGCGCGTGCGCCTGTCCGGCAATCTGATCGTCAATCATCTCGAGGCGCAGCGCGTGATGGTGCTGCACGGTGCGGGCATCGCGCTGCTCGGCACCGAAGTGATCGGCGCCGATCTGGCAGAAGGGCGTCTCGTGCCTGTGCTCGTCGATGAAGTGCCGCCTCGCGAGTTGCCGATTCATGTCGTGTACGCGAGCCGGCGCCATTTGTCCGCGAAGGTGCGCTCGTTCGTGGACTTCCTCGCGGAGCGGTTTGCGAACGAGTCGCTGTGGCCGTCGCTCGAACAGATCGAGGCGCTGGCCGTGAGATAGCGCTTTGGCAAAGCTTGTTGGCAAGCGCCCCACGCCGCAAACCGCCGGAGCCGCGCCCATCCGTTTCGTTATACTGGTTGCCAGCACCCACACACGCAAACAGCGTAACGATCTGGGGGAGACATGACTGATTTGTCCACGCCGCAGCGCGCCGCCAGCCACGAGCTGCCCGCCGGTCGGCGCTTGCGCTTCGTCACCGCCGCAGCCCTGTTCGACGGCCACGATGCGTCGATCAACATCATGCGTCGCATCCTGCAAGCGAGCGGCGTCGAAGTCATCCATCTAGGCCATAACCGCTCCGTCGATGAAGTCGCGACCGCCGCGCTCCAGGAAGACGCGGACGGCGTCGCGGTGTCGAGCTACCAGGGCGGCCATAACGAATACTTCCGCTACCTGGTCGATCTGCTGCGAGCGCGCGGCGGTGAGCGCATCAAGGTGTTCGGCGGCGGCGGCGGGGTGATCGTATCCGACGAAATCGTCGCGCTGGAAAACTACGGGGTCGAAAAGATCTATTCGCCGCACGACGGCCAGCGGCTTGGCCTGCAAGGAATGATCGACGACATGATCGCGCGCTGCTCGGCAGCGGCCCGCGAGGACGCCACAGCGCGGACCGGCGCAGTCGGCGAATGGCTCGCCAGCGTGACTGGTCAACCTCTGTTGCACCTGCGTTCGAGCGCGCAGGCAAGGGGCGAAGCAAGCAGCGCCGGTTCGCTCGACGCGAGTTCGCTCGTGTTCCGCCGGCTCGCTCAACTGATCAGTGCATTCGAGACGGGCGGCGTCGCGTCGTCGAAGCGCGCGGAGCTCTCCGCTCTTACTCAGGCAGTGCAAGTTCCCGTGCTCGGCATTACCGGCACGGGCGGCGCGGGCAAATCGTCGCTTACCGACGAACTCATCCGCCGCTTCCGGCTCGATTACGGCGACACGCTGACCATCGCCGTGCTCGCCATCGACCCGTCGCGCCGCAAGTCCGGCGGCGCGCTGCTCGGCGATCGCATCCGCATGAACGCAATCGGCGACTGGGGCGGCGGAGCACGCGTCTATATGCGCTCCATGGCGACGCGCGAGGCGTCGAGCGAAATCTCCGACGCGCTGCCCGACGCGCTGATGCTCTGCAAGGCGGCTGGCTTCGACCTGATCATCGTGGAAACGTCAGGGATCGGTCAGGGCGACGCGGCCATCGTGCCGTTCGTCGACGAATCGCTGTATGTCATGACGCCCGAATTCGGCGCGGCCAGCCAGTTGGAGAAGATCGACATGCTCGACTTCGCCGACGCCGTCGCGATCAACAAGTTCGACCGCAAAGGCGCGCCAGATGCGTTGCGCGATGTCGCGAAACAGGTGCAGCGCAACCGCGCCGACTTTGCGAAATCGCCCGAGGCAATGCCGGTGTTCGGCACGATCGCTTCGCACTTCAACGACGACGGCGTGACCGCGCTTTACCAGTACATCGCCGAAGCGCTGCGCAAACACGGCCTGCGCTCAGGAGGCGGCCGTTTGTCGGTTGCCGCCGACGTGCGCTTTTCGAGCGGCCGTCATGCGATCGTGCCGCCTGCGCGCGTACGCTATCTCGCGGAAATCGCACAGACCATCCACGCTTATCGCGAGCGGGTCGATCAGCAAGCCGGCGTTGCTCGCGAGCGCTGGCAACTCGTCGAAGCGCGCCGGATGCTCGGGGAAGCCAGCGCAGACCAGCACGATGCGCAAGCCTCGCAAGCCTCGCTCGACGCGCTCATCGAGCAACGCACCACAGCGCTCGGCGAGCACGAGCGCAAACTGCTCGACGCGTGGCCGCAAACTGTCGCCGCCTACTCGGGCGATGATCATGTGGTACGCATTCGTGACCGCGAGATACGCACCGCGCTCACGGCCACGACCTTATCAGGCACACAACTGCGCAAAGTCGCGCTGCCGAAATTCGTCGACCACGGCGAGATTTTGCGCTGGCTGATGCTCGACAATCTGCCGGGTTACTTTCCGTTCACTGCAGGCGTCTTCCCTTTCCGCCGCGAGAACGAAGACCCGACGCGAATGTTCGCCGGAGAAGGCGATCCCTCGCGCACCAACCGGCGGTTCAAGCTGCTGTCCGAAGGCATGCCGGCCAAGCGTCTTTCGACCGCGTTCGACTCGGTCACGCTCTACGGCGAAGAGCCGGGCGAGCGCCCCGACATCTACGGCAAGGTGGGCAACTCGGGCGTATCGGTCGCGACGCTCGACGACATGCATGCGCTCTACGACGGCTTCGATCTGTGCGCGCCGCAGACGTCGGTGTCGATGACGATCAACGGCCCGGCGCCGACCATACTCGCCATGTTCTTCAACGTCGCGATCGATCAGCAGATCGCACGCCAGGCACAGCAACTGGGCCGTGCACTGAGCGAGGACGAACTCGCCGAGACGCGCCGCATGGCGTTGGAGAACGTACGCGGCACGGTACAGGCCGACATTCTGAAAGAGGACCAAGGCCAGAACACCTGCATTTTTTCGACCGAGTTTAGCCTCAAGGTGATGGGCGATATTCAGGCGTATTTTGTCGAACACCGCGTGCGCAACTTCTATTCGGTGTCGATCTCCGGCTATCACATTGCCGAAGCCGGCGCGAATCCGATCTCGCAACTCGCCTACACGCTCGCTAACGGCTTCACGTATGTCGAGGCATATCTGGCGCGCGGCATGTCGATTGACGACTTCGCGCCGAATCTGTCGTTCTTCTTTTCCAACGGCATGGACCCGGAATATACGGTGCTCGGCCGCGTTGCCCGGCGCGTGTGGGCGATCGCGATGCGCGAGCGATACGGCGCGAACGAACGCAGCCAGAAGCTCAAGTATCACGTGCAGACCTCGGGCCGTAGCTTGCATGCGCAAGAGATCGACTTCAACGATATCCGCACCACGCTGCAAGCGCTGATCGCCATTTACGACAACTGCAACTCGCTGCACACGAATGCATTCGACGAAGCGATCACCACACCCACCGAGGAGTCGGTTCGACGCGCGGTGGCGATCCAGTTGATCATCAACCGCGAATGGGGGCTGGCGAAGAACCAGAATCCGAATCAGGGCAGCTTCGTGATCGACGAACTGACCGACCTCGTCGAAGAAGCGGTGCTCGCCGAATTTGACCGGCTGACCGAGCGCGGCGGCGTGCTCGGCGCAATGGAGACCGGTTATCAGCGCGGGCGCATTCAGGACGAGTCGATGCTGTACGAGCATCGCAAGCATGACGGCTCGTATCCGATTGTCGGCGTGAACACGTTTGTGAGCGCGAAGCCGCACGAAGCGCCGGCGCCAATTGCGCTCGCCCGCTCCACAGAAGAAGAGAAACAAAGCCAGTTAAAACGTCTGCGCGATTTCCAGGCGCGGCATCGCGATGCCGCGCCGGCCGCGCTCGAGCGGCTGCAACGCGCGGTGATCGACGACGAAAACGTCTTTGCGGTGCTGATGGATGTGGTGCGCGTCTGCTCGCTTGGGCAAATCACGCACGCGCTGTTCGAAGTGGGCGGGCAGTATCGTCGGAATATGTAGCGGAAGCGGCGGACTGCAGGCGGGCTGCCGCGACCGTCGGCGGGCGCCTGCAGCCACCCCCGCAACCGCCCGCAACCCTTGGGCGGAGTCAGCGCCGGATACCGAGTCGCGCCTTTGCGTCGTCGTATTCCTTCGACAGACGCTCGACCAGTTCGCCCACGCTCGGCACGTCGTCCATCAGGCCGACGCCCTGGCCCGCGCCCCAGATGTCTTTCCACGCCTTCGCCTTGTCGTTCGCGAAGTTCATCTTGGTTTTGTCCGATTCGGGCAGCGCGTCCGGATCGAGCCCGGCGTTGACGATGCTCTCGCGAATGTAATTGCCGTGCACACCGGTGAACAGGTTCGTGTAGATGATGTCCGACGCGGTGGAGTTGACGATAGCCTGCTTGTAGCTGTCCACCGCATGCGCCTCTTTCGTCGCGATGAAACGCGTTCCCATGTACGCAAGGTCGGCGCCCATGGCTTGAGCGGCGAGAATCGAGCCGCCGTTCGCAATCGATCCCGACAGCACGATCGGGCCGTCGAAAATGCGCCGCACTTCGCCGACCAGCGCGAACGGCGAAGTAGTTCCCGCATGCCCGCCCGCGCCCGACGCAACCAGAATCAGACCGTCCACGCCCGCTTCCAGCGCCTTCTGCGCGTGCCGCAGATTGATCACGTCATGCAGCACGATTCCGCCGTAGCTGTGCACTGCATCGACAATCTCGCGCGCCGGCGCGCGCAAGCTCGTAATGAAGATGGGCACCTTGTGCTCGACGCAGACCCGCACGTCGTGTTCGAGCCGCGTATTCGACTGATGGACGATCTGGTTGACGGCAATCGGTCCGATCACCGAGTCGGGATTTGCCGCCTTATGTTCGGCGAGTTGCGCCTGCAATTGCGTGAGCCATTCGTCGAGTAGTTCGGCAGGGCGCGCATTCAACGCGGGGAACGAACCGACGATGCCGGCCTTGCACTGCGCCAGCACGAGCTCCGGATAGCTGACGATGAACATCGGCGAGGCGACGACAGGCAACGCCAGATTTTGTAGAACGGCGGGCAATGCCATAGTGCGGGTCTCCTGATTGACTACCGGTGCGCAAAGCGCCCGGCTGTTGATGAGTGTAGCGGCATGCGGCTTGCACCGTGGCGAAGCTGACAGCCCGCGCACAGGCCACTTGAACGTTTAAGAACGATCGTTCGATTATAGGGCAAGCGTGTGCTTTTCGTTCGCCGGTTCGTTTAGAACGGTTCGAATGAGTGTTCGGGTTCTATGCTTTGCGTGGGGTGTCCCACCCGGTCCGGACACATTGAGCTTTTACAATGCACTGACTTCAAACGACGAGAGACGCCGGCCATGGCCTTCGAGAATTTCACGCCCTTTCGCGTCGCCGCGGGCGATGCAGATATCTTCGGAGTAAAGGGCGGAGCGGGGCCGCCGCTTCTACTGCTGCACGGTCATCCGCAATCGCATCTGATCTGGGCGCGCTGCGCGGATCAGCTGGCTCAGCACTTTACGGTCATTGCCACCGATCTTCGCGGCTATGGCGCCTCGGCAAAACCGCAGAGCGACGCCACGCATGCGCCGTATTCGAAACGCACCATGGCCGCCGATCAGGTCGCAGTGATGCAGCACTTCGGGTTCGAGCGCTTTCTCGTCTGCGCGCATGACCGCGGCGCGCGCGTCGCGCATCGCATGGCGCTCGATCATCCGGACGCCGTCGACCGTCTGATGCTGCTCGACATCGCACCGACACTGGCCATGTATGAAGCGACAGACCGCACCTTCGCCACGCATTATTTCCACTGGTTCTTCCTGATTCAACCGGAGCCGCTGCCCGAAACGCTGATCGGCGCAAACCCGGCTGCTTACGTCGATGCGGTCATGGGAAGCCGTCACGCAGGTCTCGCGCCGTTCGACCCGGCCTCGCTCGACGCCTACCGCTCGGCGCTCGCGCAACCCGGTGCGGTGCATGCAATGTGCGAGGACTACCGCGCGTCGGCGAGTATCGACCTTGAGCACGACCGCGCGGATATCGAGCGCGGACAGAAGATCGCCTGTCCGTTGCGCGTGTTGTGGGGCGACAAGGGCGTGATTGAAAAGTGTTTCGACGCGCTGGACGAATGGCGTCACGTGGCGCGCGACGTGAGCGGCCGTTCGCTGTCTTGCGGCCACTACATACCCGAAGAGGCGCCTGACGAACTGGTCGCCGAAATGCTGTCCTTCTTCGAAGCGCTCGAAAAGTAGCGTTGCTCGCTTAAACGAGCGGCGGCAGGCGCCGCGCGATGGGCGTCGATTTGACGATCGCGCTGCTGGTCTCCGCCCGCTCGGCGACCTTCGACAGAATCTCGTCGAGGTGCTCGATCGAATGCAGATAGAGGCGGCAGATGAAGCAATCGTCGCCCGTCACTTTGTCGCATTCCACAAACTCCGGAATTCGCCGGATCACTTCTTCCACCAGATGCAACTGGCCGGGTAAAGGCTTCACGCGCACGATGGCTTGCAGCGTGAAGCCCAACGCGCGCGGATCGAGCTGGACGGTGAAGCGTTCGATCACGCCTTGCGCTTCCAGCCGTCGGATGCGCTCGGCCGTACTCGGCGCCGATAGTCCGACGAGGCGAGCAAGTTCGCTGACTGGTCGGCGTGCGTCTTCGGCGAGCGCGGCGAGGAGCGCGCGGTCGGTTTCGTCGAGCGCTGCAGGCGCGGGCTGTGCAAGGCGTTTTGACATGACGGCCTTCGATTGTTAGGTTTGATCGCGATATGGCTTAAGTTTAGCCATGTATTCGTGACAGCGGATTATCTACACTGCTCGTCAGGCAGAATTGAATCGAGGATCGGATCATGGCTTCAAACGAAATCCGGCGCGGCGCGGCGGAGATGAGCATCGCAATGCTGATGTCGGGCACGATCGGCTGGCTGGTGGTGTCGTCGCAGCAGAGTCCGTTCAACGTCGTGTTTTTCCGCTGCATTTTCGGCGGCGCAACGCTCGCGCTGGTGTGCGCCGTGCTCGGTTTCTTCAGGCGCAAGCTGTTCTCGTGGAAGATGCTCGGGCTCGCGCTGCTCGGCGGCGCGGCGATTGTTGCGAACTGGGTGCTGCTGTTCGCCGCTTACTCGCGCGCGTCGATCTCGATGGCGACGGCCGTCTACAACACGCAGCCGTTCATGCTGGTGGCGCTCGGCGCGCTGGTGTTTCGCGAGCGCATCAGCGCGTCCACGGTCGTGTGGCTGCTGATCGCATTTATCGGGCTCGTGTTTGTCGTCAAGGTCGAACCGGCCGTACTGGCGGTGCCGGGGCAATATCTGGTGGGTATCGCCTATGCGGTGGGCGCGGCGGCAATGTATGCGGTTTCCTCGATTATCACGAAGCGCCTGAAGGGCACGCCGCCGCATCTGATCGCGCTGATCCAGGTCTTGCTCGGCGTGGTCATGCTGGCGCCGTTCGTGCGTTTCGACGCGCTACCCGCCACTGGCGCGCAATGGGTCGAACTGATCGTGCTGGGCGTCGTGAACACCGGCCTCATGTATGTGTTGCTGTACGGTGCCATCCAGAAGCTGCCAACCTCCATGACCGGTGCGCTGTCATTCATTTATCCGGTGGTGGCGATCATCGCCGATCGCGTTGCGTTTGGTCAGGCATTAGCATGGATTCAGGTTCTGGGCGCGGTGCTGATCCTCGTTGCGGCTGCGGGCGTCAATCTTGGCTGGCGCATCGTGCCGCAAAGGCGCGTGCCGTCCGTCTGAGCGCCGCGCGTCCGGCCAACGCGGCAAGCCGCAATGCTATGGATTGCAAACCATATGCGCCGACGTTTGGTCATATCAGCGGACCAATCTCGCCAGGCTCGGCGCGGCTGCCGTTGCTTTCAGACCGCATGCGGGTCAACGGCCGGCGTCAAGCGTCTGTAGGGAAATCACTGATGCGGTCAAAAATCGCGCGCGCGTATCATTCGACCAGACGCTGATCACGTCCGACAGAATTTCCGCCGCTCGCCTTTATAGGTCGAGCGGCTTTCTTTTTGTGGCGGCGGTTTTTGACGCGCCAAAGCTGGCGCGCTTGCCAACGCGCATGCTCCGGCTACCAGTGGCCGGACTTCGATCACTTCAAGCAACGTAGGCACTTACGCCCGTTGCGCCGCGCGCGCGACGATCTGCTCGCCATCCACCATCAGCGGTCCGTTTCCGGCAGCCAGTTCATCGACAAGCGTTTTGACGAGTGCGGGCCATTCACCACGCGGCTTCAGCATTGAGGCGGCCGCACGCATGACCGCTGCGTCGTCGAGCATTTGCAGCAGCGTCGCAAAGCTCATCGCGCGGACGTCGAGCAGCTTGAAGACGATCAGCACCTTGAGCGCATTCTTCGCATTGCGTGCCGGGTCGGCGCGCAACCACGCCACGCGGGAGAAAGCCCGGTCCAGCGCCTGTCCCACGTTCGTGAACGGTGCCCCATGGCCGGGAATCACAAGGCGCACGTCGAGCGCTGCAATGGCTTCGAGCACCGCCTGCTCCTCCGCGAAGCCGCTTTCGCCTTCGAGTTCCGGAAAGATGACGCCGAAGCCGTTTTCCCACAGCGCGTCGGCGCTGATCAGGACGCGTTCGTCAGCGCAGTACAGCATCAGCGAATGAGGATCGTGGCCGGGCGCGCCGAGCACCTGCCAGTCGAGTGCGCCCAGGCGCAGCGTTGCGCCCGGTGCGATGGTGCCTGTGAAGCCGAAGCGCTCGCAGGTCTGCGCGGTCGCACGGAAGCTCAGACGCGTCTCGTCCCATTCGCTCACGGCGCCGGTTTCGGAAGCGGGGATGAGCGTGCGGCACGGCCACGAAGACTGCAGCAGCGCATTGCCGCCGCAATGGTCGGAATGCAGATGTGTGTTGACGATCAGATCGAGCGGCCGCTCGCCGAGCGCCTGCTGGACGAGGGCCAATGTTTGCTGCGCATGCGTCGCGTAACCGGTGTCCACGATGGCAGCGCAGTCGTCGTCGACGAGCAGCACGTTGTTCGACGAAAGCCAGCCGCGCTCGAAGACGCGGATCGATGCAGGCAATGCGGGCAATCCGTTCATAGCGTGCCCGTGCCCGAGTCGGCTGCTACGCCTGCGCTCACGGATGCCTCGGCTTTCGGCATCACGAGAATGGTCGACGTGCCGACCACTGCAACCTCACCGCGCTGGTTCTTGACCGAGCCCTCGAGGTGCGTCAGATCTCCGTTCAGGCTCGGCTTCCAGTAAGCGTCGCGCACGCGCCAGGTCATGGTGAGCGTGTCGCCCGCGTGCGCGGCCTTCTTCAGCTTGATATCGAAGTCGAGTCCGAGCGGCTGCGCGTGGGTCGAAAAATGCGTCGCGAGCAGCGCCATGAAGTGCGCGGTGGGCTGCGTGCCCGACGCGATGAGACCGCCGAAGCGGCTTTGCGCCGCATAGGCTTCGTCGTGATGCAGCGGGTTCATGTCGTTGACGAGCGTTGCGAACGACTTCACCGAATCCACCGACAACGTGAGCGTCGAGCTGAACGTCTCGCCGATGGTGACAATGCGCGGCGGCGCGTTCATGGCTGCACCTTTGCCTGGCCTGCGATCAACCGGGCGCGCCGGGCCTCCAGTTCGTTCCATACGGCGCGCTTCTCGTGATCGTCGTAGATCGACCAGCCGGCGATTTCGTCGATGGTACGCAGGCAACCTTCGCACCATCCAGTCGACGCATTCATCCGGCACACGTTGATACATGGCGACGGCACGCCGCCAGCATCTGTTGCTTTGTTGATTACCGCTGTCATCGCGTCAGGCCGTTTCGCGCAACGCCACGTCGACCACCGGCGCGCCCGTCAATGCAACCAGTTCCTGGGCGCTAAGATTGAACACCGCATGCGGGTGTCCGGCGGCCGCCCACAGGCTGTCCAGCGCGAGCAGGTCTTCATCGATCAGCGTGACCGGCTCGACCGCATGACCGACCGGACACACGCCGCCAATCGCATAGCCGGTCTTTTCGCGGACGAACTTCGCGTCGGCGCGGCCGATGTCGCCGACCTGCGCCGCCACCTTCTTTTCATCCACGCGATTCGCGCCGCTTGCCACCACCAGCACCGGCGCATCGTCTTCGCGACGGCGAAACAGGATCGACTTTGCGATCTGCGCGACTGAACAGCCAAGGCCGGCGGCGGCTTCGGCTGAAGTCTTGCCGGTCTCCGGCAGCATGACGATCCGGCCACTGTGTCCGCGCTCGCGCAGCAGCAGTGCAACGCGGCGTGCGGAGTCCGGTAATGCGGTGAGATCGTCCGGGTCGAGAGAAGCGTGGTCCGTCATCGTGTCAGGTCCTGATAGTCTGGTGTCCGGCAATGTCTTGAGCGAGATCTTCGACGTAGGCTCAAACGCAGTTGGCCGCTTCACTGCGCGCCTTCGCGAGCAGCGCCTTGCCCGCGCGCGAAACGTTCGGCCGACCGATCGACGTGGAAATAAAATCGCCGATTGCCACGACTTGAGGAAGGTCGATGCCGGTCTCGATACCGAGGCCGTTCATCAGATACAGCACGTCTTCGGTCGCGACGTTGCCGGTTGCGCCCTTCGCATACGGACAGCCGCCGAGCCCCGCTACCGACGCGTGATAGATTTCGATGCCTTCCTGCAGCGCCGCGTAGATGTTGGCCAGCGCCTGGCCATACGTGTCGTGAAAGTGCCCGGACAGACGCTCGCGCGGAAACACTTGCGTCACCGCTTCGAAGACTTCGCGCGTGCGCTTCGGCGTGCCCACGCCGATCGTATCGGCGATGTCGATTTCGTCGCAGCCGAGCGCTGCAAAGCGCTGCACCACGTCGACCACCGACGCGACCGGCACCTCGCCTTGATACGGACAACCGAGCGCACACGACACGCTGCCGCGAATGCGGAGGCCGTGCTCCTTGGCTGCCTGCGCGACCGGCGCGAATCGTTCGATACTTTCCGCGATGCTGCAGTTGATGTTCTTCTGCGAGAACGCTTCGCTCGCGGCGCCGAAGATCACGATCTCGTCCGCGCGTGAGGCAAGCGCGCCTTCGAAGCCGCGCAGGTTAGGCGTGAGCACCGAATAGATGGTGCCGGGGCGGCGCTCGATGCCGGACATGACTTCCGCGCCGTCGGCCATCTGCGGCACCCATTTGGGCGACACGAACGACGCCGCTTCGACGTTGCGAAAACCCGCTGCGGAGAGCCGGTTGATCAGTTCGATCTTCGTGGCGGTCGGGACGAACTCCTTCTCGTTCTGGAGGCCGTCGCGCGGGCCCACTTCGACGATCTTCACTTGCTTCGGTACGGCCATGATTGTCTCCTCATACACAGTAGTCGATTGGAGTTGGCGGTTTGGCACCTGCTCCTGCTCATGCAATTCGACGATTTCAATATCCGCGTTCGATGTCCACCACGCCCCCGACCGCTTCCCCACGCTCCAGCGCCAGCATTTTTTCCGCGATCTGCGCGACGCTTTCTTCGCGCAACGTTAGCGCGGAGATGTGCGGCGTAATGGTGATGCGCGGCTCCTGCCAGAACGGGTGATCGGCGGGCAACGGTTCCTCGCGGAACACGTCGAGCGTGGCCGCGGCCAATTGACCGCTTGCCAGCGCGTCGAGCAGATCTGCTTCCACGAGATGCGCACCGCGTGCAACGTTGATCAGATACGCGCCACGTTCAAGCCGCGAAAACGTGCGCGCGCCGAGCACGTCGGCGGTATCCGGCGTATGCGGCAGCAGATTCACGAGCACCTTCACGCCGTCGAGAAACGCGTCGAATTGCGCCGCGCCAGCAAACGTCGTGATGCCTTCGACCTGCCGCGCGCTACGGCTATAACCGCGCACCGGCATGCCGAACGCGGCGACAGCTTGTGCGACATGTGCGCCGAGCACGCCGAGTCCGAGCACACCCACCGTGAACGTCTCGCGCGGATGCGGATCGAGTACTTGCCAGCGACCCTCGCGTTGCAGCGTCTGATATTCGTCGAAACGCCGCAGATAGCGCAGCACCGCGTGCGTTACGTATTCGGCCATTTGCGGCGCCATGCCGCTGTCCTCGAGACGGATCAACTGCGCGTTAGCGGGCAACGTGCCGGGCTGCTCGCGTTCGAGCGCGAGGATCGCGTCGACGCCCGCACCCAGATTGAAGATCGCCCGCAGATCGGTGCGGCCGGCCAGCATGTCGCGAGGCGGGCGCCATACGACGGCAAAATCGGCGGGCGCGGTGTCGCCGGGCTGCCATTCGCGCAGATCGGCCTCCGGCAGCGCACGGGCGAAGTCGTGCAGCCAGGCGGCGGCTTCGGCGTTCGGCATGTAAAAGAGGATTTTCATGCGGCCTCGCCTTTGAGTGCGCGATCGCGCCGCTTCGCGCGAGAGGCGCGGTAGCGTGGCTGCGAAGCTTCCGGCGGCTGCGGCGCGGCGCACGACGCTGGCAACATGAGGGCTCCTCCTTTTATGGATAGGCTTCATTCTACTTTTTCGCCGGCAATCCCGCGCGGTTGCGCACGACCGTGCGCGTTGCGGGCCAATGCGCCGCCCGTTGCTGCGATCCACTCCATAAACAAAGCACAAAAACTTGGTTCGTCCACGCGTCGCGCGGCGGGACAATGACCTCCCGGTTTCCCGTAGCGAGGGACAGACATGCTTTCATGCACCACAGCGCCGTGGCCGCCGCGGCTCGTGACCGTTCCCGGATTGCACGGCAGCGAGGGCGCACATTGGCAAACCTGGCTTGAGCGTCAGTTCGCGCGGTCGTTGCGCGTCGAGCAGGCCGACTGGGATGCACCGGACGTCGCAGGTTGGGCGAACTCGCTGCGCGAACTGCTCGCGCGTGAACGGGGGCCGTTCGTGCTCGCCGCGCATAGCTTCGGCTGCCTCGCGGCTGCGCACGCGTTGCAGCAGGCGTCGTATGCCAACGAGGTAGTGGGCGTGCTGTTCGTTGCGCCCGCAAGCCCGCAGAAATTCGCTTTCGCGGGACCGTTCGAGGCTAGGCGTGTCGGCGTTCCGTCCATTCTGATCGGCAGTGAAACCGATCCGTGGATGCCGCTCGCCGGCGCTCGCGAACTCGCGCAGCGCTTCGGCAGTGCGTTCGTCAATCTCGGCGACGCAGGGCACATCAACACCGCAGCCGGGTTCGGTCCGTGGCCGAGGGCGAAGTATTTCGTCGACACATTGGTGCATTGCGCGGCGCCGCTGCGCTTTCGCGACGAAGCGTTCGAGGTTGGGCAGCAGGCGCTGGTTTGACGCGCTGGTTCTGGCCCGTTTGTTCGGCAGACCTGTTCGGCTTCTCATCGTGCGCCGCTCGATGCCCGGCATGCGACGACCATCGCGCGCCCCGACTTCGGCCTCGGCGCGCACAGGCGATCCGCTAGAATCCCGCTTCACGCTGCGCAATTGCGCGGCCACAGGTTTTATCATCGATAGCGGGGACAACATGGCATACAGGACGGGGACAACGCGCTGGCTGGCGGCCGGTTTTACGGCAGCCGCGCTTGCGCTCGGTAGCGTGTCGGCAGCGCACGCGGAGACGTCGTTGATGAACGTGTCGTACGACGTGACGCGCGAGTTGTACAAGGACATCAATGCCGGCTTCATCGCCGCGTACAAACAGAAGAGCGGCGAGAGCGTATCGATTCGCCAGTCGCATGGCGCGTCGAGCGCGCAGGCGTTGTCGGTATTGCAAGGTTTGCAGGCGGACGTCGTGACGATGAACCAGCCGAACGACATCGACCTGCTCGCGGAAAAGGGCCAACTGGTCCCCGCCAACTGGCGTACGCGTCTGCCGGACGACAGCGCACCGTACACGACCACGATGGTGTTCCTCGTGCGCAAGGGCAATCCGAAGCACATCAAGGACTGGGATGATCTGGCGAAGCCCGGCGTGCAAGTGGTGATCGCGAATCCGAAAACTTCGGGCAACGGGCGTTATACGTATCTGGCCGCATGGGGATATCGCAAGCAGCATGGCGGCAGCGACGCACAGGCGCTCGACTTCGAAAAAGCGATCTTCAAGAACGTGCCGGTGCTCGACACGGGCGGCCGCGGCGCAACGACGACGTTCACGCAGCGCGGCATCGGCGATGTGCTGGTGACATTCGAAAACGAAGTCGCGCTGATGAATACCGGCGTGGGCGCGGGCAATTTCGAAGCGGTCTATCCGTCGGTGAGCCTGCTTGCGGCGCCGCCGGTGTCGATCGTCGACAAGGTGGTCGACAAGCGCGGCACGCGCAAGGAGGCGCAGGCTTACCTGGACTATCTGTGGTCGCCGGCCGCGCAGGAGATCATCGCGCAACATCATCTGCGTCCGCGTGACAAGAACGTGCTCGCGAAGCACGCCGCCGAATTCAAGCCGATCAAGACGTTCACCGTCGAAGAAATGTTCGGCAGCTGGCAGAAAGCGCAGCAAACGCATTTCTCGGACGGCGGAACGTTCGATCAGATCATCGTCGACAAGAGGTAACTATTCGGACTGAAGATAAAAAAGGCCGCTTCATATTGAAGCGGCCTTTTTCATTGCGCAGCATTTATAGCGCGCGGTCAGTGTACTTAGTTCGTCGCGGCCTGTGCCGGTTGCTCATGTTCGCAACCATGCTCGCAGCCGCTTTTGTCGAGCGGCATGTGCTGCGCGGCTTCGGCGCGAATGCCGAGGCGTTCGAGTAGCTTGCGGTCCGCTTCCGCTTGCGGATTGCTCGTGGTGAGCAGCTGATCGCCGTAGAAAATCGAATTCGCGCCTGCGAGGAAGCACATTGCCTGCAACGCTTCGTCCATCTGCTCGCGACCGGCCGAGAGGCGCACCATCGCGCGCGGCATGGTGATGCGCGCAATCGCAATCGTCCGAACGAATTCGAACGGATCGATCGATTCAGTGCCTGTCAGCGGCGTGCCTTCCACTTGCACCAGATTGTTGATGGGCACCGATTCCGGATACGGTTCCATGTTCGCCAGTTGTGCAATGAGGCCAGCACGTTCGCGGCGCGACTCGCCCAGTCCGACGATGCCGCCGCAGCACACGTTGATGCCGGCGTCGCGCACGCGTTCGAGCGTGTCGAGACGGTCCTGATAAGTGCGCGTCGAAATGATCTGGCCGTAGAACTCCGGCGACGTGTCCAGGTTGTGGTTGTAGTAGTCGAGGCCTGCTTCGCGCAGTTGCTGCGCCTGATGCGCTTCGAGCATGCCGAGCGTCACGCAGGTTTCCAGACCCATCGCCTTCACGCCGCGAATCATGTCCTTGATCGGCTCGAGGTGCCGGTCTTTCGGATTGCGCCACGCGGCGCCCATGCAGAAGCGCGTCGCACCGTTTTCCTTGGCGGCCTTCGCGGCGGCGAGCACTTCGTCGACCGGCATCAGCTTGTCCGCTTGCAGGCCCGTATCGTGATGCACGGACTGCGGGCAGTACGCGCAATCTTCTTCGCAGCCGCCGGTCTTGATGGAAAGCAGTGTCGACAGTTGCACCGTGTTCGCATCGAAATGCTCGCGATGCGTTTGCTGCGCGCGAAACATCAGGTCGTTGAACGGCAGTTCATACAACGCGACGATATCGGCAACGCGCCAGCGCGCGAGCTGCTTGCCCGCTGCATCGACATTGGCATTGGCGTTGGCGTTTGCATTGGCATTGGCATTGGCGTTATTCGCGGCCGTTTCAGCACGCGCGGGGGCGATGTTCAGTTGCGTCATGGGTTCAATCCTCATGAATGGATGTGTTGGTTGATTCAGCGCTGCGCGTCACGCAGCGTCTGCAATAGCCGGTTGATGTCGAGTTGATCAGCCGCGAGTTCCGGCGCCGTTGGACGCAGATGCGGCACAATGCCGAGCAACGGCGCGCCGTGTTCACGCGCGAGATGTTCGCGGATCGACGCGATGTTTTCGTCGGGGAAAGTCATGTCCGGGTCGACGCGATTGGCTACCCAGCCAGCAAGCGTGAGCCCGCGCGCGGCGATGGCCTCAGCGGTGAGCAACGCGTGGCTGATGCAGCCGAGTCGCATGCCGACCACCAGCACGACAGGCAGCTTCAGCGCGACGGCGAGATCGGCAGTGTCATGTGTGGCGGTCAACGGTACGCGGAAACCGCCGACACCTTCCACTACCACCACGTCGGCGCGCGTCAACGCCTGCGCATGGCAAGCGACGATATGGTCGATATCGAGGGCGACGTTCTCCAGCGCAGCCGCGATATGTGGCGCAGCGGGTTCCTTCAGCAGATACGGCGTGCGCATCTCGGGCGGCAGCAGCACGGTCGAAGCGGCGTCGAGCTGATCCGCGTCTTCGTTATGCAGTTCGCCGTTCAGTTCGAACGCGCCCGCAGCGATCGGCTTCATCGCGGCGGCTTGCAGACCTTCGCGCGCGAAACCGCGCAACAGTGCGCAAGAGACGAACGTCTTGCCGATTTCAGTATCGGTGCCGGTGACGAATAGCGACAGGGCAGAGTTCGTGGCGGTCATATGGCTTGCGCTCCTGCCTGTTGCAAGCCGGCTTCCAGCCGGTCGAGATCCGCATGCGAATGCGCGGCCGACAACGATATGCGCAAGCGCGATGTGCCGGTGGGCACGGTCGGCGGACGGATTGCGGGAACCCACAAACCGGCGCGGTCGAGCGAGGCCGCAATATCCAGCGTCGCCTCGTTCGCGCCGATCACGAGCGGCTGCACGGCAGTGTGCGAATCGACCGGAATCCACGGCGTGCTTTTGAGCATCGCGCGCGTGCGTTCGATCAATTGCCGCAAATGCGCGCGGCGTTCATCGCCTTCGTTGCCGCCGATAATGCGCAGACTCGCCGAAACCGCATGCGCCGCTGCGGGCACGGATGCCGTGGTGAAAATATAAGGACGCGCGCGCTGTACGAGCCATTCGATCACCGTCTCGTGCGCGGCGACGAACGCGCCCGACACGCCCGCCGCCTTGCCGAGCGTGCCGATGGAAATCAGATTCGGCGAGCGCAACGCGGCGTCTGCGACGGCGCCGCGGCCTTGCGGACCGAGCAAGCCGAAACCATGCGCGTCGTCGACGATCAGCCATGCGCCATGCTGTTCCGCGAGTTCGAGCAGGCGCGGCAGCGGTGCAATGTCGCCGTCCATGCTGAACACCGTGTCGGAGACGATTGCTTTCACATCCGCGTCCGACGCGTCGAGCATCGCGCTCAGCGCTTCCATATCGCAGTGCGGATAGATCTGCACATCTGCTCGCGACAGTCGGGCGCCGTCGATCAGCGACGCGTGATTCAGTGCGTCGGAGAAGAGCGTCGTGCCGCGGCCCGCGAGCGCGGTGAGCGTCGCCAGATTCGCCATGTAGCCGGTGCTGAAGTAGAGCGCACGCGGCGTATCCACGAATCCCCCGACGAATTCAGCAAGGTCGTCTTCGAGCTGCGCATGCGCGCGCGAGTGGCCGCCGAGCAGATGCGAACCGCCGCTGCCCGCGCCGTAGCGTTGCGCGCCTTCGGCAATGGCGGCGATCAGTTGCGGATGCGCGGCGAGCCCGAGATAGTCATTGCTCGCAAAGCCGATAATCTCGCGGCCGTCGACCGTCATGTGCGCGGCGCAGGGCGTGTCGGCCGTGCGGCGTCGACGGCGCAGGCCGCGTTCGTCGATTTCCTTCAGCCCCTCTGAGAGTCTGTCGAGAAGATGCATTAGCAGACCTGCGCGAGCGTTGCTTCGAACGTTTCGCGAGTGCGCGAGGCGAGCAGCGCGAGTTCGTTGTCGTCGAGAATGTATGGAGGCATCAGATAAACCGTGGTCGAAATGGGGCGCAGCAGCAGTTCACGTTGCAACGCGTTTTCGAAGAAGCGGCGCGAAAATGTTTTGGCATGCTGAGGGTTTTCGATTGCCGCATCGAAGGCGACGATGGTGCCGCATTGCCGCAGGTTTCGCACCTGTTCATGCTCTGCGAGCGGAGCGAGCGCGGCCATCAGCTTTGCCGACTTTTGCGCGTTGGCTGCGAGCACGTTGTCGGTCGCGAATAGATCGAGCGTGGCGAGCGCTGCGCGGCACGCGAGCGGATTGCCGGTGTACGAATGCGAGTGCAAGAAGCCGCGAGCGGTGTCGTCGTGATAGAAGGCTTCGAAGATTTCGTCGCGCGAGAGCACGATGGAAAGCGGCAGATAGCCACCGCTTATCCCTTTGGAGAGGCACAGAAAGTCCGGCCAGATGCCAGCCTGTTCGCACGCGAAGAAGGTGCCCGTGCGTCCGCAGCCAACGGCGATTTCATCAGCTATTAGATGCACGCCATATTGATCGCACAGCGCGCGTAGGCCGGCGATATACGAAGCGTCGTGCATGGCCATGCCGGCTGCGCACTGCACGAGCGGCTCGACGATCAGCGCTGCGATCTTCGTGGCGCGGGCTTCGAAGAGCGCGCGTACGTGGTCGAGCGCGCGACGTGCGACGTCCCCAGCCGTTTCACCTGGCTTCGCAAGACGCGCGTCGGGTGACGCGACGACGTGCGCGTTGCGGATCAGCGGGTCATAGGCGTCTTTGAACAGCGCGACGTCGGTCACGCCGAGCGCGCCGATGGTCTCGCCGTGGTAGCTGTTCGCGATGCAGACGAATTCCTGCTTGTCGGCGAAACCGCGATTTCGCCACGAGTGGAAGCTCATCTTGAGCGCAATTTCGACTGCCGATGCGCCGTCCGACGCGAAGAACGCGTGACCCAGCGTGCCGTGTGTGAGCGCACCGAGGCGCTCCGCGAGTTCGATCGCGGGTTCGTGCGTGCAACCGGCGAGCATGGCGTGCTCGAGCGTATCGAGCTGGTCCTTGAGCGCCGCGTTGATGCGCGGGTTTGCGTGGCCGAAGAGATTGACCCACCACGAACTGATCGCATCCAGATAACGATGGCCGGCGCGGTCGTACAGCCACGCGCCTTGACCGCGCGAGACCGGCACAAGCGGAAGGCGCTCGTGGTGCTTCATCTGCGTGCAGGGGTGCCAGACCGCGCGCAGGCTGCGGGCCACCCAGTCTTCGGTCGATATTGACGGTGTTGCTGAATTTTCCAAGAGGTACTCCAGAGAAGCTTTTCTTGCTGCTGCCGTGATTGGTTTTTATGGTTTTTCCGGGCGCGGCGCGTGCGCGTTGGCGACGCTGCGCGCAGCCCTCGGGCGAGCGTGCGGGGTCGAGATTAGCGGTTTATCTCGGCCTTTGCACTAGGCCTTTGACCGTGCTTTTCGCTGGCCGCTGCGGGGTTCAGTGGTGTTCGCGACAGGTGATTTGCGTTTGAATCTGAAGCTCGCAAATCGCCGGAGTTGACGACGGCAAAGTAATTGGGGGTAGTGGGCGAGATTCGGGGGAAGGGGGACGAGCGGAGAGATGTGACTATCGGGTCACGGGCGATCGGAGAAGACTTGAGGCTGGCAGATGTTGAGCATGACGGACCGAAATCAGACGGAGTCGTCGTGGTGAGACGGCAGCCTGGAAGTTCGATCTTCGCGATGGAAAGTGCAGCCAATTCGCTGGGTTGGCAGCACAGTGGAATGCAAGAAAGGCCCACCAAGCGGGCCTCTAAGAAATTCAATGGAGGGGCAGCAAAGAACAGGCAGACGGCTAGTGAAGATTGGCGGTATCTAAAAACCGATACCCTACCTATGCCCTAAACCGCTGCGCATTTGAACCAGAACCCAATCGCAACATCACTCGCGACTGGCAATAGCCCGCCGCGCTTCGTCGGCAGAAGATCCAGACCCGCCGGTAGCACCACTATCCGCCGTCCGCGAACCTTGATCGCCCCAGACGACAGAACTATCGACGGCATACAACCGGCACGGCGCGGAACTCTGTTTCTGGCAATTAGCAATCGCGACCGACATCGGATCGTCGCCGCCTTCGGCCCACGACCATGCACCCGTGTCGGACACTGCAAATGCGCGGCTCGGATACTGATGCAGGAAGTTGCGATAGCCGTTGCGTCCAGCTTCGTCGACATAGGGCACCGCGTCTACGGCATCTACTGAAGCAAAGCCGCTCGCTTTGGGGGCCGAAGGATCCGATACCCGGTACTGCACGCCCGTGGGCATGCCGACGCGGGCGAGGAAGGCCTCGACGGCCGGCCACCACACATGTACGCCGTCGCGGTCGCCGACGAGCCGATGTGCGTCGTTCTTGTAGCTGCCGTAGTCGACCATCTTTGCGCTTGCGCCGTGCGCTACGTACGCCGAGTACATTCCGGCCACGAGTGGCGCATTCCACACTGAGTCGTTGTCGCCGTACATCCACAGCGACGGCACTTTCGTTTTGTCGCCATACGCGCCGAATGCGCGCGTCAGGTTGCCCTGCCAGTCGCCGCACGCGTCCTGCCGCAAGCCGCCCGAAAAGTTGATCAGCGCGCGCACGCCCGGTGCGGCCTCGGTGCCGTAGGCCAATGTCGCGAGACCGCCGTGTGACGTGCCGGCCACCACGATGTGTGACGCGTCGACGTAGGGCTGCTTCGACATGTAGTCGACGGCGGCCGCAACGTCGCCGGCCTGCGACATGCCGTTGCGTTCGACGTCGCAACCGTCCTGATGGTAGACGCCCCCCGACTGGCCAAAACCCTGGCGGTTCGGTGCTACGACCACATAGCCGCGGCGCACGAATTCGCGCGCGAGCGGCAGCGGGTCGCTGCGCTCCTGCATACGCGGATCGCCGGGAATCTTGCCGTGATTGAAGACGATCATCGGGAACGGGCCTGCGCCGTCCGGCTTGTAGACCGTTGTCTGAAGCGTGATGTCACCGTCGGCATCGACGGGTATGCGGATAATCTGTTGGTTCAGGCGCGCGGTGGGCAGATAAACGTCGTCCTGGAGCGCGATGCGCGGCACCTGCGCGCGGGCGAGGGGTCCAGGCTGGGCGTCCGCGAGCGGATTCGCCTGCGCGACTGCGACAGCGCACGTGGCCGCTGCACAAATCACCGCACACTTCGTAAGGACCTTGCTCAACACCATTCACGCACCTGCCTGAAAAGACTGCCTGGACATCTCATGTCCGTTCATCGAAACACGCGGCCGACATTCGCCTTTCGTGCACGTTTGCGACAAACAAAAAGATGCTCACGTACGCATTGCGCGAAGCGCACGCACGTCAATCGAGATCGCACGGGATAAACCCAACGGCCGACGCGACCCCACGCGCCGATGATGAACGCCACGTCTGCCGCCGGGCGCCGCAGCCGTAACCGTTTCTATCTGGTTATCGGCCGAGCGCCGGCGCGGCTTGCGGAACCCTTACCAACTGGTCCTCGCATCGCGGCGTCACGAAGCAACGACCTCATCCTGGCACGACAATTTTGTTTTGTGCAATCAAGGAGAACCCGCGACGAAAAAATTGCTGCATCGCGCGAGGGCTTGTTTGGCCCGGGTGGACTCGGCGCGGGGCGCGCTGGGGGCGGGGGCAGGCGGGTCCTTGAGGGTCCTTGAGGGTCCTTGAGCAGGCGCTGGCAAGCCGTTGCGCGGCACCGCAGCGCGCCAGGTGAGCAAAGGTAAGGCGAGGCCTGTGGCGCCGAGCCAACGGAAGAAAACGACGCTTCTATGGGGCCATATGCGATGGCGCCGCATTATCCGCAGCCGCGCGGCCAGATAATAGAAAGGCGCTGAAAGCTACTCGCTTACATCGCCGTCGACGTAGAGCCAGCGTCCTTCGTCGTTGCAAATGAAGCGGCTCAGCTCGTGCAGTCTGTGCGCGCGACCCGCAACCTTGTATCTGGCGACGAATTCGACCGTCGCGTGACGCGGATCGATCTCCGCGAACGTCTTGATTTGCAGTCCGAGCCAGCGAGGAGCGTCGGGTGCCGACACGTCGGCGTCCAGATCGGCGGGGCAGGTTTGCGGCGCCCAGGTCGCGCGCAAATAGTTCGTTGCGCCGACAACATAAGCGCTGTAACGCGAGCGCATCAGTTCCAGTGCGCGCGGCGCGACCTTGCCGCCGTCGATGTAACGACCGCAGCACTGCTCGAAGCGCGGCGCTCTTGCGGCGCTCGCCTGGCCCGGAACCGCGCCGCCGCATGGGCAGTCGGCGGGCCGCTGCGCGGACGACTTGTGACTGTTTTTCGAACTCATCGAAGTCATCAAACTCATCGAACCCTAGCCGAGACCGCGCGCGATCAATATTTTCTGAATGTCGCTCGTGCCTTCGTAGATCTGGCACACGCGTACGTCGCGATAAATCCGCTCGACTGGAAAGTCGCTGAGATACCCGTAGCCGCCGTGGATCTGCAGCGCCGCCGAACAGATCCGCTCGGCAGCTTCCGACGCAAACAGTTTCGCCATGGCGGCTTCTGTGAGACACGGCTGACCGGCGTCCTTCAGCGACGCCGCGTGCCAGATCAACTGACGCGCGGCTTCCAGTTGCGTCGCCATGTCGGCGAGGCGGAATTGCACCGCCTGGTGCGAAAAAAGCGGCTGACCGAAGCTCTCACGCTCTCTTGCATAGGTCAGCGCGGCCTCGTACGCGGCGCGGGCCATGCCGACGCTTTGCGCAGCGATGCCGATGCGCCCGCCTTCGAGCCCCGACAGCGCGATGCGATAACCCTCGCCTTCCGCGCCGATTAGATTCGCGGCCGGCACGCGGCAGTCTTCGAAGATGATTTGCGCAGTGTCCGACGAATGCTGGCCGAGCTTGTCTTCGACTCGCGCGACCACGTAACCCTTGCTGTCGGTCGGCACGATAAACGCGCTGATGCCGCGCTTGCCCCCCGCCTTGTCGGTGACGGCCATCACGATCGCAACGTCGCCGTTTTTGCCGCTCGTGATGAACTGCTTGACGCCATTCAGCACGTAGGCGTCGCCGTCTTTGTCGCGTGTGGCGGTGGTGCGCAGCGCCGATGCGTCGGAGCCGGCTTGCGGTTCGGTCAGACAGAATGCGCCGAGCATTTCGCCGCGCGCGAGCGGCGTGAGCCAGTCACGCTTTTGCGCGTCGTTGCCGTAAGTCAGCAGGATGCTGCATACGGGGCAATTGTTCACGGAGATCGCCGTGGATGTCCCGCCGTCGCCCGCGGCGATTTCTTCGAGAATCAGCGCGAGCGCGAGCGCGTCCATGCCGGCGCCGCCGTAGGTTTCTGGCACCAGCACGCCGTATGCGCCAAGTTCCGCGAGTTGACGGTGAACGTCCTTCGGGAACGTGCGCTCGCGATCCCACGTCGCCGCGTACGGCGTGACTGCTTCGCGCACGAATGTGCGCAGCGCGTCGCGGACCATCAGATGGTCCTGATCAAGCACCATGAGCGTGTCTCCTCACCATTCCAGCGGCGTGCCGTCGTATTGATAAAAGCGGCCATTGAACGCTTCGCGCGACGCGGCGGCCTGCTTGAGCACCTCGCGCATGCCGGCGACGCTGCGCGTGGGGTCGATCGCCGCCTGCGCGCCGCCCATGTCGGTTTGCACCCAGCCGGGATGCAATGACACACACGTGGCGCGCTGCGCGTCGAGCGACGCGAGTTTGAGCGCGTCGTTCAACGCCGCCTTGCTCACGCGATACAGCCAGCCGCTCGTGCCGCTCGTTTCACCGATGCTGCCCATCTTGCTCGAAATCACCGCGAGCACGCCGCCTGATTCTTCGACGAGCGGCAGCAGGATCGGCATCAGTTGCATCGGGCCGCGCACGTTGGTGTGCATGACATGGTCGAAGTCTTCGGCGGTGATGGTTTCGATGCCTTCGGTGCGCGGGCCGTACACGCCCGACACGACGATGGCAAGGTCCACATGCTCGCCATCGAGCTTCCAGCCGAGCGCGGCGATATCCTCCGGCTCGGTCACGTCGACGGAATAGGTTTGCGCGCCAAGCTGAGTGAGGGTGTCGAGCGCAGCGCCGTCGCGCGCGGTGGCGAGCACCCGCCAGCCACTATGTTTGTACTGCCGGACAAACTCCTGGCCGATGCCGCGCGATGCACCGACGATCAACACTGTCTTCATGATTCACCTCAGACCAAGTGACACGCTTGAACGTGCGTACTACGCGTCAAATCAGTTCGATACCCATTGCAGTCGCTTCGCCGCCGCCGATGCACAGCGTCGCGACGCCGCGCTTGCCGCCGCGCTGTTTCAGCGCGCCGATCAGCGTGACGAGAATGCGTGCGCCCGATGCGCCGATCGGATGGCCGAGCGCGCATGCGCCGCCGTGCACGTTGACCTTGTCGTGCGGCAGCTTGTGCTCTTTCATCGCCGCCATGGTCACCACGGCGAACGCTTCGTTGACTTCGTACAGATCGACTTCGTCGGCGCGCCAGCCGTTCTTCTCGAACAGCTTGCGAATCGCGCCGACCGGCGCAGTGGTGAATTTCGCCGGCTCCTGCGCGAAAGTCGAGTGGCCGACCACGCGCGCAATCGGCGTGACGCCGAGACGCTTGGCCGTCGATTCGCGCATCATCACGAGAGCCGCGGCGCCGTCCGAAATCGACGACGAGTTCGCTGCCGTGACCGTGCCGGTTTTGCTGAATGCCGGCTTGAGCGTCGGAATCTTTTCGAGGTTCGCCTTGAACGGCTGTTCGTCACGGTCGATGGTGACTTCGCCTTTGCGGCTCTCAACCTTCACCGGCGCGATTTCCCACGCGAACGAACCATCTTCGTTCGCGCGCTTCGCGCGGTTCAGCGATTCCACGGCGAATGCGTCCTGCGCGTCGCGCGTGAAGTCGAACGAAGCCGCGCATTCTTCCGCGAACGTGCCCATCAGGCGGCCTTTTTCGTACGCGTCTTCGAGGCCGTCGTAGAACATGTGGTCGATCACCTGGCCGTGACCCATGCGCATGCCGCCGCGCGCCTTCGGCAACAGGTACGGCGCATTCGTCATGCTCTCCATGCCGCCCGCGACGATCACGTCCACTGAGCCGGCGGCCAGCATGTCATGCGCGAACATCGCCGCGCGCATTCCGGAGCCGCACATCTTGTTGACCGTGGTGCTGCCGGTTGCAAGCGGCAAGCCGGCGCCGAGCGCGGCCTGTCGTGCGGGCGCCTGGCCGAGGCCGGCCGGCAGCACGCAGCCCATCACTACCTCGTCGATCTGCTCGGGCTTGAGGCCCGCGCGTTGAACCGCGGCTTCGATCGCCACCGAGCCGAGTTGCGGCGCAGTCAGCGACGCGAAATCGCCTTGGAACGCGGCCATCGGCGTGCGCGCCGCGCTCACGATTACAACTGGATCAGCCGTTGTGCCGTTCATGTTTGTCTCACTCATGTTTTAGCTCCTTGATCACACCTTCGACGATAGCCGGCACGTCGCCAAGCTGGGCCGCATCGGCGGCGACCACGTCGTTGTCCGCCTGATGCGCGCGGCTTGCCGACACGGCGGCGACGCAACGCTGGTAAGTCTCATCGAGCGCGGCCGCGTTGTTGATCGTCATGCCGAGGTCGCGCACCTTGCCGTCGTGCACGCCGTACGCCCAACCGTGCACGGTCAGTTCCTGGCCGCGCGCCCATGCATCGTTGATGATGGTCGTGCGGCACACGTTCACCACTTGTTCCAAAGCGTTCAGCTCGACGAGACGCCGGTGACGCGCCTCGCCGAGCGGCCATTCGTCGAGCAGCGCGGCATGCTTCGTCCGCACGTCCTGCACGTGATGCAGCCAGTTATCCGCGAGACCCACGCGGCGGCCGTGCAATGCCGCACCCACGCCCGAACAGCCATAGTGGCCGACCACCATGATGTGCTTGACCTTCAACAGATCCACCGCGAACTGGATCACCGACAAACAGTTCAGATCCGTATGCACCACTACGTTCGCGATGTTTCTATGCACGAACACTTCGCCCGGCGGCAAGCCGATGATCTGGTTGGCCGGTACGCGCGAATCGGAGCAGCCGATCCATAGATACTCGGGCGTCTGCTGATGCGCAAGGCGCGAGAAGTACTCGGGATCTTCGGACAGTTTGCGGGCAACCCACGCGTCGTTGTTGTCGAACAGATGAGCGAGCGGGTGAGCGGGGTTGGAAGCGTTAGTGTTCATAAAGCGTCTTGGCGGTTATTCGACCGTTTGAGCGGCCGGGTCGTTACGTTAGATTCGGTGTCGTACGAGCGTCATTCATGCGGCGTGCGAGCCGTTATGCGACTCTTACGCTGCGCTCGTTCTCTGGCGCTTGCGCGGCGTCCTGAGCATTCGGCGCGTTGGATGCCGTATCGGCAAAGCGTTCCGGGTAGCGGATGCAGAAGCGCACGTTGCTGTCGTACGGGAAAAAATCGGGCAATTCGCCCTTCAGTAGATGGTCCTTATGCGTTTGCCACAGCGCGGGATCGAAGAAGTCGGCGTGATGCTGCAGGAACGAGCGGCGCACGCGTGGGTCGCCGAGCAGGAAAGTGCCATACGTCTCCGGGAAAATGTCGTGCGGGCCGACCGAGTACCACGGCTCGCCCGACATTTCGTCTTCCTCGTTACGCGGCGCGGGCACCGCGCGCACGTTGCAATCGGTCAGATATTCGATCTCGTCGTAGTCGTAAAACACGACACGGCCGTGGCGCGTTACGCCGAAGTTCTTGTACAGCATGTCACCGGGGAAAATGTTCGCCTGCATCAGTTCTTTCACCGCGTTGCCATATTCCTTGATGCCGTGATCGACGTCGTTGTCGCTGCCGTTTTGCAGGAACAGATTGAGCGGCACCATGCGACGTTCGATGTACATATGGCGAATTACGAGATTGTCGCCGTCGTATTCGAGCAGCGACGGCACTTCCTTTTCCAGTTCGCGCAGGAGCGCTTCGTCGAGTCGCGAAAGGGGCAGCGCAACGCTCGAATATTCGAGCGTGTCCGCCATGCGGCCCAGGCGGTCGTGCCGTTTCACCAGCTGATACTTCTCCTGGATCTTCGCGCGCGTAGTTTCTTTCGGCGGCGGAAAGTTGTCCTTGATCAGTTTGAACACATACGGAAACGAGGGCAGCGTGAACACCAGCATCACGAGTCCCTTGATGCCCGGCGCGATGATGAACTGATCGCTCGAATGCGACAGGTGATGCAGCAAGTCGCGGTAGAACAGATTCTTACCCTGCTTCTGCAAGCCGACTGACGTGTAGATCTCGGCCTTCGGTTTGCCCGGCATGATAGTGCCGAGGAATTCCACATAAGCGGACGGCACTTCCATATCGACCAGGAAGTACGAGTGCGAGAAGCTGAAAATGATCAGCAACTGTTCGCGCTTGAGCAGCACGGTATCCAGCGCCAGCAAGCCCGGCTGCACGTGGCGCAGCGGCACCGCGAACGGCAGCAGCATATCGCCGTTGATAATTCTGCCGACGATATACGCCGACTTGTTTCGGAAGAACAGCGACGAAAGCACATGAATCTGGAAGTTCGGCGCTTCGTCGAATGTACCGAACGAGTCGTGAATGGTCTGCATCACGCAGCCGACGTCGCGCGTCAGATCTTCGAACGGCGGCTCCAGCTGGAAGTTCGTGACGATGCGCTCGAGCGTGGCGGCGAGGCCGTCCTTGCCGGGATAGTACGCACGGTAGGTAGGCTTTGCCGCGGGTTCGTCGTTCTCGATGTATTCGGTCGAGATCGCCGGGCGCACGAAGATGAAGTCGTTGTTGAAATACGAGCGATGCAGGATTTTGCAGCAGACAGAATTGAAAAACGTCTCCGCGCATTCAGGCTGACGATGCGTGGTCAGCAACCCAATGTAGTGCAGCTTGATCTGCTGCCACACTTCGCTGTCGATATTCTCCGCGTCGTACTCGTCTTCGAGCAGCGCGACACATTCTTCTACGCGATCGTCGTATGAAGTAATGCGCTCGCGGGCCAGCTTTTGCAGCCCGTGCCAGTCGCCGCTTTCGAACAGCGCCTTGGCGTGGATCGCCGCGTCGCGAAAGATCCGGTAGTGCCGGTTGAATCCTTCGAGCAGCGTTTCCGCGACGTCAAAGCCGATTTGCGACGACAACAGTTTGGGGAAGTGATTCATGTCGACCGTGCATTCGTCTCATGTCGTGAAGACACCCGTGATTGTATCGTTCGAGTGCGCCTTCGACGCATTGCGCCAACCGGTTGATGACCCGCCGCCACCTGAGCGTTGCAGGGCACTCGCCGACCTTTCCGACTAACTCCGCTCAATGCTCCTGTTCCGCGTCGTTACACGGCTCAACTTGCGGCAAAAAAACTGCTGGGCGGCGGTTCTCCGCCTGCTTACGCGGGTTTGGCTTCACGTGCCTTGTGCGTGCCGTTCTCGAGCAGCGCCCGCGCCTGAGCTTCATATTGCGCGAGGTCTTCGAGCGTCGCGTTCAGGTCTTCCAGTTGGCGCTCCAGCACGTCGCGATGACGCGCGACCGTGGCGAGAAACGCTTGCAGTTGCGGCACCGTGTCAGTTGGCGATTCATAGACGTCCAGCAGATCGCGAATCTCGGAGAGCGTGAAACCGAGTCGTTTGCCGCGCAACGTGAGCTTGAGCCGCGTGCGGTCGCGGCCCGAATAGACGCGCCGCAAGCCGCTCGAACCTTCGCGGCTCGGTGAGAGTAAACCCTGATCTTCGTAGAAGCGGATCGCGCGCGGTGTGACGTCGAACTCCCGCGCGAGCTCGGTGATCGTGTATTGCGTGTTCATCGGGACATTCAGTAACCGGGCAAAAAATCGGATTGAACGATAGAATCGACGTTTACGTTATCGTCAACTTGGGTTGAATGCAACCTGCGGCAAGTACGCGGAACGCGTGGAGGAAGACATCCGAAATGAATGCGCTCGAACATCAACTCGACTATCCGTTCAAAGACACATTGCCCGAACCCGGCCACGCGCAGGAAGTCGTGCCCGGCGTCTTCTGGCTACGCATGCCGCTGCCGTTTGCGCTCGACCATATCAATCTCTGGCTGCTGCGCGATCAGATCGACGGTCAGGACGGATGGACGGTGGTCGACTGCGGAATCGCGTCCGACGCGATCAAGGAAAACTGGGAGACGGTGTTCGAGTCCGTGCTCGGCGGTTTGCCGGTGCTGCGCGTGATCGTCACGCATTGCCATCCGGACCACGTCGGTCTCGCGCACTGGATTTGCAGCGGCGGTGACAAGAAGCGCTGGGATGCCCGGCTATGGATGACGCTCGGCGAATACATGCAGGCTCGCGTGATGGCGGCGGGCGACGGCTCGAACGCGGGCGGCGAGGGCGCTGCGCGCCACTTCGCGCTGCATGGCGTGACCGACGAGGCGTCGCTCGACAAGCTACGCAGCCGCCAGAGCTATTACGCGAACCTGGTGCCTGAAGTCCCCGACCAATACCGACGCTTGCGCGAAGCGGATGCCGTCAGGATCGGTGGCAAGACGTGGCGCGTGGTGACGGGCTTCGGTCACTCGCCGGAGCACTGCGCGTTGCATTGCGAGGAGATCGGCGTGCTGATCTCCGGCGACATGGTTTTGCCGCGCATATCGACGAATGTGTCGGTCTTCGCGATGGAGCCGGAGGGCTCGCCGCTCGCGCTGTATCTGGAATCGCTTGCGCGCTACGAAGCAATGCCCGAAGACACGCTCGCGCTGCCGTCGCATGGCAAGCCGTTTCGCGGCGTGCGTACGCGCGTGAGGCAGCTGCGCGAACATCACGATGCGCGTCTCGCCGAAGTCCGCGAGGCGTGTGCGCAAAAGCCGCAAAGCGCGGCAGATATCGTTCCGCTAATGTTCAAGCGCGAGCTCGATATCCACCAGTTGACGTTCGCGATGGGCGAGGCGCTCGCGCACTTGCATCTGCTGTGGCTGGCGGGCGCGCTAAAGCGCAGGCTGGATGCGGATGGAGTGATGCGCTTTTCGGCGTAATGGTTCGCCAAGTTTGAGACGCCGACAAAAAAGCCCGGTGCTTTCGCACCCGGGCTTTTTTGCGTTTCAGAGCGCAGCGAGTGACTACTGCACGGCCACTGTTCCAAAGTTCTGTCGTCCAAACGGACTCACGTGATAACCGCTCACGTTGGTTCGCGTGATAGCCGCGGCAGTCGGATAGCCGAGCGGAATCCACAGCGCCTGATCGTGGATGATCTGCTGCGCGGCCTGATACGCTTTCGCGCGTTTGGCCTGATCGGGCGTGGACTTGCCGTCGGCGATGAGCTTGTCGAGATCCTCATTGCAGAAGCGCGCGAAGTTGATGCCCGACTTCACCGCGTTGCAGCTAAAGAGCGGCGACAGATAATTGTCCGGGTCGCCGTTGTCGCCGGCCCAGCCCATGAATAGCGAATCATGCTGGCCCTGCTTGGCCTGCTTGATCAGTTCGCCCCATTCAATCACTTTCACGTCCGCCTTCACGCCGATCTTGGCGAAGTCCGCCTGAAGCAGTTCGGCGCCGGCCTTCGGATTCGGATTCAGCACGCTGCCGTTCGGGCGTACCCAGATCGTCGTTTCGAAACCGTTCGGATAGCCCGCGTCGGCGAGCAGCTTTTTGGCCTTCGCGGGATCGTACGGCCACGCCTTTACTGCCTTGTCATAGCTCCACGTATTCGGCGGATACGGATTGACCGCCGGCGTCGCAGTGTTGTCGAAGACGGTCTTCAGATACGTGGTGCGGTCGAACGCCATGTTCAAAGCGGCGCGCACTTTCTGATTGTCGAGCGGCTTTTTCTGCGTGTTCAACGCGACGAACGCGGTCATGAATGCAGGCGTTTGCACAATGGCGAGCGACTTGTCGCCCTTTGCGTCGGCGAGATCCTGCGGCTTCGGCGACAACGCAATCTGGCATTCGCCCGCCTTCACCTTCTGCGCGCGCACTGTGGCGTCTGGCGTAATTGCGTAGATCAGACGGTCGATCTTCGGTTTCGCGCCCCAGTAGGACGGATTCACGTCATAACGGATCACCGCGTCTTTCGTGTAGCTCTTCAGTTCGAACGGACCCGTGCCGATAGGCTTCGAGTTCAGATCGACCTGCTTGCCGGCCTTGAGCAACTGATCCGCGTACTCGGCGGAATAGATCGAAGCGAAGCCCATGGTGAGGATCGACACGAAGGTCGCGTCCGGTGCATTCAGTTCGAACTTGACGGTGTTGTCGTCGACCTTGCTGATCGACTTGATGAGCTTCGGCAATCCCATCGACTGAGCATGCGGGAAGCCGCTCGCGCCCGCCACCTTGTGCCACGGGTTACTGTCGTTCAGCATGCGGTCGAACGTGAAGACGACGTCGTCGGCGTTCAGCGGCCGGCTCGGTTTGAAGTAGTCGGTGGTCTGAAACTGCACGTTCGGGCGCAGGTGGAACGTGTAGGTGAGGCCGTCCGCGCTCACGTCCCATTTGTCGGCCAGCGACGGCACCACTTTCTTTGCGGCCTCGTCGTATGAGACCAGCGAATTGAAAATCACGTCAGCCGACGCATTCGTCGTGACCAGCGAGTTGAACTGCACGACATCGAAACCGTCGGGGCTCGACTCGGTGCAGACGGTCAGCGGTTTGGCGAGCACGAGCGCGGGCGCTGTGAACAGTACGGCGGCTGCGAGCAGTTTGAAGCGCATAAGATCTCCCATAACAAGCGCAGTCAGGCAGTGCGTCTGGTTTCTGGTTATGTTCCGTTGACGGGCGACGGCGGCGTGGCCGTCGACTTCATTTTGATACGTTTCCAGCGCTCCCGCATGACCGGCATCAGTCGGGATCAACCTGGTGAGCAACTGACGGACCAGGCGCGCGCCGGCCTTCGCGAAAGCTTATCGAAGGGCCGTTGCGACGACAACAACATAATCCGCATATTCATATGGAATCAGCGCCGCGGGTTCACTCAGACGCGGCCTGCTTCATTAGATAAGCGATACCGTCGATAGCGCGCACGCCGTACCACGACACCATCTCGCCATCGATCAACTCAATGCGCTTGCCGGCCATACGCGGATCGCTTTTGAGCGCATCGCAATGCGCTTGCGTGAAGCGATATGGCTCGCTTGAAAGCAGAATACGGTCGACGCCGGCAAGCCACGGCGAGCGGTCGAAATCGAACGCCGGATAGCGGGCCGCGCCCGCGGCTCCGCCTTGCACGTCGGGCAGCGTGTGCCAGTTCACGAGGCGCAGCATCGCGGAAATGTAAGTGTCGCGCGCGACGGTCATCCATGGTTCGCGCCAGATCAGATACAGCACGTTCTGCGCAGCAAACGCGCGTGAGGCGGCCTCGCGCAGACGCGCTTCAAGCATTGCGGCGAGACGCTGCGCTTCTTTATCCCGATCGAAAATCGCGCCCAGCAGCGCGTAGAGCGAAAGGTTGTCGTGCGGTGTCTGCGGATGCGTGACGACGACATGCGGCACGATCGCGCGCAACTGCTCGACGGTGTCGCGCTCGTTCTCGTCGATATTGACGATCAGATGCGTAGGTTGCAGCGCGCGAATCGTTTCGATATTCACCGCTTTCGTGCCGCCGATCTTGTGCACGTTGCGAACCTGGTCGCGCGGATGCACGCAAAAGCCGGTACGCCCGACGATCTCCCGTTCGAGGCCGAGAGCAAACAGCAGTTCGGTGATGCTCGGCACCAGCGAGACGATGCGCGCGCCGGCACCCGCTTTCTCGTGCGCGACGCCGGTTGCATCGACCGCACGCAGTGACATGATTTACTCGGCGACGGCGCGCGGCTTGCGCGGCGCGCGTTCGAACACGCGGTCATAGAGCCAGCGTGGCGCTATGTGCAGCAGCATCGCCACCACGCGCATCTGCCAGGGGAACACAGCGTAAGCCGTGCGACGCTCGATCGCACGCGCGGCCTTGGCTGCAAAACGATCGGCGTCCATCAGGAAGGGCATGCTGTACGGATTGTGCGCGGTCATCGGCGTGCGGACATAGCCAGGCGCGATCGTGACCACGCCAACGCCGAGCGGACGCATCTCGACGCGCAGCGCTTCGAGATACTTCGCCGCCGCGGTTTTCGACGCGCTGTACGCACCCGAGCCGGGCAAGCCGCGCACGCCTGCTACGCTGGCAATGCCGACCAGCGTTCCGCGCCTGGCCGCGATCATGGGCGCCGCGAACGGCTCGAAGGTGGCAACTACGCCGAAGTAGTTGACGTCCATCACTTCGCGGAACGTGCGCAGATCGCCTTGTCCGGTGACCGCGCCGCGGCTCACGCCTGCATTGGCGATCACGATGTCCGGCACGCCGTGCTGCGCGATGAATTGCGCGGCGGCATCGGCGAGCGCCTCGGCGTCACGGACGTCGACGGAATAGATGGAAATGGGGTTCTGCGGATGAGACCGCTGGAAGGCAGCAAGGGCGTCGCCGCGGCGGGCAACGAGGCCGAGAATCGCGCCGCGCCGCGCATATTCGGCGGCGAGCGCGAGGCCGATTCCACTTGACGCGCCGGTAATGAAAACTTTCAACGGTGAACTCATTCCGGCGCCTCGGGTTTTACATCTTCTTTGCGCGAACCTGCTGGACCAGGTAGTCGAGCACCTGCACGGTGCCGGGCAGGCTATTGGTGGCGGCCGGGCCGGTTTCATACTTGCCCTGGACTGCGATAGTCGGCACGCCGTCGATCTTGTAGTCCTCAAGCAGCTTCTTGTCTTTCTGCAACGCGCTTTGCGTCGAGAAAGAGTTGTACGCGTCCATGTACTTCTTCGGATCGACGCCGTTCTTCGCGAGGAATTTGGCCTGGTCTTCGGGCGTCAGCAGATAGTTTTTATTGACGTGGATTTCGTTGAAGACTTTCGGCGTGAGTTGCGTGGCGAGACCTAGTGCGTCGAGCGCGTGATACATCTTGGAGTGCGGAATGAAGTCGTCGCGGAAAGCAACTGGCACGCGCTTGAACACCACGTCGGCACCTTGCTTCTTCACCCATGCTTCGAGGTACGGGTTGAATTCGTTGCAGTGCGGGCAGCCGTACCAGAAGAATTCGGTGACTTCGATCTTGCCGGCGGGCACGTCGGTGGGCTGCGCGCTCGGCAACACCGTGTAGTCCTTGCCCGCGACCGGCGCCGTCGGCGATGCGTGCGCCGTGGCTGCAACGAGCCCAAGCGAGAGGAACAGAATGCTCAGCAGTTTTTTCATGTTTTGTTGACCCAGGTAGGCGTAAAACAGTGGCGCCACGCAAATGCCCGTCACCGTTTTTAAAATCGGCGTTCGACGGTTCTATCGTCCGTCGTGCTCAATCATGCTTATCTTGCTTGCGATTCCTGTGACAGGCGCCGCACACCGATAGTTCGGCGGCGGCGCAGCCGGCGGATCGCTCGCTGTTTATTGTTTGGTGAAACGGATGACCGCTGTGTCCACGCCCGCGTCCGACAGGCGCTGACGGTTCGCGTTCATGTCCTCGAACTTCGAAAACGGTCCGATACGTACGCGATAGTACGTGACGCCGCCCGCATCGCGCTGCGTGACCTTCGACTCGAATCCCTGGAACGCGAGACGCGCGCGTTGCTGTTCGGCGTCGGCAGCGGTCTTGTACGCGCCCACTTGCAGGAAGTAGCCGGTGTTCGCGTCGCCCTGCGCCGGGGCTGCGCCCGAACCCGGTTTGCCGTTTGCGGCCGTGGCCGACGACGTGCTTTTCGGCGCCGAACCCGCAGCCGTGGCTGCCGGCGCGCTGGTGGCTTGCGGCTTCTTCGCGGGCGCGGCGGCGGTGGTGCTGCTGCCGTTATCTTGAGCCGGCTTCGGAGCCACCGCGGTGCCGTTCGCGTTAGCGTTCGGACTATTGCCGATGGTCGGCGGCACTTCGATGATCTGAGGCTGCTCCAGCATGCCCGACTGCGTCTGCGAGTTGGTCTGGCCGGGCGCGGTATTCGGCGGCGCGGGTTGTGCCGCTTGCGGCACCGGCTGCCCCGGCGTCTTGCCTTGCAGCGGACGGTTCGGATCGTATTGCGCCTGGCTCGCGCTCGAATCGGATGCAGCAGGCGGCGCCACCTTCGAGACGAACGGCGTAGGCGCACGGGTGATATAAAGCGCCACCACTACCGCGATCGCAAGGCCGACGATCAGGCCCAGCACGATGCCGAGAAAAGTGCCCCCGGTTTGTTTCGATTGCTTTGTTGTGCGGCGTGGTTTTGCCATCGTACGAATTACCTGCAAAAAGAATCCTGGAACGGCCGCCGATTATAACGACGGCCGCATACATGTTGCGCCGGAGGACTTACATCTTGACTGGAGCGGAGACGCCGATGATCGCAAGACCGTTGGCGAGCACCTGACGCGTGGCCGCCAGCAGCGCAACGCGTGCATTGCGTTCGGCGGCATCGTCGACCAGCACGCGCTCGGCTCTGTCATTGTAGAACGAGTGGAATTCCCCGGCGAGGTCGCGCAGATAGAACGCGACCGCGTGCGGCGCGAGTTCGTCGGCGGCATGTTGAAGCATGTCCGGGAACTCGGCGAGCTTGTTCAGCAAGGCCATTGAGCGTTCGCTCGTGAGCGGCGCGAGGTCGACGCCGGCAAGCGCGCTTTCGTCAGTACTTTGATCGCCGCTGTAGCGGGCCTTGCATTCGGCTATCACGGAGCAGATCCGGGCATGTGCATACTGCACGTAGTGCACGGGGTTTTCGTCATTTTGTTTCAACGCGAGGTCGATGTCGAAGACGAACTCCGTATCCGCCTTGCGCGAAATCAGGAAGAAGCGAACAGCGTCGCGGCCACGGCGAATCGTTTCTTCGTCGATCAGATCGACAGCGGCTTCGGAGCCCGGCGTCGCGCCGCCCGACCATTCGATCAGATCGCGCACCGTCACATAGCTGCCCGCGCGCTTCGAGATCTTCACCTCTTCGCCGTTGCGCATGACCGTGACCATCTTGTGCAGCACGTAGTCCGGGTAGCCTTTCGGAATACCGATGCCGAGACCTTGCAGGCCGGCGCGCACACGCGCGATCGTGCCGTGGTGATCGGAGCCCTGAATGTTGATGACCTTCGTGAAGCCGCGTTCCCACTTCGCGACGTGATACGCGACGTCAGGCACGAAGTACGTGTACGTGCCGTCGGTTTTGCGCATGACCCGGTCTTTGTCGTCGCCGTCGTCGGTCGTGCGCAGCCAGAGGGCGCCTTCCTGCTCGTAGGTCTTGCCCGCGGCGATCAGCGCCTGCACGGTCTTCTCCACGCGGCCTTCGGTATAAAGCGACGACTCCAGATAGTACTGGTCGAACTTCACGCCGAACGCCTGCAAGTCCATGTCCTGCTCGCGGCGCAGGTACGCGACCGCGAAACGGCGGATCGCGTCGAGGTTTTCGACGTCGCCCGCGCCGGTGACGGGTTCACCGTCGCTCGCCGATACCGTGACGCCGTTCATATAGTCTTTCGCGATGTCGGCAATGTACTCGCCGTTGTACGCCGAAGCCGGCCAGCCTTCGTCGCCCGGAGCGAGACCGCGTGCGCGCGCCTGGGTGGATAGCGCGAGCGTTGCGATCTGCACGCCGGCGTCGTTGTAGTAGAACTCGCGATGCACGTCCCAGCCTTGCGACGCGAGCACGTTCGACAGCGCGTCGCCGAGCGCAGCCTGGCGGCCGTGGCCGACGTGCAGCGGTCCCGTCGGGTTCGCCGACACGAATTCGATGAGCACGTGCTTGCCGGCGTCGCGTTGCGAGCGGCCATACGTTTCTTTCTCGGCGAGCACGGCGGCGATCACGGCCTGCTTCGCCGTGGCGGCGAGGCGCAGGTTGATGAAGCCGGGACCCGCGACTTCCGCGGCTTCAATGAGTCCGCGCGCTTGCGGGTGCGCGAGCAGCGCGTCGACGATCTGCTGTGCGAGCTGGCGCGGATTGGCGCGCAGCGGCTTGGCGAGTTGCATCGCCACATTGCACGCGACGTCGCCGTGGGCGGCGACTTTGGGTCGCTCCAGCGCGATGGTGGGCGACACGAACGCGGCTTCGGCCGCACCTTGCGTGGCAAGAGCTACCTGCTTCACCGTGTCGGCGAGCAGTGTTTCGAGAGTATGTTTATGTGCGGGCAGCATGCTTGTTGCGAGTCCAGTGAGGCAATCCGGTGATGCGGAAGAGGCGCCGGCCGCGCGGCAGGCACGGCCGATTCGTCAGAAGCGTGGAAAGCGGCGGTTCGCTCGTCAACGCATCGGCATGACGGACGCGCCATCGGGCACGCAGCCTGCAACACAATAAGCGCGTTGCGCGGCGCCCTGCAACGGCATGGGCGCGGCGGCATGCAGGCGCGAACCGGCCGGGCTGGCTGCGCCGCTTGCACCTGTGCGCGCGGCGCCGCGAGGCGCGCTTTTCCGTCCAGACGGATTTTAGCAGGTGCTAATATGTTCAATCAGATGCCCAGCAAGGGCCGATGCCGCCGCGTCTCTTTGGCGAGCTAACGGAGCGCGCGCTGACGGCTGCATTGAGCGCCGCTCGCGCGTCAATCGAACATAACGAAAAAGGGAACAGTCATGCTGATTACTTTCAAATGTCGCGCTTGCCCAGACGTGATCATGCTCAATAATCTGGCACAGCATCTGGTCGGCATTGTCGGCAAACGTCTAGGTGAACGAGGCGTCATTACTCACGACGAACTCGCAGACGCTATCACCAAACTCGAAGCGGCCATCACCTTCGACAAGCAGGAACGCGCCGAGCACGACGGCCATTTCCACGAAGGCGAAGAGGGCCACGAGCATCACGAGATTCCGCCCGGACTCGCACAGCGCGCTTACCCGTTCCTCGACATGCTGCGCGCCGCGCAAAAAGAGAACGCAGACATTGTCTGGGGACTGTGATTCTCGCAAGCGAGCCACGCCACTGCGATCGGGTCGCGAGGGATATGCGCGTGCTGTATTTGCCGTAGACCTGATGCCCGGCGGCCCGCGCCTCATGTCTGAATGAAAAAAGAGCCCGCTCGACGCGGGCTCTTTTTCGTTGCGAGGCCGAAAGCGCTATGGCCGTGCAGCCTGCTTACTGACTGGCGGCTGCCGGAGCGGCTGCGGGAGCTGACTCACCTTTCTTCATTTTTTGCTTCTTCGGTTTCTTGACGTGTTTGACCGTGGGCGGGGAGTACGAGCTGACCGCGCTCGAACCGCCGGGAGCGGCAGTTTGCGCGAGCGCCGCCGAAGCGCCCGCGGCAAGCGAAACAGCAGTCAATAACAGCACCAGCTTCTTCATAGGATTTTCTCCGTCGACGGTTGCAATTAGTTAAGCCGACGCGTTTTAGCCGCGTCTGGCGGGTCAAGCCGCCTCAGTCTACAAAGCCGAAAATTACGTTGCCGCAAATATTCAGTCTTTCTCGCCGGATATAGTGGGTTTCCCGCCACGCCGGCAGATCGGCTCTTACCGGCTTAGAGCAACGGCGCCAACGCCCGCTCGGCATCCGCCTTCGAAAGAGACATTCGCTGTGCGTAATCTTCCAGCTGGTCCTGGCCGATCTTGCCCACCGAGAAATACGTGCTGTCCGGATGCGCGAGATAGAAGCCGGAGACGCTGGCCGCCGGCAGCATGGCAAGCGATTCGGTCACGCTCATGCCGATGTCGCCCGCTTGCAGCACCTCGAACATGTCACGCTTCACCAGATGGTCCGGGCACGCCGGATAGCCGGGCGCCGGGCGAATGCCGCGATATTTTTCCGCGATCAGGTCGTCGCTGGACAGGTTTTCGGTGTTGGCGTAACCCCACAGGTCGCGCCGCACCCGCGCATGCAGCGCTTCGGCAAAGGCTTCGGCGAAACGGTCGGCAAGCGCCTTCAGCATGATTGCGCTGTAGTCGTCGTGATCCTTTTCGAACTGCTTTTCCTTCACGTCGACGCCGAGACCCGCCGTGACCGCGAACATGCCGATGTAGTCCGCCACGCCCGAGTCTTTCGGCGCAATGAAGTCGGCTAGCGAGCGGTTCGGACGCATCACGCCGTCTACCACCGGCCGCACGCTTTGCTGCCGCAGGTTGCGCCAGGTGAGCGCGACTTCGGTGCGCGATTCGTCCGTGTAGATTTCGATGTCGTCGTCGTTGACCGTGTTGGCGGGCAGCAGCGCGATCACGCCGTTTGCCTGCAGCCAGCGACCCTGGATCAGACGCGCGAGCATCGACTTGCCGTCGGAAAACACGCGCCGCGCCGATTCGCCGACGATCTCGTCGTTCAGAATCGCCGGATAAGGACCGGCGAGGTCCCAGGTCTGGAAGAACGGCCCCCAGTCGATGTAGTTGGCCAGCTCGTTCAGATCGAAGTTCTTGAACACGCGCCGGCCGATGAACTTCGGCTTGACCGGCTGATAGCCTTTCCAGTCGATCGGCGTCTTGTTCGCGCGGGCTTCGGCGAGCGAGACCATCGGCAGCGCCTTTTTGTTCGCGTGCTGATTGCGAATGCGCTCGTAGTCGGACTTCAATTCGTCGAGATACTTTGTCGCGCCTTCGTCAGACAGCAAACTCGACGCGACGGACACCGAACGCGACGCGTCCGGCACATACACCACGGGGCCTTCGTAATGCGGCGCGATCTTCACTGCGGTGTGCACGCGCGAGGTGGTCGCGCCGCCGATCAGCAGCGGAATCTTCTTCACGCGGAAATAGTCGTCGCGCTGCATTTCCGACGCGACGTAGGCCATTTCCTCGAGACTCGGCGTGATCAATCCCGAGAGCCCGATGATGTCCGCGCCTTCGACCTTCGCCTTCGCGAGAATGTCGTTGCATGGAACCATCACGCCCATGTTGACCACTTCGAAGTTATTGCACTGAAGCACCACCGACACGATGTTCTTGCCGATGTCGTGCACGTCGCCCTTGACGGTCGCAATGACGATCTTGCCCTTCGCGCGCACGTCGCCGCCGGCGGCCGCAAGTTGCTTCTTTTCTTCTTCGATGAACGGGATCAGATGCGCAACCGCCTGCTTCATTACGCGGGCCGACTTCACGACCTGCGGCAGGAACATCTTGCCCTGACCGAACAGGTCGCCGACGATGTTCATGCCGTCCATCAGCGGGCCTTCGATCACGTTGATCGGACGGCCGCCTGCGGCCGCGATCTTCGCGCGCACTTCCTCGGTATCTTCGACAATGAAGTTCGTAATGCCGTGCACGAGCGCATGCGACAGGCGCTTCTCGACCGGCTGGTTACGCCACTCCAGGTTCTCTTCTTTCTTCGCCGCGCCGGTCTTGAATTTGTCGGCGATTTCGAGCAGGCGGTCGGTGCCGTCCGGGCGACGGTTCAGGACCACGTCTTCGACGCGTTCGCGCAGTTCCGGATCGAGGTCGGCATACACGCCGAGCTGCCCGGCGTTGACGATGCCCATGTCCATGCCGGCCTGAATTGCGTGATACAGGAACACGGTGTGAATCGCCTCGCGCACCGGATCGTTGCCGCGAAACGAGAACGACACGTTCGACACGCCGCCGCTCACCTTCGCGTACGGCAGGTTTTCCTTGATCCAGCGCGTCGCGTTGATGAAATCGACCGCGTAGTTGTTGTGCTCCTCGATGCCGGTGGCAATCGCGAAGATGTTCGGGTCGAAGATAATGTCTTCCGGCGGAAAGCCCACTTCGTTCACGAGGAAGTCGTACGAGCGCTTGCAGATCTGCGTCTTGCGCTCGAACGTGTCGGCCTGGCCCTGCTCGTCGAAAGCCATGACGACGGCGGCCGCGCCGTAGCGGCGAATCAGGTTCGCGTGATGGCGGAACGCTTCTTCGCCTTCCTTGAGCGAGATCGAGTTGACGATCGCCTTGCCTTGCACGCACTTCAGGCCCGCTTCGATCACTTCCCACTTCGATGAGTCGATCATGATCGGCACGCGCGCGATGTCCGGCTCCGACGCGATCAGATTCATGAAGCGGACCATCGCCGCTTTGGAGTCGAGCATCGCCTCGTCCATGTTCACGTCGATCACCTGCGCGCCGTTTTCCACCTGCTGGCGCGCGACGGCAATGGCTTCGTCGAACTGGTCGTTCAGGATCATTCGTGCGAACGCCTTCGACCCTGTCACGTTGGTGCGTTCACCAACGTTGATGAAAAGCGTCCCGGACGTGACGTTGAACGGCTCTAGGCCGGCAAGGCGCATGGTGTGATCTGTCATGGCGTATATGCGAGTCGATTGCGTGCGTTAGGTGCGGCTCGGTTGCGTCTGCGGTGTGTCTGCGTTGCGTCTGCCTGGACGCCGCTCAAGCGGCGTCGCGATACTGCGTCGGCCATTTGCGCGGCTTCACTTCGGCGAGCGCCTTCGCTATCGCCGCGATGTGCTCCGGCGTCGTACCGCAGCAGCCGCCCGCGATGTTCACGAGACCCGCTTCGGCGAATTCCTTGAGCAGTCCGGACGTGTCGGCCGGCAATTCGTCGAATCCCGTATCGCTCATTGGATTCGGCAAACCCGCGTTCGGATAGCACGACACATACGTGTCGCAGAGCTTTGCAAGTTCGGCGATGTAAGGGCGCATTAACGCCGCGCCCAGCGCGCAGTTCAAACCGAACGTGAGCGGCTTTGCATGCCGCAGCGAATTCCAGAATGCCTCGACGGTCTGACCCGAGAGAATGCGCCCCGAGGCGTCGGTGACCGTGCCGGAGATCATGATCGGCAAACGTTCGCCGGTGTTTTCGAACAGTTCGTCGAGCGCGAAAAGCGCGGCCTTCGCATTGAGCGTGTCGAAGATCGTTTCGACGAGAAACAGGTCCGCGCCGCCTTCAAGCAGCGCCTTTGCCTGCTCGTAATAGGCCGCGCGCAGTTCGTCGAACGTGACGTTGCGTGCGCCGGGATCGTTCACGTCGGGCGAAATGCTCGCGGTCTTCGGCGTCGGTCCGATCGCGCCTGCTACGAAGCGCGGCTTGTCGGGCGTCGAATACTTGTCGCATGCGGCGCGCGCGAGCTTTGCCGACTGCAGGTTCATTTCGACTGCAAGCGCTTCCATGCCGTAGTCCGCCTGCGCGACCGTGGTCGCGCCGAACGTGTTCGTCTCGATGATGTCGGCGCCCGCAGCCAGATACTGCTCGTGAATCTCGCTGATGATCTGCGGCTGCGTGATGGACAGCAGTTCGTTGTTGCCTTTGATGTCGCGCCCGTAGTCCTTGAAACGCTCGCCGCGATAGCGCGCTTCGTCGAGCTTGTAGCGCTGGATCATCGTGCCCATTGCGCCGTCCAGAATCAGAATGCGCGACTTGAGCAGCGCGGGCAGCGCCGTGCCACGGGTATAGGCGAGCTCGGGACGGACAGGCTTGGCAGTTTGGGCAGGCTGGTTCATGGCGGACAAGGGCTTGCGCCGGCTTTTTCGGGAACCAGTCATTGTAGCCGTAGCCGGGCTAATTCGCCGGGCGCGGGCGGCGCGGCGCTGACTGGATGTCGCGTGAGGCGCAATTCAGGTCGGGACAAAGGCCTGGGACACCGCGCAACGCACGACTGCGCGCGAATCCCACTGAACGACACCGCAACACGCCACAAAAAGAAAAACGGTTCAGCAGGCTGAGCCCGCTGAACCGCTTTCATCATTGCCGACCATCTTGTAGAGGCCGCCGGCGGTGCCGGACGGCGTGGTCGATATATGTCGCCAAATACGTGAAAACTATACAAACGGTCCTGCCGCCGAGAACGTCGGCGTGACCTTAAGGTCAGTGGAGGATTACCGGTTGATGCATCAGGCTGTCGAACTGGCCGAGGAATTCGTCGACTTCGTCTAGCGACGGTTCTTCTTCGATCAGCTTTTGCACGTTCTCGCGAAACCGCGCCGCCATTGCACCGTCAATGTAAATTTCACGCTGCATGTTTTTGTCGACGATCTCGTAGCCACCCGATTTCATGGCCAGCGGGCCTTCTTGCGGCGGAAATTCGACGACACAATAGTTAGGGCTGTTGTAGATCATTTGCATGGCGACACTCCTTATTTCCGTTGGCTCCTGGCCATTCCTGCGCCATACGTGGAGCTTATGGTGTGGAATTCAAGGGGTGGGTCCGGATTGACGCTTGTAAAAGTTCCGAACCTACCGGTTAGACCGGCCTTTCAAGAAACGTTTCAAGCAGTGCGGCAAAACGTTGAGACTGCTCGACTGGCGCAAGGTGAGCGGCGTCGAGCAATTCGAAGTGAGCGCCTTCAATGGCATCTGCTATCTCCTGACTAGCAGCAGGCCGCGTGCCCGTATCGTGGCGCCCTGCCACGACCAGGGTTGGACAGTGAATCGCTCCCAGCTTACCGCGTACGTCGAACTCGCGCAGCGCTTCGCACGCCATGGCGTAGCCTTCTGGCAACGTGCGGGTCAGCGCCTCGTGGATCGGCTCCACTGCTTCGGGATGCGCGACCCGAAAATCCTCGGTCAGCCAGCGTTCGAGCGTGGCGGCCGCAAGCGGCGCCATGCCGTCCCGGCGGGCGCTGGCGGCGCGTTGGTCCCATGTGGCGCGGGCCTCTGGCGGATTCGCGGCAACGCTGTCGGCAATGGTGAGCGAGTCCACACGGGACGAGTGGTCAAGCGCGAACTGCTGCGCGATCATGCCGCCCATCGACATACCTACGAGGTGCGTGCTCGGGGCGCCCAGCGCATCGAGCAGCGCGGCAAGGTCGCCGGCAAGATCGCCAACCGAGAACGGCTCTTTTGACAATTCCGTTTGGCCGTGACCCCGCACGTCGTAGCGCAGAACCGTATAGTCGTCGCGAAAATAGCCTGCGACCTGGTCCCACACGGACAGATCGCCGCCAAGTTGATGAATGAACGTAAGCCAGGGGCCGCCGCCTTCATTGCTCAGCACGTAGCGCGTCTCGATTCCGTTGATGTTCACTTGCATGCGGGCTCCTTCAAGGGGATCGCAGTGGAAGAATTGGTCGAGGCCTGACGTGTATGCGCATATACGCAGATACGTCTGCGGCCCGCCAACGGTTGCATCAGATGATGCAGAGTCGGCATCGAGACGGAAGTTTCGCGAGTATGTGCGAGGCACTATTCGAGTGCATGCCCGCATCGCCGCCGGTGCCGGCGGGCTTTGTATCAGGGCTTGATGTTGCCGGAAGTGTCGTCGGCACCGGTCGAATTGACAGGCGGGCCTGGCGGAGATGCCAGCGGCGCGGCTGGCGCTGCGTCGGAGGCGGCTGTCGGCGCGGCTGAAGGGGAGGCAGCCGGCGACATATCGGACGAGCCTGCGTGGTTATCGACACTGATCTTGCCGCGCCACACCAGTTCGAACTGCGTGCCGTTCGGCTCCGTCTGCACGAGTCGCGCGGGCAGCCAGCCGAGCGAAGGCGCGAGCCATACGTCGATGCGGCGCTGGTCGCCCTGGCGGCGCGGCAGCCGCTTGAAATGGCGCGTTTGCAGGTAGCCCTGCGCGGTGCGGATGCTTTCGTCGCCAATAGTTTCGACTGGCCAGTTTTCACCACTGTCGCTGTCTACCACGAAGAACTGGCGCGTCACGCCCGGCTTGTAGGCATCGGGGTCGCCGCGCACCAGGCTCGCCAGTTGCATGATCATGCTGAAGCGGTCTTGCGCGCCGTCGGGCAATGGCAGTGTGGCGGGTGTTCGCGTGAAGGCGATCTTTTTGTCGGCGCGGTTGAAGATGGAAACATCTTCCACGCGGCGACCGCGCTTTTCCACGTATTGCTCGGGAGCGAGGCCGAATGCATCAATACGGCCATGGCTCGAATACACGAAGGTGCCGACAAAAGGTAAGGGCACCGAAACCACCATTTCGTAACTTTGCGCGCTGCTGGTCCAATGGATCGTGCCCGGCTGGTTTCGCACGCCGTTGTAAAACGTGTCGTACTGGAGTTCGCCGGACGGCGGGACCGAGAACTTGACGCCCGGCGGCGCTGGCGCGACCGGCGCTGCGCTTGCCGTCGCGCTTGCGGGCGTGGAGTTTGCGGCGCTCGCTGATGCCACGTTTGCGACAGGCGCGCTGGCGGCGGTGTCCGATGCGGCGATAGCGGCGTCGACTGTGGGCTTTTCGGCCGGTCGCAACGCGGTCAACACATGCTCGCGCGGCTTGCCGGCGACGGGCTTGCGTTTTCGCTCGGGCGTGGGCGCAGCCGGGGCCGTGGCAGCCGGATTGCGTTCGATACGTTCCGGTTTAAGAAGCGCAACCTGCACTGGGACATGTTCGTCACCGGATGGATTCAGCGTCGCGCGGTGGCGCTCGACCCATTGCGCGGCGATCCAGTGGAGAACGCCGACCACGAGCAGGACCGCGATCCAGCGCCACGTACGCCAACGGACACGCGGCTCGTCAGCGAGCGTCAGATCGGACTGGCGTGCGGTGGAAGGTAGAGCCATCGGCGATTGAATGCGTGCAGTGCGGGCGCAAAGTGCGAATGAATGGATGCGGCGGCGAGCCTTAACGCGGCGTCGGACTATACCCCAGCTCGTACGACAGCTTTTGCGCACATTCACGCAGCGCCGTGTCGATTTCGCCGCCCCAGCCAATGTCGAACGCGCCTTCGTGACCGAGCGCGACGAGGCCGAGCGCCAGTTCGCCCGTCGAGTCGAACACCGGCATGCAGAACGCGTGAATGGTCGGCAGCAACATGCCTTCGACGCGCGCCGCTTCATGTTCGCGCACGTCCGCCAGCACCCTTTCGACTTCCTCGCGGGTACGCGGCACGCCCAGATGCGACGAGCGGCGGGTGTCGGCCAGTTCGCGCTCCAGCATTGCGCCGGTCTTGCCCGCGGGCAGATAGGCCGCGAAGAGCAGGCCCGTGGCGGAACTGAGGAGCGGCATCACGTCGCCGAGTTTCAACGACGCCTTCGCCGGATGGCTCGATTCCATCCAGTGAACCATGGTCGGCCCCTGATTGCCCCACACGGCGATGCCCACAGTCAGGTCGAGCCGGTCGCGCAGTTCGGCGAGCGCGATCCGCGCGAGCTTCACGCCGTCGACGCGGGCAAGCCGCGCGAGTCCGAGTTGCAACGCGAAGCCGCCCAGCTCGTATCGACCGGAGAGCGGGTCTTGCGAGACGACGCCTAGACGTAGAAAGCTCACCAGATAGCGGTGGGCCTTCGCAGGGCTCATGCCGGCGCGCTGCGCGAGATCGCGCAGCATCATGGCGCGCGGTTCGCGGGTCAGCACGTCGAGCAGCCTGAAGCCGACTTCGATCGACTGGATGCCCGAGCGCAGCTTTTCCTCGCCGGCGTCGGCTGCGTCGGTGGTCTCGGCGGTCTCGTCGTCGATGTCGGATGCTTCGGCGGCGTCGGCGACCGCGCGGTTAGGAATTGCGCCGGAGCGGGCAGTGTTCGGCATGAGCAAGGCGCGCGAAGCGCGTTCAGAAGCGGTGAAAGAAAGCCGGCCGCAGAGCCCGCGCGATACGCCTGACAGGGATTTCGGCAAGGCGGGCTTGGGCTGCGCCGATTCACCATCGTAGAATAGATTCCCTCTATCGTCACTAACCCGGTTCATCATCCATGAAACTTGCCACGCTGAAAGACGGCACGCGCGACGGCCAACTGATTGTCGTGTCCCGCGACCTGCACACGGCGGCCGTTGCCGACGCGATCGCGCCCACGTTGCAGCGCGTGCTCGACGACTGGACCTTCTACGCGCCGCAATTGCACGACCTGTACGACGCGCTCAACCAGGGGCGCGCGCGCAACACATTTTCATTCGACGCAAGCGACTGCATGGCGCCGCTGCCCCGGGCTTTCCAATGGGCGGACGGATCGTCGTATGTGAATCACGTCGAACTCGTGCGGCGCGCGCGCGGCGCGGAGATGCCGCCCGAATTCTGGACCGATCCTCTGATGTACCAGGGCGGCAGCGACGACTTCATCGGTCCGAAAGACGACGTGGTCTGTGCATCCGAAGCGTTCGGCATCGACTTCGAGGCAGAGGTTGCGGTAATCACCACGGACGTGCCGATGGGCGCGACGCCCGAGCAGTCGCTCAAAAGCGTGCGTCTGATCACGCTCGTCAACGACGTTTCGCTGCGCAATCTGATTCCCGCTGAACTCGCGAAGGGCTTCGGGTTTTTCCAGAGCAAGCCGGCCTCTTCGTTCGCACCGGTCGCCGTGACGCCCGACGAACTCGGCGAACACTGGCGCGAAGGCCGCGTGCACCGGCCAATGATCGTCCATTGGAACGGCAAGAAAGTCGGCCAGCCAGACGCCGGCACGGACATGGTGTTCCACTTCGGCCAGCTGATCGCGCATGCTGCGAAAACGCGCAATTTGCGAGCGGGCGCGATTGTCGGATCGGGCACGGTCTCCAACAAGGACGCGAAGCGCGGCTATTGCTGTATCGCCGAAAAACGCTGCCTCGAAACGATCGAGCATGGCGCGCCGCAGACCGAGTTCATGAAGTACGGCGACACGGTGAAGATCGAAATGTTCGATGAAGCGGGCAAGTCGATTTTCGGCTCCATCGAGCAGAGCATCGCACCGCTCGACTGAAGCGGTACGGCGCATAGTCCGAAAGGGTTTCGCCCGATGCCGCTGCCATCGCGCGCCGCTACACTGACTGGCGCGGCGGCATCGGCGGTAAATCAAAACGAAAAACTCATGTGAGGAGACACCATGCGGCGAGCTGGATCGATTGACGCGGGATTGGGGAGCGCATGCGCGCGTGGTCTGAATGCGAGCGCATGGCTGGAGGAGCGGGAAGAACTGAAGCTGAGCAGGCGGCTCGCCAGAGCTGCGGCTCGTGTCGCCGCATTGTGTACGGCGCTTGTATGTCTGTCGCCCGCGGCGGCGTTGGCTCAGGTGAAGATCGGGCTGGTGCTCTCGTTGACGGGGCCCGCCGCGTCGCTCGGCATTCCCGCGCGCGATACGGCGACGTTGCTGCCGAAACAGATCGGCGGCCAGAGCGTCGAATACATCGTGCTCGACGATGCGTCGGACACGACCCAGGCAGTCCAGGACACCAAGAAGCTGATCTCCGAAAATCATGTCGACGCGATCATCGGTTCGTCCATTACGCCGAACTCCCTGGCAATGATCGACGTGGTTGCCGACGGAACCACGCCGATGATCTCGCTTGCGTCGTCGGCGAAAATCATTGAACCCGTTGATGCCAAGCGCCATTGGGTCTTCAAGACTCCGCAAACGGATGCGATGATGGCTTCGGCAATTGCCGAGCATGCAAGTACACGCGGAGTGAAAACTGTCGCGTTCATCGGTCAGGCCGATGCGCTCGGCGAGACCTTCTACGCCGAAGTCGCGAAGTTCGCGCAGCTTCATCACATGCAGATGGTGGCGAGCGAGCGGTTCAATCGCACCGATCCGAGCGTGACGGGGCAGGTGCTGAAAATCCTCGCAACGCATCCCGATGCAGTGGTGGTGGGCGCGGCCGGTACGCCCGCGGCGTTACCGCCGAAGACACTGCGCGAACGCGGCTATAAAGGGCTGATCTATCACAACCACGGCGTGGGCAATAACGACTTCCTGCGCGTCTGCGGCGCGGATTGCAACGGCACCTTCCTGCCAGCAAGCCCAGTGCTGGTCGCGGCGCAATTGCCCGCCGATCATCCGGCGAAGCGCCTCGCGCTCGATTACATCGCGCGCTTCGAAGCGCTGCGTGGGCCTGGCAGCGTCTCGGCATTCGGCTCTTACACGTGGGACGCGGGCATGTTGCTCAGCCATGCCGTGCCGATCGCGTTGAAAACAGCCGCGCCGGGCACGCCGGAATTTCGCCGCGCGCTGCGCGACGCACTCGAAGGCACGCGCGGTCTCGCGGATACCAACGGCGTCGTCAACATGAGCGCCGGGGACCACCTGGGGCTCGACCAACGAGCGCGCGTCATGGTCGAAATCAGCAGCGGCAAATGGGTTTATCAGCCGCGTTAAGCGATGCGCGCATCACGCACACACGGACCGATCACCATGACTGAACAACCTCACGCCAACGATGCGTTCTACGCACGTTACCAGTCGCTCAAGTTGCATCGCCGTCCGCACGGCGTACTCGAAGTGGTGATGAGCGGCGAAGGTGCGAACAGAAGCGCGCTTGCTACCGCCGACGCGCGCATGCATTACGAACTCGCGGAAATCTGGCGCGACATCGACCGCGATCCCGACACGCGCGTCGCTATCATTCGCGGCGAGGGCAAGGGCTTCTCGGCGGGCGGCGATCTGCAACTGGTCGAAGACATGGCTACCGACTTCGACGTGCGCGCGCGCGTATGGCGCGAGGCTCGCGATCTGGTCTACAACGTCATCAACTGCAGCAAACCGATCGTCTCGGCGATGCACGGTCCGGCCGTCGGCGCGGGTCTGGTCGCGGGTCTGCTTGCCGATATTTCGATCGCGTCGAAGACTGCGCGCATTATCGACGGGCACACACGGCTCGGCGTAGCCGCCGGCGACCACGCGGCGATCGTCTGGCCGCTACTGTGCGGCATGGCGAAGGCCAAGTACTACCTGATGCTGTGCGAGCCGGTGAGCGGCACGGAGGCGGAGAGAATCGGGCTCGTGTCCCTTGCGGTCGACGAAAACGATCTGCTGCCCAAAGCATTCGAAGTCGCGCAGAAACTCGCGCACGGTTCGCAAACCGCGATCCGCTGGACGAAGTATGCGTTGAACAACTGGCTGCGCTCGGCAGGGCCCGCTTTCGATGCGTCGCTTGCGCTGGAGTTCATGGGATTCGCCGGGCCGGACGTGCGTGAAGGCGTGACCTCGCTGCGCGAGCGGCGTGCGCCGGATTTCGGCGGCGCAGACCCTTGGCGCGCACCGTAACGGATGCAGCGCGATTCCGATGTACCGCGCTGTATGATCGGTTTCGGATGCGCTCGATGCGCTCTCCGATTCGCGTTTTTCTTTCCGCGCTTTTTTGTTAATGCAGCGAGGCGACAAGCATGACTGACACATCTGGTTCAACGCCGCCGTTCCCTGGCTTCCCCGGTTTTCCGCCCGCCGAAATGCTGGAACACATGTGGGGCATGATGCGCATGTCGCCGTTCGGCTCCGCGTTCTCCGGCGCACCATCGGGCGCGGGCATGGGCGCGGGCATGGGTCCGTCGCTGTCGATGATGTCCGACATGATGGCGCCGCTTACCAACGTCGAAGAACTCGATAAGCGCATCACCGACATGCGCGCGGTCGAGCAATGGCTCAAGCTGAACCTGAGCATGTTGCAATCCGCGATTCAGGCGCTCGAAGTGCAGCGGGCGACGCTTGCGACGCTGCGTGCGTTCGGCGCGTTTGCACAGCAATCGATGAGTCAGCCGGCGGCGGCGTCGCCTGCGCCGCCCCCTGCGCCGAGCCCGTCGCCAACGAGTGGCTGGCCTCATCCGGAGCCGGCGGCTTCGGCTGAAAACTCGGCTACCGCTGAAGCGTCGGGCGACGAGGAAGGCACACCTGCCACTCCTCCATTCGACGCATCGGCATGGTGGAATCTGCTGCAATCTCAATTCAACCAGATCGCGCAATTCGCGATGACTCAGCCGACCGCGAGCGCCGCGGGAGCGGCCGAGAATAGCGGCGCGCAAGCCGAGACTGACGAGGACGCTGCCGACGAGGCGAGCGAGGCAGTTGGCGGGGCGACCGATGTGCCGCGACCGTCGCCCGAGGACGAAGCCGCCGCAGCGTCTGCAAGTTCGGCTGAAGGCGCTGGATCTGCTGACCAGTCTGCGGCGAAGCGGCCGGCGGCGAAGCGCGCGCCGTCAATCACAAAGCGCGCAGCGGCCGGGACGGCCAGCAGCGGGTCGAAGCCGCCAAAAAAATCCGTGTGACGATGCGCTGCGGGAGGCGGGCGGCAGCCGGGCCAATTGTCGGGGCAACTGGGCAGAAAAATCGCCGGCTGTCACCGTTTTGACCCCGTCGCAAGCCACACTCCGCCGATTGCACAGTCGTTGAGACAGGTCAACCAGGCATCGGAATTGCGTCCGCTATCGCGCGGGTTTGAGGAAGTCAGCGTGCTATCATTGGAAGGCATTTGTTTGGTTTTGGGCGTGCGCTGAAAACAACCAACCAGCCGCCCAGGCTCCATTCACCGCCGGCATCACCGGCGCAGGGCTGGACGGTGCGGTTTTCATCGCAAACTGGCTCGACCTCAGGCATAGGGCATCCCTCACCCATGGTTGGCCGCGCAATGCGTGACCCGAGCGTGTAACTTTGCGTTAGCCGCTCCTCGCGCGAGCGCCCGGACTTCTTCGCTGCCCGTGCATCCAGGCGGCCGGTTACCGCGTAAAATTGAAGGCTTGGCCGGCGAACGGCGCGGCATTCGGGTAGAGCACCCGGCGCGTTTCGTTCGTGGTCAGGAAAGTGCTACACGTAGTAGTGACAGACACACACAGTATGTGCAGAACAGGGGTGGGACTATGAACACCATGCTTTACCCGGAACTTTATAAATCGCTCGAATCCGTTCGATGGGACATGGAGAAAGACATTCCCTGGGACAAGTTCGATGCATCGCTATTGACCGACGAGCAGGCCGCGACGATCAAGATGAACGCGATCACCGAATGGTCGGCGCTGCCCGCCACGGAAATGTTTCTGCGTGACAACCATCACGACAGCGATTTCTCCGCGTTCATGAGCGTGTGGTTCTTCGAAGAACAGAAGCATTCGCTGGTGCTGATGGAATATCTGCGCCGCTTCAAGCCGGAAATGTGCCCCACCGAAGAAGAGCTGCACGCCGTGCGCTTCGAATTCGACCCGGCGCCGCCGCTTGAAACGCTGATGCTGCACTTCTGCGGCGAAATCCGCCTGAATCACTGGTATCGCCGCGCTGCCGAATGGCATACCGAGCCGGTCATCAAGCACATCTACGAAACCATTTCGCGCGACGAGGCGCGGCATGGCGGCGCTTACCTGCGCTACATGAAGAAAGCCATGGTGCAAACCGGCGACATCGCGCGAGCCGCTTTTGCAAAGATCGGCGTGCTGATGGCGTCGGCGCGCCGCACCGAAAAGCCGTTGCATCCCACGAATCTGCACGTCAATCAGGCATTGTTCCCGCGCGACACGATCCAGTCGCGCCTGCCCGATCCGGAATGGCTCGAACGCTGGCTCGACGAGCAGATCCGTTTCGACGACGGTTGGGAAAAGAAGGTTGTCGAGCGCATTCTGCATAATTTGTCGCTGCTGTTCGAGCGCACGTTCACTACCGCGCAGGAACTGAACCGTTATCGCAAGGAAGTGGTGACGCGGCTGCAGGCCGACCAGAAGTCGGCCGAACAGCCGGCTTGAATGGAGCCTCGTGAATCCGGATTCGCGGGTCGCGCATAATGCAAAGCTAGCGCCGCGCTCCGGTTCGGCGCTTTAAAACGGTCCGGCAGGCGCGAGCTTGCCGGACCGTTTTGTTTAATTTGCGCCTGATTTCGATGCTCGCCCTTATGCTCGACCAGTCTGCGTGAGCGTTATGCTCCACGTTGCATACGCCGTATCGCGACGGCAAATCTCTGTATCTTCCATATCTCAAATGGCCGCTATTTTCGAACGCAAGATTCTTACTCGCGACGCGCTGGTCGCGCTGCGCCCTTCGCTGAACGCGCCGGTCGTATTTACAAACGGCGTGTTCGACATTCTTCATCGCGGGCATGTGACCTATCTCGCGGATGCGAAAGCGCAGGGCGCTTGCCTGATCGTCGGCGTGAACAGCGACGCGTCGGTCCGTATGCTCGGCAAGGGCGATGACCGGCCGATCAACAACGAAGCCGACCGCATGGCTTTGCTCGCGGCGCTGGAGAGCGTCGACTACGTGGTTTGCTTCGGGGAAAAGACGCCTGTCGAATTGATCTCGGCGCTACGTCCGGATGTGCTCGTCAAGGGCGGCGACTACGACATGGACACGTTGCCGGAGTCGGCCATCGTGCGCGGCTGGGGCGGCAAGGCGTTGGCAATTCCGTTCGAGCATGACCGCTCGACGACGGCGCTGCTCAAGAAGGTTCGTACGCAAGGCTAAGTGTGGACGAGTGAGCACGGTGCAAAGTTTGCATGGCCTAGGCTTGTGCTTGCACAGTTAGATGCGGCCCCCGACGCGCCGCTGCAACATCCGGCTCCAACTCTCAGCTTCGATTGTCCGTTTTATTGCGGCAACGCCGACGCCGCGATCGGCGCGACCGGTGCCGCCGCGCCGACAACAGCCTGATCAGCGGCGTCCGTGGCGGTGACCGGGCGCACCTTCAACCAGTCCGGATGGACTTCACGGCTCAGGTGATTGGGTTCGCGCCCGCTCGCGGTGGGCGTCGGGCCGAACACGCCGCGCACTGCGACGAATGCCAGAAGGTTGGCCAGGAACAGTATGGCGATCAGCCAGCGCAGCATCGTTATATTTTCCCTTCCAGAAGTTGACCCACCGATGTGGTTCAGACGCGAAGCTCAGCCATCACATCCGGACGGTGTTCTACACGCCGTGTTCCGAAGCGCGCTCGGAAGCTATCAGTGCAAGCCCAGACAAAACCAGTGAATCGTGGCGAGTATGCGGCACTTTCAGTGCGCTCGCCACTTCGTCTGCAGCGCCGCCGCCGACCACGAGGCGCACCTGCACCTGCCATTCGTCCGTCAAGTCGCGCCATGTCCGCTCGACGAGTCCTGCTTGTGCCAGCGTGCAACCGGCAGATAGCGAACGCGGCGTATCCGTCGCGAAGAACGGGCCGCGTCGGGCTGCGTCCTGCTTATCAGCGGAACTCGCCAGAAGGCCGCGCGCGGCGTTAGCGTCGAGTGTCGGCAATTGAGCCGTGTGCTCGCCGAGCGAGCGCATCATCAATGTCCAGCCTGGCGCGATGAGTCCGCCCACGAAGCGGCCGTCCGCGCGCAACGCCTCGAGCGTGGTTGCGGTTCCGAAGGTCGCAATGAGCAGATGCTCGCCGGGAAATGCCGCGTGCGCGCCGATCATGCCGGCCCAGCGGTCGCTGCCGAGCGCGTGCGGCGTCGTATACGTGTTGGTCACACCGCATTGCTGCTCGCGGGCGCTAATTGTGGTGAGCGGCAGATGCGGCCATTGCGCGTCGACCAACGCAGCGATTCGCTCACCCGCGGCATCGCCCGCGACGTTCGATAACCATGCACCGCGAGGCGCCGGCAAGTTCGCCCACTGAGTCGCCCCTTCAGTAGCCCATTGAGTCTGATCCGCGCCGCCATGCGCAAGCGCGCCACCGGCGATCTGCGTTCCGTCAGCCTCGACCATTGCCCATTTGACGCGGCTATTGCCCGCGTCGATCAAAAGATGACGCGCGCCGCTCGTCATGCAGCACCGTCGGCGAGACGCAGCGACACGTCGCCGGTCGCGATGCTCTGCCGGCCCGCGTCGGTATCGAGCAACAACTGGCCGCGCTCATCGACGCCCGCAGCGACGCCGCGTGTGACTTCCGCGCCCTGTTCGAGCAGCACGACCTCGCGGCCGGCGTACGCATGCATGGCGTTCCAGCGCGCCTGAAACGGCGCGAATCCCTCCGCGCCGAAGCGCTGCAACGCGGGCTCCAGTGCATTGAGTTCGGCGGCGAGCGTATCGGTGAGGTTCGCGTTGGGCAGCGCGCGCTGCAGCGCGGTCGGTGCCGTGCCGTGCACCTGCGGCGGCGACCCGGCGTTGAGCGCGCCGATTTTCGCGGCGAGTTCGTCGGCGCCCTTCACGTTGGTGCCGATGCCGATCACCACGGCGCTCGCGTCGTCCGTACTCCAGGCGGTCTCGATCAGGATGCCGGCGAGCTTGTCGCCTTCGAGCAATATGTCGTTCGGCCACTTCAGCGCAATCTGGCCGGGGCCGGCGACAGGCAACGAGCGCAGTCCGTCGACGAGCGCCACGCCCACCGCGAGACTCAATCCCGCCAGTCCTTCTAGCGGACGCGGCAGCACGCAGGCGACCGAAAACAGCAGCGCATTACCCGGCTCCGCGTACCACGGACGCCCGCGGCGGCCGCGTCCGGCGGTCTGCAGGTAAGCCACCCGCACGATCGGCCGCGGCAGCGCGCCCGCCTTGCGCGGCAGCGCTTTCACGCGGGACATGAGGTCGGCGTTGGTCGAGCCGGTTTCTTCGACGATTTCGATCGGCCAGTCATGCGCATGCGCGCCGAAAAGAGCGACGGCGCGTTCACGGTCGATACGCCAGTCGGCTGCGTTCGCGGCAGCGGCCGGTCCTTTGGGAGGAGTGGAAGCGTTCATGTCCCATATTGTAGCGACAGCCTGTAGCGACAGCGAACCGCCTGGGCCCGCCAGCGCGGTCGATCCGCTGCGCGTTCGTTACAATGGCCGCTACTCCGATAACCACATTGCAACGATCCTTGAACTACGACACTCCGCCCGGCCTTGAAGTCGCGGCTGGCAGCCAAGGCAAGATCGTCCGGCTCTCGGGCCAGTGGACGGCGCTCGCGCTCGCGCGCGACCGTGCAACCGGACATGTGATACCGCAACTGCGTTCGCTCGAAGGCGCCGAAGGCATCGGCCAGTGGGATCTATCGCGCATCGACCGGATGGACCACGTCGGCGGCCAGGCGCTGTGGCGCGTGTGGGGCCACAGAATGCCGCCCGACACCGAACTCACCGACACGCAGCGCGATATCTTCGAGCGCATTGCGTTGCTCGACACCGTCCGGGAGACGGCGGAGCCGGTCGTCAGATTCGATCCGTTCACGCGGCTCGGCCTCGGGCTGTTTTCGTTCTTCGAGCATTTATACGGCGGCGTGGCTATGCTGGGTCGCGTCGTGCTCGATCTGCTGGCGATCGCGCGCAAGCCCGCCCTCACGCCGTGGACTGAAATCTCAGCGAATATCTACAACGCCGGCACCAGGGCGCTGCCCATCACCGCGCTGGTCGCGTTTCTGATCGGCATCGTGCTGAGCTATCTGTCCGCGCAGCAATTGAGGCTCTTCGGCGCCAATCAGTACATCGTGAATATTCTCGGGCTCTCGGTGATCCGCGAACTCGGGCCGGTGCTCTCGGCGATTCTGGTCGCGGGCCGCTCCGGCTCGGCAATCACCGCACAGATCGGCGTGATGCGCGTGACCGAGGAACTCGACGCCATGCGCGTGATGGGCATTCCGCACGGTCTGCGGCTCATCCTGCCGCGCGTGGTGGCGCTCGGCGTGGCGATGCCGCTACTCGTGATGTGGACGAACATCATTGCGCTGAGCGGTGGGGCACTCGCCGCGAAGATTGTGCTCGGCATCGACATGAGTTATTTCGCGCGCGCGTTGCCCGGCGTCGTGCCGGCTGCGAACCTGTGGATCGGTCTCGGCAAGGGCGTCGTCTTCGGAATGCTGATCGCGATCGTCGGCTGCCACTTCGGGTTCCGTATCAAAGCCAATTCGCAGAGTCTCGGCGAAGGCACGACGACCTCGGTGGTGACGTCCATCACGATCGTGATTCTCGCGGACGCCGTGTTCGCGATTCTGTTCCAGAACGTGGGGCTCGGATGATCGCGCCGCTAACTCAGGCCGTACGCGGCCAGCCGATGCCTTCCATCGCCGAGCCGGTGATCGAGGTGATCGACGTCACGAAGCGCTATGGCCGCAACGTAGTGCATCAGCATGTGAATCTGGACGTGCGGCGCGGCGAGATCGTGTCGATCGTCGGCGGGTCGGGTTCCGGAAAGACCACGCTCGTGCGACAGATTCTCGGGTTGGAGCGGCCAACTTCGGGAACCATCAAGCTGTTTGGCGAAGACCTCGCGACCATTTCGCCCGAAACCGCGCTGCTGATGCGCAGCCGCTCCGGCATGCTGTTTCAGCGGGGCGCGCTGTTTTCGTCGCTGTCGGTGTTCGACAACGTCGCACAGCCGGTGCGCGAACTCGGCAAGGTGCCCGAAGACCTGCTGCGCGACATCGTCATGCTGAAACTGGAGATGGTCGGGCTGCCGTGCAAGCACGCGTCCAAAATGCCTTCGGCGTTGTCCGGCGGCATGATCAAGCGCGTAGGCATTGCGCGCGCGATTGCGCTCGAACCCGAACTGCTGTTTCTGGACGAGCCGACCGCCGGGCTCGATCCGCAAGCGTCCGACGAGTTCGTCGAACTGATTTCGGCGCTGCATCGCGCGCTCGGCTTGACGGTCGTGATGGTCACGCACGATCTCGACACGATGGTCGCGCTTTCCACGCGCGTGGCCGTGCTGGCGGACCGCAAGGTGCTGGTCGCCGCGCCTGTGGAAGAAGCGGCCGGCGTCGATCATCCGTTCATCCGCGAATATTTTCTCGGCTTGCGCGGGCGCCGCGCCTTGCAGGCGTTGCCGCCCGAGCGCCGCGCAAAGCTGCCGCGCGCGGCGCTTGAGCCGGCATCGTCCGAATTGCCGCTGTGAATCAGGGAAACTAGGGAACCTGGCAATGGAAAACAAATCGCATGCGTTCTGGGCAGGACTCTTTACGGTCGTCCTGCTGGCCGCGATTGCAACGGCGGCTTTTTTGTTCAATGTCGACCGCGCGGTGCGCGTGCCGTACGATCTGATTGCGCGCACCAACGTAACGGGTCTTTTTACCGACGCGGCCGTGCGCTACAGAGGGCTGGACGTCGGCAAAGTGCAGTCGATCAAATTCGACCGCGATCATCCGGGCCAGATCCTGATCCGTATTCTCGTCGACACGCATGCGCCGATCACGCATTCCACGTTCGGCAGTCTCGGCTTTCAAGGCGTGACGGGGATCGCGTTCATTCAGCTCGACGACACGGGGCGCGATCCGTCGCCGCTCGCCTCGTCGGCGAAGCAGGTAGCACAGTTGCCGATGCGTCCGGGCTTGCTCGACCAATTGCAACAACGCGGCGACGTGCTGTTGAAGAAACTCGAAAAGGTCACGGACGACGTCGACAATCTGTTGTCGCAGGAGATGGTCGACCAGTTGCACGGCACGGCGGCCAGCATCCAGAAAGCCGCGGACGGCGTCGCCACGCTCACGCAGCAGATGGCGCCGGTGGCCGGCAAGCTGCCCGCCACCATCGACAAGCTGGATAGCACGCTCGTCTCGACGAACCAGTTGATCACGAGCCTGAATCGTGCGGATGGTCCGTTCGAGACCAATCTGAACAAGGTGGGCACCGCGGCTCAGCAGGCGGGCGACGCGCTCACCGCGATGAACGGCTCATTGCAGGATCTGTCGGCGCGGGTCGGTTACGACACGTTGCCGCGGGTCAACTCGCTTGCTGAAGACGTGCGCTCCGCCGCGCGCTCCGTGGACCGCGCCGCCGACACGTTCAGCACCAGCCCGCGCAGCGTGCTGTTCGGTGCGCCGGCGGCGGCGCCGGGCCCCGGCGAGGCTGGTTTCACGTGGCCTGCCGCGCGCGCCGCACAATGAATCTGAAGGTTTGAAGAAAGGAACATCGTCATGTCACGCTCCATTCACCGCTTGTTGTCCTCGCGTGCCGCGCGCGCGGGCGCTGTTTGCGCGACGCTGCTTGCGTTCAGTCTGCTGGCGGCAGGCTGCTCCAGCACGCCGACCGCGCTCGCGGACATTCGGTACGACTTCGGGCCGCCGAAGCCTGCAGCGTCTGCGGGCACGCAATCGGCGGTCAAGGTGCTCGACGTGAGCGCGCCGGAAATGCTCCAGTCCGACAAGCTCGTGTACCGGCTCGGCTATGCCGACGCGCAGCAGTTGGCCGCGTACGCGAACAGCCACTGGACGATGCCGCCTTCGCAGTTGCTCACGCAACGTCTGCGCGGCGCGCTCAGTTCTCGCGGCACGGTGCTGACGGGCGCCGACGGCGTCGCCGCGCCCGTACTGAAGGTGGATCTGGGCGAGTTCGAACAGGTGTTCGACAGCCAGTCGCAAAGCCATGCAGCGGTGACCGCGCGCGCCACGCTGACGCAAAACGGCAAGGTGCTGGGTCAGCGAACCTTCATCTCCAGGGCGCCGTCGAGTACCGCCGACGCTGCAGGCGGCGCGCAAGCGCTCGCCACCGCCAGCGACGACCTCGTCGCGCAAATCGCCGCCTGGCTCGGCGTTCAGGCGCTGGTCGCCGCGCAATGACCGGCGCGCAGCGCACGCAACGGAGCGCTGCATGAGCGAAAGATCGTGGCTGCGCCGTCCGTCGGTGCTTTCGCGGCAAGCGCTGCTGCTGTACACCGTGCTGATCGTCTACGGTTCGTGGTATCCGTTTTCAGGTTGGCGCTCGCTCGGTCTCACGCCGTTCGCCTTCCTTTCCGATCCGATGCCGCAGTATCTGACGGCGTTCGATGTCGTCACGAATGTGCTCGGCTATATGCCGTTTGGCGCGCTAATGGTGCTTGCGCTCTATCCGCGCTGGCGCGGGCCGCTCGCGGTCGCGTTGGCTTTCGTGCTCGGCGGCTTGCTGTCGGGCGTGATGGAAGCCGTGCAAACGTATTTGCCGACGCGGGTCGCGTCCAACCTCGACCTCGCGGCCAACGCGCTCGGCGCGCTGCTTGGCGCGGCGATCATGTCGCCGGCTACGGGCGCGCTGCTCGACCGCGGGTTGCTGCGACGCTTGCGGCTCATGTGGTTCCACCGTGAGAGTGCCGCGCTCGCGTGTCTTGTCGCGGCCTGGCCGTTTGCGACGATGTATCCGTCGCCGCGTCTCTTTGGGCTCGGTAACTGGCCGCGCGCGCTGTGGACGCGAGTCGATTCCACGACGCAAGATGCCCTGTTCGCGTGGACGCCGGCCGGCTGGCACGTCGGCACATGGCCCGCGTGGGTCGCCGCCTGGCTGCCTGACGATGCCTGGGAAGCCCTCATCACCACGCTCAATCTGTTCGCCGCGCTTGCGCTCGCGTCGTTGACGATACGCCGTCATGCGCCGCGCGTGCGGCTGTTGCTGCTATTTATCGTCGTGGCTCTTGGAGTGAAGGCGGGCGCTACGTTCTTGCAGTCGCAATCGGGCCTCGCCTTCGACTGGGCGACGCCAGGCGCGCTCGCGGGCATCGGCTGCGGCGCGGCGCTCGGGCTCCTGGCGCTGCGTCTGCGGCGCAGATCGCGCACCGCGCTGGCGGCGGGCGCACTCGTCGTGACGCTCGTGTTCGTCAACCTGTTGCCGGTGAATCCTTATTTCGATGTCGTGCTGGCCGACTGGCGGCAAGGACGCTATCTGCACTTCAATGGCCTCGCGCGCTGGCTCGCGTGGGTGTGGCCGTACGCGGCGCTCGTGTGGCTAGCGTTCGTCGTCGAACGCGTTTGGCTCAGGCGGCGCACGAGGCTTGAGTCGAAGTAGGCGCTCCTGCAGCGTCAGCGATGGGCCTCTTGCTCGCTATAATCGTTCGCAAGCGGTCCTTCGCAAACGACCTCCGCAAGCGGCGCGGCCAACGGCTCCTCCGCAACAAAGTGCGCGCCGCTGCGCCCGACTGCCTTCTGCTGCACTATTGCCCTTCTGACAGCCTCGCTCTTCGTACAACATGGACTCCTTCTACAAGTACCACGTCTTCTTCTGCCTCAATCAGCGTGAACCGGGCGCAGAGCGTCCGAGTTGCGCGAACTGCAATGCCCAGGCAATGCAGGAATACGCGAAGAAGCGCGTGAAGAAACTCGGCCTCGCCGGCCCCGGCCAGGTGCGCATCAACAAGGCAGGTTGCCTCGACCGCTGCGAACTCGGCCCGGCGCTCGTCGTCTATCCGGAAGGCGTCTGGTACACGTATGTCGACGAGAGCGACATCGACGAAATCGTCGACTCGCATCTGGCGAACGGCAAGGTTGTCGAGCGTCTGAAGATCGATCAATAGGCGCCGCGATGAACGCACATACGAAGAAGTATCTGATCGACGGCCCGGTAGGCAAAATCGAGGTCGCGCTCGATCTGCCCGACGAGACGCGCGAAAACGGCGCGGCGCCGCGCGGCATTGCGCTCGTCGCGCATCCGCATCCGCTCTTCGGCGGCTCGATGGACAACAAGGTCGCGCAGACGCTCGCACGCACGCTCGTCCAGTTGAACTACGTGACGTATCGCTCGAATTTTCGCGGTGTCGGGCAAACGCAAGGTGAGCATGACGCGGGCATCGGCGAGCGCGACGATCTGCGTGCGGTGCTCGACCACATGCGCGCGCAACCGGGGCACGCCGATTTGCCACTGGTGCTTGCAGGTTTCTCGTTCGGCACTTTCGTGATGTCGCATGTGGCCGCAAAGCTGCGCGACGAAGGCAAGGAGATCGAGCGGATGGTGTTCGTCGGCACCGCCGCGAGCCGCTGGGACGTGGCGCCTGTGCCGGAAAACACGCTCGTGATTCACGGCGAGACTGACGAGACCGTTCCCATTCAATCCGTTTACGACTGGGCGCAGCCGCAGGAATTGCCCGTGGTGGTGATTCCGGGCGCAGAGCATTTTCTGCATCGCAAGCTGCATATCCTGAAGCGGATCATCGTCGACGCCTGGCGGTAAGTTGCCGCGCGGCGCGCGTTTTCCGGGGTACAGGTACGCGCAAACGCCTGGCTATTCACCAGTCATTGCGCGAAGTTCGGGGAATACCACGCGTATAATGGGCGCTCTTTTTTGGGCGCAGCACGGCCTGTCCGGCAGTTCGCGCGACGCGTAACTTCTTTTCACGCGCGCAGCGGTGCCGGCTACGAGTGTGCTGCGCGAACCGATCGCGTGGCCGGAAGTCCAATGGGCGCTCAAGCCGTTACGTTTAGTCGTCACGGCCAGTCGCTCGCCGACCGGCTCTTCCAAACTCTGCGCCCTGCGCGCGTTGAATATATCTGCACGAACCGACCCTATGCGTTTTTCCACCTCCGGCCGCACGTCTTTTCCCTCCGTTGCAAGTTTTGTTTCTCCCACGCTAAGCCGCGCATTGACGCTCGGCGTCGTGCTGCCCGCCACGCTGGCGGCCAGCACTGCGTTCGCGCAAGTGCCGCCGCCGGCGGTGAATGCGCGTTCGTGGGTGCTCGTGGACGCGACCAGCAATCAGGTTCTGGCTTCGGGCAATCCCGATGAGCGCGTGGAACCGGCATCGCTCACCAAGCTGATGACTGCGTATCTCGTCTTCGAAGCACTGCAAACGAAGAAGATCGCAATGGACCAGACGGTGACGCCGAGCGAAGCGGTGCGTCGCGTGCGCACCGACGAATCGCGCATGTTCGTGGAGGCAAACAAGCCCGTGACCGTGCACGATCTGGTGTATGGCATGATCGTGCAGTCGGGTAACGACGCCGCCATCGCGCTGGCCGAACTGGTGGGCGGCAGCGAAGCGCAGTTCGTCAACATGATGAACACCGAAGCACAGCGCCTCGGCATGAAAAACACGCATTTCGCCGATGTGAACGGCATGCCCGACGCGCAGCACTACACCACGGCTGGCGATCTCGCGGTGCTGTCGGCGCGTCTGATCCGCGACTTCCCTGACTACTACAACATCTTCTCGGTCAAAGAGTTCACGTACAACAAGATCAAGCAGCCGAACCGCAACCGTCTGCTGTGGATCGACCCGACCGTCGACGGTCTGAAGACCGGCCATACGCAAGCCGCCGGCTACTGCCTGATCGCGAGCGCGAAGCGCTCGCTGCCAGGCACGCAGGACGCGTCGCGCCGCCTCGTCTCGGTCATGATGGGTGAGACGAAGGAACACGACCGGGTGCAGGACAGCCTGAAGATGCTGAACTACGGCTACTCCGCGTACGACACGGTGCGCCTCTACAAGGCGAGCCAGGTGGTGGGCACGCCGCGCGTCTACAAGGGTGCGCAAGACTCGGTGCAGATTGGCGTGAAGAGCGATCAGTACATCACCGTGCCCAAGGGCATGGCCGACAAGGTGAAGCCGCAAATCGAGCAGATGGATCCGCTGATCGCGCCGATCGCGAACGGTCAGCAGGTCGGTACCGCGAAGCTCGTCGCCGACGGCAAGGTGCTTGCACAGTTCCCGATCGTCGCCTTGCAGGCCGTGCCGCAAGCGGGCGTAGTGGGCCGCGTGTGGGATTCGCTGATGCTCATGTTCAACAAGAAAAAGTAAACACGGATCGCAATGACCGCTCTTCCTGATGTTTCGCTCGAGCCGATCGTTTATCTGAACGGCGAAGTGGTGCCTTTGTCCGAGGCGCGCGTGCCGGTGCTCGACCGCGGCTTTATTTTCGGCGACGGCATTTACGAAGTCGCGCCGCTATATGCGCACGCGGCCGGACGCACGGCTTTCCGCTTCGAACAGCATCTGGCGCGTCTGTCGCGTTCGCTCGAGAAGATCGGCATTGCCAATCCATTCGACAATGCAGGCTGGCGCGCGTTGATCGAGCGCGTGGTCGCGGCCAACGAAGCCGAGGCCGGTCTTGCCGCCAGTCAGGATGCGATCGCCTACATTCAGGTCACGCGCGGCGTCGCAAAGCGCGGCCATGCGTTTCCCGCGGGCGTCCAGCCAACGGTGTTCGTCATGGTTACGCCGCTCCATCTGCCCAATGCTGCCCAACGCGCGGAGGGCGTGCGTTGCGTCAGCGCGGAAGATCGCCGCTGGCTCAATTGCGACATCAAGTCTGTGTCATTGCTCGGCAATGTGCTGATGGCGCAATACGCCGCGGAAAACGACGCGTTCGAGACGGTCCAGTTCCGCGACGGCGTGTTGACCGAAGGGTCGTCGTCGAATGTGTGGGTGGTGAAGGGCGGAGCATTGATCGCGCCGCCGCGCAGTCACAAGATTCTCGAAGGCATTCGTTACGGGCTGATCGAAGAGCTGTCGGCGGAATGCGGTATCCGCCTGGAAGTGCGTGAGATCGCCGAAGCCGAAGTGCGCGCAGCGGACGAGATCATCATCAGCTCGGCCACCAAAGAAGTGCTGCCTGTCACGCAGCTGGACGGCCAGCCGGTTGGCAGCGGCAAGCCGGGTGCGGTGTTTGCGGCGCTGTATGCAGCGTATCAGCAAGCCAAGGCAAAAGAGGCGCAGCAGCAAGGAGCAAAAAATGAATCCGGCGAACGAATCACTAATTGAGTATCCGTGCGATTTCCCGATCAAGATCATGGGCAAATCGCACCCCGAGTTCACCGAGACGATCGTCACGGTGGTCCGTCAGTTCGATAGCGAAGTTGACGCCTCGCGCGTCGAGACGCGTCCGTCCAGCGGCGGAAACTACACCGGGCTGACGGTGACGGTGCGCGCCACTAGCCGTGAACAACTTGACGATATCTATCGGGCGCTGACCGGTCATCCGATGGTCAAGGTCGTGCTTTAAGGCGTCCCACTACGGCGCGACGCGCAATGCGTCCGCCGCGTCCGCTTTCCGGCCCGCGCTTGCGGCCGAGCCGGCCTCGCAGGCCCGGTCGAACAGCAGCTTGAACCGTCCCACCTCCGCAAAGACCCAGTCCCTGAACGCCTTCACCCGCGCTGTTTCCAGCATTTGCGGCGGGCAGATGAAGTAGTACTGCCACGGACTCGGCCCGTCCACATCGAACAGCCGCACGAGTCGGCCGGCCGCAATCTCATGCATGGCGAGCGAGCGGCGCGTGAGCGCGATCCCTTGACCGTCGATTGCCGCCTGCAACAGGTTCGACGAATCCTGATACAGCACGCCGCGCTTTGGCTCCGGCCATTCGGTAAGTCCGGCGGCGTCGAACCATGGCCGCCATAATTCGTCGTCGGAACGGAGTAGAGGAAGCTTCGCCAACTCGGCGGGCGTTTTCGGCAGGTTGCCACCGTTGAAATTCGGCGCGCATGCCGGGAAGAAAATTTCCTCGAGCAACAGTTCGGAGTAAAGCCCCGCATATTTTCCGTAGCCGAAGCGGATTGCCACGTCGACGTCGTCGCGCGCGAAGTCCGTGAGCGCGTTTGTGGACAGCAGTTCGAGATCCCATTGCGGGTGGGCTTCGATAAAGCTGCCGACGCGCGGCGTGACCCACCGCGCCGCAAACGACGACAGCATGGACACCACGAGCCGCCGCTCGCGGTCACCGGCACGGAGTTCGCGCGTGGCGTCGGACAATGCGGTTAGCGCAGAGCGCACGTGGTTGGCGTAGCGCCTGCCGGTTTCTGTCAGCCGCACGCGCTTGCCGTCGCGGGCGAACAGCGACACCCCGAGTTCCGCCTCCAGCGCCCTGATTTGATGGCTGACAGCGCCGTGCGTGACGAAAAGTTCGTCGGCGGCGCGCGAAAAGCTCTCGTGACGGGCGGCGGCTTCGAAGGCTTTGATCGCATTCAACGGCGGCAGATGGCGCAGCTCCATCGTAATATTTCTCACATAGAGGTGAAAATTGATCGTTTTGCGTAACCCCTTACTACGCCTACGATTGTAGCCATGAAACGACTTTTGGCGAGGGCATTATGCGAGAAGTTTCCTCTAGCATCGCGTATGAAATCCACGGTGGCGAAACGCTTCCCCTGAAGGTGGCCCGCAGCACGAAGCTGGTCGTGCGCGGCGGTGCGGTTTGGGTGACACGCAGCGACGACACCGAAGATTACTGGCTGCAACCCGGCCACACGCTGAGATTGCGGCGCGGCGAACGGCTGTGGATCAGTGCGGAAGGCACACCGCGCGCGACGATCGCGTTTTCAGTGCCCACGCGCTGCGACGAGCGTGCGCTTAACTGGTTTGCGCGAGTCGTCGAACGTTGGGCGGCGCGGATGCGCGGCGGCTGGCGCACCGTTTGATGGCGGGTGCCCCGGCAGCGGGGCGCGGCGACTCCCGGCGGGAATCGCCGGATTTCGGTAAACTGCGTGGATCATGTCCGTCCCGCCGGTTTCTTCTTCCCCAATGCCCGCCGCGGCGCCGCTCGTGCTGCGCTGGCGCGGCGGCGAACTCTACGAAGCCAGTTTCGATGCGATGCGCGCGTTCACCGACGCGCGTACCGTCGACACTCCCGACGAAATCTGGCTAGTCGAACATCCCCCCGTCTTCACGCTTGGCCAGGCCGGCGATCCGGCACATCTGCTGGCCGCCGACAGCGCTATTCCTCTGGTGAAAGTCGACAGGGGCGGGCAGATCACGTATCACGGTCCGGGGCAGGTGGTTGCCTACCTGCTGCTCGATTTGAGGCGTCGCAAGCTGATGGTGCGCGAGATGGTCACGCGGATCGAGCAGGCCGTGATCGACACCCTTGCGGCGTATAATCTCGCCGGAGAACGCAAGGCGGGCGCGCCCGGTATCTACGTCGCGCCCGGGCCGCACGCCGGGTTGCATGCCGGCGCAAAGATCGCCGCGCTGGGCCTCAAAATCCGCAACGGCTGCAGCTATCACGGCGTTAGCCTGAACGTGAAAATGGATTTACGGCCGTTTCTGGCCATTAACCCTTGCGGCTACGTGGGGCTCGAGACAGTCGATATGGCAACGCTAGGCGTTGTGGCCGGCTGGAACGACGTGGCCCACACCCTTGCAGCGTGCCTCACCGCAAACCTCGACGGCAATCCCGCGGCCGTCGCCCAACCGCAGGCCGGTGCGCTCACCGCCTGACTGGACCGAACGAATGACTGACGTTACCGCGAACCTCGCAACTTCTCCCGTGCCTGAAGGCGTGCCGGCATCCGCCGCCGCCTACGACGCCACCGCGAAGCAGAAGGCGCAAGCCAAAACCGCCCGCATTCCTATCAAGATCGTTCCGATCGAAAAGCTGAAAAAGCCGGACTGGATTCGCGTCAAGGCCGCGACCGGCAATTCGCGCTTCTACGAAATCAAACAGATTCTGCGCGAGCACAATCTGCATACGGTGTGTGAAGAAGCGAGTTGCCCGAACATCGGCGAATGCTTTGGCAAGGGCACGGCCACGTTCATGATCATGGGCGACAAGTGCACACGTCGCTGCCCGTTCTGCGACGTGGGCCACGGCCGCCCGGATCCGCTCGACCCGGAAGAGCCGGCAAATCTCGCGCGCACTATTGCCGCGTTGAAGCTCAAGTATGTGGTGATCACGAGCGTGGATCGTGACGATTTGCGCGACGGCGGCGCGGCGCACTTCGTCGAATGTATCCGTCAGACGCGCGAGTTGTCGCCTGACACGCGCATTGAAATTCTGACACCCGATTTCCGTGGTCGTCTGGACCGTGCGCTCGGCATTCTGAATGCCGCACCGCCTGACGTCATGAATCACAACCTCGAAACGGTGCCGCGTTTGTACAAGGAAGCGCGCCCGGGTTCGGACTACGCGCATTCGCTCAAGCTGCTCAAAGACTTCAAGGCGCTGCATCCGGACGTCGCGACCAAGTCGGGCCTTATGGTCGGCTTGGGGGAAACGGAAGAAGAGATCTTGCAGGTCATGCGCGATCTGCGCGAGCACGATGTTGACATGCTCACCATCGGTCAGTATCTGCAGCCTTCCGAACACCATTTGCCGGTGCGCTCTTATGTGCATCCCGACACCTTCAAGATGTACGAGGAAGAGGCGTACAAAATGGGCTTCACGCACGCAGCGGTGGGCGCTATGGTGCGCTCCAGCTACCACGCCGACTTGCAGGCGCATGGAGCCGGCGTAGTGTGAGTGTCAGGTGGCTGATCGGTCAGGTTGAAGAAAACCCGCACGTGTTGCGGGTTTTTTATTTCACGGTGGGCAAGCGCCTGATCACCGTAGTACCGCCGGCTCGAACAAAAACTATATTAGTTAGGCAAACGAATTATCAGACGCAGCAATTGAGGCCGCCACCATCGCGGTCGCGGCTCTTGACGGCCACATCGACATTGCGCCAAGGCCTGCGTCAGCTGAAAAGTTCGATGACAGGCCAGCCTCGCTCGTTCGCGATCGCACGCAAACGCGGATCGGGATTCGTCGCGACCGGATGCGTGACGCGTTCGAGCAGCGGAACGTCGTTGATCGAATCGCTATAGAACCAGCTTTGAGGAAAATCGTGCAAACGGTGGCCGAGCGAAGCTAACCAGCTCTCCGTGCGCGCGATCTTGCCTTCACGGAAAGTCGGGACGCCCACCGACGCACCCGTGAAACGGGCAAGCGGATCATCACCCTCCGTACCCAGTTCGATCCCAAGAAGATGCTCGAAGCCGAGCGCCTTGCCGATAGGCGCGGTAACGAACACATTCGTCGCGGTGACAATGCAGCAGAGGTCGCCTGCCTCGATATGACGCTGCACCAGTTCACGTGCGGCCGGCAGGATCGCCGGCGTGATCACTTCCTGCATGAATTGCGCATGCCACGTGTCGAGCTGTTCGCGCGAGTGGCGAGCGAGCGGCGCCAACGTGTAGTCCAGATAGGCGGCCATGTCGAGCGTACCGGCTACGTACTGCCGATAATATTCGTCGATGTCTTGCGCATGGCGCGCCGCGCCCTCTATGCCGAGTCCAGCGATAAAGTGAGCCCACGCCTGGTCGCTGTCGAGCGGCAGCAACGTGTGGTCCAGGTCGAACAGCGCGAGATTGCGGCTCATCCGTTGTCCTCGTGACAGGTGGTGGTAGCGTCACATGAACGGCACAGACGGTCACGCGACGATCCTCATCGTTGGCCGAGCGTATATTTAAAAGCACAAAATTACAATAAGGCAAAAATGTGCAACACTACTGTCATATACGCCCCGGGTGTCGTACGCGCGGCATGCGGTTCGAGTCATGGCAGCAGAGAATAAGAGCAGTGCCTTATGTTGATTCTCCTTAACCTTCTCGCCGGCGTGGCACTGCTTGTCTGGGGCTCGCATATCGTTCGCACCGGCATCCTGCGCGTACTCGGCGCAGATCTGCGCAGCATCCTCGGGCGAAGCACTCGCAGTCGTTGGCGAGCATTCCTGTCAGGCGTCGGCGTCACGAGCCTCGTCCAAAGCAGCAACGCCACGGCGGTCATCGTCACGTCGTTTGCCGCGCAAGGGCTCCTGCCGCTGACCAGTGGTCTTGCGATCATGCTCGGCGCCGACGTTGGCACCGCGCTGATGGCGCGAGTTCTTACCCTCGATCTATCCTGGTTGTCGCCAATCCTGATCCTGTTCGGCGTGCCACTGTTCCTGTCGCGCAAGCAGACGCGCACAGGCCAGGCCGGCCGTACGCTGATTGGTCTCGGTCTGATTCTGCTCGCGCTGCATCTGATCGTAGAGGCCGCGCAGCCCATGATGCAAGGCGCAGGCGTGCGCGTGATGTTCGGCGCATTGACCGGCGACACCATGCTCGACGCGCTGGTCGGTGCGGCCTTTGCAATGCTGTCGTATTCCAGCCTCGCGGCCGTGCTGCTCACGGCCACGCTTGCGTCGTCGGGCGTCATTTCGTTGAAGGTCGCATTGTGCCTCGTGATCGGCGCGAACCTCGGCAGCGGCATGCTGGCGTTGCTTGGCACCGTGGCGCAGAACGCGGCGGCGCGGCGGCTCGCTTTGGGCAGCTTCGCCTTCAAGCTGGCGGGCGCGATGCTGATCCTGCCGTTTGCACCGCTGCTCGCGCGCGGACTGCCGGTGCTGATCGCCAATCCGCGTGAAGCCACCGTGGGTTTTCATCTGATCTACAACGCGCTGCGTTGCTGCGCATGCCTGTCGCTGATCGATCCAGTTGCGCGCGTCTGCGTGCGGCTGCTGCCTGACCGGCCCATGCCGAACGGCGAACTGCGGCCGCTGCATCTGGACGAGGCCGCGTTGTCCACGCCGACGCTCGCGCTCGCGCATGCGGCGCGCGAAGTGCTGCGTATCGGCGACATCGTGCGGGCCATGCTCGACAACGTGGCGGAGCTGATTCATCACAACCATCTCGACAAGGCGCGCGAAACGATCCGTATGGACGACGACGTCGACGAACTCTACGCAGCGGTCAAAAACTACCTCACGTTGATCTCACGCGAGCAACTGGACGAAGCCGACAGCCGCCGCTGGACCGACATCATTTCGCTGACGATCAACCTCGAGCATGCGGGCGACATCATCGAGCGGATCGTGGGAGATATCGAGGAGAAGAAGATCGCTCACCGCCTGTCGTTTTCCGAAGAGGGACTCGGCGAACTGGACGATCTGCAGACGCGGCTAGTCAGTAATCTGCAACTCGGTCTATCCGTATTCCTGAACAACGATCTGCGCTGTGCCGAACGTCTACTCGCAGAAAAAGAGCGTTTCCGCGATCTGGAGCGCGCGTATTCATACAGGCATCTGGACCGGCTCACGGGGCAGACGCTACGCAGCATTGAAACGAGCGCATTGCATCTGGATCTGATCAGCGACATGAAGCGGCTCAACTCGCTGTTCTGCTCGACGGCTTATCCGGTACTCGACGCCGCCGGCGCATTGCATGACACGCGTCTGCGCAAGCGCGCGCTCGACACGATGCATGTGAAGGAATGAGCGGCACGCGTGGCGTGCAGCATGACGCTTCAGGCCAGCACGACCTCTTCGAGCTTCTTTTTTAGCGCCGTGAAATCGGCGGCGTCTGCGGCCTTCTTGTTGGTGACGAGCACGTCTATCCGCTCCACCGGGCAATACGAGATCCGGCTGCGCTGACCAATCTTGCTGTAATCCGCAAGGATCACGACTCGGTCGGCATTCGCGACCATGGCGCGCGCCACTTCGGTTTCCGCGTGGTCGTAGTTCGTCGCGCCATGCCGGTGATCGACGCCGACCGGCGACAGCAGCGCGAGGTCCGCCCGATAGCGCTGAATATCGAGCACGGTGGTGGCGCCCGTGGTTGCCATTGCGCGGTCGCTGATCGTGCCGCCGAGCAAAATCACTTCGTTGCCCGCATCGGCCTGTTCTGCAGCGCCGCGCAGCTTCAACGCGACGTCGATCGAATTAGTGACGATGGTCAAATTGGCGAGCTTCGCGAGCTCTTCCGCAAGTGCGGCGGTCGTCGTGCCCGCGTCGATGAACAGCGTCTGGCCGCTCGCGATCAACCCGGTCGCCGCCTTTGCAATCGCCGTCTTGGACTTGACGCGCATGTGCGCACGCTCGGCGATCGGCGCTTCGTCGGCGGGTTTGATGGCGCCGCCGTGTACCCGCCGTAATTCACCGAGCGCTTCGAGGTCGAGCAGATCGCGCCGGACCGTTTCGCGCGACACGCCAAGGTCCGCCATGATCCGTTCGGTCGACACCCGATGGAGCGTCGACACTAACGCGCGTATTCTCTGATGACGGTCTTCCTGCCACATGCATTTTCCTTGGATGCGAAGGCGCTCGCACAACGTGTCTTAGTCAGTGACATCGTGGACACGAATGTGTGTCCAGACGATGTCAAGGCTACTACTTTAGCCGCATTGTGTTGTATTTTTTTGGCAGCTTGCAAGTTTGTGTATTTGACTTTAGCCTTCGCAAATCGAAGCGCCGCGCTCGTTCGAAACTCGAATGTTCGAAAGGCAAAGTCTGATCTGTTCTTTCGTGCATTAGTGTGGCGCTTTTTGACAAGACCGCATGCGTTGAAGTGCTTCAATGCACTCTCCGCTTTCTTCTGGGTGAAAGGTGACCGGACGTGGGAAACGGGATCGATCATGCATCACCTGCAGACTGGCCATATCCGCCGCTCGTCGCGCACCGCTGCGGCGGCACGCTTGCGCCTGAGAACACCTTAGCGGGTTTCGATGCCTGTGTGCGCTACGGCTACCGCATGGTCGAGTTCGACGCCAAGCTTTCCGCCGACAACGAACTGTTCCTGCTGCACGACGACACGCTCGAGCGCACGACCAACGGCTACGGCGCTGCTGCCGACTATACGTGGGCGCAGCTCGCCATGCTCGACGCGGGCGCCTGGTACGGTCCGCAATTCGCAGGCACTCGCCTGCCGACGCTTGCCGATGCGGCAGCCCGTTGCGCGCGCGACGGCATCGCGGCGAACATCGAAATCAAACCCTGTCCGGGCCGTGACGAGATCACCGGCCGCCTCGTTGCGGATGGTGCGCTCAGGTTGTGGCAAGGGCAAACGCCGCCGTTGCTGTCGTCGTTCTCTTTCGACGCCCTTGCAGCTGCGCGCGACGCGGCGCCTTCATTGCGGCGCGGCATGCTGTTCGAGGAAGTGCCCGCGGACTGGTTGCGTATCGTGCGCGAGCTCGAGTGCGCGTCCTTGCATGCGAGCCATCGTTATCTGACGGAGCAACTCGTCGGCGAAATCCGCGAGGCCGGACTGCATGTGCTCGCATACACGGTGAACGATCCGGCGCGCGCGCAATTGCTTGCGCAGTGGGGCGTTGACATGATTTGTACAGATCGCATCGATATGCTGCAGCACGACATGCTTTGAGCTGTGAAACCGGCCAGAGCAGGGCGTGAGTGTGCACGCAGGCACGCGAAGGCGGCCGCAAAGGCCGACCAGGAGCGCACGCGATGGCGCAGGATTAACGCCGTTGAAGTCGAACTAGAAATTTTCCAAACGTAGCAACTTCGGCAGAGGATGGGGAAAACTATGAACCGCACCGTGTTAGCTCGCATACTTTCGATGTCGGCCGCCGCGGGCGTCGCAGCCGCCGGCGCGAGCAGCGCTAGCGCCGCGCCGCTCGACGCACTGATCGCCGCCGCGAAACAGGAAGGCCAGCTTACCGTGATCGCGTTGCCGCACGACTGGTGCAACTATGGGCAACTCGTCGCGGGTTTCCAGAAGAAGTACGGTATCAAGATCAACGAGCTGAATCCCGACGCGGGCTCCGGCGATGAAGTGGAAGCGATCAAGGCGAACAAGGGCAACAAGGGTCCGCAAGCGCCCGACGTGATTGACGTGGGTCTGTCGTTCGGCCCGAGCGCGAAGGCTGAAGGGCTGCTGCAGCCGTATAAGGTCTCTGCGTGGAACTCGATTCCCAAGGAATCGAAGGATGCCGACGGTTACTGGTACGGCGACTACTACGGCGTGCTCGCATTCGAAGTGAACGCCGACATGATCGACAAGGCGCCGTCCGACTGGAGCGACCTGCTCAAGTCAGACTACAAGAACGCGGTGTCGCTCGCGGGCGATCCGCGCTCCGCGAATCAGGCGATTCAGGCGGTGTACGCGGCGGGTCTCGCGCAAAGCAAGGGCGACGCGAGCAAGGCGGACAAAGCCGGCCTCAAGTTCTTCGCCGACCTGAACAAGAGCGGCAACTTCGTGCCGGTGATCGGCAAGGCCGCGTCGCTCGCGCAAGGCACGACGCCGATCGTCGTCCGTTGGGATTACAACGCGCTCGCCGATCGCGACACGCTGAAGGGCAACCCGAAGGTTCAAGTGGTGATCCCGAAAACGGGCGTAGTCGCGGGCGTCTATGTGCAAGCCATCAGCGCTTATGCGCCGCATCCGAACGCCGCCAAGCTGTGGATGGAATATCTCTATTCCGACGAAGGCCAGATCGGCTGGTTGACCGGCTATTGCCACCCGATGCGCTACAACGAACTGGTGGCCGCGAAGAAAGTGCCGCAGGCGCTCCTCGACAAGTTGCCGCCGCCGTCGTCGTATAAGAACGTCGTGTTTCCGACGCTCTCGCAACAGGACGCGTACAAGGAAACCATCACGAAGCATTGGGACGAAACGGTCGGCGCGAACGTCAAGTAAGCGCTGCTTCGACGTTTAGCGCGAGGTCGTACACGCCGCGCGCGTCGTCCCAGTCGGACGGCGCGCGCCGTTACCCAGAGTGCCGGACATGCCGGCGATGCGGCCAATGCGGGGAATACCCAAAGGGTGAGCTATGAGCGCTTCATCGGATGCTGGATCGGTGCAGCCGGATCTGCTGGTTCCGCCTGTGCCCACTCCAACGCCGCGCGTCGACGGTCCGGGCCGCGCGTCGCAGATGCTGGCCTGGATCGGCGTCGTGCCGTTCTTCACTTTCGCGCTGCTGTTCCTGATTCTGCCGACAGGCTTTCTGATGATCGGCGCGTTCCAGGATTCGCAAGGTCACTTCACGCTCGCCAACCTGCGCGACCTGTTTCAGCCGTCCGTGCTCGACGCTTACTGGATCAGCTTCAAAGTCAGCGCGGCGTCCGCGGCGGGCGGTGCGCTGATCGGCTCGCTGCTCGCGTGGGCGGCGGTGCAGGGCAAGCTGCCGGGCTGGATTCGTCCGACGTTGATGACGTTCTCCGGTGTCGCGTCGAACTTCGCGGGCGTGCCGCTCGCGTTTGCTTTCATCTGCACTTTGGGACGCGTCGGGCTCGTCACCGTGTTGTTGAAGAAGTATCCCGGCTTCAATCTGTATTCGACGGGCTTCAGCATTCTCAGCTTTTCAGGTCTCACGCTGACCTACCTGTACTTCCAGATTCCATTGATGGTGCTGATCGTCACGCCCGCGCTCGACGGCCTGAAGCGCGAATGGCGCGAAGCATGCGATTGCCTCGGCGGCACCGCGTCTCAGTACTGGCGCTACGTCGCGCTGCCGGTGCTATGGCCGAGCGTGCTGGGCGCGACGCTGCTGCTGTTTGCCAACGCGTTCGGCGCGGTCGCCACCGCTTATGCGCTGACCGGCAGCTCGTTGAACATCGTGCCGATTCTGCTCTTTGCGCAGATTCGCGGCGACGTCATGCACAACCAGAATCTCGGCTACGCGCTTGCGCTCGGCATGGTACTCGTCACGGGTCTGTCGAACGGCGGTTATATCTGGCTGCGCTCACGCGCTGAAAGGGGCCGCCGATGAAAAGCCAATCGCGCGTGGGAGCGTGGACCGCGATGGTGGTCGGTTCCCTGTACTTCCTGATTCCGCTGATCGCCACCTTCGAGTTCAGTCTGCGGATGAAGCGTGGCACATATAGCTTCGAAGCCTACAGCGTGGTGCTCGGCGATCCGCGCTTTCAGGCCTCGTTTGGTTATTCGATTCTGATGGCGCTGCTGACGATCGTCGTCGGCATATTGCTCGTTGTGCCGACCGCTTACTGGGTACAACTGCGCTTGCCGAAGCTGCGGCCGGTCGTCGAATTCATTACGCTGTTGCCGCTCGTGGTGCCGGCTATCGTGATCGTGTTCGGCTATCTGCGCATCTACAACAGCAGTTCGATTCTGCCGCTCACGAGCAACGAGCGCGCGACCGATCTGCTGCTGGTGTTCGGCTACGTGACGCTGTCTCTGCCGTACATGTACCGCGCGGTCGATGCGGGCCTGCGCGCTGTCGACGTGCGCTCGCTCACCGAAGCCGCCGAGTGTCTCGGCGCAAACTGGCCGACGATTCTCTTCAAGGTGATCTTCCCGAATATCCGCTCGGGCATTCTGTCGGGCGCGTTTCTCACCTTCGCGGTGGTAATCGGCGAATTCACGCTGGCGAGTCTGCTCGATCGGCCCGCGTTCGGTCCTTACCTGCAACTGATCGGCGCGAATCGCGCGTATGAGCCGTCGGCGCTTGCGATCATCGCGTTCATGATTACGTGGGCGTCGATGGGCTTGATCCAGGTGTTCGGCTCGGCCCGCGCGTTGAGCGGTCAAAAGGTTTGATGCAATGAGCTTGATCCACTGAGGCAGCGAATCATGGCATTTCTCGAGATCGAAAATCTGCACAAGTCCTTTGGGACGAACATCGCGTTGCATCACTTCGACATGAAGATCGAGCGCGGTGAGTTCATCACGTTCCTTGGACCTTCCGGCTGCGGCAAAACAACCGTGCTGCGGATGATCGCCGGCTTCGAAACGCCGACGCGCGGCGTCATCCGGCTCGATAACAAGGACGTCACGCATCTTCGTACGCGGCAGCGCAAGGTCGGCATGGTGTTTCAGTCGTATGCGCTGTTTCCCAACATGACGGTCGCGGAGAACATCGGCTTCGGGCTGAAGATCACGCACCGGCCGCAGGCGGAAATTAGCCAGCGCGTCGAAGAGATGCTGCACCTGATCAAGCTGCCGCAGCTCGGCGGCCGCTATCCGTGGCAACTGTCGGGCGGCCAGCAGCAACGCGTGGCGCTGGCGCGCGCGCTGGCCGGCAAGCCGCAGGTATTGTTGCTCGACGAGCCGCTGTCCGCGCTCGACGCGAAGATTCGCATTTCGTTGCGGCAGGACATTCGCGCGCTGCAGCGCGAACTCGGCATCACGTCGATCTTCGTTACGCACGATCAGGAAGAGGCGTTGTCGATCTCCGACCGCATCGTCGTGATGAACGAGGGGCGCGTCGAGCAGATCGGCTCGCCTTCGGAAATCTACAACTATCCTCGCACTCATTTTGTCGCATCGTTCGTCGGCACGCTGAACATTCTGGCGGGGCACGTGATCGATCCGGCGACCGGCAAGATGGTCGTGGACGGCCAGGAGTTGACCACTACGCAGGAACTGCCGGCCGGCGATGCGGGCAAGAAGCGCCTGCTCGCGCTGCGCCCCGAAGCGATCGTGCTCGAACCGGCGGCGCCTGGCCGCAACACACTGAGCGCGACCGTCGAAGAAGTGAATTTTCTCGGCGCGGTGGTGCGGATCAGGACGCGCGTGAAAGACGCGGTGATTTCTCTCGACGTGTTCAACGATCCGAATCGCGGTTTACCCGAACGAGGTCAGCCGGTGTCGCTCGGTTTCTCGCATGAGAATCTGCTGGTACTCGAAGAAGGCGGCGCTTAGGAAAACGGCAAAGCCCCGCCAGTAAAGGCTTCGGGTTTCCCCTGAGCTGCTGCCGAAGCGAATTCCGGTTTTCCCGACGCGGGCCGTCCGGATTTCCGGAATCCCGGATGGCACTTGCGATTAGGCGCAAGAAAACCTATAAAAATCAAAGGCGCGCGGCCTGCCTCAAGCTGGCATCGACCTTGCGAAATAGATAACGCGGCCGCAACGGTCGGACAACTAAAGCAAGGAGACAACGATGTCCGATTTCCCTTTCCGGTACTTCTGAATTCGTCGTCTTGTCGCGGCCTAATGCCGTGCACAGGCGTGACGATCATTCGTTCGCATGATGCGCAGCGTGGCAGGCCATAGGCTCACCCACATCGCAGGAACCATCGTGAAGAAACCTATCCACAAAGTGCTGTACGTCCAGGTGATCGTGGCGATCATCATCGGTATCGCGCTCGGACATTACTATCCGAATCTCGCCGTCGACATGAAACCGCTCGGCGACGGCTTCATCAAGCTCATCAAGATGGTGATCGGGCCGATCATCTTCTGTACGGTCGTGACCGGCATTGCCGGCATGGAAGACATGAAGAAGGTCGGGCGCGTCGGCGGCAAGGCGCTGCTGTATTTTGAAATCGTCTCGACGTTTGCGCTGGTGCTCGGCCTGATCGCGACGCACGTGCTGAAGCCGGGCGTCGGTTTCAATATCGACCCCGCCACGCTCGACGGCAAGGCGGTCGCTTCGTACGCCGCCAAGGCGCACGGCCAGACCACGGTCGACTTCCTGATGCACCTGATTCCGGACACGCTCGTCTCCGCGTTTGCACAGGGCGAGATTCTGCAGATCCTGCTGATCGCGCTGCTGTTCGGCGCGGTGCTCGCCACAGCCGGTGAGAGGGGCAAGGTCGTCACGAACTTCATTGAAGGGCTCTCGCATGTGCTGTTCGGCATCGTGCGCATCATCACGAAGCTCGCGCCGATCGGTGCGTTCGGCGCGATGGCGTTCACCATCGGCAAGTATGGTATCGGCTCGCTGCTGCCCATGCTGAAGCTGATCGGCACGTTCTATCTGACGTCGATCGTATTCGTGGTGGTCGTGCTCGGCATCATCGCGCGTGCGGTGGGCTTCAACATCCTGCGCTTCATTGCGTACATCAAGGAAGAGATGCTGATCGTGCTCGGCACGAGCTCGTCCGAAGCCGCGCTGCCGCAACTGATGCTCAAGCTGGAAAACCTCGGCTGCTCGCGCTCGGTGGTGGGTCTCGTGGTGCCGACCGGTTACTCGTTCAACCTCGACGGCACCAACATTTATATGACGATGGCCGTGCTGTTCATCGCCCAGGCGACGAACACCGACCTCACGTGGGCGCAGCAGCTCACGCTGCTGGCAGTGACGATGCTGACGTCGAAGGGCGCGAGCGGCGTAACGGGCGCGGGCTTCATCACGCTCGCCGCAACGCTGGCCGTGGTGCCGACCATTCCGCTGTCGGGCATGGTGCTGATTCTGGGTATCGACCGCTTCATGAGCGAATGCCGTGCGCTGACGAACATCGTCGGCAATGGCGTGGCGACTGTGGTCGTGTCGGCGTGGGAAAAGGAACTGGACCGCAACAAGCTGAACTCGGCGTTGCGCGGCGACGTGCCGGTCAAAGAGCCGGCCGGCGTTTAAGCCGGGCATCGACGCTCATTGTCTGAAAACGCGTGACGTTTGCGGCCGCGGACACCAGCACATGCAACCGGTGACCGCGCGCCCAACCGAAGTGCCGTCGGCCGGGGAAGCTCGCGCCGACCGCGCTTCGCCTTATGCCACAATATCCGATCACACCTCACCGGATATTGCCAACGTGACGCGCCGTCTGCTGATCCTCTTCGCGCTCGTCGCCGGGCTCGTCGCGGCGTGCGGGCTCACCTACAGCGTCGCGTGGCAAAGCGGAATCGACAGCTTGCGGCGCAATGCCGCCGGGCGCGTCGATCGCACCGCCAGTTCGCTCAAGAGCACACTTGAGCGCTATGAATCGCTGCCGTATCTGCTCGCCGAGCATCCCATCGTGCAGGACGTGCTGGTCGATCCGTCGCCCGCCAACGTCCAGCGCGCGAATCTCTATCTCGAAGATTTGAACCGCCACGCGCGCGCAACGGTGACCTACATCATTCCGCTCGACGGCTATTGTGTCGCCGCAAGCAACTGGCAAGGGCCGGGCAGTTTCATCGGCGCGGGCTATCTGTTCCGCCCATATTTCGTCGATGCCATCAAAGGCCACGTGGGCCGCTTCTTCGGCATCGGCACGATCTCGCAGGCACCGGGCTATTACATTTCGCAGCCGGTGCGCCGTGAGGGAAAAATCGTCGGCGTGGCTGTCGTCAAACTCGATCTCGAATGGTTTCAGGGCGCGGATGCATACGAGCCGCTCCTCGTCACCGACGATCACGGCGTGATCTTTCTGTCGTCCGTGCCCGCATGGAAATATCACACGATACGGCCACTGTCGGGCCAGGTCGCCGATTCCATCTATCAGGCCCGGCAGTATGCGCAGCAGCCTATTGCGCCGCTGCCTGTGACGATCGAGCGCAAGCTCGAAGGCGACGCGCAGATCGTGCGCGTCGGCGGCGGACGCTACGCGCCTCGCTATCTCGCATCGCGGCGCGGCATGGGCGAACCCGACTGGCATCTGATTACCATGGCGCCCGTTAGCCCGGTCGACGCTGACGCGCGCAACGCGACCATCGTCACGGGCTTCGGCTATGTGTCGCTCGTATTGCTCGCGTTCTACTGGAGAATGCGCCGGTCCCGCGTGCGCGAGGTGATGCGTAGCCGCGCGCTGCTGCAAAAGGCGTACGCCGAATTGAACCAGCGCGTTGCGGAGCGCACCGCGGATCTGTCGCAAGCGAACGAGCAATTGCAGAAGGAAGTGGCCGAACGCACGCGCGCCGAACAGGAATTGCGCGCCGCGCACGACGAACTCATTCAGGCGAGCAAGCTCGCGGCGCTCGGTCAGATGGCGGCCGGCATCACGCATGAACTGAATCAACCGCTCGCGGCATTACGCGGATTTTCGGACAACACGCGCGTGCTGCTTGAGCGCGGCGACCAGGCATCGGCGCGGGAGAACCTCGAAGCGATCGCGGCGCTCACCGAACGCATGGGCAAGATCACCAATCAGCTGAAGCTGTTCGTGGGACGCGCGCGGCCGCGCAGCGCGCGCGCTTCGGTCGTGCGGGCGCTGCGCAATGCCCTCGCGCTGTTGCAACAACGTCTGAAGCGTGTCGAACTCAACCTCACGTTGTTGGACGCGGAAAACGGCACGCGCGTGCCGCTCGATCTCGCCGACGATCATGCCGAACTGGTAGCCCACTGCGACGATCTGCGTCTCGAGCAGGTGCTGATCAATCTGCTGGGCAATGCGCTCGACGCGACCGCCGACATGACTCCGCCGCGCATTGCCGTGCAGATTGAAGTTGCTGCGGACAGCCTGTCGTTCGCAGTCAGCGACAATGGCCCGGGCATTGCCGAAGATGTCTTGCCGCATCTGTTCGAGCCGTTTTTTACCACGAAGGAAATGGGCCAGGGACTCGGCCTCGGGTTGGCGATTTCGTCGTCGATCGCGCGTGATTGCGGCGGCACACTGGTGGCGCGGAATGTGGCGAACGTCCCGAACGGCGGTGCATTATTTGTACTGACGCTGCGCCGTGCGCGCGTGCAGACGAGTCACACCGCGGACCCGCTCACCACGGGTTCGTGGATCCGATGAGAACAACATGCTGAACGACGGCTTGCAAGTGCTGTATATCGAAGACGACGAACTCGTGCGGCGCGCCAGCGTGCAGAGTTTGCAACTGGCGGGCTTCAACGTGGTCGGTCATGCGTCGGCGGAATCGGCGGCGAAGTCGATCAGCGCCGACTTTTCAGGCGTGATCGTCAGCGATATCCGGCTGCCCGGCGCGAGCGGTCTCGATCTGCTCGCGCAATGCCATGAGCGCGCGCCCGACGTGCCGGTGATTCTCGTGACCGGTCACGGCGATATTTCGATGGCGGTGCAGGCGATGCGCGACGGCGCCTATGATTTCATCGAGAAGCCGTTTGCTTCTGAGCGCCTGATCGAAACCGTGCGGCGTGCGTTGGAGCGGCGCAAGCTCGTGCTGGAAAACCTCGCGCTGCGCCGCGAGCTTGCCGGGCAGAGCACGGTTGCGCCGCGGATCATCGGCCGCAGTCCGGCAATCGAGCAGGTCCGGAGGCTGATTGCTAACGTCGCGCCGACCGATGCGTCCGTGCTCATCAACGGGGACACCGGCGCGGGCAAGGAATTGATCGCGCGCAGTCTGCACGAGTTGTCGCCGCGGCGTGACAAGCCGTTTATTGCGGTCAACTGCGGCGCGCTGCCGGAGCCGATGTTCGAGTCGGAGATGTTCGGCTACGAACCGGGCGCCTTCACCGGTGCTGCGAAACGCCGGGTCGGCAAGCTCGAACACGCGTCGGGCGGCACGTTGTTTCTCGACGAAATAGAAAGCATGCCGCTTGCGTTGCAGGTCAAGCTGCTGCGCGTGTTGCAGGACGGCGTGCTCGAACGCCTCGGCTCGAACCAGCCGATTCGCGTGAATTGCCGCGTGGTCGCCGCCGCAAAAGGCGATATGGCGGAACATGTCGCCGACGGTTCGTTCCGTCGCGACCTGCTGTACCGCTTGAACGTGGTGACGATCGCGCTGCCGCCGCTTGGCGAGCGTCGCGAGGACATCGTGCCGCTTTTCGAACACTTTCTGCTGGACGCGGCCGTCCGTTATCAGCGTCCCGCACCGATTCTCACGGACCGTCAGCGCGCGAGCCTGATGCAGCGCGAGTGGCCGGGCAATGTGCGGGAGTTGCGCAATGCGGCGGACCGCTTCGTGCTCGGCGTCGCCGACGACCCCGTCATGTCTTTCGGCGACGAAGGCGCGCAGCCGCAGCCGCTGAAGGAGCGCGTGGAGCAATTTGAACGGGCGGTGATTGCTGAGGCGTTGGAGCAGAGTGGCGGCGCGGTGGCAATCGCGGCGGACCGGCTGCAGCTTGGCAAAGCAACGCTTTACGAGAAGATCAAACGCTATGGCCTCGCGGCCAAAGGGGACGGGGACAGGTGAAAAAAGAAACGCCGGCAGTTCATGCCGGCGTTTTTCATTGGGCTTTGGGTTTGACTTTCTGGCTTGGACTCGGATCGGTTGATCCGGGCGCCTGGCGTTACTTTCAGCACGAGGCTGAATCAGCCGTCGTGGCTCTCGCCCGGCTCAAGCAGCGTTCAGCGCCTTTTCCAGCAGCTGGTCGAGTTCCGCGAACTGCGGCTCGCCGACATAGCGCTTCAGAATCTTGCCGTCCTTGTCGACCAGGAAGGTGGTCGGCGTAAGCTGGACGTTGCCGAACTGCTTCGCGGCCGAGCCGTCGTCCATGGCGACCTTGAACGGCAACTGACGCGTCTGCGTGTAGTTGGTCACGTACATGGGCGCGTCGTAGCTCATGGCCACCGCGACGAATTCCAGCCCTTTACCTTTGAAGCGGTTATACGTCTGGACCATCTGCGGCATTTCCTTCATGCATGTATCGCAGCTCGTCGCCCAGAAGTTGACGAGGTAGACCTTGCCTTTCAGATCGGCAGTCGAGACTTTCTGGCCCGAGAGCAGCGTGAAAGTCGCGTCGGGCACGCGCTGTTGGCCGGCGAACGCAAAATAGCCAGCCACGCCGATCGCAATCGCCACGACGGCGGCGATCACGTAGCGAAGCGGATTCGTGCGCCTGACGGCGGTAGTCGACGTGATGGTGCTCATGAACGGAACCTCGGAAATCGCGAAATGGCGTGGGACAGCGCGTGGGCCGGGGCTTTGCGCCCGCTGCCCCATAGCGTGGGTATTGTAGTCCTATTCGAGCCAGGCGGCAGCGAGCGCCCGCACCGGGCGCATGCCTCGCGCGGGCTGCGGCCGATTGTGGGCCGATTGTGGCCGATTGCGGCCGGTTCCCCGGCCGCGTGCCGCTTCCGCTGACGCTTCTCAAGCTGCCAGCGGATAATGTCGCTTTATGCTCACGTCATTGGCCCGCTTCCCGGGCGCCTTGTTCCCATGCTCCAGATCGTTTTTCGCGTTTTCCCTCTGTTCACCCAACTTCTTCCGCGTCTTGTTTCCGGCTTCGCCCGCAATCGGAATACAGCGGATCAGAAACCGCCCGTGGTTTCGCGCGCGCATTCGGTCTTCCGCGCGGGGGCTTGCGCGCTCGCCATTGGCGCGGCTCTGAGCGGCTGCTCGCCGACTTTCGACTGGCGCACGATCATGAATAACGACAGCGGCTACACGATCGACCTGCCGGCCAAGCCGGGGAATGATCAGCGTGCCGTACAGATAGACGGAGCGCCGATGCAAATGGCCATGCAAACGGCCGAAGCCGGCGACGCCGTATTCGCGGTCGGCACGATCACGCTGCCCGACGAAAGCGAGGCGACGCAACGCAAGGCGCTCGACTTTCTGCGTACCGGCCTGGCGCGCAACGTTGGCGCGCAGCCGGATGCGCACGCCGTGCAGATTCCGCTCGCGGCCGGCGGCAAGGTGCTAGGTCTGGAAATGCAACTGAGCGGGCAAGCCGGTTCAGACCACGAAAAGCGCACCGTTTATGCGCGGCTGGTCGCGCGAGGGCGTCATGTGTATCAAGCCGCGATCATCGCTTCACAGCCGTTGCCGCAGGAGCAGGTCGACCAATTTTTTTCTTCTTTCCAGCTGTATTGAAAGTGGTAGTTTTGGCCGATTCAAGGTGCGGCGGATCCATTTATGCAGTGAAAGTTCCGTCGCAGCTTTGCACGCTAATTCTCGGTTTACGTTGAAGTTTTCCACTTGTCCGCGTGTCCTGTGGATAACTCTGTTGAGAACTCCCGCTTTTTTCGCGCAGATGCCCGCCCCATGGGCATTTCGCCTGTCTGCGCGCCCGTCGGCAAGAATAAAAAACTGTTTTAAATCAACGATTTTGCTCGAAAGCCTTCTATGTACCTTTCAGATGTTTCTAAATTTATCTGGAACGCGCGCATGTGCATAAGTCAAGTCTTGACAGCATATTTTTCTCCTCACCCAGAGCCAAAAGCGCGTCGATACTGAACGGCCTCGCCGACCTGTGCAGCGCTCGGCATGCTCGTCCCTGCGAGGTCCGCGATGGTGCGCGCCACCTTCAACACGCGGTAGTAAGCGCGGGCCGACCAGCCGAAGCGCTCCCCGGCCTCGCGCAGTAGCGCTTCGCCGGCTGCGTCGGGCCGGCAGACGGCGTCCACCTCTTTTCCACTCAACTCGCGGTTGGTTTTGCCTTGCCGCGCCAATTGACGCTCGCGTGCGACGTTCACCCGGCTCGCGATAACCGCGCTCGTCTCGCCAACGGCGTTTGACCGCGCGGAAAGCTCCGCCGACGTAAGCGCAGGCACTTCGAGTTGAATGTCGATGCGATCGAGCAGCGGCCCGGACAGCTTGCGCAGGTAGCGCGCCGCGATGTCGGGGCGTGCAGCGGCAACGTCCGTTCGGATCGCCGCGCCAGCCGCAAGGACATGGATTCATCGCCGCGATCAATTGGCAAGCTGCGGGAAAGTCCGCCTGCAACGCTGCGCGAGAGATGGTGATGCGACCGGCTTCCAGCGGTTCGCGCAGTGTTTCCAGCACGTCGCGGTCGAACTCTGGCAACTCGTCGAGGAAAAGCACGCCAAGGTGAGCCAGCGTAATCTCACCCGGCTGCGGAGGGTTGCGCCCGCCGACCAGCGCTGCTGCGCTCGACGAATGATGTGGCGCGCGAAACGGCCGTCGGCGCCATTGCGAGGGCGAGAAACCCGTGCGGCTTGCAGAGAGCAAGGCGGCCGAACTGAGCGCCTCGTCGTCGGTCATGGGCGGAAGCAGACCCGGCAAGCGGGCGGCGAGCATGGATTTGCCGGCCCCCGGCGGCCCGATGAGCAACACGTGATGTCCGCCGGCCGCGGCGACTTCGAGCGCTCGGCGCGCGCCGCGCTGGCCGATCACGTCGCCCATGTCGGGCACGGCCACAGGCGTGAACTGTGCGAGGTCCGGTGCGGCGACCGGATAGAGGCGCGCTTCCGGCGCGTCGGCCAGATGAGCGCACAGCGACGGCAGATCGCTCGCGCCATAGACATCCACGCCGGGCACGAGCGCAGCCTCCGCAGCGCTTGCGGCGGGCAGATAGAGTTGCGGATTGCAGTGCGGCGGCGCGCGCGTGGCCATACATTCAGCAGCGGACGCGTCGCCCGCCGCCGCGCTGCGCGCGGTGCCACACGCCATCGCGAAAGCGCCGCGCATGGGACGCAGCGCGCCCGTCAACGACAACTCGCCGGCGAACTCACGATGAAGCAGCGATTCCACGGGAATCTGGCCGCTTGCCGCGAGAATGCCCAGCGCGATCGGCAGATCGAAGCGGCCGGATTCCTTGGGCAAGTCTGCGGGAGCAAGATTGACGGTGATGCGCCGCACCGGAAAGTCGAAGCCGCAGTTCTGCAGGGCCGCCCGCACGCGCTCACGGCTTTCGCGGACTTCCAGATCGGGAAGTCCGACGATCGAAAAAGATGGCAACCCGTTCGCGAGGTGCACCTCGACGGTTACTTCGGGCGCGCGGCCAGAGGCCGGCGCGCGACTGCGCACCACGGCAAGCGACATGTTTTCTCCCGTTGGACGGTGCGCGACTAATGCGCTCCAATCCCCTTAATACGCTGATGACGTCACGGCTCGCTTGCCTGTGATGTGCAGCTAGATGCAGCTACTGCGCTGCCAGAACGACAGGCGTCAGGAAGTCTGCGTGACCGGAAGTTTCTGTTCGAGTTCTGCGACGCGACGCTCCAGTTCTTCGAGACGCGCGCGCGTTCGCACGAGCACCTGTGTCTGCGTATCGAATTCCTCACGCGTGACCAGATCGAGCTTGGAGAAGCCCTGCGACAGCATGGCTTTTACATTGCGCTCGACGTCTTTGGCCGGCGAATTCTTGAACAGCTCGCTCATGCGTGCCTGAATGTCGTTGAAAACATCGTTCGGTTGTTTCATGGTGTTCCCCTTGGTGCACAAAAAATGTGCAGCGTTTCATTACGTCTGTGCCTCGCATCTAACGATGCGCTGTGTTGGTGCGCCGGCCTTTTCAACTCACGACGGCGTGAGCCCCTTTGGTGCGCGCTTCCTGTTTCGGAACCTGCGGACACTCTAGCAACGATCCCTGCACCGCGCCACCGGTCGGGGCGTGCGTTAGCCATTCGGACAAGAGCGGCTGAGCCGCTCGCAAAGCCCGCGCGGGCGCAGTTTGACACAACATGGCATATGAGTTGCTTTTACTGCCCCGCGCGCACTGCCGGCACCATTTTCCGGCAGCGAAACGAGACCACGCGGACGGTTACGAGTGCCAGCCAGGCTTCTGCATACGGAACGCAGACGGATTGAAGCAGGGCTGCAACGGGTTCGGGAAACGCGTTACGCAAACGGGTTACGCAAACGGGTTACGCAACTAAGCGAGGGATTTCATGAAACTCATCACCGCAATCATCAAGCCGTTCAAGCTCGATGAGGCGCGCGAAGCCTTGTCGGCGATCGGCGTCTCGGGCATCACGGTCACAGAGGTCAAGGGGTTCGGCCGTCAGAAGGGCCATACGGAGCTGTATCGCGGCGCTGAATACGTCGTCGATTTCCTGCCGAAGGTGAAGATCGAGGCCGCTGTCTCGGACGACATCGTCGATCAGGCGATCGAGGCGCTGGAGCGCGCGGCACGCACCGGCAAGATCGGCGACGGCAAGATCTTCGTCACGCCGATCGAGCAGGTGATCCGGATTCGCACCGGTGAGACCGGCGCGGACGCTCTGTAACACCAAAAGATAGCGACACAGATAAGCGACAAGAGGAAACGAAAGATGCGCAAACTATTGATGTCCCTGCTGATGGCCGGTTCGCTTCTCGCGGGCGGTGTCGGCGCCGCGCTCGCGGACGACGCGTCCGCTCCCGCAGCCGCCTCGGCCGCTACTTCCGATACGGCAAGCGCGCCGGCACCGGACGCGTCGGCCGCCGCCGCAGCTTCGGCACCCGCGGCTGACGCATCGGCTGCACCCGCAGCGAGCGCCGCCACCGCACCCGCGGCATCGGACGCCGCGCCGGCCGCACCGACCGCGCCGTTCTCGGTCGATTCGTCGAAGATCAATTCGGGCGACACCGCCTGGATGCTGACCTCCACCGCGCTCGTGCTGTTCATGACGATCCCGGGTCTGGCGCTCTTCTATGGCGGCATGGTCCGCAAGAAGAACGTACTCGCGACGCTGATGCAAAGCTTCGCGATCACCTGCCTCGTGACGATCATCTGGACGGTGGTGGGCTACAGCCTCGCGTTCACGCCGGGCGGCTCGTTCATCGGCGGGTTCTCGCGCGTCTTCATGGCCGGCATGAACTACATCAAGGGCGACAAGGCCACGACGCTGACCGTCAGCCACCTGGCACCGACGATCCCGGAAACGGTCTACTTCGTCTATCAGATGACGTTCGCGATCATCACCCCGGCGCTGATCACCGGCGCGTTTGCCGACCGTATGAAGTTCTCGGCGATGCTGGTGTTCATGGCGCTGTGGTCGATCATCGTCTACTCGCCGATCGCGCACATGGTCTGGGAACCGACCGGCTGGCTGGCTAGCGCAGGCGTCCTCGACTTCGCGGGCGGCACGGTCGTGCACATCAACGCGGGTATTGCGGGTCTGGTGTGCTGCCTGGTGCTCGGCAAGCGCGTCGGCTACGGCAAGGAAGCAATGGCTCCGCACAACCTCACGCTGACGCTGATCGGTGGCGCGATGCTGTGGGTGGGCTGGTTCGGCTTCAACGCGGGTTCGGCAGTGGCGGCAGACGGCCGTGCCGGCTTCGCGATGTTCGCAACGCAAGTAGCAACGGCTGCCGCGGCGCTCGCCTGGATGTTCGCCGAATGGGCGGCCAAGGGTAAGCCTTCGGTGCTCGGTATCGTGTCGGGCGCGGTGGCTGGTCTCGTGGCGATCACGCCGGCTTCGGGCTTCGTCGGTACGCTCGGCTCGCTCGTGATCGGTATCGTGGCCGGCGTAGTCTGCTTCTGGTCGGCAACGTGGCTCAAGCACAAGCTCGGTTACGACGACTCGCTCGACGCGTTCGGCGTGCACTGCGTCGGCGGTATCGTGGGTGCGCTTCTGACCGGCGTGTTCGCGGTCAAGGACATCGGCGGCTTCGACGGCAGCGTCCTGCTGCAAGCCAAGGGCGTGCTGACGACGCTGATCTACAGCGGCGTGGTGAGCTTCATCCTGCTGAAGATCATCGACATGACCATGGGTATCCGCGTGACGGAAGAGCAGGAACGCGAAGGCCTGGACGTCAGCCTGCACGGCGAACACGTCGAATAAGGAAGTGGCTTGACGAGCCCGTGCTCCCGGGCTCGATGAATCAGGAACAAGCACGAAACAAGCACAGCGCTTCGGCCCGCCTTCATGGCGGGCTTTTTTCTTGCTCGCTATCTTGTTAACAGTTCTTTTTCCTGTCTATCATTGCGATAGAGACAATGCATTCTGGCTAGCTTGCGAATGGAGAAAGCGTCCCCAAATGGGCAAAGCATTTGCTCTACAATCTTTTTTCTCCAGTCTGCGAGTGATCAATGGTTCCGCACCTAGTTACGGCGTTAAACGGCCCGCTGCTCGATCTTGAGCGGAAGATCCTCGACGCCACTCCCGCAATCGAACGCTGGTTCCGCCTCGAGTGGCAGGAGCACACGCCGCCGTTCTATTGTTCGGTCGATCTGCGCAACGCAGGTTTCAAGCTTGCCCCGGTCGACACCAATCTGTTTCCCGGCGCTTTCAACAATTTGCCCCAGGAAGTGCTGCCGCTCGCCGTGCAGGCCGCCATGGCGTCGATCGAAAAAATCTGCCCGGACGCCAAGAACCTGCTCGTGATTCCCGAGCGCCACACGCGCAACGCGTTTTATCTGGAGAATGTCGCCCGGCTGGCCGCGATCATGCGCCAGGCCGGCTTGAACGTGCGTTTCGGCACGCTCGACGAAAACATCAACGGACCCGTCACCATTGCGCTGTCCGACGGGCAGAAACTCGTGCTCGAACCGCTCGAGCGCTCGCAGCGTCGCCTTGGACTGAAGAATTTCGACCCGTGCTCGATCCTGCTGAACAACGACTTGTCGGGCGGCATTCCGCCGGTGCTCGAGAATCTGCACGAGCAGTATTTGCTGCCGCCGTTGCACGCCGGCTGGGCTGTTCGCCGCAAATCGACGCACTTCTCGTGCTATGACGACGTGGCGAAGAAGTTCGCGAAGATGGTTGAGATCGATCCCTGGATGATCAACCCGTACTTCGCGCATGTGGAAGGCGTGGATTTCCAGGAGCGCACCGGCGAGGAAGCGCTGGCCGATGCGATCGACGGCGTACTGAAAAAGATCGCCAAGAAGTACCGCGAGTACGGCATCTCCGAAAAGCCGTATGTCGTCATCAAATCGGACGCGGGTACTTACGGCATGGGCGTGATGACCGTGCACGACGCGTCGGAAGTGGCCGCGCTCACCAAGCGCGAGCGGGCGAAGATGGCCGCCACGAAAGACGGCCTGGAAGTGCATGACGTCATCGTGCAGGAAGGCGTGTACACGTTCGAGCGCATTGGCGAAGAAGTGGCGGAGCCGGTCGTCTATATGATCGACCGGTACGTGGTAGGCGGTTTCTACCGTGTGCACGGCAGCCGCGAGCGCGATCAGAATCTGAACGCGCCGGGCATGCACTTCGTGCCGCTCGGTTTCGAGCACACGGCGCTGCCCGATGCGCACGCCAAGCCCGGCGCGGCGCCGCCGAACCGCTTCTATATGTATGGCGTGGTGGCGCGGCTCGGGCTGCTGGCCGCATCGGTCGAGCTGGAAAAGACCGATCCGGAAGCGATCCAGGTTTAAGCTCGGCCGCGCGAGGGCGGCCTGCATGATGCGCGGCGGCGCGCATGCCGCCCGCGCCGTTTTCACCCACGACATTCGCGCTCGACTTCACTCGTAAATTCACGCGCAGATTCACGCGCAGTTACACGATCAACGCCATGCCCAGCAGGGCGCAACGGGACCTTCATGGACATTCTTTTCATCGCCGATCCGCTTACGCAGTTCAAGATCTACAAAGACTCTACTTACGCGATGATGGCCGAGGCCGCGCGCCGCGGTCATACGCTGTACACGTGCGAGCCGAAGCATCTGGCGTGGACGGGCGGCGACGTCGAAGCAAACGTGCAGCGCTTTGCGATCACCGGCGACGTGACCGACCTGCATCGCGATATCTGGTACGCGGCGGAAGCCGCCGCGCCGCGCGCGCTCAAGAGTTTTAGCGCGGTGGTCATGCGCAAAGACCCGCCCTTCGACATGGAATATGTCACCTCCACGTGGCTGCTCGAAATGGCCGAGCGCGCCGGGGCACGCATCTTCAATAAGCCGCAGGCGATCCGGGATCACTCGGAAAAGCTCGCCATTGGCGAGTTTACGGAATTCGTCGCGCCCACGCTGGTAACGCGCGATCCGGCGCGACTCCGGGCATTTCACGAGCAGCACGGCGACGTGATTCTGAAGCCGCTCGACGGCATGGGCGGCATGGGCGTATTCCGCGTGAAGCCCGATGGCATGAACCTCGGGTCGATCATTGAAATGCTGAGCCACGACGGCACGCGTTCGGTGATGGCGCAGAAGTTCATCCCCGAGATCAAGGACGGCGACAAGCGCATTCTGCTGATTGGCGGCGAAGCCGTGCCGTACTCGCTCGCCCGTATTCCGCAAGGCAACGAGGTGCGCGGCAACCTTGCGGCGGGCGGACTCGGCGTCGCGCGTCCGCTGACCGATCATGACCGCAAGATCGCCGATACGCTCGCGCCGGTGCTGGCGGCGCGCGGTCTGCTGCTCGTCGGGCTGGACGCGATCGGCGACTGGCTCACGGAAGTCAATGTGACGAGCCCAACGTGCTTCCGCGAGATCATGGATCAGACGGGCTTCGACGTCGCGGCGATGTTCATCGACGCACTGGAGCGCGCGGCGGGTTGAGCGGTCGTCCTTGAATGTCGGCGGCGGCCCCCAAACTACGTGGCAGGATCAGCATCACGTCCGCTCAGAACGGGACGCCGGCTTAGGCCCCAAAACGGGCCTGCTACAATGCCCGCTCTTCGCGTCCGTTTCTGGCAAGAGGCTCTTGCACCGGGCCATCGGCACGAATCGCGGACCTGGAACGAGCGGATTCAGCGTGCGCCGGCACGGCGTCATGCTTGTGATTCCGCTCATGAAGTGGTGCATTCCCGGCTCTCATGGCCCACGGCCGGCCGAGAGCGCGAGCGTTTCGGACAGGTTCCGATCCACGTTTGGGGCCGTCTTTTTGCAGTAAGGCTGACATGGCAGGCATTCTGATCATTGCGCACGCTCCGTTCGCCACCGCGTTGCGCGACTGTATTTCGCATATCTACGGTGGCTTGCCGGCTCGCATCGGCGTGATCGACGTATCGCCCGATTGCGATCCCGCACAAATGGTTTCTTTCGCCGAGTCGGAAATCGCGCGTTTGAAGGAAGAGAACGGCGCGCTCGTGCTCACCGATATGTTCGGCGCCACGCCCGCGAACATTGCGGGGCGGCTTGCCTCGGTGCCGGACGTGCGCGTGCTGTGCGGCGTCAATTTGCCGATGCTGGTGCGCGCGGTCTGTTATCGCGCCACGCCGCTCGACACACTGGTGGACAAAGCGCTCGCCGGCGCGACCAAGGGCGTTCATGCAATCGGCCCGGCAACGCCCGCGCCCGCTGAGTCGTCGGCGGCCTCGGCCGACTGTCTGCCCGCGTTGCCTTGCGACGCGGAACTCGTCCAGAAGGCTGGGCCAGCAGGCCTGTAGCGCATCGCATTGCAACTGCATAACGACTGACTGGCAGTTTTACTTTCACAACAACACTTACCAGCGCTTCGGACCATCACATGCTGCAACAGGAAACGACTATCGTGAACAAGCTGGGGCTGCACGCGCGCGCGTCGGCCAAGTTGACGCAACTGGCGGGCAACTACCAGTCGGAAATCTGGATGAGCCGCAATGGCCGCCGTATCAATGCGAAAAGCATTATGGGCGTGATGATGCTGGCCGCGGGTATCGGCAGCACGGTGCTGATCGAAACCGAAGGCCCCGACGAAAAAGAAGCGATGGACGCACTGTTGAAACTGATCGCTGATAAATTTGGCGAAGGTCAGTGAACTTGCGAATCGATATACCGATGAGTGAAGCGCCGCGGCTGTCCGCGGCGTTTTTTTTAGCGCGCGACAATACGCGGATCTCTTCGGCGAATGCAATGATGCATGGAGCGCAACGACTACGGTCTTTCGTGCTGCATTGCACACAGCATTCACGCACGTGCGCGACGGCGTGGAATTTATAATGACGACGAGAGTCTGAGAGCACTGCAGCGGTTTGCCGCGGCATCACACAACTAGAGGAGGTGCGCGTGTCGTTCACGCTGCATGGAATTCCCGTGTCACGCGGTATTGCCATCGGGCGAGCCTATCTGATCGCCCCGGCTGCACTTGACGTAGACCACTATCTGATCGAACCCGCGCAAATCGAGAGCGAGGTCGAGCGATTTCGCGCGGCCCAGCAACGCGTGCATGAAGAACTCGATGCGCTGCGCGCCGATCTCGCCGCGGACGCGCCCAGCGAAATGGGCGCTTTCATCAACGTACATTCAATGATCCTGAACGACGCAATGCTCGTTCAGGAAACCATCGATCTGATTCGCACACGCCGCTACAACGTGGAATGGGCGCTGACCGAACAGCTCGAACGGCTCTCGCGCCATTTCGACGATATCGAAGACGAATATCTGCGCGAGCGCAAAGCCGACATCGAGCAAGTGGTGGAGCGCGTGCTGAAGGCGCTTGCGGGCGCGTCGGGCTCGCTGGTGAATGGCGTGCACGGTGCGTGCGACGAAATGATCGTGGTCGCGCACGACATTGCGCCAGCCGACATGATGCAGTTCAAAACGCAAACGTTTCAGGGTTTCGTCACGGATCTCGGCGGGCGTACTTCTCATACGGCTATCGTCGCGCGCAGCCTGGGCATTCCGGCGGCGGTCGGCGTGCAGCACGCGAGCGCGCTGATTCGCCAGGACGACCTGATCATCGTCGACGGCGACCACGGCATTGTGATCGTCGATCCGGCGCCGATCGTGCTGGAGGAATATTCATATCGGCAGAGCGAAAAAGCGCTTGAGCAGCGCAAGCTGCAGCGCCTCAAATTTTCGCCGACGCAAACGCTGTGCGGCACGCGTATCGAACTGTGCGCGAACATCGAATTGCCGGAAGATGCGCGCGCCGCAGTCGACGCCGGCGCGACCGGTGTTGGCCTGTTCCGCACCGAGTTTCTGTTCATGAATCACAAGCACCGCATGCCCGAAGAGGAGGAGCAGTTCGAAGCCTACCGGCGCGCGGTCGAGTTGATGAACGGTCTGCCGGTCACGATTCGCACGATCGACGTAGGCGCCGACAAGCCCCTCGATTCGATGAGCGGCGGCGACGGTTACGAAACCGCGGCGAACCCCGCGTTGGGGCTCAGGGCAATTCGCTGGAGCTTGTCCGAGCCGCAGATGTTCCTAACGCAATTGCGCGCGATTCTGCGCGCGTCGGCGTTCGGCACGGTGAAGATTCTGGTGCCGATGCTCGCGCATGCGCAGGAGATCGATCAAACGCTGGACCTGATCCGCGAAGCCAAACGTCAGCTCGACGACGCAGGGATTGCTTACGACCCGAACGTGCAGGTCGGCGCGATGATCGAGATTCCGGCAGCGGCCATCGCGTTGCCGCTCTTTCTCAAGCGGCTGGATTTTCTGTCCATCGGCACGAACGATCTGATCCAGTACACGCTGGCTATCGACCGGGCGGACAACTCGGTCGCGCATCTGTACGATCCGCTTCATCCGGCGGTGCTGCATCTGATCGCCTTCACGTTGCGCGAAGCGAAGCGAGCGGGGGTGCCGGTGTCGGTGTGCGGAGAGATGGCGGGCGACCCGAGCCTGACGCGTCTGCTGCTCGGCATGGGCCTCACCGAGTTTTCAATGCATCCGAGTCAATTGCTCGTGGTCAAGCAGGAAGTCTTGCGCTCGCATTTGAAAACGTTGGAGAAGCCGGTGGCAGATGTGCTCGCTTCGTTCGAGCCCGAGGAAGTGCAAGCTGCGCTTAAGCGCGTGGCGCAAGCCTGATCGACAACGCCTGCTCTGAATGAAAAACGCCGCACATGTGCGGCGTTTTCGTTTTGGCTTCGTTCGTCGGTTCAAGGCAGGTGGGGTTGTCCGCATACCGGGCAATCGGGCTGACGCGCAATGCGCATGGTCGTCCACTCCATTCGCAGCGAATCGAGCATGGTCAGCCGGCCGACAAGCGGCGTGCCGATTTCGCCGATGATCTTCAGCGCTTCCGCTGCCTGCATCGAGCCAATGATGCCGACCGTCGGCGCAAACACGCCCATGGTCGAGCACGCGACTTCCTCGAACGGCTGGTCTTCGGGGAATACACACGCGTAGCACGGCGATGCTTCACTGCGGAAGTCGAACGTGCTGATCTGGCCGTCAAAGCGCAATGCGGCGCCCGACACCAGCGGTACGCCATGCTTCACGCAGGCGCGATTGATCGCGTGGCGCGTGGCGAAGTTGTCGGTGCAATCGAGCACCACCGTGGCGGCCGGCACATGACGATCGAGCCACGCGTCGTCGACGCGTTCGGCCACCGCGTTCACTGTCACTTCGGGATTGATTTGCACGAGCGTGTCGCGGCCGGACTCCACCTTCTTGCGTCCGACCGACGCGCTGACATGCAGGATCTGCCGCTGCAGATTGGTGAGATCGACTGTATCGGCATCGACTAGCGTCAAGCGTCCGACGCCGGCCGCCGCGAGATACATCGCGGCAGGCGAACCCAGTCCACCCGCGCCGACAATGATCGTGTGCGCATCGATAAAGCGCTGTTGCGCCTCGATGCCGATTTCGTCGACGAGAATATGGCGGGAATAGCGAAGGAGTTGATCGTCATTCATGAGGGGCCAGCGTGTCTTCTTCGCTGCGTGTCTTCACGGCGGCCGGCGCCGCGAAGACACGTGAGTCGTGCTGCTTACTTGCTCTGCGTAGCCGGTGCGGATGCCGGCGCAGCACCCGACGCTCCCGGCACCGGTTGCGTCGGCTTAACCGCGACCGGCGCGGACGCTGACGTGGCCGGCTTGTTCTGCGCGAGACGGCGCTCGGTCAACGACTTCGATTCCTGAACCGGCTTGCCTTCGAGCTTGTTCAAGGCTTGGGCCAGCATGAAGTCGTCGGCGGAACCGAATTCGACCGGCTTGCGCTCGCGATCTTTCTGGCGCTGTTCCGGCGTCTTCTTGTCGTTCTGCTCTTCGAGCTGACGCAACTGGTCCATGCGATCCTGCTCGCGCTTCTCGGCTTCCTTCTTCTCGTTCGGGTCTTGCGTGTTGGCAAGGTGATTCGAGTAGTCGACTTCGCGCGTGACGAGTGCGTCGTCCGGATCGCCTTCCGCGTACTGATCGACCGCGATGTCAGGACGGATGCCCTTGTTCTGGATAGAACGGCCGCTCGGCGTGTAGTAATACGCCGTGGTCAGGCGCAGCGCCGTGTCGGCGGTCATGGGTCGCACGGTCTGCACCGAGCCCTTGCCGAAGGTCGTCTTGCCGACGATCAACGCACGATGCTGATCCTGCAACGCACCCGCGACGATCTCCGATGCCGACGCCGAGTAGGCGTTGGTCAGCACGATCATAGGCACGGTCTTGAAGATCGGGGCTTCGTCTTTCAGCGGGTCGGAGTCGAAGGACTGCAGACGGTAGTTGTCGTAAGTGTCGCGATAGACCTGCTTCGAATCCGGAATCTGCCCGTTGGTGGACACGACGACCGAGTTCGGCGGCAGGAACGCGCCGGCTACGCCGACCGCGCTTTGCAGCAGACCGCCGCCGTTGTTGCGCAGGTCGAGCACGAGACCCTTCAGATTCGGCTGCTGACGCGCGATGTCCTGCAGCTTGGCGGCGAGGTCCGGCGTGGTGCGTTCCTGGAAGCTGGTGATACGCACATACGCGTAGCCCGGCGCGAGGATCTTCATCTTGACCGACTGCACCTTGATGAGCGCTCGCGTCACCGTGAGCGGGAACGTGCGGTCGTCGGTCTTGCGGAAGATTGTGAGCGTGACCTTGGTGCCCGGCTCGCCGCGCATCTGCTTGACCGCCTGGTCGAGCGTCATGCCGCGTACGGGCTTGTCGTTGATGCGCGTGATCAGGTCGCCCGGACGAATTCCGGCGCGGAACGCGGGCGTGTCTTCAATCGGCGAGATCACCTTGATCAGGCCGTCTTCCGACGAAATTTCAATGCCGAGGCCCGCGAAGCGACCTTTGGTCTGCTCCTGCAGTTCCTCGTAATCGGTCTTGTCGAGGTAGGACGAATGCGGGTCGAGGCTCGACACCATGCCTTTGATTGCGGCGGTGAGAAGCTTTTTATCGTCGACAGGTTCGACGTACTCGTGCTTGATCTGCCCGAACACTTCGGCAAACAGCCTGAGCTGGTCCAGCGGCAACGGAGTGGCGGCGGCGCTGGCGGGCTGCTGGGCCGAGGCCGAAAGTTGCAAAGTGGCGAATACACCGGTAGCAAGGCCCGCGGCGATCAGGCCGATATTTTTCAGGTTCTTTCGCATAGAGTCTGTTGCGGTCGGAAGCGCGTGGCAGCGTCGATAGAGATGGGGACGGACAAGTATAACTGCACACCCGCCAACTCAGGGCGCGGTGCAGGCAATCGTGATTCGACAGCGCGAAGCGTGCCGGGTTCGGCGCAACGCACGCGCGACGTCGAAGTAATGTGCGGTAACAGTGGAAGTGGATCGCGATGAGAATGGCCGCGATCGGGGAAAGCGGACCGCGCTGACCGGTACGTCTTGCCGGTCGGCGTGGTCCGTTTGTGACGCGCCGCGGCGCTTGCGGTCACCGCCGCCGCAACGATCTTTAACAATGAAGCGCTGCGACGCGGCGAAAGTCAGCTAGGTTGCCGTCACGCTGCCACTGGCGGCGCAGCGGAATTAGCCCGCCTTGCCTTGCTTCGCGACTGCGGCCTGCGCCTTCGCGATCGCTTCCTGGTCTCCCAGATAGTAGTGCTTCAGCGGCTTCAGGTTCTCGTCCAGTTCATAGACGAGCGGCACGCCGTTCGGAATATTGAGCCCGACGATGTCCTCGTCCGAGATGTTGTCGAGGTACTTCACCAATGCGCGGATCGAGTTGCCGTGCGCCGCGATCACCACCTTGCGGCCCGACTTGATGGCCGGCGCAATCGACTCGTTCCACAGCGGCAGCACGCGCGCCACCGTATCCTTCAGGCACTCGGTGAGCGGCAGCTGTTCGCGCGGCACCTTGGCGTAGCGCGGATCGTTGTACGGCGCGCGCTCGTCCGTCGGTTCGAGCGCAGGCGGCGGCGTGTCGTAGCTGCGGCGCCAGACCAGCACCTGTTCGTCGCCGAATTTCGCTGCGGTTTCGGCCTTGTTCAGACCCGACAGCGCGCCGTAGTGACGTTCGTTCAGACGCCACGAATGCACGACGGGTATGTACATCTGATCCATCTGATCCTGCACATGCCACAGCGTGCGGACAGCGCGTTTGAGCACTGACGTATAAGCGATGTCGAACGAATAGCCGGATTCCTTCAGCAGCACGCCCGCCTGCTGCGCTTCGCGGTTGCCCTGTTCGGTGAGGTCGACGTCGACCCAGCCCGTGAAGCGGTTTTCCTTGTTCCACGTCGATTCGCCGTGGCGGATGAGAACGAGTTTGTACATAAGATTGCCGGTCGGTAGTAAGGAAGCGGTAAGCGCTGCCCGGCGCACGTAGAGGAGCGCCGCCATCGCGTCAGACGCTTATTTTATAATGCCCGGATTGCCCTTTCCGATTTCTCTCTTTTTCGGCGGATCTTCCGTGAAGTTTTTCACTGATTACACAAACCTTGTCCTCATTGCGATCGTCCTCATCTCCGGTGGGTTGCTGCTGTGGCCGACCATCAGCCGGCGCGGCCGTGGTGGCCTGTCGGCCGCCGAAGCCACGCAGTTGATCAATCGGCGCAATGCGGCGGTCATCGATCTGCGTCCGCCGGCTGACTTCGCCAAAGGGCATTTGCCTGCGGCACGGCACCTGGAATTCGCCGAGTTGCAAGCAAAGGTCGCGCAACTGGTGAAGAATAAGAGCAACCCCGTGCTGCTGGTTTGTCAGACCGGCCAGCAGTCGAACAAGGCGGCGCGTATCGTGCAGGATGCGGGATATGCGGAAGTCCACGTTCTGGAAGGCGGCGTCGACGCCTGGCAGAAAGCCGGCATGCCGGTTGTGAAACAAGGAGTAGCCAAGTGAACAAAGTGATCATGTACAGCACGCAGGTGTGCCCGTATTGCCAGATGGCCGAACGTCTTTTAAAGTCGCGCGGCGTCGAGAATATCGAAAAAGTACTGATCGACAAGGACCCGGCCCGTCGTGAGGAGATGATGACCCGGACCGGTCGTCGCACGGTGCCGCAGGTGTTCATCGGCGAGACGCACGTCGGCGGGTATGACGATCTCTCCGCGCTCGATCGCGCGGGCGGTCTGACGCCTCTGCTGGCAGCCGCCTGAATTCTCGCGCCGTTGGGCGCGGGAAGCGGCGGGTGAAATACAAGCCGGCGCATCGTCGCCCCGCGAGGGCAGGCGGCGCGCCGCAACTATCTGGCGACCCGTGACTTCATGGGCCGCCGCTACGCATATCTATCAGGGAATCACTCAATCATGTCCGACGAGAACAACCAGCCGTTCTTCAACATCCAGCGCATTTATCTGAAGGACATGTCGCTCGAGCAGCCCAATTCGCCGGCCATTTTCCTCGAGCAGGAAATGCCGTCGGTGGAAGTGGAAGTCGACGTGAAGGCCGAGCGCCTCGCCGACACCGTGTTCGAAATTCTGGTGACGGGCACCGTGACGGCCAAGGTGTCGGACAAGGTTGCGTTCCTGATCGAGGCCAAGCAAGCGGGCATTTTCGACATTCGCAACATTCCGGCTGAACAGGTCGATCCGCTCGTCGGCATTGCGTGCCCGACCATCCTGTTCCCGTACCTGCGCTCGAACATCGCCGACGCCATCACGCGCGCCGGTTTTCCGCCGATCCACCTCGCCGAAATCAACTTCCAGGCGCTCTATGAGCAACGCCTCGCGCAGATGGGCGGCCAGGACGGCGCAGCGCAAAACGGCGTCACGCATTAAGTGTCGCAGGCAGTGCCGGCTATGAAGGTTGCTGTCCTCGGAGCCGGCGCATGGGGCACGGCCCTCGCCGGCCATCTGGCCGTCAGGCACGACACGCTGTTGTGGGCGCGCGAGCCCGCGCTGGTCGCAGATCTCTCCGCTTCGCACGAAAACGCCCGCTATCTGGCGGGCGTTGCCTTGCCGTCGGCGCTTCGCTACGAAGCGGACCTGAACGCAGCGCTCGACCACGCGCTCGCCGACGACGCGCTATGCGTCGTGGCCACGCCCGTGGCCGGACTGCGCACCCTGTTCCAGTCGATGCGCGATGCGGGCAAAGTGCCCGCGCATATCGTGTGGCTCTGCAAAGGTTTCGAGGCGGAGTCGCAGTTGTTGCCGCATCAGGTGGTCGCGGCGGAACTGCCCTCGCACGGCAGCAATGGTGTGTTGTCGGGGCCGAGTTTCGCGCGCGAAGTCGGCCAGGGCTTGCCGGTTGCGTTGACCATCGCGAGTGCTTCGGCGGCCTGTCGCGAGCGTACGGTTGCGGCGTTTCATCACGGCGCGATGCGCATTTATACGGGCGACGACATCGTCGGCGTAGAAGTGGGCGGCGCGGTGAAGAACGTGCTGGCGATTGCAACGGGAATCGCCGACGGTCTGGGTCTCGGTCTGAACGCGCGCGCAGCGCTGATCACGCGCGGACTCGCAGAAATGTCGCGTCTTGGCGTGACGCTCGGCGGTCGCGCGGAGACGTTTACCGGTTTGACGGGGCTCGGCGATCTGATTCTCACCGCGACCGGCGATCTGTCGCGCAACCGCACGGTCGGCGTGCAGCTTGCCGGAGGCCGTTCGCTTGCCGATATTCTCGGCGGCCTGGGCCATGTGGCCGAAGGCGTGCGTTGCGCGCAAGCGGTTCTCGCGATCGCGCGTGCTCATGCACTCGAGATGCCGATCACCCAGGCGGTCTGTGCCGTGCTGTTCGACGGCGTTGCGCCGCGCGACGCCGTCAGCGCCCTGCTGCGGCGCGATTCGAAGGCCGAATAAGCCGCCCAGGTTTCCGGGCGCGCTGCCTGTCAGCCGTTCGGCGTGTAACAACGCTGAACGGCTGTCTTCACTCGCTGTCCATCGTCTATCGACGCTACGGATCAGCGAGGCTCATATGCTCAATATCGGTGGTTGCACGCTGGAGGCACGCGTGGCCGACATCACGACTCTCGACGTCGACGCCATTGTCAACGCAGCCAATACGTCCTTGCTCGGCGGCGGCGGTGTGGACGGCGCGATTCATCGCGCCGCAGGCAAGGAATTGCTGGGCGAATGCGAAGCGCTTGGCGGCTGCGCCACAGGCGACGCGAAGCTCACGCGCGGCTACCATCTGCCGGCGCGCTATGTGATTCACGCGGTGGGCCCAGTCTGGCGCGGCGGCACGCATGGCGAGGCCGATCTGCTGGCTTCCTGTTATCAGCGTTCGCTCGAGGTGGCGCGCGAGGCGAACTGCGCGAGCATTGCATTCCCCGCGATCAGTTGCGGCATCTACCGTTTTCCTGCCGATCAAGCAGTTCGTATCGCGGTCCAAACGGTAATCGAAAATCTACCTCGCATGCCGCAACTCGAGCAGGTGATCTTCGCCTGCTACGAGCACGCGATGTTCGAGCGTTATCAGGCGGAGTTGCAGCGTCGTCAGGCGCCGCCGTCGAAACCTGTTTGACGCCACGCTTCGAACACCACGATCGCGACGGTATTCGACAGGTTCAGGCTGCGGTTGCCGGGACGCATCGGCAGGCGCACGCGCTGTTCGTTCGGAAACTGTTCGAGCACGGAGTCAGGCAAGCCTCGCGTTTCCGCGCCGAACACGAACCAGTCGCCCGATTGGAACGCGTGCTCGTGAAAGCGGCCCGAGCCGCGCGTGGTGAACGCGAACATGCGCGACGGGTCCGGCGACTCTTTCGCGATGAAGGCGGCCCAGTCGGCATGCAAGTTCATTTCCGCGTATTCGTGATAGTCGAGACCGGCGCGGCGCAGCTTGGCGTCGTCGAGCGGAAAGCCGAGCGGCTCAATCAGATGCAGCCGCGCACCCGTGTTGGCGCACAAGCGGATGACGTTGCCGGTATTGGGCGGAATTTCCGGTTCGACAAGAACGACGTTGAACATAGAGTGATCAGGTAGAAACTAGTTTTTCGGTGTGCGCAGTGTGACGAAGTTCGTGACGCGCCGCGCACCGGCTGCCTTCAGCGTGCGGGCGAGCGCTTCGAGCGTTGCGCCGGTCGTCATTACATCGTCGACAATGCCTACGTGCAGTCCTTCGACTCTGCCAGCAAGCTGGAATGCGCGGCCCACGTTGAGGCGGCGCGCGTCGAGATCGAGCCGCGACTGCGGCGCGGTGTCGATCACGCGGCGCACCAGAGTCGGGTCGGCCGGCACCTTCAGCGAGCGAGCCAGCGCTCTGGCGATCTGCCATGCCTGGTTATAGCCGCGTTCTCTAAGACGCCGGTCTGCGAGCGGTACCGGAGCGATGACATCGGGGCAGTCAGACGGCTCTTGCCAGGTATCTTGCGCGAGACGGGCAAGACGCCGCGAGAATTCGCGCGCCAGCATCAACTGGGCGCGAAACTTCAGGCCGACTGCGAGCGCGTCGAGCGGCGCGCGATAGTCGGCGAGCGCGAACGTTGCGTCGAACGGCGGTTTTTCGGCGACGCAATCTGCGCAGCGATAAGACGCGTGCTGTTCCCTTCGCGCGAAAGTCAGCGGCACGGCGCAGACACAGCAACGCAACGCACTCTCATTCCAATAGGATTCGTCGCAAAAGAGGCACAGCGTGCTGTGCGACAAATTGCCGCACAGAGCGCAGGCGTTCGGAAGGATCGCGTGCATTGCATGCGGCCACGCCGAACGCACGCCACGCGCGAATCGCGTGAACTGACTGGCTGACGACGAAAAATATGCTCGGATTGTCATGCACTGGCGGCCGCAAAGGCCGTTCGCACTGAAGCGGAGGAAGCGAACGAGTATACTTCGGGCTCTACGCCAGTACGACACCCATGTCCCCAACTTCCGCTCAATCAGGCCGTCCGGTCTACGATTCCCAGCGCCTCAGGCGGATTTTCGACCGCCGTGCAACGACTTTCGACGACGTCGCCTTCCTGCCGCGCGAGATCGCGCAGCGCATGCGCGAGCGTCTCGATTACATCAAGGTCGCGCCGGCAAGCGTGCTGGATGCCGGTTGCGGTGCAGGGGAAGACATTCCTGCATTGCGTGAGCGCTTTCCGGAAGCGCCGGTGTTCGGCTCGGACCTGTCGCGCGGCATGCTCACACGCGCGCTGCGCCACGATTCCGGCGATACGAGCTGGCGGCGCTTCTTGCCGGCCACGCTGGGCAAGGCGCTTGGCGCACGCGGTCCGCGCTTCGCGCAGGCGGACTTTTCCGCGCTGCCTTTCGCGGCTGGTGCCTTCGAATTCATCTGGTCGAATCTCGCACTTCACTGGCACTCGCGCCCTGACCTCGTATTCCCTGAGTGGCAGCGCGTGCTCAAGGTGAACGGGCTGCTGATGTTCAGTACCCTCGGACCCGACACCCTGAAAGAGTTGCGCGGCGCATACGCCGAAGTGGAAGCGGCGCACGGTGTCGGCTCGCGCAAGCATGTGATCGACTTTGTCGACATGCATGACCTTGGCGACATGCTGGTCGAAAGCGGTTTCGAAATTCCCGTGATGGACCAGGAAACCATCACAATCACCTATAAGTCGCCCGAGTCGCTGCTCGCGGACGTGCGCCGTTGGGGCGCATATCCGTTCGAGCGCGAAGAGTCGTCGGGCGCGGCGGCACGGCGGTTGCACAGAGCGTTGCTGGCAGCGCTCGAAGCGCGTCGGCGCGGCGACGGAACGATTGCGCTGACCTTCGAGGTGATCTACGGACACGCATGGAAAGCGGTGCCGCGCACGACGGCGGAAGGACACGGCATCGTGCGAATAGAGGACATTGGGCGAGGCTCGTCGAGGAATCGCTAAAGAGGTAAAGAGGACATCTGTTATGTCTGAAATTACCGCTTTCAAAGACGTGCAAAAGGTGCGGCAAAACGGCGCGGAGGCTTGTCGCGCCTGGCTTGTGAGGCGGTCGGGGCTTGCTTGTGGATGCTATGGATCGCGCCTATAATGCGTCAGTTTGTCGCCCGGAGTTCCCACATTTGGGGCGGCAGGCCCGAGGCACGGGCTGCAACACGAGTTGGCGCGGTGGCGGTTGGGCGGCCGGAATATGGTTGCGGGTTGAGGTCACTGTCGGGCATTGCAGGCGGCCGTTGGTGGCGCGTTGTTGACGACTTGGTGACGCGTTGTTGACGTTCGGCGGGAGGCAGCGATGGATGCATCAGATCTGCTGGCGGATTCAGAACCGGTCCTGAAGGACTGGACCATGAAACGCAACTGCTCCATGTCGCCGCGGCAGTTCGTGTGTTTCTATGTGTCGCTCGCGTTGTTCTCGTTGGCAATTGCTTTCATGCTGGTTCTGGTTGGCGCCTGGCTGGTGTTGCCGTTCACCGGTATCGAATTGCTGGCGGTGGGCGTCGCGTTTGCCATGTATGCGCGCCACGCTGTCGATTACGAACGCATCCGGTTGTTTCAGAACCGGCTTGTAATCGAACAGGTGAGCGCCGAGCAGGTCACGCAGTTCGAGTTCAATCCGCGCTGGGTGCGGATCGAGGCTGGCGCAACACCGCGTGATCAGATCAAGCTGGTCTCGCGCGGCGAGACGATCATGATCGGGCAGCATCTCGCGCAGCACCGGCGCGCGCAGTTCGCCCGCGAGTTGCGTATCTGGCTCGCGCGTTGTTAGGCGCATCCGGTCATGCGGCGTTCACGGGGAGCGCGGGCAGCCCGTCACGGGGTCAGCGGGGTCGAGGGTTTGAATGGAAATTTTGGGTAAGGAAGCTATGAAAACAATCAAGCGAGCGCTCATGGGCGTGCTGGCGATGAGCGGACTGCTTTTCGCCGGTGCCGCCCTGGCAGTGGGCGATGTTCCGGGCGGCCCTGCCGTCAACGAGATCAATCTCCAGCCGCCTGCGACTAAAATCGCTGAGGAGCTCTACAGCCTCCACACGTTCATGCTGATTCTTTGCACGGTGATTTTCATCGGCGTGTTCGCTGTGATGTTCTATTCGATCTTTGCCCACCGCAAATCGAAAGGCCACAAGGCTTCGAATTTCCACGAAAGCACCACCGTCGAAATCATCTGGACGATCGTGCCGTTCGTCATCGTCGTGCTGATGGCGTTGCCGGCCACCAAGACGGTTGTCGCAATGAAGGACACGACCAATGCCGACGTCACCATCAAGGTCACGGGCTACCAGTGGAAGTGGGGTTACGACTACGTGAAGGGTCCGGGCGAGGGCATCAACTTCCTCTCCACGCTGGCCACGCCGCGTGCCGAAACCGACGGCCGTCAGCCGATTTCCACTACGTATCTGCAAGAAGTCGACAATCCGCTGGTCGTGCCGGTCGGCAAGAAAATCCGCATCATCACCACCGCCAACGACGTGGTCCACTCCTGGTACGTGCCGGCCTTCGGCGTGAAGCAGGACGCGATTCCTGGTTTCGTGCGCGACACGTGGTTCAAGGCTGACAAGGTCGGTACCTTCCGCGGCTTCTGTACCGAACTCTGCGGCAAGGAACACGCGTTCATGCCGGTGGTGGTCGAAGTGCTCTCCACCGACGACTACGCGAAGTGGGTCGACACGCAGAAGAAGAAAATGGCGGCGGGTCAGGACGATCCGAACAAGACTTATACGATGGCCGAGTTGATGGAGCGCGGCGGCAAGGTCTATGCAGCGAACTGCGCGGTCTGCCATCAGCCTACCGGCAAGGGCGCGGGCGCATTCCCGGCGCTCGACGGCAGCAAGGTTGCGAACGGCGCGATTGCAGAGCACGTCAGCATCGTGTTGAAGGGCAAGAATGCAATGCCTTCGTGGGCACCTACGCTGAACGACGTAGAGATTGCCTCGGTGGTTACGTTCGAACGTAATTCGTGGGGCAACCACACCGGCGACATTCTCCAGCCGAAGCAGGTTGCAGACGCCCGTAACGGCAAACTGCCGGAAGGCGGCAACCATCTGGCCGACGCAGGCGCGGCGGCGAGCGGCGCGGAAGCGGCGTCGGGTGCTGCGGCTTCGGAAGCATCGGGTGCGCAGGCAGCGTCCGCGGGTTCGGAAAGTGCGGCGGCATCGCAAGCAGCATTGCCGGCGAGCGTCTACTTCGATACCGGCAAGAGCACGCTGCCCGCCGACGCGAAAGCGGCGGTCGAAGCAGCCGCGGCTTACGCGAAGGCGCATCCGGACGCGAAGTTCACGCTGTCTGGCTTCACCGACGCCAGCGGTTCCGCGGACACGAACGCGAAGCTCGCGAAGAGCCGTGCGGAAGCCGTGCGCGACGCGTTGAAAGCAGCCGGCATCGCCGAAGACCATATTATTTTGAAGAAGCCGGAAACGATCACGGGCGGCAGCGACGCGAAAGAAGCCCGGCGTGTTCAGATCAGCCCGGCTGCCTGACGTGTCACGGTCAGCACCGCAGTATTCGCTTTAGGAGATTGTCATGTCTAGCATCGGACACGATGTAGTCGCGGGCCACGAGCACGTGCACGGCGACCATGCCCACGAAACGCCGCATGGCTGGCGTCGTTGGCTGTTCGCAACCAACCACAAGGACATCGGTACGCTGTACCTGATCTTCTCGTTCACCATGTTCCTCTCCGGGGGCGTGATGGCGCTGATGATTCGTGCCGAATTGTTCGAGCCGGGCCTGCAGATCATGCGCCCCGAGTTCTTCAACCAGTTGACCACCATGCACGGGCTGATCATGGTGTTCGGCGCGATCATGCCGGCGTTCGTCGGCTTCGCGAACTGGATGGTGCCGCTGCAGATCGGCGCATCGGACATGGCTTTTGCCCGCATGAACAACTTCAGCTTCTGGCTTCTGCCGGTGGCGGCTGTTCTGCTGGTCGGTTCGTTCTTCTCGCCGGGCGGCGCAACCGCCGCGGGCTGGACACTGTACGCGCCGCTGTCCACGCAGATGGGCCCGGGCATGGACTTCGCGATTTTCGCGGTCCACCTTATGGGCGCTTCGTCGATCATGGGCGGGATCAACATCGTCGTGACGATCCTGAACATGCGCGCGCCCGGCCTCACGCTGATGAAAATGCCCATGTTCGTCTGGACGTGGCTGATCACTGCGTACCTGCTGATCGCCGTGATGCCGGTTCTGGCTGGCGCGATCACCATGGTGCTGTTCGATCGCCACTTCGGCACGTCGTTCTTCAACGCGGCGGGCGGCGGCGACCCGGTCATGTACCAGCACATCTTCTGGTTCTTCGGGCACCCCGAGGTGTACATCATGATCTTGCCGGCGTTCGGGATCGTGTCGCAGGTCATTCCGGCGTTCTCGCGCAAGCCGCTGTTCGGCTATAGCTCGATGGTGTACGCAACGTCGTCGATCGCGATTCTGTCGTTCATGGTCTGGGCGCACCACATGTTCGCAACCGGCATGCCGGTAACGGGCCAACTGTTCTTCATGTACGCGACCATGCTGATCGCCGTGCCGACTGGCGTGAAGGTGTTCAACTGGGTCGCTACGATGTGGCGCGGTTCGCTGTCCTTCGAGACGCCCATGCTGTTCGCGGTCGGCTTCCTGCTGGTGTTCACGTTCGGCGGCCTGTCGGGCCTGATGCTCGCCATGGCGCCGCTCGACATCCAGTATCACGGTACTTACTTCGTGGTCGCGCACTTCCACTACGTGCTGGTGGCGGGCTCACTGTTCGCGTTGTTCTCGGGCTGGTACTACTGGGCGCCGAAGTGGACCGGCTGGATGTACAACGAAACGCGCGGCAAGATTCACTTCTGGGCGTCGATGTTCTTCTTCAACCTCGCGTTCCTGCCGATGCACTTCGTCGGTCTCGCAGGCATGCCGCGTCGCTACGCCGACTATCCGGCTCAATTCACCGACTGGAATCAGGTGATTTCGATCGGCGCGTTCGGCTTCGGTCTCGCGCAGGTGTACTTCCTGTTCGCGGTGGCGTTGCCTGCGTATCGCGGCGGCGGCGACCACGAAAAAGCGGGCGACAAACCGTGGGACGGCGCAACGGGCCTCGAGTGGACCGTGCCGAGCCCGGCTCCGTTCCACACGTTCGAAAACCCGCCGACCGTCGAGTAATCGTCGTTTAGCGAAGTAGCCGGTTCCGTGGCGACGTGATTGCGTCGTCGCCCGGACCGGACGGCGGCGAAAGCGCGGCAATGGCAGTAACCAGGTATTCAGAAACTCGAGCATGACGCGCAATTCACAGGAAAGACGTACGCCGGAGCAGATTCGGGCGAGCAACAGACGCATCGGTCTTGTGCTGCTCGCAATCGCAGCGGTATTTTTCGCGAGCGTCATCATCAATCAGGGTTGGTTTTCCTGACGGAACCGGTCCAGGTGTAGTTTGCAGGTTTGTTGAGGATTGAGATGTCGACGCAACCGCCGGCTCAGGCCGATCGCTCTTTCAACCGTTCGATGCTGGTCAAGCTGTTCGTCGTCGCGTTGATGATGTTCGGTTTTGGTTTTGCGCTCGTGCCGATGTACCGCGCGATCTGTCAGATCACCGGCATCAACAACCTGGTGCAGCGCGATGCAACGGTGCGCGAGGCGAAGAATACGCAGGTCGACATGAGCCGTACGGTTTCGATCGAATTCGATGCGAACGCGCGCGGCCCGCTCGGTTTCAAGCCGGAACAGCGCAGCATGGACGTGCATCCGGGCGAAGTGACAACGGTGATGTACGAGGTGAGCAACGAACAGGCGCGCACGATTCAGGCGCAAGCCATTCCGAGCTACGCGCCAAAACAGGCAACTGAGTACTTCAAGAAGATCGAGTGCTTCTGTTTTACGCAGCAGACGTTGACGGCGAATCAGACGAAGCGGATGCCTGTCGTGTTCGTCGTCGATCCGAAGTTGCCGAAGGACGTGAAAACGATCACGTTGTCGTACACGTTTTTCGAGTTGAACACGCCGGCAACGGCGAAGGTTGGAAGCGCGGCGCTCCCGGCCGAGACGGCGGCAACTGCTGCCAATCCCGCCTGACGGCTCATGCCGCCGGCGAAGGAAGACAACAATGAGCGATAACAGCGGCGGCCCGCGCAAAAGCAGTTTCGGCCAGTCGATGAAGGCGGTGTTCTGGTCGTTTTTCGGCGTGCGCAAGCGGCGCGATCTTGAAGCCGACGCAACGCAACTGAACCCGGTGCACGTCATTATCGCGGCGTTGATCAGCACGGCGATTTTCATCGGCGTGCTGATTCTGGTGGTACGCGCGGTGGTGGGCTGACATTGCGCATGCATGTGGTACGGGCGTAGCAGCGCCCACGAATTAGAGTGAAGCGGTGCGGTACACACGCGCCGCCGAAGATGCAGCCGGAGCTTCCGGAACAACTGGACTGAAGTGGAGAATCAAGAATGAGCGGTCAAAACGAGAGCCCGTACTATTTCGTACCGCATCCGTCGCGGCACCCGATCAGCGCCGCCGCTGGGTTGCTGGTCATGCTCGGATCGCTTGCGGCGTGGATCAACGAACATGACTGGGCGCCGATCGGCGTTGTCGTCGGCCTGTTGTGGCTGCTCTTTACGTTGTGGCACTGGTTTGGCGACGCGATTGCCGAATCCGAAGGCGGCATGTACGGCAAGAATGTCGACAAGTCATACCGCTGGAGCATGAGCTGGTTCATCTTCTCTGAAGTGATGTTCTTCGGCGCTTTCTTCGGCGCGCTCTTCTACGCACGCGCAATCGCGCTGCACGAACTGGCGAGTCTCGATTACAAGCTGATCTGGCCGGATTTCTCGGCGGTGTGGCCCAACAACGGTCCCGCGTCGCTCGTGTCGACCTTCAAGTCCATGACGCCATGGCCGGTGCCGACCATCAACACGGCGCTGCTGCTTTCGTCGGGCGCCACGCTGACGGTCTCGCACCACGCACTGCGTGAAGATCATCGTAAGAAGGCCATCATCTGGCTGGCAGCTACGCTCGTGCTGGGCGTGTGCTTCCTGTTCTTGCAGGGCTTCGAATATTTCCACGCGTATAACGAACTGAACCTGACGCTGGCTTCGGGCGTGTACGGCTCCACGTTCTTCCTGCTGACGGGCTTCCACGGTTTTCACGTGTTCCTCGGCGGCACGATGCTCGCGGTGGTGCTGGTGCGAATGATTCGCGGCCACTTCACGGCGGAACACCACTTCGCGTTCGAAGGCGCTGCCTGGTACTGGCACTTTGTGGACGTCGTTTGGCTCGGACTCTACGTCGTCGTGTACTGGCTGTAAGACTGATTGGCCCGCGCCGCGGCCGGTTATACCGGAACGCGCGGGGGGCCGTCGCGCAGCGTCCATCGGAACACCGCGCACGCGTAGTGAGCAGGATTGATGAAGCGCCGCCCTCGACCCCGTCAGGGCGGCGTTTTGTTTATAGCGCAGTGATGGTGACGCGAGGCTCAGCGCCCGTACGGAATGCCGGTTGAGTGAATCCAGCCCATCCAGTACGCAAACAGGATGAAGAGGAACAGCGAGATCGAAAGTCCGACTCGCGTGGCGAGCGACCAGACCATCCGCTTGGTTTTGCCCTTGTCATGCATCATGAAGTACAGCGCCGACACCATGCTGGCGATGATCAGGACGAAGGCGATGGGAATGAGAATGTGCATGGAAGCTGCTGAAACGGAAAAGCGCGAAGGCAAGGTGATCATTATCTCACCGCGCGCCGGCGTTTGCCCCACGTTCGCCAGCCCGTTCAAGCCGCACCTGGAGTGTCGTCGATGAAGATCCGGCTCGTTCCCGCGTTGCTGATCCTGCTCGTGGTCGCGGTGACCTTGCGGCTCGGCTTCTGGCAGCGCGACCGCGCGCATCAGAAAGAAGCACTCGAGGCACGCATCACGCAGTTTGAGAACGCGCCCGCGCAACCCGTCACCAGCGCGCCGGTCGCATTGAAGGACATCGAATTCCATCGCGTGAAAGCGCGCGGCACGTTTGTCGCTGACAAGGTCGTGTACCTCGATAATCGTCCGTATAACGACCAGCCGGGTTTTTACGTGGTGATGCCTTTTAAACTCACCGGCGGCGGTTATGTGCTCGTCAATCGGGGCTGGTTGCCGCGTAACATCAATAATCGCGAGACGATCGCGCCGTACACTACGCCCCAGGGCGAAATCGAGATAGAAGGAATTGCGCGTGCGGATGCTTCGCGTGCGTTTGAACTGGGGCAGGGCGGATCGGCCGCGCATCAGGCGATTCGCCAGAATCTCGACGTCGCCGCGTATGCCGCCGAGACCGGACTGCCCTTGCAATCGTTCGTGATCCAGCAATTGAACGACGACGGCGACAAACTCGTGCGCGACTGGCCGGCTCCAACCAACGGCGTCGAGCGCAACTACGGCTACATGTTCCAGTGGTGGGGCATGGCGGTCGCGGCTTTGGCCTTCGGCCTGTACGCCGCGCGCCGCGCGGCCAGAAAACAGCAGGCGCCCATCGTGTGATGCGGCGCGTGCCCGGCGCGGCTCTCCACGACCTGGACGAGCCGCACAAATTATTGAAAGAGGTTATGTAGTGTCGACGCCATCTCCCCGTTCGCAGCAAGCCCGCAAACCGACCGCCGCCAAGCCGATGCCCGGTCAGCCCAACGGCAAGGGCTCCTGGGAGCGCGGCCGCTGGATTCTGCTGCTGCTCGCGATCGTCTGCGCGGCGCCCATTGCCGTGTCCTATTTCATGTACTACGTGGTGAAGCCGAGCGGCGGCAGCACCAGTTACGGCACGCTCGTCGAACCGCAGCGGCCGATTCCCGAGTCGCTCGTCGTCACCGGCGAAGACGGCAAACCGCTCAAACTCGACACCTTGCGTGGCCACTGGCTGCTGATCTCCGTCGACGACACCGCCTGCGACAAAGCGTGCGTGACGAAGCTCTACTTCATGCGGCAAATCCGCGCGGCACAGGGCCCGGAACGCGAGCGCGTCGTAGAAGTGTGGCTGCGGACAGGTGCGGGCAACGTGGCGGACGTGATACAAAAGGCTTATCCCGACACCAACATGCTGCTTGCCGATCCGGCGCAGGTGTCGGCGTGGCTGCCGACCGCGAACGGCACCAAGGTCACCGACCACATCTACATGGTCGATCCGAACGGCAATCTGATGATGCGTTTCCCGAAAGATCCGAACCCGAGCAAGATCAAGGGCGACGTGACCAAGCTGCTGAAATGGTCGAGCATCGGCTGATGCCGCAACCAGGGTAAGAGAAGATGTTCGTACTGCAATTGGGTCTGATCGGCTTGTGTATTGCGTTGTTGCCGCTGTCTTATGTGTGGGTCAAGGCCGACGACAACAAATTCCGCAAGCTCGTGTGGCTCACCACTTTCCTCACGCTCGACCTCGTAATGTTCGGCGGCTTCACGCGTCTGACCGACTCGGGGCTCGGCTGTCCGGATTGGCCGGGGTGCTATGGCACGTCGTCGCCATTTATCGCGCATGCGGCGATCACCGCCGCGCATCAGGCGATGCCCACCGGCCCCGTCAGCATGACCAAGGCGTGGATCGAAATGATCCACCGCTACTTCGCGATGGCGATCGGCGTGCTGATCATCGCGCAGACGGTGATTGCATGGACCGCGCGCATCAAGCGGCGTCCGCTGCACGTGTCGTCCTGGTGGCCGACTTCGCTGCTGCTGCTGATTCTCGTGCAAGGTGCGTTCGGCGCATGGACGGTGACAATGAAGCTGCAACCGGTCATCGTGACGACGCACTTGCTGCTCGGTCTCGCGCTGCTGGGCACGCTCGGCTGGCTCGCCGCGCGCCAGACGCCATTGCCCGCGTATGAGCCGGAAGCCGCGCGTTGGCGCGTCGCGGCGGTCGCGGGTCTCGTGCTGTTGATTGTGCAGATCGCGTTGGGCGGCTGGGTCAGCACGAACTACGCGGTGCTCGCGTGTACGGATTTCCCCACCTGCAACGGCCAATGGGTTCCGCCGATGGACTTCTCGCACGGTTTTCACCTGTGGCGTGCGCTCGGCATGACAAGCAGCGGCGACATGATCACGCAAGATGCACTGGTAGCGATTCACTGGACGCACCGCACCTTCGCGCTCGTGGTCGTCGGCTACCTCGTGTGGTTCGCGCTTCAATTGCGCCGCTTCGAGTCGCTGCGGCGTCCGGCGAACGGCGTTTTGCTGGTGGTGCTGATCCAGTTCGTCACCGGATTGTCGAACATCGTTCTGCAATGGCCGCTGCCAATTGCGGTAGCTCATAACGGAGGCGCGGCGATCCTGTTGCTCCTGCTCGTTATGTTAAACTTTCGAATCGCTTATAGCCGTCCCGGCCGCGCCGTGTTGCCTGCGCGCGATGCCGCGCCAGCGTGACCCCACATGGACAGCACAACACTCCCTCATACGCCCGGCAGCCGGATCTCGCAGTACATTGCGCTGACCAAGCCGCGCGTTACGCAACTTGCCGTGTTCTGTGCCGTCATCGGCATGTTTCTGTCGACACCCGGCATGGTGCCCTGGACCGTTCTGATCGGCGGCACCGTCGGCATCTGGCTGCTCGCCGGTGCGGCGTTTGCAATCAACTGCCTCGTCGAACAAAAAATCGACGCGAAAATGCGGCGCACGTCGTGGCGTCCGTCGGCGCGCGGCGAAATTACCACTACGCAAATTCTGCTGTTCTCGGCCGTGCTCGGCGGCCTCGGCATGTGGACGCTTTACACGTTCGCCAATCCGCTGACCATGTGGCTCACGCTCGCCACGTTCGTCGGCTATGCCGTCATCTATACGCTGCTGCTCAAGCCGGCCACGCCGCAGAACATCGTGATCGGCGGCGCGTCGGGTGCGATGCCACCGGCGCTCGGCTGGGCCGCCGTCACCGGTCAGGTGCCGGGCGACGCATGGATTCTCGTGCTGATCATTTTCGTATGGACGCCGCCGCACTTCTGGGCGCTCGCCTTGTACCGCCGCAAAGATTATGAAAACGCCGGCTTGCCGATGCTGCCGAACACGCACGGCGAAAAGTACACGCGGCTGCATATTCTGTTGTACACAGTAATTCTGTTCGCCGTGACTATGATGCCGTTCATCTCCGGCATGAGCGGCGTGCTCTACCTTGCAGCGGCCGTAGTGCTCGGCGCGGTGTTTCTCGCCTACGCGTGGAAGATCTACCTCGAGTACTCCGACAATCTGGCGCGCCGGACCTTCCGATACTCGATCGTCTATCTGTCGCTGCTGTTTGCCGCGCTGCTGGTCGACCACTATGTGCGCGTTGTGATCGGCGCGTAATACCATGCTCAATACCCGCTTCGCGCGTGCGGCGCGTGCCGCTGTGATTGCCTGCGCGCTCGGCAGCGCATTGTTCGTGGCGGGCTGCGGCAAGCAGCCGCCAGCGTTCCAGAACCTGGACTTGACCGGCAATACCCAGTTTGGAAGCAACTTCTCGTTGCCGGACACGTCGGGCAAGATTCGCACAATGGCGGATTACAAAGGCAAGGTCGTCGTGCTGTTTTTCGGCTACACGCATTGCCCGGATGTTTGCCCCACCACGATGGCCGAGCTCTCACAAGCGCTGCAGCAACTCGGTCCCGACGACGCCAAGCGCGTTCAAGTACTGTTCGTCACCGTCGATCCTGAGCGTGACACTGCCGCCCTGCTTGGGCAATACGTCTCCGCGTTTAATCCGACCTTCGTAGGCCTGCGTCCCGCTGACGAGGCACAGCTGAAGAAAGTGGCGAAAGACTTCCGCGTCTACTACGCGAAGGTGCCCGGCAAGACCCCCGACAGCTACACGATGGACCATACGGCGGCGAGCTATGTGTTCGACACCGACGGCAAGCTGCGCCTTTTCGCGCGCGACGGCCAGGGCGCCGCGCCTTGGGTGCACGACATCAAGCTGCTGCTTGACTGACGTCGTGCTGTGCATAAAAGACCTGCTCCAAGCTCAAACCGGCATCGGCAGATTCAATCCCGGCGCAAGCCGTGTCGTCTTGAACTCGGTCACCTCGTAACGCGCGAGCTTCTGCACAGCGAACGGATCGGTTGCGAGGATCGCATCCAGCCTGTCACGCTCGATGCGCACCGCCAGAATGATGCCGCCGTCGCGCGGCACTTTCGGTCCTGCGGCCACGAAAACACCTGCTTCGAAATGCGTGGTCAGGAACGCACGGTGCGCTTCGAGCGCGTCGTCGATTCGTTCGAGTGAAGCGGTATAGATCAGGTTGATGACATACATGGGCGTCCTCGCAGGAGATTGAACGTACCGCGGATGCTCGCGGCAACGTTTCGAATTATCAGCCACAGCGTGGCGCTTCGCCGCCCGATCGCGCTTCGCATACCTATATGTGATTGCTGTATTTCACATCTCGCACCGCATATGAGACGATTTACGGTCCGGCCGGCGGCGCGCTCTGAACCCGCGGCTACCTGCGTGTCATCAGTGCCCGCGTCCGGCTATCACCCGAATCTCATGCAAACGATTCGATTAGAAACAGCGAGAATTACATGCAGCGCAGAAATATCCTCAAAGCCCTCTCCGCAGTGATCGCCGGCGCGGCGATCGTCACCAGCCTCGGCGCTCATGCCGACGACAAAGTCATCAAGGTCGGCACCATCGGCGGCCCGGACGCGCAGATCTGGGAAGTCGTCACCAAGGTGGCAAAGCGTGAAGGCCTGAACGTGAAGGTCGTCGAATTCAACGATTACGTGCAGCCGAACGCCGCGCTCGACGCAGGCGATCTCGACGCCAACAGCTTCCAGCATCAGCCGTATCTCGACAGCCAGATCAAGCAGCGTGGCTACAAGATTGTCAACGCGGGTCTCACCTACATCTCGCCGCTCGGCATCTATTCGAAGAAGCTGAAGTCGCTAAAGGATTTGCCGCAAGGCGCGAAGGTCGCTGTGCCGAATGATCCGTCAAACGAGAACCGCGCGCTGCTGCTCCTGCAGACGCAGGGCGTGATCAAGCTGAGGGCCGGCGCGGGTACGAACGGCAACAATGCTACAGCGCTCGATGTCGCTGAGAATCCGAAGAAGATCAAGCTCGTCGAACTCGATGCCGCGCAATTGCCGCGCTCGCTGGCCGATGTGGACGCAGCCGCGATCAACACGAATTTTGCGCTTTCCGCCGGTCTGCAGCCGACCAAAGACGCGATTGCGCTCGAAGACATTCACAGCCCGTACGCGAACCTGATCGCGGTGCGCACCCAGGACAAAGACAAGCCGTGGGTGAAGAAGCTGGTTGCAGCGTATCAATCCGAAGACGTGCGCCAGTTCATCAAGACGCAGTTCAAGGGTTCGGTGGTGCCGTCGTTCTAACGCGGCTCACAGTCCCAACTCCCACCGCTCGATCATCAGATCCTTGCCGAAACGGCGCTCCGGCGCCGTGCTGACGAGTTCGAAACCGGCGCGCTTGCACAGGCGCCGCGGCTCTTCCAATGCGCTGGCCGTGGTCAGCGTCAGTCTCGTGTAACCCGCGCGCCGCGCGAACCGCGTTGCTTCGGTCATCAAGCGTGTGCCGATGCCGAGACGCTGCACATCCGGTTCGACCCACAAGAGGCGCACGCCGGCCACCGTCGTCGACACGGCGACGATGCACACCGCGCCCACCACCATGCCGTTGTGATCAGCGACGACGCACGTTTCGCGAATGCTATCGTTGCGTTGCGTGTAGTCGGCGACCACGCGCGCAAGCAGCCCTTCGAACGATCCGTCCCAACCATATTGCGCCGCGAACCACTGCGCTTGTCGATGCACGAGCCAGCCGCACTCGCCGGGGCGCGGCGCGCGCAGTTCGATGGCGCCCTGCTGCGGCTTGTCGCCGAGCAGTCTTTCAATAAGGTTCATCGCGGCAATCAACTGCTCCTGTGAGCCCGCGCCGAGTCCGCCGAGCAGGTCCAGCACTTCCTCAACAGCTGCCGAGTCGAGCGGCGCATAGGCTGCGTGGCCGTGGGCCGTCAGTTCGATCAGTGACTGGCGCGCGTCCGTCTCGGACGGCCGTCGCGTAATCAGATTGCGACGCTCGAAACTCGTCAGCAAGCGGCTCAGATAACCGCTGTCGAGTCCAAGCGCGCGGCCGAGCGCCGACGCCGTCTGCGCGCGTCCGCGCGACAGTTCGTGCAGCACGCGCACCTCCGTCAACGAGAACGTGCTGCGAGCCAGGCGCTCGTGCAGAGCGCCGATAAGCCGCGTGTAGAAGCGATTGAAATGGCGGACTGCCTGGGCCCGTCGCAGCGTCTCGGAATCGGTCAAATGCTGATCTCCCGTTCTTTTTATGGATTCGCATACCACTATATTGGAACGCGCCTTCCTTAACAAAATCATGCATTTGGCATAAGCCGCGCGGGGTTCGAAAACGGACGAACGTGCACTCTTTCAGACCTCGCGAACTGGTTCGTAATTGGGCCTGCTACACGCCGAATTCGTCTCGAATACGGGTAAATCCTGGGCTCTCCGAACCTGCATGCGGACCATGTTCATCGGCCGCTCTGGCTTGATGGACAAGGCTTTGCGCTCGATCATACCGGCATAGAACCAGTTCGTTGACTGGTATTATGTTGGTTATATAATGGGCTCTCCTTTTTGCAGGTCGATCCTTCCGCCACTGCCGCCGGAGCGCCATGGAAACTCGCTGGTCCGCACTCATGCCTGACGCTCGCAACGTCACGCCGCTGTATTTGCAGCTCGCGCGCAATCTGGCGACCGCGATCCATTGCGGGGTGTGGTCGGCCGGCGAAGCGTTGCCTTCGGAGCGGACGCTCTCGGACGCAATCGGCGTGTCGCGCATTACCGCGCGCAAGGCAATCGAACTGCTGGTCGAGCAGGGACTCATCCGGCGCGCGCGGGGCGCGGGCAGCTTCATCACGCCACGCGTCGAAGATCCGCTGTCGCGGCTCACCGGCTTCACCAAGAAGATGCAGCAGCGTGGCTTCCGTCCGGACTCGGTTTGGCTCGAGCGCGATATTCGCGCCGCCAATCGGGAAGAGCTGGTACGCCTCGGTTTGTCGCCCGGCGCAGCAGTGGCGAGCCTGCGCCGGCTGCGCCGCGCGGACGGCCTCGTGATGGCGGTCGAGCACTCGGCGCTTCCGGTCGCGATCGTTCCCGATCCGCAGGCAATCGGCGTTTCGCTTTACAGCTATCTGGAGCAACGCGGCGCAGCGGTTGTGCGCGCGTTGCAGCACTTTCGTGCGGTCAACGCTTCGAGCGAGATCGCTTCCCTCATGGATATCGAACCGCGCTCGGCGCTGCTAGTCATTACCCGTATCGGGTATAGCGCCGACCAGCGCGCAATCGAATTGACCGACACCTATTGCCGCGACGACTACTACGACTTCGTCGCTGAATTGCGGACCTGAGCGCCGCATCCAGGTGGGACACACGGCCGCGTAAGCCGCGCGCCCGCGCCCCGCACCGCGCGCTCAGGCGCGATTGAGCCACACCCCGTATCACGCCTTGCAAGAGAGACTCATGCTGACCGGAAACATACTCACCACCGACGGGTGGATTCACGGCACGCTCGAATTCGAAAACGGCCGCATCACGGCGATTACCGGCGAGCGTGTCGATCCCGCGACGAACGACGCGCCGTACATCCTGCCGGGCTTCATCGACCTGCACGTGCACGGCGGCGGCGGCGCCGACGTGATGGAAGCCGGTAACGCGATCGAAACGATCACACGAACTCATGCGCGCTACGGCACGACGAGTCTGCTAGCTACTACGATGACCGCGCCGCGCGACGAACTGATGAGCGTGGTCGCCGGTCTCGGCGACGTCGCGCGCGTGCGCACGCCCGGCTGCTCGCGGGTGCTCGGCGTGCATCTGGAAGGGCCATACATCAACCCTGGCAAGCTGGGCGCGCAGCCCGATGCAGCTGTCTCCGCCGTGATGGACGAAGTGCTCAAGTACCTGTCCATCGCGCCGATTCGCGTCGTCACGCTGGCGCCTGAAATTGCCGGCCATATGGACATCATCTCGGAGATGGCGGCGCGCGGCGTGCGCGTGCAGCTCGGCCATTCGCTCGGCACTTACGACGACGCCGTTGCCGCGCTCAAACACGGCGCGTGCGGCTTCACGCATCTTTTCAACGCGATGTCGCCGCTGCATCACCGCAATCCTGGCCTCGTCGGCGCGGCGCTCGCGCATGCCGAATTCGCTGAAATCATTCCCGACCTGCTGCACGTGCATCCGGGCGCGATCCGCGCCGCACTGCGCGCGATTCCGCGGCTGTACGTGGTCACGGACAGCACGTCGGCGACCGGCATGCCCGACGGCGAATACCGCCTGGGCAGCCAACACGTAACGAAGTGTCTCGGCGGCGTGCGTCTCGCCGACGGCACGCTCGCCGGCAGCACCCTGACCATGGATCAGGCGCTGCGCAATCTGGTGTCGATCGGTCTGCCGATCGCCGATGTATCAAACCGTTTGTCGCGCTACGCCGCCGACTACCTCGGCATTGAAGACCGCGGCCGAATCGCGCGCGGTGCATGGGCCGACGTCGTCGTGTTCGATCGTGAACTGGCGTTGAGCGCGACATACGTCGAAGGAGAAGCAATTGTCGAATATGCTTAAAGAGGCGTTGGCGTCCGCAGAAACGGTCGCCGCGCAACTCACGGACACCTCGCGCGTCGAGGCCCTGGCCGCCCGGCTCGCTCAGCAACCTCGCCATGTCGCGCTGACGGTCGCGCGCGGCAGTTCCGACCATGCGGCAAGTTACTTCGCAAGCCTGACGATGAGCCGCCTCGGCGTGCCGGTCGCGTCGCTGCCCATGTCGGTCGCGACGCTGCAACAGGCGCCGCTACAGGTTCGCGATCAGCTTGCCCTGGCGTTCTCGCAGTCGGGCAAGAGTCCTGATCTTGTCGGCACGATGCAGGCCCTGCGCGAGGCGGGCGCGTTGACCGTTGCCGCAGTCAACGCACCGGCTTCACCGCTCGCCGACGCGTGCGAGTGGCATCTGCCGCTCGTCGCCGGTCCTGAACTGAGCGTTGCCGCCACCAAGAGCTACATCGCGATGCTCTCGATTTCCGCGCAACTGGTTGCGCATTGGCAGCGCGATCCGGACCTGCTGGCTGCGTTGAACACGCTGCCCGACGCGTTGCAGACCGCCGGCAAGCTCGACTGGTCGAAAGCCGTCGACGAACTGCGCGGCATCGAACGCATGATCGTGATCGGCCGCGGTCTCGGCCTTGCCGTCGCGCAGGAAGCCGCGTTGAAGCTGAAGGAAACCTCCGGCATTCAGGCAGAAGCGTTTTCTAGCGCGGAAGTGCGGCACGGTCCGATGGAACTGATCGACCGCGACTATCCGTTGCTGGTGTTCGCACCGCGTGGGCCGGAGCAGGCTGGTCTGCTGCAACTCGCGCGCGACATGCAGGCTCGCGGTGCTCGCGTTTTGCTTGCCGCTCCGTCCGATGTACCCGAAGCGACGCTGCCGCTCGCTACCACCGCTCACGCGGCGCTCGATCCGATCGCCGCCATTCTGTCCTTTTACGTGATGGCTGCGGGCCTTGCGGCCGCGCGCGGGCGCAATCCCGATGCGCCGCGCCATCTCAACAAAATCACCGAAACTCACTGACGAGAAATCAGATGCGACGTGTCGAGGAGTCCCGTTTAATGAGCCATTCTGAAGGCCATATTGTTTTGCTGGCGCCGATGACCGGTCCGGTCGTGCCGCTCGCGAACGTGCCCGACCCGGTGTTTTCGGGCGGCATGTTCGGCGACGGGATCGGCGTCGATCCGCTCGAGGGCCGACTCGTCGCGCCGTGCGAGGGAACCGTCACCCACCTTGCACGCACCGGCCACGCTGTGACGCTGGCCACGGCGGAGGGCGCCGAGATTCTGCTGCATATCGGTATCGACACGGTCGAGCTGAACGGCAAAGGCTTCGCGCCGATGATCGAGCAGGGCGCACACGTGCATGCCGGCGACGTGCTGATCGAGTTCGATCAGGATCAGATCGCCTTGCATGCGCCGAGCCTTGTTTCTGTCATCGCTATAGCCAACTCTGACGCGTTCGAAATCGTCGAGCGCGCGCAGGGCGGCACGCTGAAGGCGGGTGAAACGCCGCTGTTGTTGCTGCGTCCTCGCGACGGTGCGGCGGCCGACGCGTCTCGTCAGTTGAGCGCAACGAGCGTGACCGAAGAAGCGCGCGCGCAAGTCACACTGGTTCACGCGGGCGGCCTTCATGCACGGCCGGCAGCGCGTGCTCGTGAAGCGGCGCGCGGTTTCGATGCGCGTGTCGAGGTGCGTTACGACGGGCGCAAGGCGGCAATCGAAAGCGTGGTTGGACTGCTGGGACTCGGCGCGGGTCAAGGCGCGACGGTGGAGCTACTCGGTGTGGGTCCGCAAGCCCGCGCCGCTGTAGACGCGATCGCTGACGAACTGACGCGCGAGGCGCACGGCGAAGCCGACGAGAAGCCGGCGCGGCAAAGTTCGCCCGCGCCGCAAACCGTGGCACCGGCGGCGGGCGAGACTCTCGCGCCGAACACGCTCGCCGGTGTCTGCGCGTCGCCGGGCGTGGCGATTGGCAAGCTGGTGCGCTGGGACGACGCGGACATCGATCCGCCTGAACAGGCAAGCGGCACGTCGGCTGCGGAAAGCCGTCTGCTCGACAAGGCGATTGCGACCGTCGACACCGACCTCGGCACGACGGTGCGCGACGCGTCGCAACGCGGCGCGGTCGGCGAGGCGGGTATTTTCGCGGTGCATCGCGTGTTGCTTGAAGACCCCACGCTGCTCGACGCCGCGCGCGATCTGATCAGTCTTGGCAAGAGTGCGGGCTTTGCGTGGCGCGAAGCGATTCGCGCACAGATAGCCATCCTTACTAATATCGAAGACGCGTTGCTCGCCGAGCGTGCCGCCGACCTGCGCGACATCGAGAAACGCGTGCTGCGTGCGCTCGGGTATACGAATGCCGCGGCGCGCACGCTCCCGGACGAAGCAGTGCTCGCCGCGGAAGAGTTCACGCCATCCGATTTGTCCGCACTGGATCGCTCGCGTGTCACGGCTCTCGTGATGGCGCGCGGCGGTGCGACGTCGCATGCGGCGATTCTCGCGCGGCAAGCGGGCATTCCCGCGCTGGTCGCTATGGGCGATGCGCTGTATGCGATTCCCGACGGCACGCAGGTCGTGGTGAACGCGACCACCGGTCGGCTGGAATTTGCACCCACGGAGCTGGATGTCGAGCGCGCGCGGCTCGAGCGCAGCCGCCTCGCAGGTGTGCGCGAAGCGAATCGCCGTACGTCGCAGGAAGCTGCGGTCACGGCCGATGGCCGCGCCATCGAAGTCGCCGCGAACATCGCGACGCTCGACGACGCGAGAACCGCCGTGGAAAACGGCGCGGACTCGGTCGGCCTGCTACGTACCGAACTGCTGTTCATTCACCGTGCAGCCGCGCCGACCACGGACGAGCATCGGCAGAGCTATCAAGGCATTGTCGACGCATTGAGCGGCCGCACCGCGATCATCCGCACGCTCGACGTCGGCGCGGACAAGGAAGTCGACTACCTCACACTGCCGCCGGAGCCGAACCCCGCGCTCGGCTTGCGCGGCATTCGCCTCGCGCAGGTGCGGCCCGACCTGCTCGACGATCAGCTGCGCGGTCTGCTCTCTGTAAAGCCGTTTGGCGCCGTGCGCATTTTGTTGCCGATGGTGACGGATGTCGGCGAGCTGATTCCCATCCGCAAACGGATCGACGAATTTGCTCGCGAGTTGGGCCGCACAGAGCCGATTGAAGTCGGCGTGATGATCGAGGTGCCGTCGGCGGCGCTGCTGGCCGACCAACTGTCGCAACACGCGGACTTCCTGTCGATCGGCACGAACGACCTGACGCAATACACGCTTGCCATGGACCGCTGTCAGGCCGATCTCGCCGCACAGGCCGACGGTCTGCATCCGGCTGTGCTGCGGCTGATCGCCGCGACCGTGCAAGGCGCGAGCAAGCATGGCAAATGGGTCGGCGTATGCGGTGCGCTAGCGGGCGATCCGCTTGCGATGCCGCTGCTTGTCGGCCTCGGCGTAACCGAGCTTTCGGTGGACCCGGTTTCGGTGCCGGGCATCAAGGCGCGGGTGCGCAACCTCGATTATCAGCTGTGCCGTCAACGCGCCCAGGATGCGCTGGCGCTCGAATCGGCGCAGGCGGTAAGAGCAGTAAGCCGCGAAACGTGGCCGTTGGACTGAACCCCGCACGGTACGCAACGCTACATAACTCAACGACGTTCGTCGACAACGAGACAAGGTTTGGAGGTATCAATGGATGGGAATCCGTTTCTGAAGATTCAGCGCCTGGGACGCGCGCTGATGCTGCCTATCGCGGTGCTGCCGGTTGCCGGCCTGCTGCTGCGCCTCGGCCAGCCCGATGTGTTCAACATCAAGATGATCGCCGACGCCGGCGGCGCGATCTTCGACAACCTGCCGCTGCTGTTTGCAATCGGCGTGGCGGTCGGCTTCGCGAAGGACAACAACGGCGTCGCGGGTCTCGCGGGCGCGATCGGTTATCTGATCGAAGTCGCGGTGATGAAGGACATCAACGACAAGCTGAATATGGGCGTGTTGTCGGGGATCGTGGCGGGTATCGTGGCCGGCTTGCTGTACAACCGCTACAAGGACATCAAGCTGCCGGACTACCTGGCGTTCTTCGGAGGGAAACGCTTCGTGCCGATTGTCACGGGCGTGGTCTGTCTCGCGCTCGGCATTCTGTTCGGCTATGTATGGCAACCGGTGCAGAGCGTGATCGATACGGCCGGCCATTGGCTGACCACGGCGGGCGCGCTCGGCGCATTCGTGTTCGGCGTGCTGAACCGGCTGCTGCTCGTGACGGGTTTGCATCACATCCTGAATTCGCTGACGTGGTTCGTGTTCGGCACCTTCACGCCGCCGGGCGGCGCCGCCGTGACGGGCGACCTGCATCGCTTCTTCGCCGGCGATCCGACTGCCGGAACGTTCATGACGGGCTTCTTCCCGGTCATGATGTTCGGCTTGCCGGCCGCATGTCTCGCCATGTTCCATGAAGCGCCGAAAGAGCGCCGCGCGATCGTGGGCGGTCTGCTGTTTTCCATGGCGCTTACGTCGTTTCTGACGGGCGTCACGGAGCCGATCGAGTTCAGCTTCATGTTTCTCGCGCCGGTGCTGTACGTGATCCATGCGCTGTTGACGGGTCTTGCCCTCGCGATCTGTTCGGCGCTCGGTATTCACCTGGGCTTCACGTTTTCCGCGGGCGCGATCGACTACGTGCTGAACTACGGTCTTTCGACCAAGGGCTGGCTGGCCATTCCGGTCGGCATCGTGTATGCGGTGGTGTACTACGGCCTGTTCCGCTTCTTCATCCGCAAGTTCAACATGGCGACGCCGGGCCGTGAACCCGCCGCTGCCGACGAACAAGTCGATTCGTTCGCGGCCGGCGGTTTCGTTTCGCCCGTGGCAGGCGCTGCCGTCCCGCGCGCGCAGCGTTATATCGCGGCGCTCGGCGGCGCGGCGAATCTCTCGGTGGTGGATGCGTGCACGACGCGTCTGCGTCTGTCCGTGGTGGACTCCGGCAAGGTGTCGGAGAACGAACTGAAGACCATCGGCGCGCGCGGCGTGCTCAAGCGCGGCGCGACGAACGTGCAAGTCATTATCGGGCCGGAAGCGGACATCATCGCTGATGAAATTCGGACTGCGATGGAGCGGGGCGGCAACGATGCCGCTGTGGTGAAGCCAGCTGCATCCGCTGCTGCGCCGGCTTCGGTTGCGACTTCGGCTGCACCTTCGGCGACGGTGGGTGGTGCTTCGGCTGCCGCAAATGGTCCGCTCGATCCCGATCCATTGCGCTGGATGGCGGTGTTCGGCGGCGCCGGCAACGTGAAGTCGCTCGACGCCGTGGCGGCGACGCGTCTGCGTATCGTCGTTCAGGATCCGTCGGCGGTGGATCGTCAGCGTCTCGCGACGCTCGACACAGCGTGGGTTGCGGCGGACACATTCCATATCGTCGTCGGCGATGCGGCGCGGCGTTACGCGGAAGCATTGGCAACGCGCATGCCGACCAGCGGCGGTGCGGCGCCTTTGCCTGCGTGACCGACAGGCGTGGCGGCGAAGCGCTCAAGGCGCTTCATGCCACGCGATGCGGCGATGCGGTTAGCGCGGGTCCACCGAACGCCCGACCAGCAGCGCAATAAGAAAGCGGCACCTCGATCCGAGGTGCCGCTTTGCGTTGAATGGCGCCATGCCGGACAAACTACTCGTTAGCGTGCGGTACGCCGACCCTTCTCGCGTAGCCGGCGCGTGTGCCCATTTGCCGCAGCCCGGGAACGACGCAAAAAAAAGCCCCGCCGTCTTGCGAGGCAGGGCTTTGGACTTCAGCGCTTCTTTTCGGGCTAACCGGCTTACACCACGCCGCTCTGTCCGTTGACGAGCGTTACGCGTATTCGGTCAGCGCACCGCGCATCTTCTTCATTGCGCTCGCTTCGATCTGACGAATACGCTCAGCCGAGACGCCGAACTCGTCCGCCAGTTCGTGCAGCGTCGAGCCGCCCGAACCGTCGTCTTCCACTTTCAGCCAGCGAGCTTCGATGATGCGGCGGCTGCGGGCGTCGAGTGCCTCCAGTGCCGTCGCGATACCGTCGCTTTGCAGCTTGTCGCGTTGACGCGAGGCCAGTACCGCGGTCGGCTCGCTATGCGAGTCGGCGAGATACGCGATCGGCGCATACGACTCTTCGCCGTCTTCAACCTGGCCTTCCAGCGCGATGTCGCCGCCGGAGAGGCGCGTTTCCATCTCGGCTACTTCTTCCCGCTTGACGTTCAACTCTTTGGCGAGACCTTCGATCTCGTCCGGCGTGAAAGCGCCCAAGCCTTGTTTATGGCTGCGCAGGTTGAAGAACAGCTTGCGCTGCGCCTTCGTTGTGGCGACCTTCACCATGCGCCAGTTGCGCAGGATGTATTCGTGGATCTCGGCCTTGATCCAATGCATGGCGTACGACACGAGACGTACGTTCTGCTCCGGATCGAAGCGCTTCACGGCCTTCATCAGGCCGATGTTGCCTTCCTGGATCAGGTCGGCGTGCGGCAGCCCATAGCCCAGATAGTTGCGCGCGATCGAGACGACCAGCCGCAGGTGCGACAGCACGAGGCGGCGTGCAGCCTCGAGGTTGTCGTGCTCGCGGAATTCTGTGGCGAACTGGCGTTCTTCTGCCGGCGTCAGCATCGGAATCCGATTTACGGCCTGGATGTAGGCGTCGATGTTGCCCAGTTGACCGGGCAGCAGGGAGGAATGCGAGAGCGCCAGCGCACCTGCCGGAGCGGCCTTAGCCGACGACGGGCTCAGAGTACTCGGAAGGGTCAATGCATGGCTCACGTTTAAAACTCCTTTGGAATCAGGCAAAAGCTTGTTCAGGTAACGACTCCAGCGTTGGATGTTAGCACTCTCGATTTCCGAGTGCTAATACTTAGAGCCCCGTAGGGGCATCCAAGTTCCGTTATTTCCTATTGAATTTCAACTTTCAATAGCCATCATACTCGCCTTCGGCGGCCAGCGCTGGTACCGTAGAAATTACCTAACAAACTCCATTCATTCTCACTTTCGACCGATTTTTGCACTTTATGATGTATGTAATTGCGAAAATTTAAGTTTCTTAACAGGATCCACCGCCTTCAGATTGTCTTTAGAATACGCAAACTGTTACAGAATGTTCAACTTGCTGAGCGCGGGTATCAGATGGACAACAAAAAGAATGTCTTCCGTGGTCTGGCTCTAAAAACTGCGTGCGCGGCTCTGCTGCTCACGCTTTCCGGCGTCGCCGCCGCTGATCAGTTCGGAGTCCAGGTCACCGGAGCTCTAGGGGATCATCATGTCAAGAAACTGGACCTTGGGCTCGTGTGGGACCCGAATCTCACGTGGTGGCAGATCGGCGACTGGCATTTCGCGCTGATCGGCGAGGCCCATGTTGCCTGGTGGCACACGAACGAAGGCAATGTGCATGAGAACATCGGCGAGATCGGTGTGACGCCTATCATTCGCTTCATTAAAGGATCCGGATCGATCCGGCCTTTCGTCGAAGCGGGCGCGGGTGTGCGCTTGTTGTCGAGCCCGAGAATTTCTTCGACTTTCACACTGTCCACTGCGTTCCAGTTCGCCGATATGGCGGGTGTGGGCATGCAGTTCGGCGCCCATCAGCAGTACCAGGCGGGCTACCGCTTCCAGCATGTTTCGAATGGCGGTATCAAAGAGCCGAATCCTGGTATAAATTTCCACCAGCTATACCTGCAATATAACTTCTGACGACCGTGGCCGCGTCTGGCTCACCGGTGCAAGGGGCTGAGCAATGGCGGCAAAGACAATCGAGGCGATCCGCGGGCTGGAACGCGAACGCTTCCGCGCGATGGTCGACGGCGACGGTCAATCGCTCGACGCGCTGCTCGCAGAGAACGTGAGCTACGTGCACACGAACGGCAAGCGTGAGACGAAGCGGCAGTTCATCGACGGCATTACCGCCGGGCGCCGCCGCTATCGGCAAATCGAAGTGCAGTCGCAAGATGTGCTGCCGGTCGGCCGCGAAACCTGCGTCGTGACCGGTCGCGCGCTGATAGAGATGGAAGCGAATAGCGGCGCACTGCTATTTCCCATTGCCTACACGGCAATCCACACGCAGGAAGACGGCCAGTGGCGCCTCATTGCATGGCAGGCGACGCGTTGCGCGATTGAGTGAGCTTCAGTGCGCGGGCGTTCTAGCGACGTCGGCAATCAACTCGACTTGCCTCTCTATCGCGCTTGGCACCGGCGCCTCGCCGCGCAGCACGGCGCCGATCCATGCCGCTGTCGTCGCGGCATCGCGTGCTTCGGGCAACTCGACCTCAGGTGCGTCGCGCGACGAGCGTTCATGTGGCACTCGCGTTTCGCAGATCCCGTCGTGCAGCCAGTCCACCTGCACCTGACGCCGGGTGTCGGCGACCGCTTCGCCCTCCGTGCCGCGCGCGAGCAAAGCGCCGCCGGCCGCCGCGTCGGGATGGCTGCTAAATAGCTGCGTGAGGCTGTCCCGATACGGCGGATGCGTGTAGTTCACGAGACGCAGCCCGGCGGGCGCGAACGGCTGCAGAATCTTGACGAGCGTATGCGTCGAATTGCGCACGCCCATGCGCCGCCGCAGCCCGAGCAGACGTGCAAGCTTTGGCGCGAGCACGTCGATCGGCGCAAACGCGAGACGGCGCTCTGCGAGGCCGTCTTCAATGTCGTCGTGCGAGGTCGCGTGCGGTATCCGCAGATGCGTGAAAATTTCGGCGCTCGTTACGCGGCCAGGATCGTCGGTGATGCCGTGCACGAGGACCGGCACCCCTTCACGCGCAAGCAACAGCGCAAGCAGCGGCACGAGGTTCGGCTGTTTGCGCGCGCCGTTATAGCTGGGGATCGACACGGGCCGGAACTCGCCGGGACGCAGATGAACCGGCTCGAACGACGCATGGGCGCCCGCCAGCATCGCCGCGAGTTCGTCGGCGGTTTCACCTTTCACACGATAAGCGAGCAGCACCGCGCCCAGTTCCAGTTCACCGACGCGGCCGTCGAGCATAGCGGTGTAGAGCGCGCGCGTATCGTCGGCGGTGAGCGCGCGGGCTCCGTTCGGCCCGCGGCCGATTTCCTTGATGAAGCGGGCACAGGGGAACGGGTTGGCGGTGTCGGCGGAGTCTGTCATGAGCGCAATTGACGTGCTGGCGTGCCGCCGTCGGGACGGTACGCCACGGTATTCAAGGGACGTTATCTGGTGTGAGTATCGCACCTATAGCCGTCCGGCGAGACGCGCGCACTGACGCACCGCTCTCCGGAACCCTTGCCTGACTTGCGCGCGTCGCCTTCTACCGCGCGTTACACTCGCTGTTTTATCGCCGCACTGCGGCTCATATCGAAGAACGGAGAACCGGATGAGTTACGTATTTGCACCGGCACCGGTGGTCGCAGTGCCGGTTGTCGGGTCCAGCGAGCAGTTCCCTGTGCGTCGCATTTATTGCGTCGGCCGCAATTACGAGGCGCATGCCCGCGAGATGGGTCATGATCCCGACCGCGAGCCGCCGTTTTTCTTCAGCAAGCCGGCAGATGCCGTCCTGTATGTACCGCCGGGCGAGACAGGCGAGTTTCCGTATCCGACGCTATCTAAGAACGTCCACTTCGAAATGGAGCTCGTCGCGGCGATCGGTAAAGGCGGCAAAAATATCTCCGCGGACAGCGCGCTGGATCACGTCTACGGCTACGCGCTCGGTCTCGACATGACGCGCCGCGACCTGCAGGCCGAGGCGAAGAAGCTGGGTCGTCCGTGGGACACCGCGAAAGGTTTCGATCAATCCGCGCCGCTCGGCCCGATTCATCCGGTGTCGAGCGTCGGCCACATCGGGAAGGGCGCGATCTGGCTGTCTGTGAACGGTGAGGAGAAGCAACGCTCGGATGTGTCGCAACTCATCTGGTCGGTGGGCGAAACCATTGCCTACCTTTCGACGCTGTTCGAGTTGCAGCCGGGCGATCTGATCTTCACCGGCACGCCCGAAGGCGTCGGCGCGGTGGTGCAGGGCGATTTGATGAAAGGCGGCGTGGACGGACTGGGCGAATTCAGCGTGCGCGTCGTCTGAAGCAGTTTTGGGAGGAGACAACGACATGAAGCTCTACAGCTATTTCCGCAGCTCGGCGTCGTATCGGGTGCGGATCGCGCTCAACGTGAAGAACCTTCCCTACGAGTATGTACCTGTCCATCTCGTGCGAGACGGTGGCGAGCAGCTAAAGCCGGAATATCGCGCGGTCAACGTGGACGGCATCGTGCCCACGTTGATCGACGGCCATGAGGTGATGCCGCAGTCGCTCGCCATCATCGAATATCTGGAGGAAACGCATCCCGAGCCGCCGCTTTTGCCGAAGGCGCCCGCCGACCGTGCATATGTGCGCTCGCTCGCGTTGCAGGTGGCGTGCGAGATTCATCCGCTCAACAATCTGCGTGTGCTGAAGTATCTGAAACACACGCTGCGCGTGGAGAATGACGCGAAAGACGCCTGGTACCGGCACTGGGTGGACACCGGCTTTGCGACGCTGGAGGCTCACCTTGCTAGCGACGGGCGCACCGGCAAGCTTTGTTTCGGCGACGAGCCGACACTCGCGGACGCGTGCCTGATTCCGCAGGTGTTCAACGCGCAGCGCTTCAACGTCGATACGTCGAAATATCCGACCATCCAGCGCATTTACGACCACGCGATGCAAATCGACGCGTTCGCGCGCGCCGCGCCCGGCGTGCAGCCAGACGCCGAATGAGCCGCACCGTGTTGCCGGTGTAGAAAGGGCACTCCGAAGAGTGCCCTTTTTTTTGACTTGCCGGCGAAGCGCCGATAGTGGCGTGGCTTCGGCTTAACCGCCTAGCAACGCGTCGGAGAACTCTTCAGCGCTGAAAGGCTGCAAGTCCTCCACCTTTTCGCCAACGCCGATGAAGTACACCGGGATGGGTCGCTGCCGCGCGATGGCTGCAAGAATGCCGCCCTTGGCCGTTCCGTCGAGCTTGGTGACGATCAGGCCGGTCAAGCCGAGCGCGTCGTCGAAAGCCTTGACCTGCGCAAGCGCGTTCTGCCCGGTATTGGCGTCGATCACGAGCAACACCTCGTGCGGCGCGCCGTCCTGCGCCTTGCCGATCACGCGCTTGACCTTGCGCAGCTCTTCCATCAGGTGCAACTGGGTAGGCAGACGGCCGGCCGTGTCCGCCATCATCACGTCGATCTTGCGTGCCCGCGCGGCGCCGACCGCGTCGAAAATCACGGCCGCCGGATCGCCGCTTTCCTGCGACACCACAGTGACGTTGTTGCGCTGCCCCCAGATTGCCAACTGCTCGCGCGCGGCGGCGCGGAACGTGTCGCCGGCGGCAAGCAGCACCGACTGGTTGAAACTCTGCAGATGCTTGGCGAGCTTGCCGATGCTCGTCGTCTTGCCCGCGCCGTTGACGCCCGCAATCATCATGACGAGCGGCTGCGCGCGTCCGAGCATGAGCGAGCTTTCGAGCGGCTTGAGCAACTCGACCAGTAGCGTGCGCAGCGCCGTCTTGACCTGTTGCGGCTCCGTAAGACGCTCGGTGCGTACCTTCTCGCGCAGCGCTTCAAGCAGAAATTCGGTTGCGTCGACGCCCGCGTCGGACATGAGCAGCGCGGTTTCCAGCTCTTCGTAAAGATCCTCGTCGATTTTGGTGCCGACGAAAATGCCGGTGAGGCTCGAACTGGTCTTCGACAAACCGGTTTTCAGGCGAGTCAGCCACGAGCGTTTCGCGCTCGCATCCTGCAACGGCGGAGGCACGATTTCGACGGTCTCGAGCGTCGATTCCTCGAAATCGGGCTGGGGTTGCGGTTCGGGCGCGGCGGCGGGCGGCGACACAATGCTCGCCGGCACGCTGGCACTTGCGGCCGGCCCGGCTTTCGCGGGTACAGGCGGCTCGGCCGGCGCTTCTGCAGCCGGCTCGTCAATCAGCCCCTCAGGCGCGATTTGCGATTCGTCTGGCGCGTTTTCGGACTCTCTCGAACCCTTGAATCGTTTGAAAAAGCTGAACATGATCTGGCGTGGTGAGAGCGCGCGCCGATGCGCGCGGCCGGTACAGCACCGGCGAAAGCGGCAGGCAGCGTTGCGATGCGGGATGCAAGGCGCTGGAAGCCGCACATTTTATCAGGCGCGCCGTCGCACGTTGTATAGGCCGAACGGCCAGGCTGGACGCGCCGCGCCCCTGTGGTAACGTTGGCGCTCCGGTCCGCTTGCTTCGACGCAGCGGACGCTTCTGTCAACGCAATCGAAACTGCATGCCCCGTTCAGCCTCCTCCCGCGCCCATGGCGCTTCGTCTAAAGGCGGCAAGCCGCACGCCATCCGGATTATCGGCGGCGACTGGAAACGCACGCCACTGCCCGTGCTCGACCTCGACGGCTTGCGCCCCACGCCGGACCGGGTTCGCGAAACGCTGTTCAACTGGCTCGGGCAACGTCTGGACGGCCAGCGCTGCCTCGATCTCTTTGCCGGCAGCGGCGCGCTCGGCTTCGAAGCGGCGTCGCGCGGCGCCGCACGGGTACTGATGGTCGAGCGCAACTCGCGAGCGGCGAGCCAGTTGCGGGCCAACCAGGAACGACTCGGGGCGCGCATGATCGAAATTGCCGAGGCCGACGGTTTGCGTCTTGCAGCGAGTCTGCCGCCCGGTTCGTTCGATGTGGTATTCCTCGATCCGCCGTTTGGCTCGGATGTACTGGACAAAGCGCTCGGGCTGGCGGCTCCGCTCGTGAGCAGCGACGGTTTCCTGTATGTAGAAGCCGGCGTGGCGATCGAGCCCGGCGCGAACGAAGCGCTTGCCGGGTGGGAAATCGTCCGGCAGGGTAAGGCGGGCGCTGTCCACTTCCATTTGCTGCAGCGCGAAAATGAGGAATAATGCGCCTTCCATAACAAGCGCCGGACGGTTTGCCGTCACGCGTGCGGCCGGTGCCAAATGCGTCGCGTGGACGCTTTGACGTGCCCATCTGTCTGAAGAGAGGAGAAGTCTCATGGTAGTCGCCGTGTACCCGGGCACGTTCGATCCGCTAACGCGCGGTCACGAAGACCTCGTTCGGCGCGCGTCGAGCATCTTCGACACGCTGGTGGTCGGCGTCGCCGACAGCCGCAACAAGAAGCCGTTCTTTACGCTCAAAGAGCGGCTCGATATCGCTCACGAAGTGCTGGGCCATTACCCGAATGTTCAGGTCATGAGCTTCAAAGGGCTGCTCAAGGACTTCGTTCGCAGCAACAACGCGCGAGTGATCGTGCGCGGGCTGCGCGCCGTGTCCGACTTCGAGTATGAGTTCCAGATGGCGGGCATGAACCGCTATCTGTTGCCCGACGTCGAAACCATGTTCATGACGCCGTCCGATCAGTATCAGTTCATTTCGGGCACGATCGTGCGCGAGATCGCGCAGTTGGGCGGCGACGTGAGCAAGTTCGTTTTCCCGTCGGTCGAAAAATGGCTGAAGGAGAAGGTTGCGGCGTTGGACCCGGATAACGGTGCTCCGGCGGCGCAGCCGTAACCGGCGTAAACTGTCGGTTTGACGGATCAAAGCCGGCTGCGGCCGGCGCGAAGTGAGAGAAGTATGGCCCTGATGATTACCGACGAGTGCATCAATTGCGACGTGTGCGAGCCCGAGTGCCCGAACGACGCGATTTCGATGGGCCCGGAAATCTACGTGATTGACCCAAAGAAGTGCACTGAGTGCGTCGGTCATTTTGACGAACCGCAGTGCATCCAAGTGTGTCCGGTCGAGTGCATTCCGCGCGATCCCGAGCACCTCGAAACGCCGGAAGGCTTGATGGCGAAATACCACGCGCTGCAGGCGGCAAAGAGCGCGTGATGTTCTTGCGGTGAAAACGCGAAGCGGCGAGGCACGGGCCTTGCCGTTTTTTTGCGCAGATCCGCTCAGCCGATGTAAGCGCTGAATATGTCGCGCAATGCGTCGAGCAGAACGCCGCATTCCGCGTCCGTACCGACCGAAATGCGCAGGTGCTGGTCGATTCTCGGTGCGTTGCAGTGGCGCACGAAAATCTCCCTTTCACGAAGGAGCGACACGAGCATTGCCGCGTCGTAGGCCTCATGACGCGCAAACAGCAGATTAGCTGCCGACGGCACGACGTCGAAGCCTAGCGCCGTTAGTCCCGCGCTCAATCGCTCGCGGCTTTCAATTACCTTTGCGCAGGTGTCGCGAAACCACCGGTCGTCTTCGTATGCCGCGCGCGCGGCGACTTGTGCGAGGCGGTCGAGCGGATACGAATTGAAGCTGTCTTTTACACGATTGAGCGCGTCGATCAGCTCCGCGTTGCCAAAGGCGAAGCCGACGCGCATGCCCGCCAGCGAGCGCGACTTGGACACTGTCTGCACGACGAGCAGATTCGGATAGCGGTCGATCAGTCCGATCGCCGATTCGGCGCCGAAGTCCACATAGGCCTCGTCGATTACCACAACGGAATCCGCGCTTTTCTTTACGAGGCGCTCAATATCGGCGAGCGGCAACGGACGTCCGGTGGGCGCATTCGGATTCGGAAACAGGATGCCGCCGTTCGCAATGGCGTAGTCGTCGACGTTGATCGCGAAACTGTCGTCGAGCGGAATCGTCTGGTAGGCGACCTCGAAAAGTCTCGCGTACGTGGGATAGAAGCTGTACGTGATGTCAGGGAACAGCAGAGGCTTGTCGTGCTTCAGCAAAGCCTGGAAGGTGAGCGCAAGCACTTCATCTGAGCCGTTGCCCGCAAACACCTGATCCGGACGGATGCCGTGATAGGCGGCGACCGTTTCGCGCAACTTGAACGCGGTGGGGTCCGGGTAGCGGCGCAGCGACTCGCCGGCGTCGCCGAGTTCCTGACGAATCGCCTCGAGCACGCGGGGCGACGGAGGGTAGGGATTTTCGTTGGTGTTCAGCTTGACCGGATGGGCGAGCAGGGGCTGTTCGCCCGGCACATACGGCGTCAGACGGTGAACAATGTCACTCCAGTATCGGCTCAAAGCGCTCTCCCATCGTTGCAACGCGGTTGATTGGGGTTGGCGCTCCGGCCGCTCTTGCTGCTCCGGCACGAGGCCGCGCTGCTTCATCCCAACCTACGCCGCCAGCAACACAGCTTAAGAATTGCGATGCAGTTGCATCATTGCCCGTTCAAGCTCGCCTTTAATGATCTGCGGCATGACTGCCAACGCGCGCTCGATGGACGCGTCGATCACGTCCTGCTCTTCACGCCGCGGCGGTTTCAGCACGTAGTTCGCGACGTCGGGCTTGGCGCCCGCGCGCGCACTTTCGGGGATCAGGTCGCGTGGATGCCCGATGCCGATGCGCAGCCGCCAATATTGCTGCGACGACAAATGCGCGGTGATGTCCTTCAAGCCATTGTGTCCGCCGCTCCCCCCGCCGAGCTTGAGCTTGACGCTGCCGGGCGGCATGTCGAGTTCGTCGTGCGCGACGAGTATCTCGTCGGGAAGAATCTTGAAGAACTGCGCCACCGCAACGACGGACTGACCCGAGCGGTTCATATAAGTCTGCGGCTCCAGCAGATGCACTTCCTCGCCGTGGAGTCGGGCCTTCGCGTAGAAGCCATGGAAGCGCCGCTCATCGCGCAGCGTCGTGCCCGCCTCGCGCGCCAGTTGATCCACCAGCCAGAAGCCGGCGTTATGGCGCGTCGCAGTGTACTCGGCGCCCGGATTGCCGAGGCCGACGATCAGCTTGATCATGATTGAGTGGGTCCATCTGGCCCGCAAGCCAAACGCGGCCGGGCCGAAATAACCGAAAAAAAACCCGCCGGGGCGAACCTCGGCGGGTCACATCGATCGTCTCATTGAAACGGATCGAGAGGATTACTTGCTCACTGCGCGAGGCGCACTCAAGCAGCCGGCGTTTCGCCTTCACCAGCGGCGGCGTCGCTTTCGGACACTGCGCCAGCCGGGATCGTTGCAGCAGCGACCACCGGGTTTTCTGCTTCGACGTGAGCAACCAGCGACACGCCTGCCGGCAGCGGGATGTCTTTAGCGTGAACCGATTGACCAGCTTCGATCTTGGCCAGGTCGACTTCAATGAATTCAGGCAGTGCCGACGGCAGGCACTCGATTTCCAGTTCATTGACGACGTGCGAGATCACCGCGCTCGCCAGCTTCACAGCCGGGTTGCTTTCCTGGTTCATGAAGTGCAGCGGCACCTTGGTGTGCAGCTTCTTCGATGCGTCGACACGCTGGAAGTCCACGTGCAGCACGAGCTGACGGAACGGGTGATATTGCACGTCGCGCAGCAGAACCTGTTGCGACTTGCCACCAACTTCCAGATCGAGGATCGATGAGTGGAAAACTTCTTTCTTCAGCGCGTGCCACAGCGCGTTGTGGTCCAGTTCGACCAATTGCGTTTCAGCACCAGCGCCATATACGATGCCCGGGGTCTTGCCCGAGTTACGCAGGCGGCGGCTCGCACCCGTACCTTGCAAAGAACGCTCGAAAGCGACAACTTTCATTTTGAATCTCCAATGCACTGCCCGCGACCAGGCAGTAAAAACGGGGCCCGCAAGCCGTTATGGCTGAGGCCCCAGAGCTGCGGCATGAACCTTCGTTCGTTCACGCCGATTGTGCAAAAGCGCGTGTGTCGCATAGAGCGATACACCGCGCCTTCGCAAATACTTAACTTTCAGCGAACAGCGACATGACCGAATCGCCGCGGCGGATCCGCGAGAACGTTTCGGCAAGCAGGCCGGCGCTGGTCAACGAACGGATCTTCGCGCACGAGCGGGCTTCTTCACCGAGCGGGATCGTGTCCGTGACAACGAGTTCGTCGAGTGCGGATGCGGCAATGCGCTCGCCGGCGCCGCCCGACAGAACCGGGTGAGTGGCATAAGCGAAAACCTGCTTCGCGCCACGTTCCTTCAAAACCTGAGCCGCCTTGCAAAGGGTGCCGGCAGTGTCGACCATGTCGTCCATGATCACGCAGGTCCGGCCTTCCACTTCACCGATGATGTTCATCACCTCGGCAACGTTCGCCTTCGGGCGACGTTTGTCGATGATCGCGAGGTCGCAGTTCAACTGCTTCGCCAATGCCCGGGCACGCACCACGCCGCCGACGTCCGGCGAAACGACCAGCAGGTTCTCGTAGTTCTGCTTGCGCAGATCGCCGAGCAGCACGGGCGTAGCGTAGATGTTGTCGACGGGGATGTCGAAGAAGCCTTGAATCTGGTCGGCGTGCAGATCCATCGTGATGATCCGCTCGACGCCTGCAATTTCCAGCATGTTCGCCACGATTTTCGCCGAGATGGCGACGCGCGCCGAACGAGGGCGGCGATCCTGACGTGCATAACCGAAGTAGGGGATGGCTGCCGTGATCCGACCGGCCGATGCGCGCTTGAGCGCGTCGACCATGATCATCAGTTCCATCAGGTTGTCATTCGCCGGTGCGCACGTGGACTGCAGAACAAAGACGTCTTTGCCACGCACGTTTTCCTGAATCTCGACCTGGATTTCACCGTCCGAGAAACGGCTAACCATTGCTTTGCCGAGGGGAATACCGAGGATTTTGACGACTTCCTGTGCAAGCGCGGGATTTGCGTTGCCAGTAAAAACCATCAGGCCGTCATGGCTGCTCATCGTGCACCTGCTTCAGGCTGGGGGCGAGGGGAAATGCGAGAATTATTGGCAGGGGAGAAAGGATTCGAACCTTTGCATGCCGGAATCAAAATCCGGTGCCTTAACCAGCTTGGCGACTCCCCTACACTAACTTTGAGCTCCGCCGAACGTGGAGTTTCGTTCGACGATGCAAAACTTATGACGCGAAAGCAAAGAGTGGATGTTGTTCCAGACTGGCGGCCACTGCGCTGTTCCATTCGCCTGGCAGTTTAGCTTGCACCGCTTCTGCTTCAGCTTTACTACGGAACGCTGCAAAGACACTTGCACCAGATCCGGACATCCGCGCCGGCGCGACGTTTTCAAACCATCGCAGCACTTGCGCTACTTCCGCGTACTTTCCGACGACAACCTGCTGCATGTCATTACGGCCAAAGCTCTCTGGCCATTCAGTGTTGCAGCTAAGTTCTGCAGGAAAGTCCGTAATTGTGAGGGCTTTTGAATCTCTTGTCAACGCTTTTTCGGAAAAAATCGCTGCAGTCGGAACATGAACCCTCGGCGTCACTACCAAGAAATGACGCGGCGGCAATTGTACAACGTCTAAAGCTTCGCCGACACCCTGGGCAAACGCATTTTTTCCAAAAACAAAAAATGGCACATCGGCGCCGAGCTTCAATGCCAGCGCCTGCAATTCCAGCCGCGGCACGTGCAATTTCCAAAGCCGGTTCAGCGCGAGCAGCGTGGTGGCGGCGTCCGAACTGCCGCCGCCAAGCCCTGCGCCCATAGGCAGGCGCTTTTCGATTTCGATGTCGACGCCTTCCGGCGAGCCTGTATGCGCTTTCAGAAGCGTGGCGGCGCGCACGGTGAGGTCGTGTTCGGGGGGCACGTCGGCGATTTCGGTGCTACGCGTGATGAGGCCATCGGCGCGACGCCTGAAGTGCAGCGTGTCGCCCCAGTCGAGTAACTGGAAGACCGTTTGCAGCGTGTGATAGCCGTCCGGCCGGCGCCCGGTAATGTGCAGAAAGAGGTTGAGTTTCGCTGGCGCGAGGCAATCGCGCAGCGAGTCGGTCGTTTCGATCATGTCGAGGCTGCATGCGCCGAGGTGGCGCCGAATAAGCGGCAAGAGCGCGAGACGCGCGTTTTACTGGTCCAGTACAAGCTTGATGTCGAGCGGCGGCTCCGAGCGCGTCAGATTCACCCGCTTTACGCCAGTAGCCGGCGCTTCGGCGTAGGCAAGATAGTCGATCGTCCAGCCGTCCTGAGTGATCTCCTTGAAGCGCGACGGCTGTTCCGGATCCCGTTCCGTCTTGGCACGCGAGGTGGGCGCGGGCGAAGGCTGCAGCCAGTAACGCAATCCTTCGACGGGAAGTGCGAAGCCAAGCGCGTTCTGCATCAACGTGGAGACGTTGTCAGCGGTGAGCGGTTGGCGGTTTGGCAATTCAAGCGTGGCTGAAGCCGGCGACGACGTGACGATCGCGAGTGTCTGCCCAAGCGGATTGCGCAATTGCAAGGTCACCGTGTCGCCCGTTTCCTGCCACGAGAAATTGCCGTACGCGTTGCGCTGCTGGCCGTTCTGATCGTTGTACTGGACGGCGAAACGGCCCTGGTAAGCACGGCTCGTTTGCGTAGTCACCGCGGTCGCCGCATTCGACGTGGACGGTCCCTGCGGCTTCACCGAGGCGCAGCCGGCCAGTGTCACGACGGCCGCCGCAGCGAGCCCGAGCGCCGCGCGACGCGGCGCCCATGAGAAAGAATTGAAACGGGAAATACGCATCAAAGATCGTTCACCTGAAGACGTTGTAGCGTTTTGACGAGCGTTTCGTTGTTGGGTTCGAGCTTGCGAGCTTCGCGGAAAGCGGCGCGGGCCTGATCCTGATCGCCGGCTTTCCACAGCACCTCGCCGAGGTGCGCGCCGATTTCAGCGTTCGGCTGAATGTCGTAGGCCTTGCGCAGAACCTTGATAGCGTCCGACGTGTTGCCCATGCGGTACTTGACCCAGCCGACGCTGTCCATGATGAACGCGTCGTTCGGCGCAAGCGACGACGCCTTCTCGACCAGCTTGTCCGCTTCCGCGAGACGCTGATTGCGATCGGCAAGCGAATAGCCAAGCGCGTTGTACGCCTGGGGATTGTCTGGTTGCGTCTGAATGAGCTTGCGCAACTGTGCTTCCATGACGTCGAAGTGGCCGTTCTTTTCGGCCGCCATGGCGTAGTCGTAGCTCAGATCCGGGTCGTCCGGAAATGCCGCCGTGGCTTGTTGCAGGCGCGTTTCCGCCTCAGGGTAGCGCTTCGCGTCGAACAGGATGGCTGCATCGGTGCGTGCGACCAACGCCTGGTCGCGCGGATCGGCTGGCCGAAGATTGGCCAATTGGCGGCGCGCGTCGTCAGGCTTGCCTTGCTTCGCGAGCAGCTGCGCGCGCGTGATCTGCGCGGGCATGTACTGCTGGCTCGACGGCGAAATCTTGTCTAGCCAGTCGGCGGCGGCCGCTTCGTTCTTCTGTTCGAGCGCCAACTGCGCCAGATAGATATACGCTTGCCCCGCATCTGCGCCAGGCGTCTTCTCGGCTTGCTGCGCGTACTGCGTTAGATAGGTCTGCGCCTCTGCGAAGTTCTTCTGCTGGATCTTGATGAGCGCGAGCGCCATGAGCGGCGTGAGGTCGTTCGCATTCGCCTTGTGCATGATCTCGAACTGCTTTTGCGCGTCGTCCAGGCGGTCGCTCGCCAGATACATTTGAGCGAGCGCGAGACGCGCGTCATGCGACTTCGGGTTTTGCTGCACGTATTTTTCGAGCGACGCGATTCCTTCCTTGCGTTCCTCGGGGCCCATTTGCGACAGCATCAGCGCGGCGGGCAAATAGTCAGGCTTAAGCGCGAGCGCCTGTTCCAGCGACTTGCGAGCACCCGGCGCGTCATTGGAAACCAGTTGCTGACGTGCGACGGCCAGCTGCGCTTCCGGCCGGTTCATATCGTTCTTCAGCAGGTCCTGCAGCACATGCAGGCCGCCGATGCGATTCGGTCCGCGAGAAATCAGCAACTGGAGCGCAAGAATTGCGCTGCCGCGATTCTGCGCGGGCACCTTCTCGAGTTCGCGCGCAAGCAGCGGCGCTGCGTCATCCGGCTTGCCTGACAGTACCAGCAGCGACGCGTCGAGTTGTGCGGCGCGCTCCGAGCCCGGCGCATACTGCTGCCACAATTGCGCGGCGGCCAACGCGTCCGACGGACTTTGCGCGGCCAGCGCGATTTCGGTGGCGCGCTGCGCCATGCGCGGATCGTGCGTGTCGCGCGCAAGCGCGAGGTACGTCTGATAAGCAGGCGCAGGCTGATTACGCTGCAACGCGACTTCGGCGGCGAGCACCTGGAATACGATCTGGCTCGTCAGTTGCACGTTCGGCAGCGCTTTCTGTTCTTCCGCTGACGGCGGGCCTAGCGGGTCGGACAGCGTGACCGAGGTGTCGTCCGACTCCGGCGATGGGTCCTGCGCGTGCGCGGGCAGCGCGGCGAACGCCCAGAGCGCGAGTGCGGCCACACCCAGCGAGCGCCGCGCGGACACTGCGTGCGGCACGCGTGACGCGCTAGCCGGGCGCTTCGAAAACAGCTTCACGAAGGACAAGTTCATGGAAATCCGTTCAATGTTTCGGACGATTGTAACGCGCTCGCTACAATACGCGCACAACCACTCACGCAAGTTGCAGACCAGTTAGACATGCCAGAGCTGCCAGAAGTTGAGGTTACCCGACGAGGGATCGAGCCGTATGTGTCCGGCCGCAAGGTGCAGCGCGTCGATGTCCGTACGCCCGCGCTGCGGTGGCCGATTCCCGCGGACCTTGCGAAGACCTTGCGAGGGCACGTCGTGCGCAACGTCGAGCGGCGCGGCAAATATCTGCTGTTCGAAATCGACGCGGGGTGGTTCATCGTGCATCTTGGCATGACGGGCACACTGCGTGTGTTGCGTCATGTGCCGCATCCTCCGGCCGCGGCGAAGCACGACCACGTCGACTGGATTTTCGACGATTTCATTCTGCGCTTCCGCGATCCGCGACGCTTCGGCGCGGTGTTGTGGCATCCGCGTGAAGCCGGCGACGTGCTCGAGCATCCGCTGCTTGCGAGTCTTGGCGTCGAGCCGTTTTCGCCCGCATTCTCAGGCGCGCTCATGCACCGGCTCACACGCGGGCGCAAGGTGTCGGTGAAGCAGGCTCTGCTGGCCGGCGAAATCGTCGTCGGCGTGGGGAATATCTATGCGTCCGAAAGCCTCTTTCGCGCAGGTATCCGGCCCACCATCGCGGCAGGCCGCGTCTCGCTCGTACGCTACGGATTGTTGGCCGATGCTGTACGCGTGACGCTCGCAGCGGCGATCGAGAAAGGCGGTAGCACGCTGCGCGATTTCGTCGGCAGCAATGGCGAAAGCGGGTACTTCCAGCTCGATTATTTCGTCTATGACCGCGCGGGGCAGCCGTGCCGCGTGTGCGGCACGCCGATCAGACAGATCGTGCAAGGTCAGCGCTCCACTTACTTTTGTCCCACCTGTCAGCGCTAATTTTCGATGCCTTCCCGCTTAACTCCTAAGTCCGGTCCGCGTTCCGCGCCGTCCGCCGCGCCTGCTGTATCCACGGTGCCCGCATCTGCACTGACGTCCGGGTTTGCCGCCCGGCTGATCGCATGGCAGCGCATGCACGGGCGCCATGACCTGCCATGGCAGAACACGCGCGACGCCTATCGCATCTGGCTGTCGGAAATCATGCTGCAGCAGACGCAAGTGTCGACGGTGATTCCGTACTACGCGAAGTTTCTCGCGCGCTTTCCGGATGTTGCCGCGCTTGCCGCGGCTCCTGTTGATGACGTCATGGCGCTGTGGGCCGGCCTCGGCTATTACACGCGCGCCCGCAATCTGCATCGCTGCGCGCAGGCGGTCGTCGAGCGGCACGGCGGCGCGTTCCCGGCTTCGGTGGACGAACTCGCGGAACTGCCCGGCATCGGGCGTTCGACGGCGGCGGCGATCGCGTCGTTCGCGTTCGGCGCCCGCGCGACGATTCTCGACGGCAACGTGAAGCGTGTGCTCGCGCGAGTGTTCGGCGTCGAAGGATTCCCCGGCGAGAAGAAGGTCGAGAATGCCATGTGGACGCTGGCTGAATCGCTGCTGCCGTCGAATGCATCGGACGACGAAGTCAGCGCGTACACGCAAGGTCTGATGGACCTTGGCGCCACGTTATGCGTGCGCGGAAAGCCCGACTGTTTGCGTTGTCCGTTCGCCGCCGACTGTGTTGCGAACGTGACGGGACGTCAGCGCGAACTGCCGGCCGCGCGTCCGAAGAAAGCGGTGCCGACGCGTCGCACGTGGATGCTCGTGCTGCGCGACGGTGACGCGGTAATGCTCGAAAAGCGCCCACCGTCCGGTATCTGGGGCGGCCTGTGGAGCTTGCCCGAGGCCGCCGACGAAGCGGCACTCGCCACGCGAGCGCGCGAGTTCGGCGGCGACGGTGCGGTGTCGCCGCTCGCGCCGCTCACGCATGTGTTCACGCACTTCAAGCTGGAAATCGAGCCACGGCTCGCAGAGTTCGATCGTAGTGTCGGCGCTCTCGCGGCGTTACGCGATGCGGACACGGCTTGGGTGTCGGTAAGCGACCTCGATTCTTTCGGCGTGCCCGCGCCCGTACGAAAACTTCTGGAGAGTCTGCGGGGTTCGCTGATCTGAGCGGTCACGCTCAGAGTCGCTTCTTACAGCAGTTGATGCTGTTGCATGTAGTGATGAACCACGTCGATGCGCGCGCCGGCATCCAGCATTTCCATGAGTTTCTGCCGCGCTTTTAGTGCGATCGGCAGTACTTCGGCGAGACGGTTGGACACCCACGACGGGTCTTCGAGTCTGAACGGTTCCGCGAACGGCAAGCTTTCCGGGTCGCGCTCCTGGATCGTCGCGATGATGCGCTCCAGCACTTCCGCGCACGCGCCGAACTTGGCGAGTTGCTGGTTGCCTTCTAGCGGCCGGTCTTCGCCGAGCGGCTCGGCCATACCGACCAGCAAACCGCTGCTTTCCACACGATGCGACAGCAGCCGGAAGCGCCGCGTGCCGCGCGCGCGAATCAACAGCATGCCGAAGGTCTCAACGTCGCATTCTTCAATTTCGGCGAGGCAGCCGATTGATTCGGGCACCGAAGGCTCGTGTTCCCGCGCGACCTCGGCGCCGCTTTTCAGCAGGCACACGCCGAACGGCGTCTTTTCGCGCAGGCAGTCGCGCGCCATATCGAGGTAGCGCGCTTCGAAGATTTTCAGCGGCAGAATGCCGTCAGGAAACAGAACGGTATGCAGCGGGAACAGCGGCACATCGGCGAGCACAGTAGAAGTAGAGGACATGGCGCAACGCTTCGAGTTAAGGCCGCGCGATGCGGCCGGTTAAGCCACTAACTTCGATGACGCCCCGGCGTCGACCGGTGCGTCGCGATGCCGCACGATTACATTCGCTGTATTGGCGAGACGCGCGGCAAGCGTCTCCGCAATGAACACCGAGCGATGTTGGCCGCCCGTACAACCAATCGCGACTGTCAGATAACTACGATTGTCGTCGCGGAAATGCGGCAGCCATTTGGCGAGGAACTTCTCGATATCGTCGATCATTTCGTGAACGACCGGCAGCGCGTCCAGAAAATCGATCACCGGTTTGTCGAGACCCGTCAGCGGGCGCAACTCATGGTCGTAGTACGGGTTTGGCAGCGTGCGTACATCGAACACGAAATCGGCGTCGAGCGGCACGCCGCGTTTGAAGCCGAACGACTCGAACATCAGCACGAGACCTGCATGCTCCTGCTCGATAAAACGCTTCACCCACTGGCGCAGCACGTTCGCGCGCAAGTTGCTCGTGTCGATCTGATGGCCGAATTCGGCAAGTCCCGCGACGAGCTCGCGCTCGCGTTCAATTGCCTCCGCGAGCGACGTGAGCAAGCCGACATCTGCGTCATGCGCGGTCGAGCCCGACAACGGATGGCGGCGACGCGTTTCCGAGAAGCGCTGAATCAGCGACTGCGTGCTCGCGTTGAGGAACAGCACCCGCACGTCGTGAGCGCGCGAGAGGTCGCGGATCATCGCAGGCATGTCGTCGAGTGACGCACTCGAGCGCGCGTCGATCGCGACCGCGAGGCGGTCATTTCCGTCTTCGGCGAGATAGGAGGCGAGTTCGGGCAAAAAGCGCGGCGGCAAATTGTCGACGCAGTAATAGCCCGCGTCCTCAAGCGCGTTGAGCGCGACGGATTTGCCAGAGCCGGATATGCCGGTGATGAGGATTATGCGCATGGAGTCGTGAAATCGGTCCGTTTCATCATAGCATCTGACTGCTCTCGCGCGTACCTGCAACCGGCCATGGGCGTGGGCTGCAAGTACTCTATGTACGACCGACTCAGATCAGTTTGCCGGGAAACTGACTATCCGGGTCCTGCATGGCGAGGCGCTGCCGGTCCATGAAGTCGCGCAGCGTGTCGATGCCGCGCAATTGCAGGATGGTGTTGCGCACCGCAGCTTCGACCAGCACCGCGAGGTTGCGGCCTGCGGCCACCTGAATCGTGACCTTGCTGATGGGCAGGCCGAGCACGTCGACGGTTTGGCTCTCCAGCGGCAGCCGCTGGAATTCACCGTCAGGACGGCGTACCAGTTGCACGATCAACTTGAGCTTCATTTTCCGGCGCACGGCGGTTTCACCGAAAATCGTCTTGATGTCGAGCAGCCCCAGGCCGCGTACTTCCAGCAGATTTTGCAGCAGCGGCGGGCAGCGCCCTTCGACGAAGTCCGGGCCTAGCCGGACGAAGTCGACGGCGTCGTCGGCGACGAGGCCGTGGCCGCGGCTAATGAGTTCGAGACCGAGCTCGCTTTTGCCGAGACCCGAGTCGCCGGTGAGCAGCACGCCCATGCCGAGAATGTCGAGAAATACGCCATGCAACGTGGCGCGCGGCGCGAGAATGCGCGACATGTAGAGGCGCAGGCTGTCGATCACCGCGGCCGCCGACATCGGCGTCGTAAAAAGCGGTGTGGACGAGCGCGTGCAGCGAAGCACCAGTTCCGGCGGAGCCGCGACGCCGCCCGCCACCACGAGGAACGGCGGTTCCAACGCAATCAGCTCGGCCATGTGGCGCGAGCGGTCTTCGTCGGTCTGGCGCTTGTAGTAGTCGATTTCGGCGTCGCCGAGCACCTGGATCCGGTTCGGGTGGATCAGGTTCAAGTGGCCGACGAGGTCGGCGCTCGACGTGGCATTGGCGACCGATTCTGAAGAAAAGCCGCGTTCCCAGCCTTCATGCCCTGTCAGCCAGCTTAGCTTCAGCGTGGCGGCGTTATCGTCGAAAATGCTCTGGGCGTTGATGCTGGACGTATCCATGAGTCAGTGACTCCAGTGTTGGCCGCTTGCCGGGCAAACCGCCGGCCACGCTAACGCGGGCCGTTCGCCGAGCCTGACTATATCCGCACGCGGGCGGTGGGACGTGCGGATAGGCGGCGTGCGGATGACCGCCGCTGCATCAAGGTTGCCACTGAGTGAGCAGGCGATGCAATGATTCGCGGTCTTCTTCCGTATGCAGGCGCTCGCGGGCCTCGCGATCGGACAAAAGTTGCGCGATTTCCGAAAGGATTTCGAGGTGCTGCTGCGTGGCCTGTTCAGGCACGAGCAGGAAGATCAGCAGCGAGACCGGCTGGCCGTCGGGCGATTCGAAGGGAATGGGTTCGGCCAGACGGACAAACGCGGCGAGCGGCTGCTTGAGTCCTTTGATGCGGCCGTGCGGAATCGCGACGCCTTCGCCAAGCCCTGTCGATCCGAGGCGCTCGCGCGCAAACAGATTGTCTGTGACCGTGCTACGGGCGATGCCGTTCTGGTTCTCGAAGATGAGGCCCGCTTGCTCGAACACGCGCTTTTTGCTGGTGACCGATAGTCCGACGACGACGTTCTCGAGGGGAAGAAATTTGGCTAAACGATTCATGTTGACAGGCGAAAACGTGGCCTGGGTTCTCCTCGCTGGGGCGATTGATTGGCGTTCCATTCGTTTGATGCTCACCGCGATGTGCGTTGGAGTCCGAAAGCACAGTACTCCGGCAGACCGCGTGCATGCGACCTAGACCCCGATGGTAACCGGAACATTATAGAACAGGGCGACGGCGTATGGTGCGGCGCGCCATCAATGCTCAATAGGTTCTTTTTTCAGGGCGATTCGCGCTGCGACGACCTTGAGGATCGTCCGGTGGGAACCGGCGAGCAATCGGCAAGCAATCGACAAAGCATTCGGCAAACAAACCGGAATCCCAACGAAAAACCGCCCGAATGCGGGCGGTTGAGGTGAAGCGAAATGAAGTAAGTCTTCTAATTTCGCTTACTGCGGCGGCACGTCAAGTTGCGGCGCCGGTTGATACTTGATCGCTTCGTGCTGATGGCCTTGCAGGCGATCCTTGTGACGTATCACTTGCCGGTCGAGCTTGTCGATCATGAGATCGATCGCAGCGTAGAGGTCGCTGTCACAGCTCTCGACAAAAATGTCCTTGCCCTTCAGATGCAGGTTGATTTCAACCTTTTGCCGCTTGTCCTTTTCCTTGTGGTTGTCGACCGAGAGGACCACACTGCCGTCGATGACCTGATCGAAATGTCTTAGCACCCTATCCAGTTTGGTGATCACGTATTCGCGCAACGCAGGCGTTACTTCGAGGTGGTGTCCACTGATCTGCAGATTCATAGTGCTTCTCCAAGCTAATGGCCGCTTGGTCCGCACGATGACGTAGGTCCGGTCGATCTGTCGGCTTGCCTGAGTCGCCCCCCGGTGACTGACTTCTGGCAGGTCGCATCGGCCGGCCTGTCCGCCAACTTGCGGAGCGGCCGGTAAATGCCCGCCACGGAAGGCGACGGGCTACAGAGACTTGCGCAGGTTGACTGCCGGAATCCTGAGTGCTTCGCGATACTTCGCGACGGTGCGCCGTGCGACCACGAAGCCCTGTTCCGCCAGCAGTTCGGCTATGCGGCTGTCTGAAAGAGGCGTTTTTGCGTTTTCCGCTCCTATCAGTTGCTTGATGAGCGCGCGAATGGCCGTGGAAGAGGCCGCGCCGCCCGTGTCTGTCGAAACATGCGATCCGAAGAAGTACTTGAACTCTAGCGTCCCGAACGGGGTGAGCATGTACTTACCGGTTGTCACACGCGAGACAGTCGACTCGTGTAGGCCCAGCGTATCAGCAATTTCCCGCAAAACCAAGGGGCGCATAGCAATTTCGCCGTGCACAAAAAAGCTCTTCTGGCGCTCCACAATGGCCTGCGCGACGCGCAGGATTGTTTCGAAACGTTGCTGAATATTCTTGATGAGCCAGCGCGCTTCCTGCAGTTGCTGGCGCAACGAACCGCTGCCCGGATCGCCGCGGTTGTTGCGCAGAATATTGGCGTACAGGTGATTGATGCGCAGCTTCGGCACCACTTCGGGATTGAGTTCAGCCTGCCAACCTTGGGCAGTTTTGCGCACCATGATGTCCGGCACCACGTAGTCCGCTTCGGCCTTGCCGTACGCCGCGCCGGGGAACGGCTCGAGCGAGCGGATTAGCATGTGCGCGTCGCGCAGGTCGTCGTCGTTTGCTTTCAGATGCTTGCGCAGACGCGTGAAATCGCGCGCGGCCAGCAGTTCCAGATAATGGGCGACGATTTCGAGCGCGAGCGTTCGCGTGGGCGAGGGCGGCAGCCGCAATAATTGCAGCTTGAGACACTCGGAGGCGGAACGTGCGCCTACGCCTGCCGGGTCGAAGCTATGCAGCAGCGCGAGCGCGGCATTCAGTTCGTCGAGGTCGACTTCGAGTTCTTCGGGCAGATCCGCGAGCACTTCGTCGAGCGTGGCGGCAAGGTAGCCGTCGTCGTCTAGCGACTCGATCAGGAAGGTAATCAGCGCCCGGTCACGCTGACCAGCCTGCGTAACGCGGAGTTGCGCCATCAGGTGATCGCGCAGCGAAGTACTCGATTCGTGAATTTGCAGCGGCGGTAGATCGTCGTCGTCGGAGGCGTTGCCGGAGCGACCGTAGTCGTCGAGATTCCATTGCGACGCGTCGCCGTTGCTGTCGCCCGAAAGGCCGTTGTACTCGTCTACGCCTTGCGGCTCGCCGTTTTCCGCGCGCTCACTGCTGCTGGACGATGACGAGCCGTTGCCGCCCATCTGGTCGGGTGGCGCCGACGAACTGGGCGCCTGGGTAATCAGCGAACCGTCGGCCGCCACGCGAAGCGGGCTCGCGATCCAGTCGTCCTCGTTCTCGAGGAGCGGATTCTGCGAGATCGCGGTTGCCACTTCCTGCTGCAGTTCGAGCGTGGACAGCTGAAGCAGCCGGATGGACTGCTGCAGTTGCGGGGTCAACGCAAGATGCTGCGATAGGCGGAGTTGGAGGCTGGCTTTCATGGCAAGTTCAGATTCATTGTAGAGAGTTTGCCACGACCGCGATACCTTGCGAATTCGCAATTACGCTGCGCCGGTCCCGGCGACGCCGGGCGCGGGCCGCCCGCGACAGGAGCAGGCCCGGGCGCTTGCCACGGAAGAACCGGCAAACGCGCGTGGCGCCGCCGATTCCCGCCAGCACTTACATGCGGAAATGCTCGCCCAGATAGACGCGCCGCACGCTTTCGTTTTCGATGATTTCGCTCGGCGCGCCGGCGGCCAGCACGCTGCCGTCGCTGATGATGTAGGCGTGATCGCAGATACCGAGCGTTTCACGCACGTTGTGGTCGGTGATTAGCACACCAATATTGCGTTGCTTCAGAAATTTAACGATCTTCTGGATTTCGAGCACCGCAATCGGATCGACGCCCGCGAACGGCTCGTCCAGCAGAATGAAGCTCGGATTGGTGGCGAGCGCCCGCGCGATTTCCACCCGGCGGCGTTCGCCGCCCGACAGCGACAACGCAGGATTGTCGCGCAAATGCGAGATTTGCAGCTCGTCCAGCAAAGCTTCCACGCGGCTCGTGATTGCGTCTTTTGTGAGGCGCTTGCCGTTGTCTTCGTGCTGCAATTCCAGCACCGCGCGAATATTCTGCTCGACGGAAAGCTTGCGGAACACCGAAGCTTCCTGCGGCAGATACGAGAGCCCGAGCGAAGCACGCTTGTGGATCGGCAACAAGCTGATGGACTTGCCGTCCAGATCGATTTCGCCTGCGTCGAGCGGCACGAGGCCGACGATCATATAAAACGACGTGGTCTTGCCCGCGCCGTTCGGCCCGAGCAGCCCGACCACTTCGCCGCTTTTTACGTCGAGCGAGACGTCTTTGACGACTGTGCGGGAACCGTAGCGCTTCTTCAGATTGCGTACGACCAGCGAACTACTGGTGCCGGCCGGCTTGCGATTGGGGAGGGACGCGGAGGTGCTCACTGATTCGGCGCTCCCTGAATCGTGGTGGACGGCGCGAGCGTGGCCGACGCACCGTTCAGCGGCGCCGCGCCGCCGTTACGCGGCGACAGCATCGCGCGCACACGGCCGCTCGGGTTGCCCGGTCCCGCGACGTCCTTGCCTGCCTTCGCGGTGTAGAAGTCCTTTTGGCCGTCATATGTAATGACGCTGCCGTGCACCTGGTCCATCACCGTGGAAAGGCCTTGCAGACGCTTGACGGTCGCATTCGTGGTGAGTGTGGTCAGGTCCTGCTTGCCGTCGTAGTCGATACGAACGGCCGTGCCTTCGATGTATTCATCGAGACCTTCGCGCTTCTGACGGAAATACGACAGATTGCCGCCGGTCGAGGTGCCGGTTGCGTACTGATAGCCCTGCGGGTCTTGCGTCACGTCGACACGGTCGGCCTTGATCACGATCGTGCCTTTGGTCGCGACCACATGGCCGGTGAAGATGTTGACCTGTTTGAGGTCGTCGTAAGTCATGTTGTCCGCTTCGATATTGAGCGGCTTGTCCTTGTCGGCGCGGTCTGCGTGCGCGAGCGGCGCGAAGCCGGCGAGCGGCAACGCGATAATCAGCGCAGCAAGTCCGGCGCGGCACGCGGACAGGGTTCGCGAGCGGCCGGTATGAAAACGGGGGAACGATTCGTTCATGCAGTCACGCCTGGAATGGATTTACCCGGGTTACTTGGGCGAGCTGCCGCCGGCGTCGGACGCGGCGATCGCGCCTTTCACATTGCCGAAGAGCTGCATCACCCGGGTGACGTTGTTGTAGTTCATGCCGCTGGCAGTCATTACGGAGACGCCGCGCTGAAGTTTAACCGGCTTTTCCGTCTCGATCACATCGTCGTTGACCAGCACGCGGAAATGCTCGGAATCGGCTTGCATCTGCGGGTCGCCATAACCTGGCGCGCGCAGGATGCGTGCGTTGCCATACAGGTCGACGATGGACGCGTCGCCGTTGACCTTGCCGGTATCGCCGGTTGCAGTGACGATCGGCTTGCCCGGCTGGAACGCGCGCATCGCGGGCTTAACGAGATCGCTCAGTTCGTCGTCTTCGTAGTGAACCAGCGACTGCGCGGTCAGGCGATATTGCGTCGAGCCCGACTGATCGAGTTCGGAAACCGAAAAGTTGTCGGCGAAGTAGTCGGGCGTGTGCTCCTTCGGACGCACCGCACCTTCGTTTTGCCGCGGCAACGTGGCTTGCAGAAGCCACCACGTGATGCCCGCGAGAGCGGCCATCGCGACGAGCGGGATCAGCGAAGTCAGGCGAAACTGATTCATCCGACGAGGCCCCGCTGTTCGCCGCTACAGGCGGCTGCGAGCAGCGCCTCGTACTTGTGCTGGGCGCGCAACAGCGTGTCGCACACTTCGCGGGCCGCGCCGTGGCCGCCGCGCGCCTCGCTGACCCAGTGGGCTCGCGCGATCACTTCAGGATGCGAATTAGCCGGTGCGGCCGCGAAGCCGACCTTCAGCATCACGCCGAGATCGACCCAGTCGTCGCCCATGTAGCCGCATTGTTCCGCACTCATGCCGGTCGCCTGGAGCAACTCCGCGAACGCCTGCGGCTTGTTCTCGATGCCCTGATACACGTGCGTGATATGCATTTCTTTCGCGCGCGCGGCGACGATGCCCGACTTGCGCCCGGTAATGATCGCCGTTTCAATGCCGGCCTGGCGCAGCAGCTTCATGCCGTGGCCGTCCATGGAATTGAAAGCCTTCATCGTGTCGCCTTCCGCCGTGAAGAGCAGCCCGCCGTCGGTCAGTACACCGTCGACGTCGAAAATCATCAGCTTCACGCGGCTTGCGCGTTCGGTAGCGGTAGGGGGCGCGACGGCCATCAGATCACCTTTTTCGAGAACAGGTCGTGCATGTTGAGTGCGCCGATGAGCTTGCCCGCTTCGTCGACGACCAGCATCTGATTGATGCGATGGCGCTCCATCAGTTCCACGGCTTCCACTGCGAGATGATCCGGGCCGATGGTGCGCGGGTCGGCAGTCATGACCGAAGCGATCGACAGCGCGCGAAAATCGCCGTCACGCTCCAGCACGCGGCGCAAGTCGCCGTCGGTGAAAATGCCCTTCACGCGGTCTTCGCTGTCGACGATCGCAGTCATGCCCATGCGCTTGGCCGTCAACTGGAACAACGCGTCGCGTACGGTCGCTTCGGGCGTGACCTTCGGCACCTGGTCGCCCGTGCGCATGACGTCGCTAACATAAGTAAGCAGGCGCCGGCCGAGTGCGCCGCCCGGATGCGAGCGCGCGAAGTCGTCGCGGCCGAAGCCACGCGCGTCGAGCACGGCGACCGCGAGCGCGTCGCCGAGCGCGAGCGCCGCCGTGGTGCTCGCTGTAGGCGCAAGATTCATCGGACACGCTTCTTTCGCTACGGCAGAATTCAGATGGACGTCGGCCAGTTTCGCGAGGCTCGACGACGGGCGGCCGGTCATTGCGATCAGCTTTGCGCCGATCCGCTTGATGAGCGGCAGAATTGCCACGAGTTCTTCGGTTTCGCCGGAATTGGACAACGCGAGAAATACGTCGTCGGCGGTGACCATGCCGAGATCGCCATGACTCGCTTCAGCAGGATGCACGAAGAACGCCGGTGTGCCGGTGCTGGCCAACGTGGCCGCGAGCTTGCGGGCCACATGCCCGGATTTGCCGATGCCCGAGACCACAACGCGCCCGCGGCAACCCATGATGAGTTCGACCGCGCCGACGAAGGCGCCGTCGAGTTGATCGCGAAGCGCGCGCACGGCGTCCGCTTCGATGTCGAGCACGTCACGAGCGAGCGCAAGTGCCCGGTCGCCATTGATTTTCGCTATCATTCGCGAAGTATAGCAAAGGCGCTTGTTCGCCGCGCCGGGCCTGCTGTGCAAAGCCGCTGCCTTCATCGGCCCCTTCAACGGCCGCTTTATCGCCCCCTATAACGGCCCCTCAACCTTGTCGCACGGCGTGTTGCGTGCGCGGTTCCGCTGACGAACGAGGACGCTTCACTCATGCGTTTTTGCCGATGATTTCCCCGCTCGAAATGACGCTTTTCCTGCTGCTGGCCTCGGTCGCGGGCGTGGTGATTTTTCGCTTTCTGAATCTTCCGCCGATGCTCGGCTATCTGAGCGTCGGCATCGTCGTTGGGCCGAATGCGTTGGGCCTCGTTCCCGATTCCGTGGGCGCGCAGAACCTCGCGGAGTTCGGCGTCGTGTTCCTGATGTTTTCGATCGGCCTCGAGTTTTCGCTCGCGAAGCTGCGCTCCATGCGCCGGCTCGTGTTCGGTCTCGGTCTATTGCAGGTGTTGGGCACGATCGCGATCGCGGTCACGCTCGGTTTCGTGTTCGAGCGTTGGGTGCATATCAAATGGCAAGCGAGCGTTGCGCTCGGCGGCGCGCTGGCGATGTCGTCGACGGCGATTGTCAGCAAAATGCTTGCGGAGCGGCTTGAAATCGAAACCGAGCATGGCCGCAATATCTTCGGTGTGCTCCTTTTCCAGGATCTCGCGGTGGTGCCGCTCCTGATCATTATCTCGGCGCTGGGCGGCGATTCGAAAGACCTCGTCAACGCGCTCGGCGTCGCGGCCATCAAGATCGTCGTCGCTTTGTCGCTGCTGCTGATCGTCGGACAGCGCTTCATGACGCGCTGGTTCAATGTGGTCGCGCGGCGCCGCTCGCAGGAACTGTTCATTCTCAATCTGCTGCTCGTGACGCTCGGCTCGGCGTTCATCACGGACAAGTTCGGGCTGTCGCTCGCGCTAGGCGCATTCATCGCAGGCATGTTGATCGCGGAAACGCCGTACCGGCATCAGGTGGAAGAAGACATCAAGCCGTTTCGCGACGTGCTGCTCGGGCTTTTCTTCGTCACGACCGGCATGCTGTTGAATCCCCGCGTGATCTGGGAGCATCCGCTGATCGTGCTCGGCTTCCTGATCGGTCCCATTCTGCTCAAGGCCGTCATGATCACGGGGCTTTCGCGTTTGTTCGGGGCGTCGCCGGGCGTCGCCATGCGTACGGGTATCGGCCTCGCGCAAGCGGGCGAGTTCGGCTTCGTGCTGCTGAATCTGATTCTCGACAAACATCTCGTCGACGCCACGCTGCTGCAGGCAATTCTTGCGGCGATGCTGCTCTCGATGCTCGCCGCGCCGTTCCTGATCCAGAACGCGGACCGTATCGTGCTGCGGCTGTCTTCGACTGAATGGATGATGCAGTCGTTGCAAATGACGCGCATCGCCACGCAGAGCCTGAAGCAAAGCGGCCACGTGATCATCTGCGGCTACGGGCGCTCCGGGCAGAACCTTGCGCGCATGCTCGAACACGAAGGTTTGTCGTATGTCGCGCTGGACCTCGACCCGGACCGCGTGCAAGCGGCAGCCGCCGCGGGCGAGTCTGTCGTGTTCGGCGATGCGGGCCGCCGCGAATCGCTGCTCGCGGCCGGTATTCATCGCGCCGCGGCGATCGCGATTACGTATGCAAACACGCCTTCGGCATTACGCGTGCTGCACAACATCCACGAACTGGAACCGACGCTGCCGGTGATCGTTCGTACCGTCGACGACGCCGATCTGGAAAAGCTGCTGGCCGCTGGCGCGACAGAGGTGATTCCCGAAATCGTAGAGGGGAGCCTGATGCTCGCTTCGCACACGCTGGTCGTGATGGGCATACCGATGCGCCGCGTGGTGCGCCGCGTGGAAGAAATGCGCGACGAACGTTATGCGCTGCTGCGCGGCTATTTCCACGGCGCCGACGACATGGACGACGACGACGGCCACGAACAGGTGCGGCTACAATCGGTCCCGGTCGACGAGAACGCCGACGCGGTTGGCCGGACGCTCGCGGACCTGGGTCTGTACGAACTGGGTGTCGAAGTGACGGCGATTCGCCGTCACGGCATTCGCGGCGTGGAGCCGGACCCGTCCACCAAGCTGCGCGCGAGCGACATTGTCGTGTTGCGCGGCTTGCCCGAACAGTTGGCGCAGGCCGAGGAGCGGCTCTCGAAACACCGCCGCGCGGGCGCCGCCGCGGCGTAGCGATTGCTGCACGGTTCGTGCGGCTGCACCAATTCAGCTTTTCATTGGACCTGTCGAGGTCCATCCGGAGACATCATGTCAAACGCGCTCGCGAGCGCGCCGCTCGATGCGGCCGACTACATCAAAAGTCATATTCGCACCGTGCCCGACTGGCCCCAGGCCGGCGTGCAGTTCCGCGACATCACGCCGCTCCTTCAGGAGCCAAAGTCGCTGCGGGTGCTGATCGACCTGTTCGTGCAGCGTTATATCGACGCGAAGCTCGACTACATTGCCGGGCTCGATGCGCGTGGTTTCATCATCGGGCCAATTCTTGCGTATGAGTTGAATCTGGGCTTCATTCCGATTCGTAAGGAGGGCAAACTGCCCTACAAGCGCGCGTCGCAATCTTATGAACTCGAATACGGCACGGCCACCGTCGAGATTCACGAAGACGCGTGCAAGCCGGGCGACCGCGTGGTGATCATCGACGATCTCATCGCAACCGGCGGCACGATGATGGCCGGCAAGATTCTGCTCGAGCGGCTCGGCGCGATCGTCGTGGAAGGTGCGGCGATTATCGACTTGCCTGAACTCGGCGGCTCGAAACTGCTCGCCGACGGCGGGCTGTCGCTCTATACGGTGACGAGTTTCGACGGTCATTGAGCGCGCGGCAAACTCGCCGCTGCGCGCTTCACCTTGTGCAATAAAGAAGGTAAGAACGATGCCCAACTTCATGCTGTTCCTTGCCACGTCGATTGCGATCACGATGGCGCCCGGTCCGGACAATCTGCAAGTGCTCGCGCGTGGCATCTCGCAGGGCCGTGCGGCTGGTCTGGTGGCCGCGCTCGGCTTTGCCGCGGGCATCACGTTTCACACGACGCTCGCCGCACTCGGCGTGGCAGCGCTGCTGCGCTCCTCGCCGTTCGCTTTCCAGGCGATCAAGCTGGCCGGCGCGGCGTATCTCGTCTGGATCGGCGTCAAGGCGCTGCGCAGCCAGGGCCTCGCGGCCGCACACGAACGTGCGCCGCAACCGTTGATGGCCGTGTTCCGCCAAAGCGTGCTCGGCAATCTGCTCAATCCTAAAGTGACGCTGTTCTTCATCGTATTTCTGCCGCAATTCGTGCAGCCGCACGGCGCGCAAAGCGTCACCGTGCAAATGCTCGAACTCGGCGCGCTTTTCATGTTGCAAACCGTGGCGGTGTTTTCTCTGTTTGGCGTGTGTGCAGGGATTATCGGCGGGTGGTTGAAGCGCCGGCCGCGTGTCGGCGTGTGGCTCGACCGTCTTGCCGGCGCCACCTTCATTGCGATCGGGATTCGAGTCGCGTTGCGTGACTGATCTGGCTCACTGCCGCTCGCCACCGCTTGCCGCCGACAGTTTGGAGTTTCGAATGAGTTTGCCTTGCCTTATCGCCGCGCGCCGCTTCGACGTTGCTGCGCATCTGCCGTTCTACATCGACAGCGACCAGGTCGGCTGGATTCGTTCGAGCGATGTGCGATTGCTCGCACGTTGGCCGGACGTATTCGACATCGACGATGCGCGCGTGAACCTCGCGCCTTCGTTCAACACCGTTGACTTGCGGAGCGCAGCGCTCGGTTCGGTGATCGGCGCCCTTGCCGCTGAAGGCCGCATTCCCGGCTGGCGCAACGAGACCTATGCGATCCGCAATGCGTTCGACGCGCCGCCGCTCGCCTACATCGAACGTGCGGCGTCGCGCTTTTTCGGCACGCTGACCTACGCGGTGCATCTGAACGGCGTCGTAGAATATGCGGACGGCGGCGCGCCGAAATTGTGGATCGCGCGCCGCAGCGACACGAAGGCGACCGATCCCGGCATGCTCGATAACGTAGTGGCGGGCGGAATCGGTTGGGGTTTCGGCGTGGAGGCGACGATCGTCAAGGAGTGCTGGGAAGAAGCCGGCATTCCGGAAGAGATTGCCGTGCGGGCGGTGGCGGGCCGCACTGCGTATGTGCTGCAATCGCTGCCCGAAGGCACCCAGGCCGAACAGATCTTTATCTACGACCTCCCGCTGCCGGCGGACTTCGCGCCGCGCAATCAGGACGGCGAAGTCGGTGAGCACCGGCTTGCGCGCATCGACGAAGTGGCGCGCTGGATCGAGGAAGGCGCAATGACGGTCGACGCGAGTCTTGCCACGCTGGATTGCCTGCTGCGCCGCCGCTGGATCGACGAAGAGGCCTGCGCGGGAATCGAAGCGTTGTTTGCGCCGCCCGTGCTCGCGTAAGCACGTCATCGCGGACCTTGCCAAAGCGCCTTGCGCCGCACACCATACAGCAACACCGAACAAACCACGCATTGAAGAAGGGAGTCACCCAGGTCATGTCGACCGATCACAGCTTTATCCTCAAACTGTCGTGCGCCGATCGGCCCGGCATTGTTCACGCCGTGTCGGGCTTTCTGTTCGAGCGTGGCAGCAATATTCTCGACTCCGCACAGTTCGGCGACAGCCGCACCGGCGAGTTCTTCATGCGCGTGCATTTTCAGCAGGTGGGCGGCGATCCGGGGCTCGAGGCGCTGCGTGTGTCCTTCGGGGCGCTCGCCGAGCAGTTCGGCATGAGCTGGGAATTGCACGATGCATCGGTGAAGCCGCGCGTCGTCATCATGGTTTCGAAAATCGGGCATTGCCTGAACGACCTGCTGTTCCGCTACCGTACCGGTCAGCTGAACATCGAGATTCCGGCGATCATCTCGAACCACAAGGAGTTTTATCAGCTCGCAGCGAGCTATGACATTCCGTTTCATCATTTCCCGCTGCTGGGCGGCACGCCCGAAGCGAAGGCCGCGCAGGAAGCGCGCGTGCTCGAAGTGATCGACGAGCATCAGGCGGATCTCGTCGTGCTCGCGCGCTACATGCAGATTCTGTCGCCAAAGCTGTGCGAGGCGCTTGCCGGTCGCGCAATCAACATTCATCACTCGTTTCTGCCGAGCTTCAAGGGTGCGAAGCCCTATTACCAGGCGTTCGATCGCGGCGTGAAGTTGATCGGCGCAACGGCGCACTACGTGACGACTGATCTGGACGAAGGTCCGATCATCGAGCAGGAAGTGGAGCGCGTGGACCACAGCATGACGCCGGAGCAGTTGACGGCGATCGGCCGCGACGTCGAATGCGTGACGCTGGCGCGTGCTGTGAAATGGCATGTCGAGCACCGCGTGGTGCTGAACGGTAGCAAGACGGTGGTGTTCCGTTAGAAACGGGTGAGGGCTTGCCGCAGCGGCATCCTTTAGTGAAGCTCCGCTTCATTTGCCGCTGCGCACAGGTACCGGTTTATTCAGGCGCGACGTTCGGCTCAGGACGTGCCGGGGCTCTGCCGGCGTCTCTGGTCACTGGCGCTTTGTGCATTCTCTGCGCGTTCTGCAATGAGCGGCGGCGCGCATTCAGCTTCTTCAGCCAGATCAGCAGGCCGGTCGCGCTCAACACGGCGACCGCGATGCCGACTGCGCTAATCACGATCCGCCCGCCAAGGCCAAGGATGCGTCCCGAGTGCAGCGGAAACTGCACCTGCATGAAGACGTCGCCCGCTGTGCCTCTGCCCGGAATCTGCTGGCCGAGCAGCTTGCCGGTCGCCGCGTCCCAGTACATCCACGGGTTGCCGAGGCCCATGTCGCCGTGATCGTTGCCGGTCTCATAGAAACCGACGCCGTACGCATGCAGGAATTCCGCGTAATAGATTCCCCCCGGAGGCGCTTGCAGGTGCTGCGTTTTGCCGGCTTCTTGCGCCAATTGCAGGACGCGCTCGCGGGTGAGCAGGCTGTCGCCGGGCTTCGGCGCGCGAAGAATCTCCGGGTTGTTGATCGGGTCCGGCGTGAGCGTTGAAAACATCGAGACGATGGGGCGCACAACGGGTGACGCGAGGTTCATCGACACCGACGTCACCGCGACGATCATCAGCAGTCCCCAGATCCACACACCGCCCGAGCGGTGCAAGTCGAACGTGAGCGCGTAGCCGCCCCGCCCGAAACGAAACGCGAACGACTTGCGCCACGCATTGAGGTTCGGAAACGACAGGCACAGCGCAATTGCGCTATCGAACAGCCAGACGATCCCGACGATGCCCATCAGCCAGACGCCCACGTCGATGCCGCCGGTGAACGGCAAATGCAGCGTGTAGTGCAGCTTGTAGATGAACGGAATCAGGTCGATCCTCGCTAGCGAAAATGCGCCCCACTGCCGCTGACCCTGAATCTTGCCCGTGGCGGGATCGACGGCGATCTGGTTGAAGTCGAGCTTGTACGGCTCTCGCGTGACGGGATTGATGCGCGGAAGCACCATCATCTGCAGCGTGTGGCCGGGCTCTGCCGCGAGCGGCAGATACGTCACTTGCAAGCGCGGATCGGCGGCTTCGACGCGTCGCGCGAGTTCCAGGCCGGACAGAGCCGGCCCTTCGGTGCGCGCCTTGAAAAACGAAGGATTGAGCGCGGCATCGAGTTCATGATCCCACGCGATGATCGCGCCGGTCAGTCCCGCGACGAACAGGAACAGCGCAGTGGCGACACCAAACCAGCGATGCAGACGGACGAGCTGGCGCCTCATGGGCGTACCGGAAACGCGAAGCGGAGTTGCAGACGACGGATCACAGCGGTAGCAAAATTGTAAATGGGAATTGTTCGCATCTTATGCGATGCGTGTCGTAAGCCGCAAGTTCCTTGAAAGTTCGGCGCGTCAGCGGCGTTGATCGCGTTCCGGGCGGCTCGACTAATCGGTGCGCGGTGCCGCGCCCGGTAAGGCTTGCGAAGGCACCTCACAGCGCGCATGCGACAAAATGTCGCATCTTCACCCTTACAATTGGCGAAGTTTTTCGGCATTATCCCGTCCCGTACAAATAGTAATGATTCTTATTTGATGAAATGAGATAGAGAAACGGGATCGACAATGAAGAAGCACAGCGGGGTAGGACGTTCACGAAAGAGTCGCGCAATGCACCGGTTGCACTGGGCCGCGTGCCTGGCATTAACGGCAAGTCAGGCCGCGCTGGCGCAGCAGGTGCCGCCGCCAGTCGCGTCTTCGGAAAGCGGTGAAAACGCGTTGCCGGCCGTCAAGGTCACGGCGGCACACGACACCGCCCAGCATCTGAAAGAGGACGTCGGCAGCGGCGCGCTCGGCACCCGCTCGCAACTCGATACGCCGTTTTCGACCACCGTCGTGACAAGTGAAGAGTTGCAGGATCGCCAGCCGTCCAAACTCGGCGACGTGTTTGCCACTGACGCCTCCGTATCCGACAACGGCAACGCCTACAACGCGTGGGCCACGTATCTGACCGTGCGCGGCATGCAGCTCGACTGGCAGTCGGGATTCAAAATCGACGGCATGCCGTTCAACAGCTATGGCATCACGATGCCCTACGAGCAACTCGAAAAAGTGGAACTGCTCAAAGGGTTGACCGGCTTCATGTACGGATTCGGCGCGCCCGGCGGCGTCGTCAACTACGTGACGAAAAAGCCGCCCGTCTCGACGACGCCAGTACGCAGCGTCGACGTCGGCTACTACACCGACGGTGTATGGACCGAGCACGCGGACCTTGGCGGCCGCGTGGGTCCGGACGGCATGTTCGGATATCGCCTGAACGCCACACACGAGGAAGGCAAAACCTATAACGACGGCAACGTGCGGCGCGATTCGGTTTCAGTCGCACTCGACGCCCGCATCACGCGCGACCTGAAGGCGACCTTCGGCGCGTTATATCAGGAGCGCCATTCGACCGGCATTACGGGCGCGATCTCGACGGCGCAATACACCGGCACCAGCCTGCCGCATACGATCAGCGGCGGCACCGGCGACCTTTCCGGTCCCGACCAGCATCTGAACACCAATCTGCAGCTTTACACCGCCGGCCTGCAGTACAACCTCGGCCCGGACTGGACGCTCAACGCAAGCTACAGCTACAGCAAGAGTTCGCGTGACCGCAACGAAAGCACGTACTACCTGCTGAACGGCGCGGGCGATTACACCGACAGCCGCTTCGCCGGCAAGGAAGGCCATCAACTGAGCCTGTGGCAGGTGTCGGCGGAAGGCCATGTGAAGACGGGACCCTTCCGGCATCAACTGGTATTTGGCGCAGCCTATCAGCGTCAGACGAACGACTACGGTGCGAACAGTTTCTTCGGCCAGATTGGCACGGGCAACATCTACCAGCCGAACACCAACACGTTCGGCGGCGCGTCGAACTACTACACCTATCGCGACAGCGACATCACGCAGAAAGCGCTCTTTGCCAGCGATACGATCGCGTTGACGCAGCGCTGGTCGGTACTCGGCGGCGTGCGTTACACGAACTACGAGCAGCACGGCTATTCGACGACCGGCGCGACGACCTCAACCTATAGCCAGAATGGCGTTTTGACGCCGACCGTCGCGCTGATGTTCAAGCTCGCGCCGACCACGACGTTGTACACGAGCTATGTGGAGTCGCTCGAAGCGGGCACCGTCGTCGGCGATACGTATGCGAATCGCGGTGAACTGCTCAAGCCTTTGCGCAGCAAGCAATACGAAGTGGGCGTCAAAACCGAGCAGGGACGCTGGAGCGCGACGGCTGCCTTGTTCCGCATCGAGCGCGGCGCGGCCTATGCGAATAGTGCGAACGTCTATACGCAAGACGGCGAGTCGATCTTCCAGGGTGTCGAGATGGGCGGCGATGTGCGTCTCGGCCGCAACTGGAACGTGGGCGGCGACCTGATGTGGATCAACACGAAGTACGAGCGCGGCGCGGCCAATAACGGCAACCGCGTGGCGGGCGCGCCGCAGTTTGTGGTTGCCGGCCATGCGACTTACTCGGTGCCGTACGTACCGGGGCTGCGCATCGGCGCGGACGCGAAGTTCACGGGCAACACCAATGTGCGTCCGGCGGACAATCTGAATGCGCCGGGCTATTTGCTGGTGAATCTGGGCGCGAGCTACGCGACCCGCATCGCCGGTTATGACGTGACGTTCCGCGCGGCAATCGACAATCTGCTCAACCGCCGCTATTGGGAGTACCAATACGCCGATTACGTGACGCCGGGCGATCCTCGCACGCTGTCATTGAACGCGCGCATCGACTTCTGAGTACAAAAAAACGGCACCGCGGTGCCGTTTTCTTTGCATTCTCCAACGTACAACTGGATCAAACCAGCCGCAGATAGATCAACTCGCGCTTGATATACGCGTAGAAAATCGGCGCTGCGACCACGCCGGGCAGACCGAAAGCGGCTTCCATGACGAGCATTGCCACGAGCAGTTCCCAGGCGCGCGCCTCGATCTGTCCGCCGACGATCCGCGCGTTCAGGAAGTACTCGAGCTTGTGAATCAAAATCAGAAACGCGAGCGACATGACCGCCGCCGGAAAGCTCACCGACAGCGCCACCGCAACGATGATCGTGTTCGAGATCAGATTGCCGATGACCGGCAGCAAGCCGACGATGAACGTGACCAGTACCAGCGTTTTCGAAAGCGGCAACTGATCGTGGAAGATCGGCAGAAACAGCAGCAGGAAGATGCCGGTGAACACCGCGTTGATCGCAGAAATTTTCACCTGCGCGAATACGATGCGGCGGAACGCGTCGGCAAAACGGGTCACGCGCGTGACGAACGCGGTGGACAGCGGCAGCCGGTGCATGTGTTGTTGCGCACTCACCGCGATGATCGCACCAATGATCATGCCGATCAGAATGTGCGTGAACGCGCGCGCGGCGCTCTTGCCGCTTTGCTGCAGCATGTTGGCGTGGGTCTGCATCAGCTCGGCGGCTTTGGTTTTCATCTGCTCGGTGTCGACCGGCAGCGAACTCGCGATGAATTGCGGAATCCGCCCGCGCGCCTGATCGATCAACTGCATGGCCTGGTCGAGCAGCCTCTGCACACTGGGCACGTCGTTCTCGAAGTGCTCGATGATGCCGAGCGTGAGGCCCGTGAGCGCGCCCACGATCACAGCCGACAGAAACACCACCGCGAGCCAGCGCGCCCGCTTGCTGGACATATGACGTTCGATGCGCGGCGCGATCGTATGCACCAGCTGAAACACCAGCAGCCCGGCGAGCAGGGCGCCGAGCAGCCGGAGTTCGATCACCGCCCACATGCCGAACAGCATCAGCACGTAACTGCCGATCTCGACTGCCGAGAGCTTCGGCAGGCTCATGTTGCTGGTCAGCCTGACCGGGCGTGGACGCAGGTCCTCAACTTGCCCGTCTTCGCGCGCCTGATTCCGCTTGGCCATGGCTTATCCGTCTCCAACCCGTGTTGTGCAGCGTTACTTTTTACTGGCCGCGCGCTTGAGCAGAGGCGCCAGATATCTACCGGTAAAACTTGCTTTGGACTTCGCGATCTGCTCGGGCGTGCCTTGCGCGATGATCTGGCCACCGCCCGCGCCGCCTTCCGGACCCATGTCGATGACCCAGTCGGCAGTTTTGATTACATCGAGATTATGCTCGATGATCACGACGGTATTACCCTGGTCACGTAACCGATGAATAACTTCGAGCAGCAGCGCAATGTCATGAAAGTGCAACCCGGTCGTGGGTTCGTCGAGAATGTATAGCGTGCGACCCGTATCGCGCTTGCTCAGTTCCAAAGATAGTTTGACCCGCTGCGCCTCGCCGCCCGACAAAGTGGTGGCGGACTGGCCCAGCCGGATATAGCCGAGGCCGACGTCGAGCAGGGTTTTCAGCTTGCGCGCGACGACCGGCACCGGCTTGAAGAACTCGTACGCATGCTCGACCGTCATGTCGAGCACCTCGCTGATGTTCTTGCCTTTGTACTGCACGTCCAGTGTTTCGCGGTTGTAGCGCTTGCCATGGCAGACGTCGCACGGCACGTAGACGTCCGGCAAAAAGTGCATCTCGACCTTCAGCACGCCGTCGCCCTGACAGGACTCGCAGCGGCCGCCCTTCACGTTGAACGAGAAGCGGCCCGGGTCGTAGCCGCGCTCCTTGGCGGCGGGAACGCCCGCGAATAGCTCCCGGATCGGCGTAAAAAGGCCCGTATAAGTGGCCGGATTCGAGCGCGGCGTGCGGCCGATCGGCGACTGGTCGACGTTGATGACCTTGTCGAAGTGCTCGAGACCCTCGATCGACTCATACGGCGCCGGCTCCGTGGAAGAGCCGTACAAATGATGCGAGACCGCGTGATACAGCGTGTCGTTGATGAGCGTCGACTTGCCCGAGCCCGAAACGCCGGTCACGCACGTGAGCAGGCCGACCGGCAGGTCGAGTGTGACGTGCCGCAGATTGTTGCCGTGCGCCTCGACGATGCGCAAATGCCGCTCGTCCGGGTCCTTGCGCTCGTCCGGATACTCGATGGTGCGCGCGCCGGACATGTACTGCCCCGTCATGGAGGCGGGGTTGCCCTGCACCTGTTTGGGCGTGCCCTCGGCGATCACCATGCCGCCGTGCTCGCCGGCGCCCGGACCCATGTCGACCACGTAGTCGGCCATGCGGATCATGTCTTCGTCGTGTTCGACGACGATCACCGAGTTGCCCAGGTCGCGCAGATGCTTGAGCGTGGCGATGAGGCGGTCGTTGTCGCGCTGGTGCAGGCCGATGGACGGCTCGTCCAGCACGTACATGACGCCGGTCAGACCCGAGCCGATCTGCGACGCGAGGCGAATGCGTTGCGCCTCGCCACCCGACAGCGTTTCGGCGCTGCGTTCCAGCGACAGGTAATCGAGCCCGACGTTGTTCAGAAACATGAGCCGTGCGACGATCTCTTTCACGACCTTGTCGGCGATCTCGCGCTTCGAGCCTTCGAGCCGCAGCGTCTGAAAATAGCCGAGCGCGTCGCGCAACGGCCAGCCGCTGATTTCGTAGATGCCGCGCGCGTCGCCGTCCGTGCCGATGCGCACAAAGCGCGCTTCCCGGCGCAACCGCGTGCCCGCGCAGGCGGGGCACGGCTGATTGTTCTGATACTTCGCAAGCTCTTCACGCACTGCGGCTGAATCCGTCTCGCGATAACGCCGCTCCAGATTCGGGATGATGCCTTCGAACACATGCTCGCGGACCGACGTGCGGCCGCGCTCGTTGATGTACGAGAACGGAATTTCCTGCTTGCCCGAGCCGAACAGCAGGATCTTGCGGACTTTTTCAGGCAGGTCTTCGACGGCAGTGTCGATGTCGAAGTCGTAAAACGCCGCGAGGCTTTGCAGCATCTGGAAGTAAAACTGGTTGCGCCGGTCCCAGCCCTTCACGGCGCCTGCCGCGAGCGACAGCGACGGATGCGCGACCACCCGCTTCGGATCGAAGAAGGTGATCTGGCCGAGGCCGTCGCATTCCGGACACGCGCCCATCGGATTGTTGAACGAGAAGAGCCGCGGCTCCAGTTCCTGCAGCGAGTACGAGCAGATCGGACACGCGAACTTCGAGCTGAACAGGTGCTGCTTGTCGGTGTCCATTTCGAGCGCGATCGCGCGGCCGTCGGCGAGACGCAGTGCGGTTTCGAACGATTCCGCAAGGCGCTGCTTCATGTCGGGCCGCACCTTGAGGCGGTCGACCACGACGTCGATAGTGTGCTTGTCGTTCTTCTTCAGCTTGGGCAGGGAGTCGACTTCATAGATCTTCGCCGCGCCTTCATTGGCCGTGCCGCCGCCCGAGCGCACGCGAAACCGGATGAAGCCCTGCGCCTGCATCTCCTCGAACAGTTCGACGTGCTCGCCCTTGCGGTCGGCGACGACCGGCGCGAGGATCATCAGCCTGGTTTCTTCCGGCAGCGCGAGCGCCGCGTCGACCATTTGCGACACGCTTTGCGCTTCGAGCGGGATTTCGTGATCCGGACAGTAAGGCGTGCCGACCCGTGCGAACAATAGCCGCAGGTAGTCGTGAATTTCGGTGACGGTACCCACCGTGGAGCGTGGATTGTGCGACGTGGCCTTCTGCTCGATCGAGATCGCCGGCGACAGGCCTTCGATCAGATCGACGTCGGGTTTTTCCATCAACTGCAGGAACTGGCGTGCGTAAGCGGACAGGCTTTCGACGTAGCGCCGCTGTCCTTCCGCATACAGCGTGTCGAACGCGAGCGACGATTTTCCCGAGCCGGAAAGACCGGTAATTACGACGAGCTTGTGACGCGGTAGGTCGAGATTGACGTTCTTCAGGTTGTGGGTGCGAGCCCCACGAATACGGATTTGTTCCACGGATTTATTCCATGAACTGCGGAAAGAGGAAGAGGCTAAACCTGCTACTATAACGACTTTTCAAGGCCGCCGTTACGGCTGCCTGACGGCCCGAACAGGCCTGAACAGCGCCTCAGGCAAGCTGTAAGAACGCGGTTCAGCGCTAGCGGGAAAAGGTCTAACTGGGGCCGTTTCCGGCAAGTACAAGGCGCCGCGAAGCGCGCCGCGGCCGCAAAGGCGCGAGAGCCGAAGGGTCAGGAGTGCGGTCAGCGCGGAGCGGGAACGCTGCAGGCTGCCCGGTTGGCTCGAGCGGCAGTGCCGCACCGTCTGCAGGCCGTCCCATGGAAAGCCGTCCGGTCGTGGTGCCCCGGTGCCCCCGGTGCGTCACCCAGCTCATTCAAAGAACGCTTCCGATGTCCAATCCGTCTGCCACCTCTTCACGCATGAGCGCGCCTGAACTGCGCGCGACCGTGTCGCTTGCCGCCATCTTCGCGCTGCGCATGCTCGGGCTCTTCATGATCATGCCGGTGTTCTCGATCTACGCGAAGACCATTCCCGGCGGCGAAAACGTGCTGCTCGTCGGCATCGCGCTGGGCGCTTATGGCGTGACGCAGTCCATGCTCTACATTTTCTACGGCTGGGTCTCCGACAAGATCGGCCGCAAGCCGGTCATTGCTGCGGGCCTGCTGATCTTCGCGCTCGGCAGCTTTGTCGCGGCGGGGGCGCACGACATGACGTGGATTATCGTCGGCCGGGTGATTCAAGGCATGGGCGCGGTGTCGTCCGCGGTGATTGCCTTCATCGCCGACCTGACCGCCGAGGAGCATCGCACGAAGGCGATGGCCATGGTCGGCGGCAGCATCGGCATTTCCTTTGCGGTGGCGATTGTCGGCGCGCCGATCGTTTTCCATTGGGTCGGCATGAGCGGTCTTTTCACGCTGGTGGGCGTCTTCTCGATTCTCGCTGTCGGCGTGGTGCTGTGGGTCGTGCCCGACGCGCCGAAGCCCGTGCATGTGCGGGCGCCGTTCGCCGAAGTACTGCACAACGTCGAGCTGCTGCGTTTGAACTTCGGCGTGCTGGTGCTGCACGCCACGCAGACGGCGTTGTTCCTCGTCGTGCCGCGCGTTCTCGAAGCCGGCGGCCTGCCGGTCGCGTCGCACTGGAAAGTGTATTTGCCGGTCATGGGCTTGTCGTTCGTGATGATGGTGCCCGCGATCATCGCCGCTGAAAAGCGCGGCAAAATGAAGATCGTACTGCTCTCCGCCATCGCTCTTATCCTGATCGGACAGTTGTTATTGGGCGTGGCTCCGCATACGATTCTCAGTGTGGCGGCCATCCTTTTTGTGTACTTTCTGGGCTTCAACATCCTGGAGGCGTCGCAGCCTTCGCTGGTGTCGAAACTGGCGCCGGGCAACCGCAAGGGCGCGGCAGCAGGCGTGTACAACACCACGCAGTCCATCGGTCTTGCGCTGGGTGGCATGATCGGCGGCTGGTTGCTCAAAGCGGACGGTCAGAGCGCGGTCTTCTTTACTTGCTCGGGGCTCGTCTTTTGCTGGCTTATAATCGCCGCAAAGATGAAACAGCCGCCGCGTAAAGCGTCCTCGTGACACGCGCGGAACACTCGCAGAACATACGCGGCGACTCGGGCGTGTCCCGTGTCCCGGCATCACCCAGAACTCACCCGGCGGCGGGCAGAGGCGCACTTCTGATCTCGGGCCGGCCAGGTGCGAGACGCGAACTGTGTTGCCGGGCCGCCCGAAATGGAATCAACAGGAGAAACTCATGGCATCCGTGAACAAGGTCATTCTCGTCGGCAATCTCGGAGCCGATCCGGAAGTCCGTTATCTTCCGAGCGGCGACGCAGTGGCGAACATCCGCCTTGCAACGACGGATCGGTACAAGGACAAGGCGTCCGGTGAAATGAAGGAAGCGACCGAATGGCACCGCGTGTCGTTCTTCGGCCGCCTCGCCGAGATCGTCTCCGAATACCTGAAGAAGGGCTCGTCGGTTTACCTCGAAGGGCGCATTCGCACCCGTAAGTGGCAGGCACAGGACGGCACCGACCGTTACTCGACGGAAATCGTCGCCGAACAGATGCAAATGTTGGGCGGTCGTGGCGGCTCCATGGGCGGCGGCGACGAAGGCGGCTACAGCCGTGGCGAGCCGTCGGAGCGCAGCGGCGGCGGTGGCGGTGGAGGCGGCCGTGCTATGTCGGGTGGCGGTTCGCGCGGCGGCAGCGGTGGCGGCGCGAGCGGTGGTGGCTCCAGCCGTCCGAGCGCACCGGCCGGCGGCGGCTTTGACGAGATGGATGACGATATTCCGTTCTAACCACCCGTACCAGAAGACCAGCAAAAAACCCCGCTTCCTCAGCGGGGTTTTTTCTTTTCAGCAGTCGTCACCGCCTCAAATGCTCCAGCGCATCGCGCATCGGCAAGCTTGAGATCATGATCGGCCCGGTGAGCGGCGTATCAAGATCGACGATTACATAGATCGCCGACGCAATCGACACAGCCCCAAGCGAGATTGTCACGAGCGCCAGCGCATTGCGAGGCGCGATGAGCCCGAAGCTCAGAAATATCACGCACAGCCAGAACGTCAGCGTCTTGAGGAAGGGCTGCGAGATGGAACTGTGCGCTTCCTCGATAATCTTCCAGCGCGCATCCACCACGCGGCGAAATTGAGTCAGGCCGTCGTCGAGCGCGTGCTGTTGCAGCGGATCACGCGCGCGCAACTGCCGCAATTGCCGGCCCACCGACGTCAGCATTTCGCCGAGCCGCACGTTTTCCAGCTTCTGCGAGTTGTCCGGCGAGCCGAGGTGGGTGGGGTAGTCGCCCGTAGGAGCCGGTTCGTTCGGCCACGTCGATGCAATTGCCGCGGCCGTGTAGACGCGCAAGAGGTTGCGCGCCGGTTCGGTGTCGCTGCCGTAATCCCTCAACGTCGTGTCCAGTTCGATGATGTCGGCGGCAAAGGTGCGCAAGTCATTTGACGCCGTGTCGAAGCTGGATTTCGCCGACGCGGTCATCAAACCGAGCACCAGTGCGGCAAACGTCACGAGCATGCCGATCACCAGTTGCACGAGTTGCACTGTCTCGTGTGCCTTGTGCTCCTCGGGCAGGAGCGGGCGCACCCACACGCCGATGCCGGTGGTCGCGAGCAGGAGAATGAAAACCACCAGAGCCGACCCTATTTCAGACATAGAAGTGCTCCTATGACATTTGCATCGACTGCCATCCGGCTTAGGTAGGACGCCTGAAACTCGGCAGTCCCGCTATCGCCGGCGTTCGGGCGGCTTCGCGCCGCTTGTAATTTGATGTGACGCAAAAGCGTACGCCATCCACCATAAAGTTTTTAGCGATTCAGCCGTAGTCCCTATCTGTGGCATTCGCTTAATTTTTGACAAAAACGGTTGCGGACCATGCCGAATGGGCTGGGCGCAGCATGCATGGCCGACGCGTATTTCACTGAACATTCGGTCAGGCGGCCCAAATGGAGACTAGCCCGATGCTGAAAAATCTGTCGATTCGCAGTTGCCTTACCCTGATGATCGCGTTCTTTGCCGCCGCCCTGCTGCTGGGCGCTGCAGCCGGGCTTCTGTCGCTGCGCTCGAGCAACGCGTCCCTGCAACAGATGTACACCGTGGACACGCCCGCCGTCGCCGATCTCGAAGGCAGCGCCGGCCAGCTGTTGCGCCTGCGCCTCGCACTGGCCACTTATGCGTCGCTCGTCGATCTCAACGACCAGGACGGCGCAAACGCCGTGCTCAAGCGTTTTGATCAGTACCAGAAAGCATCGAATGAACGGCTTGCCCACTATGTGAGCCGCGCGAGCGCCGAGGCCGACGAGCAGCGCCTCATCAAGGATATGCAGGACAAGCGCGACACGTTCCTTCGGGAGGGTGTCGAGCCGGCGTTGGCCGCACTCAAGGCGGGCGACCGCACCGCGTTCCAGCAATTGCAGGCGAAGAAGCTGCCGTCTCTGTACAGTTCGTTCGAAAAGGCGATGCTCGCGCTCGAACAGTTGCAGCTCGACCACGCCGAACAGCGCTATCAGAGCGCACAGGCCCTCTTTTACGCGATCTGCGTAACGGTCGCGATCGGCATCGGCATCTCGCTGCTTGGTTCGTTGCTCGGTCGCGCGGTGCTGGTGCGCGCAATCGTGAGTCCGGTCGATGCCACCATCGCCCAGTTCCAGCGGATCGCCAATGGCGACCTGACCGGGCAGATCGTCGTCACGAGCAGCAACGAAATGGGCCGCCTCGCCGCCGCGCTGCGCAAGATGCAGGAGTCGCTGATCGCGACGGTGAATTCGGTGCGTCAGGGCACCGAATCGATCGACAGCGGCGTAAGCGAAATCGCCGCGGGCAATACGGACCTGTCACAACGTACCGAAGAACAGGCGGCGTCGCTGGAAGAAACGGCGGCGAGCATCGAGCAACTCACGTCGACGGTGAAACAGACTGCGGACAACGCGAAGCAGGCGAGTTCGCTCGCGCAAGGCGCGTCGACGCTTGCCGCTCAGGGCGGCGAATTGACCGAGCAGGTGGTAGGCACGATGCACGAGATCGTCGACGACTCGCGGCGCATTGCGGATATTGTCGGCGTGATCGAAGGGATCGCATTTCAGACGAACATCCTCGCGTTGAACGCTGCGGTCGAGGCGGCGCGCGCCGGCGAGCAGGGCCGCGGCTTTGCGGTCGTCGCGAGCGAAGTGCGTTCGCTGGCCCAGCGAAGCGCCGCGGCCGCGAAGGAAATCAAGGCGTTGATCGAAGCGTCGACTACGCGCGTCGAGAACGGCTCACAACTGGTCGAGCGCTCGGGCTCGACGATGACCGAGATCGTCCAGGCCATTTCGCGGGTCAGCTCGATCATGGGCGAGATCGCCGCAGCCGCGACCGAGCAGAGCACCGGCATCGACCAGGTCAATCTGGCCGTCGCGCAAATGGACGAAGTGACGCAACAGAACGCCGCGCTGGTCGAACAAGCCGCAGCCGCGGCAAGCTCGCTGGAGGAGCAGGCGAGAAGGCTTACATCGGCCGTGGCAGTGTTCCAGACGGAAGGCGGTTCGTCGTCGCGGGGCCTGGCCGGCTCGCGCAACGGTCAGAGCGCTGCAACGAAACGTGCAGCGAACGGCGCGGACGAACTGGTGGTCGCTTGATACATGCGCGGGCGGCGTTGCGTTAGGTTCGTGGCGCGTGCCGTGAGGCGATAGTACGCTGCATCTCACCGTCGGGTTGGGGGCGTCGCGCCCTGCTTGGAGCATCGCACTTCACGGTCGCGCGCCAAGCGAACCACAGTGCACCGCAATCGCCCAAATCGTTCGCTCTACTGCATTCCCGCGTAGTACTTCGCGACACTATCAATTTCCGCCGATGTCATCTGCCGGGTGACATTGCGCATCTGCTCGTTGATGTCGTTGCGGCGTGCGCCAGAAGCAAACGCCCGCATCTGCGCCGCAAGGTAAATCGACGACTGGCCGCCAAGCCACGGCGCTGAACCCTTGCGATCCAACTGCCCGTGACATGCCGCACATGGCGCGATGTTGCGCTGCGGATCGCCCTGCATGGCCAGCCGCACTGCGTTCGCATCCGGCGTGCTGCCGGTGGGCGCAACTTCTGCGGCGGGACCGCGTGGCAGCGACGCGTAGTAAGCCGCGAGATCGTGCAGGTCCTGATCGCTGCGAGCGGCGACGATCGGCTGCATTACCGCGTTCTGCCGCACACCCTGTTGATAGTCGCGCAATTCCTTGTAGACGGCGTCCGCATATTGACCGGCCAGCGCGGGCGCCGTGACCTGCACCGTACCGAGCACGCCGTGACACATCGAGCATTTCTGCGTGGCGAGGGTCGCGCCGCGCCCGATCGAATCGGCGTCGGCCCGCACGCGACGCAACGGCGGCAGGACGACCACGTCGCTCGGTGCCCGGCCTGCAATGTTGGTACCGCTGTACCAACTCGACGGCGCGCCCGCAGCGCTGCAGATCGTCGCCCATAAGCTGCGGTTCGCGAATGCGCTATTCGCCGAAGGCAGCCAGATGAAACCTATCAGCATCGACACGATGGCCAGCGCGAGCGTGCCGGCCACACTTACCGTGAACCACGGATTTCGCAAGCTGAAGACGCGTTCCTGATTCATCGCTGTGCTCCAACCACCACCGCGGGCACGGACGTCTGCGGCAGCTTGAGCAATTGGACGATGGGCACGCTGTAGTTGACGACGGTCAGGCCGATCATCAACGCGACCCACAAGCCGAAGCTATTGAGCGCGGCGGGCACGCGTTCGACCGGATGCACCGCGCTCGCGAAACGGAAGCCTTGCTGCGGAACCGCCGGCCCGAACTGCGACTTCGCCAGAATGTAGATGAAGAGCGCGCCCGATATGGCGAGAACCACTCCGCCGACCGCCGACATGCTGACCCAGAACGCCTGCGATTCGAGGCCAGGCATCTTGTAGTCGTAGTAAGCCATGCGGCGCGGCGCGCCGAGCAGGCCGACGTAATGCCACGGCAGCGTGACCACCAGCATGCCGATGAACCACAGCCACAGTTGCGTGCGCACCAGCTTCATCGACACGATTGCGCGGCCGGTGAGTTGCGGCCACAGTTCATAAGCAATCGCGAAATACATGATGACGATTGCGCCACCGAAGATCAGATGGAAATGTCCGGTCACCCACTGCGTGTTGTGCACGGTGGTATTCAACTGATAGCTCATGTTGATCAGACCGCCGGCGCCGCCGAGCCCCAGCATCACGAACGAAAACGCCACGACGAGCATCATCGGGTTCTGCCAGGGCAATGCGGTGAGCCAGCCGAACGCACCCTTACCGCCGCGCAGCCTGCCGGCAATTTCCACCGACGCGCAAATCGTGAACACCGTCAGCAGCGTGGGCACGGACACCATCCCTGTGAACACTGCGTGCAGGAACTTGAAACCGGAGCCGATCTGCGGATCGGCGAACAGATGGTGGATGCCGATCGGCATAGCGAAAACAAGGAACAGAATGAACGACACGCGCGCCATCGAATCGCTATAGAGCCGCCCGCCGATGGCTCGCGGCACGAGCGTGTAGTACGCGATATAGGCGGGAATCAGCCAGAAGTAGACGATGGCATGCAGCGTCCACGAGAAGAGGACACGTGACAGGCCTGCGTCGATCGTATTCTTGAGGCCAAAAGCAACCGGCAGAATCTGAAGCAGGATTTCGAGCGCCGCGCCGACCGCCGTCCATGCCCATAGATATGCGCCGGCGACATTGGCGAACATCGCGAGCGGCACCGGCTTTCCGGGGTTCGCGCGCCGCCATATGGCGAGGTTCACGTGCATCAACGCGACCCAGATCCACGAGCCGACTACCACTAGCACCACGCCGAGATAATAGAAGGGACTGCCGATCATCGGCGGATAGAACGTGTAGAGCACCGAGGCCTTGCCGAGTGCTACGGGCACCATCGCCATCACCGCGCCGACCGCCAGCATGATGAAGGCGGCCCATGCCCACTTCAGGCCCGCGAGGCGCTGCGCGAGCGCAAGCTCGACGATTGCGTAGCCAAAACCCATCGACACCAGAGTCGGCATCACGTAGGCCATCACTGAACCGTGAGCGGTGACTGAGCGGTAGTACAGCTCAGGGTCGCCGATCCACGGCGCGAGTGGACTGCGCACGAGCATCTGCCAGGCGCCGAGAAACAGCGCGACGATAAACGCGATGAAGGCGAGCCAGAAATGCGCGAGAACGAGTCGCTTAGCGTGAAACACAGCTCAGCCTCCGTGATTGTCGGGCCTGCTCGAAGAAGGCGGCTTTGTCGATCACTTTCACATGCGCCCACATGGCCTGATGGCCGAAGCCGCAGAACTCGTGACAGGGCATGGTGTGATCGGCGGGCGCGTCGAAGCGCGTGTTCAACGTGGCCACGTAGCCGGGCACGACCATCGTGTTGATATTGGTGTTGGTGACGAGCAGACCGTGCACGACGTCCGCGCTGGTGGTTCGGATCGTGATCGGAGTGTCGGCGGGCACGAGCAGACATTGCGGTGTGAACGAGTACTGCTGCGCGATAAAACGCACGACCACGGAGCCGTCGGGTTCAACTGCGCTGCCCAGATTGTCTTCGACGAATTCGCCCGACAGTTGCAGACGGGACGGGTCGATCGTTTCCACACGCGATGGCGGCATCATCGCCCAGTGGAGCCCCGAGTACACAATCACGGCCAGCATCAGCACGATCAGCGCGCCGACGAAGATCGCCCAGCGGCGCTCGGCGCGTAGCGCGACGGTGTGGCCGCTGCCCGGTTGGTGTTGGGAGTCGGGGGAATGAGTGGACATGATCAGTGCACGACGCCGCGCGGCAGAAACACGAGGAAGTAGAAGCCGAACCAGATCGCCATGACGATCAGCGTGGCCACGCCTGCGACGGCGATCGCACCATGCGGACCCGCGACGACCACGCGTTCTACTTCGTCGTCGGTGGGAGGGAGCGCGGCGCGCGTATCGTTCGCTTCCATCTAGGGCTTCTCCTGTTGCCGGTGCGGCGGCTAGTGCAGCGGCGCGTTGCGCAGTTCGTTGACATCGCGGGCGGTGACCGGCGTCCCATGATTGCCCCACGCTGTACGGATATACGTAATGACGGCGGCCGCGTCGGTGTCGTTCAGTTCCTGCGCGAAAGGCGGCATACCGTAGGGCTCGGGATTACGCTTTGTGCCAGGCGGGAAGCCGCCGTTCAGCACGATGCGGATGGGATTGACCGCGGAGTTCATTTCGATCGACTGGTTGCCCGCGAGCGGCGGATAGTGCTGCAACTGTCCTTCGCCTTTTGCGCCATGACACAGTGCGCACTTGTCGGCGTAGATCTTTTCACCGAGCGCGAACACGTTGGTGCTGGTCGGCGCTGTCGGCCCGGATTTGCGGCCGCGATTGTCCGGCAACGTCTTCAGGTACACCGCCATTGCCTTGACGTCTTCGTCGGTCATGTATTGAAGGCTGTGATAAGTGACTTCGGCCATTGGGCCGTACACAGCGCCGCGATCGGAAATGCCCGCTTGCAACAGGTCGACGATGTCCTTGATGCTCCAGTCGCCGAGTCCGCCGTCCTTGTCGGAAGTGAGCGACGGCGCATACCAGTTCTGCACCGGAATCAGCCCGCCGGCAAACTGCTCGCTTTGTGACGAGCCGCCGAGCATGTTGATCTTCGTGTGGCACATCGTGCAGTGCCCGAGCCCTTCGACGAGATACGCACCGCGATTCCATTCGACGGAGCGGGTCGGATCGGGCTTGAATTCGCCTTCGCGGAAGTACAGCGTGCGCCAGCCGTACAGCAATTTGCGCTGATTGAACGGGAAGCGCAGCGTGTGCTTGCGATTCGGCGTTCGCACTGGCTCGACCGATTTCAGGAAAGTGAAGATCGCGTTGGAGTCTTCACGCGTGACCTTCGTGTACTGCGCAATCGGCATGGCGGGATAGAGCAGCTTGCCCTCGGGCGTGATGCCGGTGCGCATCATCCGGAAGAACGCGTCCTCGCTCCATGTGCCGATGCCGTACTGCGCATCTGGCGTGATGTTCGGCGAGTAGAGCGTGCCGAACGGCGTTTCCATCGCGAGGCCGCCGGCGAACAGCCTGCCGCGCGGTGCGGTGTGGCAGGCCACGCAGTCGCCCGCACGCGCGAGGTATTCGCCGCGCTTGACGATGTCCGTGCGGTTGTCGACGGAGGTATTGGCCTTGGCTTCGGTGGTGCTGTCGGCGGCGCGAGCTTCGGCGACAAGCGAGGGCAGTGGCGCGCTGCCGGTCACCAGCGCTGCGGCGCCAACAAGTAGCAGGAGCGAGAGGTGCAACTTACGTGAGAGCACGCGCAGCGAACGAAGTGTCGTTTTCATTGCGGTTGGCTCCCGCATGCGAGAGGCAAGCGCTCCGCAGACGCCGGCACGGGCCGCGGGTCGGCTGGACGCGGTTGCCGCGCAAGCCAGGTCGAGACGGCGGTGATGTCCTTGTCGGTAAGCTTCACGGCGATTGACCGCATGCAATCCGGCGCGAGCGCGTGACGTGTGCCGGAGCGCCAGGTTCCCATCTGCCCGGCTATGTAGCTCGCATGCAAACCGAGCAGGCCGGGAATGCCAGGTTGCTGTCCCGTCATGCGCGCCCCGTGACATGCGATGCACGCGGGAATCTTGCGCGCCGGGTCGCCCTGCATGACGAGTCGCTGGCCCGCGGCGAGCACGGCGGGCGCGACGTTCGATTGATCGGCATTGGGATAGGGCGGCTGCAAATCGGCGAAGTACTGGCTGATCTTGCGCAGATAGTCGTCGGGGAGAAACGCGACCAGATAACCCATCGGCGGATAGGTGCGGCCGCCGTCGCGAAACGCTGTTAGCTGATTGAACAGATACTCGGCCGGTTTGCCGGCGATGCGCGGGAAGTAATCGTTGTTGAGGCCTTGGCCCTGCACGCCATGACAGGAGGTGCAGGCGCGCACGCGTTCGTCCATGGCCGAGGGCATGGGGCCGGGCGCGCTGGTAGCCGCGAGAGCCGCGCCGTTCCATAAGATGTAAAGCACGAACAGAAGCGCAAATCCCATAGCTCTACGATGCACGTCGGGCCTCGCTGGGGAACGTTCTTTTGTCGATCTGCTTCGCCCGCATTGTTGACTGGATTCACTTCCAGTCTGGTTTGCCATGCTCCAGCGGGTCTACCTTTTTTCTCTATCGCGACAGCGCAAACGGCAATGGAAGGGCACTTATTGTGGATGGCGAAACGTCGGTTCGCCGCTGCGATTCAATGGCTCGTCAAAGAACGCGTTGACACACGTAAGCGCGAAGGACGGCAGCTTTCCCGTTGCTGGATCGACGCGTTGATGTCCGACTGCATATGTCACACTGCAGCAATCCATTCGGAGCGTCAATGACGAAACAATAAGGCTGGCTGACTTCGTCTCTGATCATCATAGGCGGCGTTCAGAACGCTTTCAACACTTCTATTCACGCCGCACGCAAATGGACGTTAGCGCGCGAATGTGATGGTCTGATGTGCTCAATTGAAGAGTCTCATCAACGCGGAGCGCGCATTGGTCACACGTTCGCTCTCGCCGATCCGCCCGGGCAGCAAATGAAACTCGACGGCGGGTAATGCGGGTAGGCCAATGCCCGGCGGGCATGCGACCACACCTGCTCCAATCGACGATTCGTTCAGGCACGAGATGCCGAGTCCAGCCTTCAACGCGAGCTGCAATCCCGCTACGCCCGAGGCGGAATGCGACACGACATAAGACACCTTGTTTTCGTCGAGCAGCTTCACGACGAAGCGCTGCAACTGACAACTCGACGGCAACAGCACCAGTTGATACGGCGCGACCGGTCGCGGGCTCGCATCCGATGCGCTTGCCCACAGCAATTTCTCGCGGCGCACGACGGTGCTCTGCGCGCTGCTGCGCCCGCTCGACGCGCGAGAGTTGCCCGTAACGAGCCGCAACGAGAGGCCGATGTCGAACGATGCGTCGTCGCCGGCGCTGCTGTCGATCACGGCGCTCGGCAGCACGGTGACATGCAGCTTCAGACGCGGGTGCTGCTCGGAGAACGTCTTGAGGATGCGAGCGATGTCGTGCGGACGGTAGTAGTCGGTAATCGCGATGCGCAGTTCGCCATCGAGCGAACGACCTTGGAGGTCTTCGAACGCCGCTTCGCTCATCGCGATGATGCGCCGCGCGTGCTCCAGCAGGCGGCTGCCCGCGGGAGTCGCGCTCACGCCCTGCTTGCTGCGCACGAAGAGCGGCTGGCCTGCGCGCTCCTCGAGTTTTTTCAACTGCTCGCTCACCGACGATTGAGACAGGAACACGCGCTCCGCGCCCGCCGAGACGCTGCCCGACTCGGCGACGGCGACGAAGGTCCGTAGTTGCGTCAGGTCGAATCCGCGCTGGCTCATGTTTCGTTATACCCGATGGATGACATCTATATTTCCGGCTTTTCCGATGGAAGGCGCCGCCGTAGCATACCTCCGAATTCATTGCGGAGGAAACATGGACAACGCACTACGGGCAGGCGGCCAGATAACGGGCGGCCTAGGGGCGAGCCACCGGTGGAAGGTATTGGGCGTGGGCTTTGCCGCCAACGCGAGCTTTTCGGCCGCATTCTCGGGTATTCCGACCACGGCGGTTTACTTGCGCTCGGGTTATCACCTCGGCAATGAAGGGCTCGGGCTTGTGCTGGGCATGCTCGGCCTGGGCATCGCGGTGAGCGAACTGCCGTGGGGACTCTTGACGGACCGGTGGGGCGACCGTCGCGTGCTGCTGCTGGGTCTGCTTTCCACCGCCGCGGCGCTGGCCGGCTTGGCGTTGTTCGCAGCACCGTCCGGGTCGCATGTGCCTCGCGTGACGACGCTTGCGCTCGGACTGTTGCTCGTGGGTTTGTTCGGCGGCAGCGTCAACGGTTCGAGCGGCCGCGCGGTCATGGCGTGGTTTCGCGAGGGCGAGCGCGGACTGGCCATGAGCATTCGCCAGACGGCTGTCCCCGCAGGTGGCGGACTCGGCGCGCTGTTGCTGCCGGCGCTTGCAACGAGATTCGGTTTCGTGAGTGTTTATGCGTTGCTGGCGCTGAGTTGCGCGATAACCGCGGCATTGGCATGGCGCTGGTTGCATGAGCCGACGTATGTGGCGAATGGCGATGCCCGCGCGGCGTATGTCGGCGGTGGGCATGGGGCGAATGGGGAGGGCGGTGTGGGCGGTCTGGGCGGTGTGGGCGGTGCGGGCGGTGTGGGCGGTGCGGGTGGTGCGGGTGGTGCGAACGGCGCGAACGGCGCGAACGGCGCGAACGGCGCGAACGGCGCGAACGGTGCAAACGGTGCAAACGGTGCAAACGGTGCAAACGGTGCAAACGGTGCAAACGGTGCAAACGGCATTAGCAGTGCAAACGACATTAACGGCGCACATGCCCGGAGCCGCTCGCCGCTGCGTGACGCCCGCATCTGGCGCGTAGCGCTCGGCGCGGGCGCGCTTTGCGTGCCGCAACTCGCTGTGATCACCTTCGGAACAGTGTTCCTGCACGACTTCGGGCGCGCCGGCGTGCTGACCATCAGCGTCGCGATGGCCGCGGTGCAGGTCGGCGCTGCCATCGCCCGTGTCTGGAGCGGCCGGTGGACGGATCAGCGCGGCAATCGCCGGGGATACATGCGCGGCTGCAGTCTGCTGACGGCGGCGCTTTTCGCGGCGCTCACACTCACGAGCGGTGTGGCCGCCGTGCAGCACACCCCAACGCCGATGACGACGATGTTTCTCGCGTCGATGATCGTGCTCGGCGGGGTGAGCGCGTCTGCCTGGCACGGCGTCGCCTTCACCGAACTCGCGACGCTCGCCGGAACGAGCCGCGCCGGCACTGCTTTGGCGCTCGGCAATACCTGCGTTTTCCTCTCGCTTTTTCTGACGCCGCTCGCGATTCCGCCGCTGCTATCGCTCGGGTCATGGCCGATGGTGTGGGCGGTGACAAGTCTCTGTGCGTTGATTGCGCTGCCGGTTTTTCCGCGTGCATTGCGCGAGGTCGGCACGAGTGCGCCGCGCGCCCGTGACACGGCTTGACGATTGCCGGCGTGCGCGAGGCAGTTTTGCGCGACGTTTATCGAAATGCCGCGAGGGCCAAGGTTAATTCAGACGTGATTTTTCCGCGAACCTGGGCGCGCCGATTTTCTCAATTTATTCATTTTGAATAATTGGGGGCTTTTGTTGTCGTGCACCGTAATTGCCGGTGAATTCAACACTTGATTCGGAACACTCCGATTTTCGTTACGCGCACCACGGTGATTTTATGGTCGCGTCGACGCGCGATGGTTAGAAATGATTGCGCGTCGACGCAGGTGCGGAGCGTGTCGATTTGTCCTGCGTATCTGACGACTATTCCTACAACAAACGAGATCAATCTAGTGAACCTCCGAATCATTCTCGCGGATGATCATCCATTCGTTCTACTTGGCGTTAGAGCTATGCTCGAAACCAGAGCCGGTGTCGCCATCGTCGGCCAAGCCGTCAACTCGACGTCGTTAATCAAACTGCTGCGGCGCACGCCATGTGACGTGCTGGTCACCGACCTGTCGATGCCTGATCCCGGCGCCGCCGTAGAAGACGAACTGAACCTGATCCGGCAGATCCATGCCGAGTGGCCGCGACTGCGCATCGTCGTCATGTCGACGACGACCAATTCTGCGTTGCTCCGGGTCCTCGCATCGGAGCGCGCCGTGAGCTTGCTCAGCAAAACCGAATCCATGCACGAGTTGTGGCGTGCGATCGAGCAGCATGTAAGCAACGAGCCATACATCGGCAACTCAATCGCCGCACTTCTCGCAACGCCGCCTGAAGCCAGGTGCGAGCGGCCGCTCGCGCTCCCTCTGTCGGTAATGCAGAAGACGGTCGTCAGGATGTTCGTCGACGGACACTCTATTGCTGAAATTGCGGCCACTCTCGGATGTCATCGCCGCACCGTTAGTCGGCAAAAGCGTGAAGCAATGGTAAAACTTGGCGTTACTAATGATCCTGGTTTATTCTCGTGCGTTCGAGCTGGTGAAATTCTTAAATTTGAATCGCATATCTAAGTAAATTAATTGGCCGAGTTATTGAAGTTATCTCGGAGCGATCTTATGTTTAACGCCGCCACGATGTCTGATGATGGGGCAGGGCCGGTCGGGAGTGAGATGGTGATAGGGAGTCAGGATATGGAGGAGAGATAGACGATGGGCGACACCGCTGAAATAAGCACGCCGGTCCGGGCGATCATCGCGGACGATCACCCGCTCGTCCTGTTTGCAATCGAGAACTTGATGGGCGGTTACCAGAATATGGAGGTGGTCGGCCGCGCGACCGATGCAACCGATCTCTTTGCGGAGGTCGACCGGACCGGTTGTGACCTGGTGCTCATGGACCTCTACATGCCAGGCGGCGCAGATGGCAGTGGGATCGACGCGGTGCGGCAGTTCAGGAGCCGTTACCCCGACGTGGCCCTCGTCGTGCTCACCATGGAAACCGAGGCAGCAGCGCTGCAAAGCGTGATCTCGCTCGGCGTTCACGCGCTTATCAGCAAGCGTGACCGCATCGACCTGATTCACGTGGCGATCATCACCGCGCTCGCGGGCGAATGCTATCTCGGGCCGGCCGTGCGCGCGGTCATTGCGGACGCCACGGCGATGCAACGGCTCGACTTTGTTCGTTCGGTGTTGTCGCGGCGCGAGCTTGAAGTGTTCACGCAGTACGCGTCCGGCTTCGGCGTCACTGAAATTGCCGGGCGGCTGGGGCGCAGCGTGAAGACAATTAGCGCGCAAAAGTGCACCGCCATGCGCAAGCTGGCGTTGCATAGCGACGCTGAGCTATTTCGCTTTGCGGTTGAGCACGGCGTGGTAACAGAGGCCCGCGTCGAAGGGCGCTGAAGAACACACGAGGTCGCGCCGGGCCGGCGTGACAAACATAAGATGTGTTGGCGTTGTCCGGGGAAGTACATCTTGTACTGGACATGCCAATCGATAAGACAACAAAAATATGACAGACAAGATACGCGTCATCGTGGCGGACGACCACGACTGCGTTCGCGCCGGCGTGAGGAGGTTGTTGTACGCCACGCCGCATATCGAAGTTGTTGGCGAGGCCTGCAACACGCATGACCTTGCCGAACTGCTCGACGTCTGCGAATGCGACATCGTCATCTCCGACATTGGTATGCCCGGCCTGGACGGAGCGAGCAACGCTGTTCCTTTCCTGCGTCGGGTATTGAGAGGGCATGCGCATCCCGCTGTCGTTGTGCTCACCATGATTTGTCATGCGCATATGCTGTCGGGCCTGCTGCATCTTGGCGTCAGCGCAATAGTCGATAAGCGCGACACGACGGCCGCATTGATCGACGCAATCCAGGCAGCGTTGACGGGAGACGTGTATCTGTCGGAGCAGGTGCGCATTGCGATGGAAACGACTGACACTCCGCCGCAACTGCGCGCCAGCGTTTTGAGTGCGCGCGAATGGGAGATCTTCCAGCTCTATGTGCAGGGTGTCGCGGTACACGAAATCGCGAAACGGTTGCAGCGCAGCGGTAAAACGATCAGCACTCAGAAGCGTACCGCAATGCGCAAGCTAGGCCTCGAAACGGAGTCCGATCTTATTGTCTACGCACGGCAGATTGGCTTGATTTAACACTCGGTAACGCTGCGCCTATATACCGGCAACTCACGGTCCCGAAATTAGGACTCTTCCGATTGGTTGGGAGACCTTGCCACTCCATAGTTCTGAATTAGCTTCGGCTTTTGCTGACGTGGGCCTCATTAGAGCAGTTATGTCTTGAGACCACGCCGCGCAAAGCTGGGGAAGTTCAAGCAGATGTGCGCGGAAATTGCGTAGCGCCGTGCGCTTCGCATAGCGACAGGGAGGCGGTATGGCCGTGCTAGGTAAGCGGTTGTTGGTTGAGAGCGTGGGTACGGCATGGCTTGTGTTCATCGGCTGCGGCAGCATCGTATTGAACACCGGCGCCGTTCAGCAAGGCTACGGAGTGCTCGAGGTATCACTCGCGTTCGGTCTCGCGCTTGCCACCGCGAGCTACTGGTTTGGCGAAACGTCGGGCGCTCACTTCAATCCCGCTGTCACGGTAGGTTTCACTGCCGCACAACGCTTCCCGGTCAAAGACCTGCTGCCCTATATTGCCGCGCAGATTGTCGGCGGGGTCGTTGCCGGAGCGCTGCTCGTCTATGTGGCGAGCGGCCGGCCGGGCTTCGAAATCGGCGCGAGCGAATTCGCGGCCAATGGCTTTGGCGATCACTCTCCTTCCGACTATCAGTTGCACTCGGCGTTGGCCATTGAATTCGTGCTGTCGTTTGCATTTGTCATGGCGAGCCTTCTCGTGGCCGCACGGTACGAGACAAAGCCGGGCGGACCGATGGTCGTCGGCGGATGTCTCGCGCTCGTCTACCTCGTGTCGATTCCGGTCACCAATGGTTCGGTCAATCCGGCCCGCTCCACGGCGCAAGCGCTGTTCGTGGGTGATTGGGCGCTCGACCAACTGTGGCTCTTCTGGGCGGCGCCAATGTCTGGCGGCGTCGTCGCCGGCTTCGTGTTCTCGTTCCTCAGTGGCAGTTCCGACCAGGCAGCAGCAACGCTTGCCGATGGCCACAGCGAAGCCGCGTGAGTTGTGCCGTGACGTTGTTCTGATTCTTTGCTACACGGTTCCAACGCGCTGCGGTAGCGCGCGTGCGGCGGCGCGTGTCGGCGTGCGTGCTGGCAGGGCTCTCCTTATTGGCCGCGACTCAAGTGGCGGCTGCCGGCCACGCTTTCGTGGAGTCCGGTGCCAACCGGGTTGGTAGTGCCTTCCCAGAGAAGCTGACCGTCGGCGTACTTGCGAATAGCTGGTTGCCGTTCGACGCGCTGCAAAACGGGCAACTCACAGGACTGAGCATCGACTATCTGCGCGCACTGGTCGGGCCGGGCGTTGCGATCGAGGCGAAGCCATATCCCGACATGCCGCAGCTACTTGCCGCCGCCTGCGCGGGCAACGTCGATCTGTTGATGAGTCTCGCGCGCACGCCGGAGCGGGAGCGCTGTGTCAGTTTCACCGCGCCGTATTTTCGAGCGTCCACCTCAACGGTTGTACGCAGGGACGGCGACATATACGAAGGACCGGCGCGTCTTGCAGGCGCGTCCATTGCAATAGAGAAGGGCTTTGCGCTTGAGCGCTCGTTGCGCGAGCGCTTCCCGCGCGCCCGCATTAGCGTGTTCACATCGACGCACGCGGCGCTCGCTGCCGTCGCCGATGGCGACGCGGACGCATATATGGGTTTCACACCAGTCGTCGAATATGCGCTCGCAACAGAAGAGTTCCACAATCTGCGCGTTGCATTTGAGGAAAGCACTCGCTCTGCTGAACTGCGCTTTGGCGTGCCGCGTAGTCAGGTGGCGTTGCGTGACCGGCTGGACCGCGCGTTAGCCTCAATGAACCAGACCGACGACACGGCGATTCGAGTCCGCTGGCTCTCCGGCAATTTCGATGCAAAGCCGGAGCCTGCCACATCCCGTCTCGAATTGACGCAGCAGGAGCAGGCGTGGCTTCGTTCGCTTCCGCCGTTGCAGGTGGGCTTCGACAACAACTGGCCGCCATTCAGCTATCTCGACACGTCGGGGCGTCCTGCCGGCGTGACCGCCGACTACCTCGCATACCTGAGCCGCACGCTGGGCGTCGTGTTCAACCGCGCGCGGCAGCCCGACTGGCCATCCGCGATCGACGCGTTCCAGCGCGGTGAACTGGCGATTCTCACCACGGGCTCGAGTAACGACCCGCGCCTCCAGAAGGCACGTCATACCCGTGCGTACGAAAGCTATCCACTGGTAATGGTGGGGCGCGACGACGAGCCGGCCGCCCGTTCACTCAACGATTTCGCCGCGCGGCGGGTCGTGGTGTCGTCACACATTGCCGGGGTCGACCCGCTCGCATTCCAGCGCATTCCGAAAGATCACCTGGTCATCGCGCCAAGCCTTGACGACGCGCTGCGCATGGTTGCTTCCGGCGAAGCAGATGTCGTCGTGGAAAACGTGGCAGCCGTCGACATTGTGCTCAAGCGGCAATACGCCGGTGTGCTGAAGGTAATCGGCACAGTGGGCAAATCCGACGCCCTCGACTTCGCTATGCGTCCGGACCTGGGTCTGCTCGCCGATCTGATCGACCGCGCGTTGCAAGCGATGCCGCCAGCGGAAAAGCAGCACATCCGGCAGAAATGGGTGACCGGCGACACGCCGGCAGGCGGTACTTGGAGCGTTTCCGCGGTGCGCCTGCTACCTGTGCTGATCGGCATCGCCTCGGTCCTGCTCGTTACATTGCGCGCCTATCTGCTTTTGCAACGCGAAGTCAGGCGCCGCAAGGAGACCGAGCGCGAGCTCGCGCTGCAGCTGAATTTCCAGGAAACGATGATGAAGATGGTGCCCTATCCGCTCGTCGCCCAGGATCTGCAAGGCCGCTATATCGCAGTCAATGGCGCGTATGAGCGAGCGTGCGGGCTAAGCCGCGAGGCGGTTATCGGACGCAGCACGATGGAGGTTCACACATGGGGCGAGGCTAACAGCCGGGTACTCGCCGATATGACCCGTGACCTGCTGCGAGGCGGCGACATGGCCCAGGTCGAGCTGCAGTTCGAGTCCCGTGCCGGAGATGTGCGTCACGGGCTTTTCTGGACGAGCATCTGCCGCGGCAACGACGGGGAGCCGGTCTGCGTGCTCGGCACCATGGTCGACATCACCAACATACGGCGTGCGGAGATGCGCGCGCGCGACACCGAGCGAAGGCTCTTCGACGTCACGCGCTCCTTGCCGGCCGTGGTGTTCCAACTGCGCCGCACCTCAGACGGTGCTTATTCGTTTCCTTACATCGGTGGGGACGCGAAGCTTTTGCTCGGACACGGCAACGGGGTGGCAGGCAGCCGCGATCATGTCGACTTCGACCGTATCCACGAGCAAGACCGTCTGTTCGTCATTGCGGAACTCGAGCGCTCGGCTCGTCTTGAAACGCCGGTACTGATCGAATTCCGCATGCGCTGCCATTCGAACGTGAAGTGGGCGCGAGCGGAACTCGTGCCGCGTCGCGAGGCGGACGCAAGTGTCGTTTGGAGCGGCTACTGGGTCGACGCGAGCATCGAACATGCGCGCGCTGAAGAACTTGCCCGCGCGCGAGATGCGGCTGAAGCGGCGTCGCGTGCGAAAGACGACTTCTTCGCAATGATGAGCCACGAAATCCGCACCCCTATGAACGGTGTACTCGGGCTTGTCGAAGTGCTCGAGCGCACGCCGCTCAACGCGGATCAGGGCGAAATGCTCGGCATGATCCACGAGTCGGCGGGCGCGCTGCTGCAAATTCTCGACGACCTGCTCGATTACTCGAAAATCGACGCGGGACGGTTGACCATCGAAGCAGAGCCTATCGACCTGCGCGAACTGGTCGACAACGCGGTCGGCCTGCTAGCGGGCCGCGCGCATGAGAAGGGCCTGAAAGTGAGGGTGAATATTGGATCGGACGTGGCGGCCACGCTGCGAGGCGACAGCGTGAGATTGCGTCAGGTCCTGTTCAATCTGCTCGGCAACGCGATCAAATTCACTCCAGAAGGTCAGGTAGACGTGAGCGTGGCGTTGCTCGCGCAAACGGGCGACGTTCAGACTATCGAGATGGTCGTCGAGGACACCGGCATCGGCATAGCGGCGGACGTGCAGGCGAAACTGTTCGAGCCGTTCGTGCAGGCGGAGTCGTCCACCACGCGCCGCTTCGGCGGCACGGGCCTTGGCCTCACCATCTGCCGCAAAGTGATCGAACTGATGAACGGCTCGCTCACGCTCGACAGCGAGCTGAACCGCGGCACGCGCATGACGGTGCGGCTCAGCATGCCCGTCGAGACGCAGCGTTATTCAGTGAGTGGTTTGCGCGGCAAGCGCTGTCTCGTGGCGACTAACGACGCGCGAGTCGGTCAGGCTCTCGTCGACTTCGGAAAAGCGCTGGGATTGGAGCTGCGCCGGGTTCCGTCCGACTTTGCGCAGTTACGTTGCCGCGCCGCGCTAAGCGGCGTGGATCTGCTGTTCGTGAGCGAGGACGTGGTGCTGCCCGCCAACGTCACAGGCAAGGTCCGTGTGATATCCCTCACCGAAAAGCCGAAGCCTACGGGCTACCGCATTCTCGAAGACAATGTTCGCCTGAGCATCAATCCGATATCGTGGCGCGGACTCGGTGCGGCGTGTGCTGCGGCCATGACGGGCCTTCAGTCCGCGCCGTCGCCGTCGGTCAGCGTGCCGCGCACGCATGAAAGCATCACCGCGCCGCCGGACCGGGAACGGGCGATCGCGAGTGGCCGCCTGATTCTCGTCGCCGAAGATCATCCGGTGAATCAGGAACTCATTCGCCATCAACTGGCGCTGCTCGGTTTCGCGTGCGACGTCGCGAACGACGGCGCCGAAGCGCTATCCGCGCTCGAACACACCAGTTACGGATGTCTGATCACGGACTGCCATATGCCCAACGTATCTGGCTATGAACTGACGCGGCGTATCCGTGAGCGCGAGCGCGAGCAAGGCCGCTCAGACCGTCTGCCGATTCTGGGCATCACCGCCAATACGGCGCCTGAAGATCTGAGCCTCTGCCGCGAGGCAGGCATGGACGACAACCTCGTCAAGCCGACGCGCCTCGCAACGTTGCGCGAGTATCTGAGCCGCTGGTTCGGCACTGACAGCGCCTGGCAGGCGGCACCCGCAGATAACGCTGATATCCAGGAGCCGACAGACTCGTCGGCCGCGGGCGCCTCGGCCTTCGTTCCGGTCGACCTGAATCAGATGACGCAATTGTGGGGTAGTGAATCGACGGTCAAGGCGTTGCTCGATTCGTTCGTTTCTTCAGTGCGCGAAGACATTCAGGCACTGTCGTTGTTACTGGAAGACGCGGACACGTTGCGCGTGCGCGAGTGGCTTCACCGGGTAGCAGGCGCGGCGAGCGTACTGCAATACCCTCCGCTCATCAGCGTGCTCGACGAATATCGCCGCGATATCTCGGGCGCGCCCGAGCGCGTGCGCCATAACGGACTCGCGGTGATCGACAAATGCAACGCGATGCTCGACGGCATCGAACACCAGGCGGCATTGCTCGCCTGAGCGCGGTCATTAGCCGGATCAACGCCCACAGCAGCGTTGCTCCCGACCGCACCGCAATCGACGGACGAAAAAAAACGCGGCCGAAGCCGCGTTAAAGATTTGGAGACATCCCTCGATGAAGGAGTCACTTCTCGCGAGCCCAAAGCATACTCGGGAAAACGCGGATGATTCAGTGCAGAATCTGCAAATAATTGTTTGGAAAATCGTTACAAGCGAAATCAACGGCGCGATTTAGACGCGCAGACCCGCGCGTCGTCCGCCATGAACGTCTTTCGAAGATTTGCACTAGTATGTGATGGCTTCGCTCGTGACCGAGGTGTCGGCGCGGCGGCGCATCTAGTCGGAGAAGACCATGATTACGCTAAAAAAACTCAACCTGGCTGTGGTGTTGTGGACCGTAACGGCGGGTGTCGCGTTCGCGGACACGGTCGCGCTAAAAGCGGCTCTCGAGCCTTCAAGCGAAGTGCCGCCGCGTGTAAGTCACGGACATGGCACGCTGAACGCAACGTTCGATACGTCGACGAAATCCCTGCAATGGACTGTCAGCTACGAGGGCCTCAGCGGCCCGGTAACTGCCGCGCATTTTCATGGCCCGGCACCGGTCGGACAAAATGCAAAGGTCCAGGTGCCGATCGACAAAGGCGCGCTCGCAAGTCCGATGAAAGGGTCTGCCGCCCTCACCGAGCAGCAGGTAACCGATCTGATGGCGGGCCAGTGGTACTTCAACATTCATACCGCGCAAAATCCGACGGGTGAAATCCGTGGGCAAGTCATGCCCGCCAACTAGGTCAGAGAATCCCTGAAGCGGCGCGTCGCCAACGCGTCGCCGCAGTCAGTCTTCAGCAAAATTAGAAGCCGCCGTCCACCGGCATAGCGGGCACACACGTACCATGGTGGGACATTTCCCAGGGAGGATGTCCCAATGAGTTGGCAAAGCGTAGTCGCGTGCTGGTTTTTGCGCAGGCAGTTTCGCCCTCAAACCCTGAAGCCGCATATCGATGTCGAGAAAGCGCGCGCATTGACCGCGAAGCGAGCCTGGTCGCCGGACGTGCCGCGTGGCTGGCGCCTTCGGGAACTGGACGGTGCGGACGGTAAACCGCTGCGTGGCGAATGGATCGAGCGCTCGGGTGAGCCCGCAATTGGCGCGCGACCCACGGTGCTGTATCTCCACGGCGGCGGCTACTACTTCTGCTCGCCGCGCACCCATCGCTCGATTGTCTTCGGCCTCGCAACCCGCGCGAACGCGCCGGTCTTTTCGCTCGACTACCGCCTCGCGCCTGAACATCGCTTTCCGGCCGCACTCGACGATGCCACTGCCGCCTATCGTTACCTGATTGCCGAAGGCACGGCACCCGAATCGATTGTGATTGCCGGCGATTCAGCAGGCGGCGGTCTTGCGCTCGCTACGCTGGTCGCACTGCGCGACGCGGGCGATCCGCTGCCCGCAGGCGCCGTGCTGTTCTCACCGTGGACCGACCTTGCGGCAACAGGCGCCAGCATTGTCGACAACGACGGCGCCGATCCCATGTTCAGTGGACCGGCAATTGCGAAAGCAGCGAAAGTCTATCTGGGCGATATGCCTGCCACGCATCCGTATGCGTCGCCGGTTTATGCGGACCTGCGCGGCTTGCCGCCGCTCTTCATGATGGCCGGCAGCACCGAGGTGCTGCTCGACGATTCGCGGCGCGTGGCCGCTAACGCGCGCGCGGCCGGCGTCGATTGTGAGCTCGAGGTGTGGAAGAAGATGCCGCATGTGTGGCCGATCTTCGCGCCGTTCATCCCCGAGGCGAACCGGGCGCTCGATCGCGCAGCGGCCTTCGTTGGACGCGTGACGAGCCGCGCGGCTAATGCGGCTCAGGTATCCAGGGCAACGTCGATAGTCTGATAGGCGGCCTTCACCGTCTGCTCGCCGTACTGCCGTTCGAGCCGCCGCACGGTGAAATGGCCATGTGCGACCTGCTGGAAGTGGTCGATAAACACAGTGTTGACCATCGCGCCGAGCACCGCGCCGATCGCCGGAATGGATTTCGCGGCAATCTGTTCGCTCACCTGCACCGAGAAGCGCGCGGCGATCGAGTGCAGCAGGCGCAGCAATGCGGCCGAACCGTGTGCGGTGAATCCTTTCGTTGCCATTTCCGACGACGCTTTCGACACCGCCTGCGCCAGCGCGCCGCGCATGATGAAGTAGCCGAAGTCGGCGTCGTCGTCCGAGGCGGATGTGCCGCCCATACCCAACACGGTCAAACACTGCAGTTGGGTGTCGACTGCCGTCAGATCCTCGCCCTCGCTGCGCGCAATATCGCAGATCGAGCGGAACATCAGCGTGGTGGTCACGGGCAACTCGACGGGTAGCGCAAAGAGGCCGAACGCGCCGCCCGCTGCGCCGGTCGTAGCCACCGCGAACTTGTGCAGCAAGTTGCTCGGTTTGTCCGGTACAAGCAAGGGCGACGCGCTGTCGCGCCGGCCGAGCGTGCGCATCGCAATCGACAGACATTTGCGCAACGCCAGTTCGGTCGCGTCCGTGACCTTTTCGTTCGCAAACGCCGGCATGCGCGAAATCAGCTTCTCCAGCGGCGCCCCGACGATGCTTGCCAGTTTCATTGCCAGCGCTGGACTTTCCAGTTCATGTTTCGCGCGCCGCAGCGCGCGGAGGTCCTCGTCGGACAACGATTGCGTTCCGAGCGAACTCGTGTGCATGTGCCTCCCTGGCGTCGTTTAATGTGCGTTTTTCAGTCGATCCGGGGCCGTCTGGCGCGCCGGATCGTCCTGCTTAGAGCGCGAACGCATGGTATGATTCCCAATCGTTTGACGAGTCAACTGTTGCTCTATCAAAAATGGCCGTTCACACCGCAGCCCACCATTCGAGTGGGCAAGTCTTACCGTTCCGGGAATCGCTTTTGGCGATGCTCGGCATCTCGTTTGTCACCATGCTGGTCGCGCTCGACCAGACCGTGGTCGGCACCGCGCTGCCTACAATCGTCGCCGAACTCAAGGGTTTCGAGCTTTATGCGTGGGTCGCGACGTCGTATCTGCTCACGTCGGTGATCACCGTGCCGATTTTCGGGCGCCTCGGCGACTATTACGGACGCAAGCCGTTCGTGATCGCGTCGATCATCGTGTTCACCGGCGCGTCCGTGTTGTGCGGCGTCGCGAACAACATGCTGTTTCTCGTGCTCGCTCGCGGCTTGCAGGGCATCGGCGGCGGCATGCTGGTCGGCACCGCCTTCGCGTGTATCGCCGATCTTTTTCCGGACTCCGTCGTGCGTCTGCGCTGGCAGGTGCTGATGAGTTCGGCATTCGGCATTGCCAATGCAATCGGCCCATCGCTTGGCGGCTTCCTGACGCAGTACTACGGTTGGCGCTCCGTCTTCTACGTAAATCTGCCTGTCGGCCTGCTGTCGCTGTTCTTCGTGTGGCGTTTCCTGCCGCATCTGCGACATGTGGAGCATGAAGGCAAGATGCGGCTCGACTGGCCCGGCGCCGTGCTGATCGCGGTGGCGCTCGGCTCGCTGCAACTGTTCGTCGAATTGCTGCCGAAGCATGGGCTCACATTGAGCGCATGCGCGTTGCTCGTGCTGAGCATCACCTCGGCGTATGCACTGTGGCAATGGGAGAAACGCTGCCCGACAGCAATCCTTCCCGTCGACATGTTCCGCAATCCGAGTCTCGCCGCGCTATTTACATTGGCGGTGCTCGGCGGCTTCACGATGTTCTCGCTGCTCTTCTATGCGCCGCTGCTGTTCCAGGGCGGCTTTGGCATGTCGCCGAAGGAAGCGGGCCTCGTCATCACGCCACTCGTCGTGTTCATTACGATCGGCAGCATTACCAATGGGCGCGTCATTTCGCGCGTGCGCAATCCGAACCTGATGCTGTATGTCGGCTTCGCGCTGCTCGCGCTCGCGTGTCTGGGCGTGGTCGTCGCAACGCGCTCCATGCCGCAGTGGCTACTCATGTCGTTCATGGTGCTCGGCGGGCTCGGCCTCGGTTTCGTTATGCCGAACCTGACGATCTTCGCGCAGCAGACGGCCGGTCGCGAGCACCTCGGCATTGCAACGGCGCTGCTGCAATCGCTGCGGATGATCGGCGGCATGATCGGCACGGCGCTCACCGGCACGCTGGTCAGCCATATGTACGCGAGCGGCGTGCGCAGCGCACTCGACAGCGAGCGCGCATCGCAATGGTTCACGGACCTGGGCGATCCACAGATTCTGATCAATCACGAAGCACAGGCACGCTTGCTCAGCGAACTCGCACAAGCCGGGCATAACGGCGCCATGCTTCTGGAAAGCGCGCGCGAAACGCTCGTCGCCGCAATTCATTTAGGTTTGGCAATGGCGGCAATCATCGCCGTGGTGTCGGTATGGCAAAGTCGCCGTGTTCCGCCGATCAAGCTTCAGCGCAAGCTGGAGCCGGTGATTCACGCCGACTGATTTCAGCTTTTGAGTTTCACTGAACCATCATGGAAGAACAGGACCGCATAGCCGTCATGCAGCAATTTGGACGCACGTACCGTACGTTCATGTCGGCGTTCGAGGCGCAAGTCGGCCACCCGCTGCCGCGCTGGCGCATCATGCTCGCGCTGCATGAGCAGGCGGGCGAGTCGTCGCAGAAGCGGCTTGTCGAGCGTTTGCGGGTCGATCCTGGCGCATTGACCCGCCAGTTAAAAGCGCTCGAAGGATTGGGCTGGATTGCGCGCAGCATGGACTCGCGCGATAACCGCGTGACCAACGTACGCCTGACTGAAGCGGGCTTGTCCGCAACCGAAGCGAGCCTGCCGCGCCGCAACGCCTTTTTGCACGACACAATGGCCGCGTTGCCGGACGATGCGCTGAACGCGCTGTCCGGCGCGCTAAAAATGCTGGAGGCGAGGATTGGCGAAGTGGTGTCCGCGACTAACGCCGGAGAAACAGCCGGCGACGTCACTGCTGACGACAGGCAGTCGCCCGTGAAGCAACGTGCTTGACGGTCGTCGATTGGCGCAGCGAGCAGGGCGTTAAGAGCACAAGCGGCGCGTCCCATCCCAACGCCGCTCGCCGCTCGCGAAACACCAGAACAATCAGAAGAAGGTTTCGATCACCTCGGTGACGCGATAAGCGGAGTCGAGCACCAGCACCTGGCGCCACTTATCGAAAGTCAGGCACGGGTGCGAGATGTCGAACGCGATCATGTCACCGACTTTCACATCGGCGCCCGCGGGAATCCGCAAGTACGCGTGCTGATCCATCAGGCCGAAAACCTCCCAGCCTTCGCTCGCCGCTATGTCGCGCGGCGCCGGATTGCCCGGCCGATAATGGCGGGCCGGTTCGGGCAGGCCCGCGTCGAACGCGGAGTCACGCTTGCCTAGACCGATGATTGCGCGATCCGGTTCGGGAATCGACTGCACATAGGCCCACAATTGCAACGCAGGCAGCAAGCCTTCGCCCATTTTTTTCGCGACTGGATTGCGCGCGAAGATATCCGTCTGCGCCTTGCGGTAAATGCCGACGTCATGTGTCAGATAGCAGCCGGGACGCAGCACGACCTCGACTTTGCCGGTTTCCGACGCCTTCACGAATTCCTCGGCGACCACGTCGTACCATGCGGAACCCGCGCCCGACAGGATAGCCGGCGTGCGATCGAAACGTCCTTCGTCGAGGAGCGCTCGCGTAACCGCGACCGCGCTTTGCAGAAACTCGCGGACTTCGTGTTCTTCCTTCAGCACGCCTTCGTATAGCTCAACACCGGCGAGCTTGAGCACGTCGGGATAACGCGCGATTGCTTCGAGCACCGCGTTACGCTGCGCTTCGTCGCGAACGCCAGTGCGGCCGCCCACGACGCCGAGTTCGAGCAGCACTTGCAATGGCTTTTTCACCGACGTGAAGAACTGCCCCAACTGCTCGACGCCATCAACTGAATCGACAAGGCAAAAGAACTCGAAGTCCGGGTCGCTCAGCAGCTCGGCGACCATCATCATGTTGCGGCGGCCCACCAGCTGATTCGCCATCAGCACGCGCGAGACGCCGCCGTGATAAGCCGCGCGAACCTGGTGCGCGGTGGCGAGCGTGATGCCCCACGCGCCGGTTTCCAGCTGACGACGGAACAGTTGCGGCGCCATGGTCGTCTTGCCGTGCGGCGCGAGCTTGACGCCGTATTCGGCAACGAACGCCTGCATCCAGTTCAAATTGTGCTCGACGCGATCGGCGTAAAGCACAGCGGCGGGCAGGCTCACGTCTTCGTTCAGCAGATTCCACTCGAGACGCGCAGCATCTGTGAGCTGGATGCTGGCGCCCGGAACCATGCCCAAGCCCTTGCTATAAGGATCAATCGTAGCGCCCTGATAGTTTGTAACTTTCATGTCTCCTGCTCCATCGTCCGGTTAAATTGCATCGAAGTTGACTTTAACATGTTACCGAAAGTACGATGGGCGAAGAAATGTTATTTAGTACCAAGCTAGGCCCGCACTCGCGCTGTGATTTAACCTGCAGCCATTGCGAGCCTTGGCGCGGTGATCCCCGGGCTGCAATGAACTCAACCGCCGAACCGCTGGCATTCGACATCGTCGCGCGCATCGCCGAATGCGCGCCGGGGTTGCGCTCGGCTGAGCGCAAGGTCGCCTCGCTGATCCTCGACGATCTGATGAGCGCATCGCGCGCCAGCATCGGCGCGCTCGCGCAGCAGGCGCAGGTGAGCGTCGCGACAGTCACGCGGTTTGCCAAGGCGGTGGGCTGCCGCGACGTCCGCGAGTTGAAGCTGCGGCTCGCACAGGCGGCCGCGGTGGGTCAGCGCTTCTTGCAACCGGGCACCGCGAACGACGCGCCCGAGCACATCGCAACCCGCGTGTTCGACGAACTGCAGACTGCGCTCGCGCACAATCATCAACTGTTGCGCCAGGCGCCGCTTGGGGATGCCGCAGCAGCGCTGCGGGCCGCGCGCATGATCTATGTGTTCGGCATGGGCGGCGGCTCGACCGCGCTCGCCGACGAAATGCGTTTTAGACTGGTGCGGTTGGGCCGGCCCGCGGCCACTTATCAGGACGGCTTGTTGCAGCGCATGGTCGCGAGCACTGTGTCGCGCGACAGCGTCGTGATCGCGCTGTCCACCACGGGCCGCGTGCCGGAGATGGTGGAGAACTGCAAAATCGCGCGCAGCTATGGCGCAACGGTGATCGCACTGACCGCCCCGGCATCGCCGTTGGCGAAGCTGGCCGACTGGGTCATCCCGATCGTCGCGTTTGAGACAGACTTCATTTACAAGCCGTCGTCGTCGCGTTACGCAATGATGATGGCACTCGATGTGCTCGTCACCGAACTTGCCGTCAGCCAGGGTGACGAGAGCCGCGAATTGCTACGCCGCATGAAGCACGCGCTCGACACGCACCGCGGCGGCGGCGATCGACAACCGTTAGGAGACTGATTCATGCACTCGCATCCCGAAGCCGCCGACACGCTGATCGTCGGCGCGCAACTGTATGACGGCACAGGCGCGCCGCCTGTCGAGCGCGACGTCGCGGTCCGCGACGGGCGCATCGTCGCGATCGGCAATCTGTCGAACTGGCTCGCCGAAGAAGTGATCGAGGCCGAAGGCCGGGCGCTGGCGCCGGGTTTTATCGACGTTCACACGCACGACGACACGCACGTGATCCGCTCACCGCAAATGCTGCCGAAAATCACGCAAGGCGTGACGACGGTGATCGTCGGCAATTGCGGCATTAGCGCGTCGCCGGTTGCGCTGAAGGGCGATCCACCCGACCCGATGAATCTGCTCGGCGAGCGCGACGCGTTCCAGTACCCGAGTTTCGCGGACTACGTGAAAGCCGTGAACGCGGCGCGTCCGGCAGTGAATGTCGGCGCGCTGATCGGGCACACCGCGTTGCGCAACAACCAGATGGACCGGCTCGACCGCGCGGCCACGCCGCAAGAGATCGAGGGCATGCGCGCGCAACTCGAAGAAGCGCTGGCCAACGGCGCGCTCGGGCTGAGTTCGGGACTCGCCTACGGCTCCGCGTTCGCCGCGCCGACCGAAGAAGTCATGGCGCTTGCCGAACCGCTCGCCGCCGCCGGCGCGCTGTACACCACGCATATGCGCACGGAGTTCGACGCGATTCTCGACGCGATGGACGAGGCGTATCGCGTGGGCCGTCACGCGCACGTGCCGGTGATCATCTCGCATCTGAAATGCGCGGGGCCGTCGAACTGGGGACGCAGCACCGAAGTGCTGAACTCGCTCGAAGGCGCGCGGCGTATGCAGCCTATCGGTTGCGATTGCTATCCGTACAACCGCAGTTCGTCGACGCTCGACCTGAAGCAGGTCACCGGCGACATCGACATCACGATTACGTGGTCGGAACCGCATCCGGAAATGGCCGGCAAGCTCGTCAAAGAGATTGCGGCCGAGTGGGGCGTCACGCAGCAGGAAGCGGGCAAGCGCCTGCAACCCGCGGGCGCGGTCTATCACAACATGTCCGAGGAAGACGTGCGGCGCATCCTGTCGCATCCCGCGACAATGGTCGGCTCGGACGGCTTGCCGAACGATCCGCTGCCGCATCCGCGCTTGTGGGGCGCGTTTCCGCGCGTGCTCGGCCATTACGCGCGCGACGCCGGTTTGCTGCCGCTCGAAGAAGCGGTGCGCAAGATGACGAGTCTGTCGGCGCGGCGCTTCGGCCTTGCGCAACGTGGCGAGGTGCACATTGGCTATCACGCCGACCTCGTGCTGTTCGACCCGGCGAAAGTGCGCGACGCGGCGACGTTTGAAAAGCCGCAACAGGCGGCCGACGGCATCGACGCAGTATGGGTGAACGGCGTGCTGACTTACCGCAACGGCGAAGTAACGGGTGAGCGCGCCGGACACTTCGTCGCGCGCGGCGCGGCGTCGAAAGGCGACGCGCAGGGCGCATTCTGATTATCCGATCGAACGATCTACCATGGCGCGCGCCGCAACGAGCACGCGCGCCCGACTTTTAAGGAGCATGACGATGAAGCGATATGGCGTTGAAGGCGGGAAGGGAACGGGCGGTCAGCATATGCCGTTTGCGCGTGCAGTCGAGGCGGACGGCTGGCTGTTCGTTTCCGGGCAAACGCCGATGGAAAACGGCGAAGTGATCAATGGCGGAATTGTCGAGCAATCGCACAAGGCGATCCAGAACGTATTCGCGATTCTGAAGGAAGCAGGCTACGGCGCCGAGCATGTGGTCCGCTGCGGCGTGTGGCTCGACGATCCGCGCGACTTCGCGTCGTTCAACAAGGTGTTCCGCGAATACTTCGGCGACAATCCGCCGGCGCGCGCATGTGTCGTTTCGTCGATGGTGATCGACTGCAAGGTCGAAGTGGATTGCGTCGCATACAAGAAGCCGACGGCTTGAAGCATCAGGTTTGCCGCGGGCGCGTGACTGAGAACCCGCGGCGATAGCGTGCTTGCTTACTGACGCGCGAGCCGCATGTTGTCCGGCATCGGCAGGTTGTAGTTGGTGCGGAACGGGTTGATATCGAGCCCGCCGCGCCGCGTATAACGCGCATAGACCGCGAGCTTGACCGGCTTGCACGCTTTCAGCACATCGATAAAGATTTTCTCGACGCACTGCTCGTGAAAACCCGTGTGATTACGGTACGAGATGATGTAGCGCAGCAAGCCCGCGTGATCGATCTGCGGGCCGACGTAGTGAATCTGCACGCTGCCCCAATCGGGTTGGCCGGTCACCGGACAATTCGACTTCAACAAATTCGAAAACAGCGTCTCCTCGACAGGCGCTTCGTCTAACGCCGCTTTCAGCAGCGAGGCGTCAGGGTGGTAGACGTCCGTGTCCAGGTCCAGCCGGTCGAGCGACATGCCCTCGAATTCTTCCATCTGCAATTTGCCGAAATCGTGCGGCGCCGTCAGATGAACCGAAACGGTCGCGCCGCAAGACGCCGATACGTCGCGCTTGATCGTGTCGCGCACCACGTCGATCGACTCAAACGCAGTCTGCGCGAACGAGCCGAGATACAGCTTGAACGACTTCGACTCGACGATGTTCGGCGACTCGGCGGGCACGAAGAAGGTCGCCACCGCGATTTGCGGTTTGCCGCGCTGATTCAGCCACGACAACTCATACGCGTTCCAGATGTCCGTGCCGAAGAACGGCAGTTGCGTGCCAATGCCGATCGCGTCGCGTGCGTTGCTGCGCGCAATCGGAAAGAGCAGCGAGGCGTCGTACTGTTCGGTGTAAGTGGAAGCCTTACCCAGCGGTGATTGTTCGGGTGTCATGATGCATTCACGATGCCACTCAGCACGTGCCCGGTCGCCGTCACGACGCGGGCCGATTCGCAATGGCCAATTTGGTCGTCGAAGAAAAAGTCCGGCTCGAACTCGCGCAAAAATGCGCTCTTGTCGAGGCCGCCGAGGAACATCGCTTCGTCGATTTCGATGTTCCAGGCCATCAGGGTTCGGATCGCGCGCTCGTGCGCGGGCGCCGAGCGGGCCGTCACCAATGCCGTACGAATATGCATGGGCGCGGCTTGATCCGCGAGTTTTTGCAGCCGGTGAAGCGCTTCGAGCAAGGGTTTGAGCGGCCCGTCGGCGAGCGGCAAATCCTTGTTGTGCGTCTCATGGCCGACGAACGCCCGCAGGCCGTCCTTCTGAAAAACGCGCTCCGCTTCGTCGGAAAATAGAACCGCGTCGCCGTCGAAAGCAATGCGGATTTCGTCCGGATACTTACTCGCCATTTTCGCCGATTCCGGCAGGACGCGTGCAGCCGGGAAACCTGCGGCCAGCGCGTCGCGCACGTCGTCCTGATTTGCCGAGAGAAACAGCGACGCGTTCAACGGCTTCAGATATCCGAACGGCGCACGGCCGCGCGTGAACACGCCGCGCTCGATGGCAAGCCCATGTTCGCGGCACGAATGAAATGCGCGCAGTCCGCTGATTGGATCGCTGCGCGACAGGATCACCACTTCCACATGATGACCGCCCGTGTTCAACGCCAGCAGTTTGCGGATCAGAGGAAACGCGACGCCGGGTTTGGCGGGCACCGTCAGCCGGTCGCGCTGCAGCGCTTCATACGTCTGTAGGTCGCCTTCTTCGTACACGCGGTTCTCTTCTTCGAAATCGAAGAGTGCGCGCGACGATATCGCCACCACCAGTTTGTCGACAAGCGAGAGGGCCATGTGCGCGTTTCAATCCACAAGGTCAGGCAAGAAACAGCCGATACACCGGATTGTGCGTCTCTTCCCAATGCGGATAACCGAGCGTGGCGAGGAAGCGCTCGAACTCCGCGTTGTCCGTCTGCGGCACCTGGATGCCGACGAGAATCGAGCTGTAGTCCGCGCCCTGATTACGGTAGTGGAAAAGGCTGATGTTCCAGTCAGGCGCCATCGACGAAAGAAACTTCATCAGCGCGCCCGGCCGCTCGGGAAACTCGAAGCGAAACAGGCGTTCGTCGTGCGCGAGCGGCGAGCGGCCGCCGACCATGTAACGGATATGCTGCTTCGAGAGCTCATCGAACGTCAGATCGACGGTGGCAAAGTTGTGCGCCTCGAAGGCGCCCGCAATCTGCGCCGATTCGCTGCGGTTCCGGATCTGCACGCCCACGAAAATGTGCGCGGACTCGGCCTGCGCGATCCGGTAATTGAATTCCGTGACGCTGCGCGTGCCCACCAGTTCGCAAAAGCGCCTGAAGCTGCCGCGCTCTTCGGGAATCGTCACCGCGAACACCGCCTCGCGCGCTTCGCCCACTTCCGCGCGCTCGGCCACGAAACGCATGCGGTCGAAGTTCATGTTCGCGCCCGAGGTGATCGCGATCAGCGTCTGGTTCTCGATGCCTTCGCGCTCCGCATACTGTTTGGCGCCCGCCACAGCGAGCGAGCCCGCCGGTTCGAGCACGCTGCGGGTGTCCTGAAAGACGTCCTTGATCGCGGCGCACAGCGCGTCGGTGTTCACGAGCAGCACGTCGTCCAGATATTCGCTGCACAGGCGGAAGGTTTCTTCGCCGACGAGCTTCACCGCGGTGCCGTCGGAGAACAGGCCGACTTCGTTTAGCGTGACGCGCTCGCCGGCTTTCAGCGATGCGGCCATCGCGCACGAGTCGTCGGTCTGCACGCCGATCACCTTGATCTCGGGACGCACCGATTTGACATACGCCGCGACACCCGCCGCGAGTCCGCCGCCGCCGATCGGCACGAAGATCGCGTGAATCGGGCCCTGATGCTGGCTCAGGATTTCCATGGCAACCGTGCCTTGCCCGGCGATCACATACGGATCGTCGAACGGATGCACGAAGGTCAGCCCGCGCTCTTCCTGCAGTTGCACTGCGTGGCCGTAGGCGTCGCTATACGACTCGCCGAACTGCACGACCTCGACGGTCGGGCCGCCATGCGCGCGCACCGCGTCGACCTTGACCTGCGGCGTGGTGACCGGGACCACGATGATCGCCTTCACGCCCATGCGCGCCGCAGACAGCGCCACGCCCTGCGCATGATTGCCCGCCGACGCGGTAATCACGCCGCGCGTGAGCGCCTCGGCGGGAATGTGCGCCATCTTGTTGTACGCGCCGCGCACCTTGAACGAGAACACCGGCTGGTTGTCCTCGCGCTTCAGATAGACCGGATTGCGCAGCCGCGCCGACAGTTGCGGCGCACGTTCGAGTTCGGTCTCGCGCGCCACGTCGTAGACGCGTGCGGTGAGGGTTTTCTTCAGATAGTCGTGGGAGGCCATGCGGGTGGCGCGATGCGCTTTGGAAGGCGGAAAAGCATCAATGATAGCGCCAACGCCGCATGCACTGCCCTCACGGGTCGCCGGGCAGCGCCCCGCCGCGCGCGGTCTAGAAGATATGCGGCGGCCTGCCGTCGGTGAGTTCGCGTGGCAGCGGTTCGTCGAGTTGCCATTCGACGTGCGGCAGCGCGAACAGGTCGCCGTGAAATTCGACCGGGCCCTCGCTCGTGAAAAGGCCATCGAGATAATCGAAGTTCAGCTGCGATGAGACGGCGCGCAACGCCGCGTCGACCGAATGCGACGGTTGCAGATCGAGCGGATCGACGTCGAGCCGCACGGTGTAGCGGTCGCCTTTCGTTTCCATGGCGCCGACGTCGATCAGCTTGCCGTCCGGGTTTTGCGCAATGACGCGCTCGCCGTTGGCAAACAGCCTGAACGTGGCCCGAAGCGCCGCGGACGCGGCGGGTTGCTTGGTTGCCATCGCGATTCTCCTTGTGATTTCGTGTCGCAGATGTGATTCAGCCGGCTTCCCCGACTTCCTTCGGGTCGGGCAGGTTCGTGGCGCCACCGGGCTTAGGCGGCGCGGGTTCGTTCCTGGCCGATTGCTTCTGTTCGTCGGAGAGACGCCGGTCGCCGGCAGTCGGGTCGTTCGGCGTTTGACGCGGCGGCGTCGGGCGGGCGGATTCGCTGGTCATCATGGGCTCCTGGTTGTGTCGATCGGTGAAAGTCGTGCTCAGTCCGGCGAGCGCGTGCGGTCGGCGTCGCTTTGCGTGCCGGGTTTCGTGTCGGGGCCCGCGTCCGGTGCGACGTCTTCCAGGCGTTGAGTCCCGGATTCCCCGTCGCGCCGGTCGTCCGAGCCGTCGCTGGGAATGTTCTCGGTATGGCCGGGCACCGGTTGTTGCTCGATATGCTCGGCGTTCTTCGTGTCGGGGTCGGACATCATGAGCCTCCGTAGATCGGTGGTTTCCTGTAGCCGACCAGCATCCGGCATGCCGCGTTCTTTGCGTTCGTCCGCATCTTCTGGCTGATGGAGACAAAAGTCGCCTCATCGATAGGAAACCATCGACGCCGCGCGGCCCGCGCCGCAGCGCGGCTTGGGCGCCGTCGAACCCGCCGCGCTCGCATTTCCACCTGCAACGCGTGGCGGGCCGATGCGGTAGAATTCCATTTTGGAATAAGGATCGGAAGATGCACTGGCAGCCTCGGATCGCCCACTTGATGCCCGCCCCGCGTGAGTCTTGTCCCGCGGCGGAGCGTCATGTCCGCCACGCACGATCGTGTAGCTGTATCTGAGCGCCGCGAAGCGACCGACGTGGGCAAGCCGTCGGTGGCGCTTCGCTCCCCAAGAAGATTTCCAAGCATTGCGCCCCACGCGCACCGTCAGCCGGCGCCTCGCCATGAGCGCGCAGGACTGACCCACCGAGTCGTCCAAACATGAACGCACCTCAAGTTTTCGATCCGCACGGAGCCGCCGCTGCGGTGGTCGCCGATCCCGAAGCGCGCCTGCGCGAAATTCCCTACAACTACACGTCGTTCTCCGACCGCGAAATCGTTATCCGCCTGCTAGGTGACGACGCATGGGCGGCGCTTGCCGAACTGCGTGCGGAACGCCGCACCGGCCGCTCGGCGCGCATGCTGTACGAAGTGCTCGGCGACATCTGGGTGGTGCGCCGCAATCCGTATTTGCAGGACGATCTGCTCGACAACCCGAAACGGCGCGCAATGCTGATCGAGGCGTTGCATCACCGTCTGTCGGAGATCGAGAAGCGCCGCCGCGCCGATCTGACCGAACATGGCGATGAAGCGGGCGTCGACCGTGCCGCGCGGGTGGAAACGCTGGTGCAGGCCGCGCGCCGCGCCGTCGACGAATTCGAAAGCGAGTTTCAGAAGACTTACGATCTGCGCCGCCGCGCAACGAAGGTGCTGGGCCGCGTCACCGAAAAAGACAACATCAAGTTCGACGGTTTGTCCCGCGTTTCGCACGTGACCGACGCGACAGACTGGCGCGTCGAGTATCCGTTCGTCGTTCTCACGCCGGATACCGAAGCCGAGATTGCCGGCATGATCAAGGCGTGTTTCGAGCTCGGGCTGACGGTGATTCCGCGGGGAGGCGGCACGGGTTACACGGGCGGCGCAGTGCCGCTCACGCCGTTCTCGGCCGTCATCAACACCGAAAAGCTCGAACAGCTCGGTGCGGTGGAAATGACCGAACTGCCGGGCGTCGACCGCAAAGTGCCGACCATTTTCTCGGGCGCAGGCGTGGTCACGCGGCGCGTGACCGAGGCGGCCGAGCAGGCCGGGTTCGTGTTCGCCGTCGACCCGACCTCGCTCGACGCATCTTGCGTCGGCGGCAACGTCGCGATGAACGCGGGCGGCAAGAAAGCGGTGTTGTGGGGCACGGCGCTCGACAACCTCGCCTGGTGGCGCATGGTCGACCCGGAGGGCAACTGGCTCGAAGTCACGCGTCTGGATCACAACTTGGGCAAGATTCACGATATCGAGGTCGCGCGCTTCGAACTCAAATGGTTCGACGGCAACCATGCGCCGGGCGAGAAGCTGCTGCGTACCGAGTCGCTCGACATCAAAGGCCGGGTGTTCCGTAAGGAAGGGCTCGGCAAGGACGTCACCGACAAGTTCCTGGCCGGCTTGCCCGGCGTGCAGAAGGAAGGCTGCGACGGTCTCATCACGTCCGCACGCTGGGTGCTGCACAAGATGCCCGCGCATACGCGCACCGTCTGCCTTGAATTCTTCGGCCAGGCGCGCGAGGCGATTCCGAGCATCGTCGAAATCAAGGACTACCTGTTCGAAACGTCGAAGCAGGGCGGCGCGATTCTCGCCGGTCTCGAACACCTCGACGAGCGCTATCTGCGCGCGGTCGGCTATGCGACCAAGAGCAAGCGCAACGCGTTTCCGAAGATGGTGCTGATCGGCGACATCGTCGGCAACGACGCGGACGCGGTCGCGCAAGCCACGTCCGAAGTGGTGCGCATGGCCAACGGCAAGAGCGGCGAAGGCTTCGTCGCGGTGAGCGCCGAGGCGCGCAAGCGCTTTTGGCTCGACCGCAGCCGTACCGCCGCAATCGCAAAGCACACGAACGCGTTCAAGATCAACGAAGACGTGGTGATCCCGCTCGACCGCATGGGCGAGTACACGGACGGCATCGAGCGTATCAACATCGAGTTGTCGATCAAGAACAAGCTCCAACTGGTCGACGCGCTCGAAGCGTTCTTCCAGGCTGGCAAGCTGCCGCTCGGCAAGAGCGACGACGCCAACGAAATTCCGAGCGCGGAACTGCTGGAAGACCGCGTTCAGCAGGCGCTGGATCTGCTGAAGCGCGTCCGCACGCGTTGGGAATTCCTGCGCGACAAACTCGATCTGTCGTTGCGTGAAGCGCAGCACTATCTGGTCGGTCTGGGCTACGAAGCGCTCGCGGAGAAATTCGCCGACCGTGTCGACGCGCAAACCGGCGCCACGGTGTTCGACGTCACGCAGGACCGCACCATCCGCGTGTCCTGGAAGCAGGAGATTCGCGCCGAGTTGCGGCAAATCTTCAACGGCGGCGAGTTCAAGCCGATCCTCGACGAAGCGCAGGCGATCCACAAGCAGGTGCTGCGTGGCCGCGTGTTCGTCGCGCTGCACATGCACGCGGGCGACGGCAACGTGCACACGAACCTGCCGGTGAACTCGGATAACTACGAGATGCTGCAGGACGCCCACACTGCGGTCGCGCGCATCATGAAGCTCGCCCGCTCGCTCGACGGCGTGATTTCCGGCGAGCACGGCATCGGCATTACCAAGCTCGAATTCCTGACCGACGACGAAATCGGCGAATTCCGCGCATATAAACAGCGCGTCGATCCGCATGGCCGCTTCAACGCGGGCAAGCTGCTCGAAGGCGCCGATCTGCGTAATGCCTACACGCCGAGCTTCGGCCTGATGGGCTACGAATCGCTGATCATGCAGCAGTCCGACATCGGGGCGATTTCCGAGTCCATCAAAGACTGCCTGCGCTGCGGCAAGTGCAAGCCGGTGTGCGCGACGCACGTGCCGCGCGCGAACCTGCTGTACAGCCCGCGCAACAAGATTCTCGCGACTTCGCTGCTGGTCGAGGCGTTCCTGTATGAGGAGCAGACGCGCCGCGGCGTGTCGATCAAGCATTGGGACGAGTTCAACGACGTCGCCGATCACTGCACCGTGTGTCACAAATGCGTGACGCCGTGCCCGGTGAAGATCGACTTCGGTGACGTGACCATGAACATGCGCAACCTGCTGCGCAAGATGGGCAAGAAGAAGTTCAATCCGGGCAACGCGGCCGGCATGTTCTTCCTCAACGCAACGAATCCGCAGACCATCAACCTCGCTCGTACGGCGATGATGGGTATCGGCTACAAGGCGCAGCGCCTCGGTAACGACGTGCTGAAAAAGTTTGCGAAGAAGCAGACGGCGCACCCGCCCGCAACCGTCGGCAAGCCGCCGGTCACGCAGCAGGTGATCCACTTCATGAACAAGAAGATGCCGGGCAATCTGCCGAAGAAAACCGCGCGCGCGTTGCTCGATATCGAGGACAACAAGATTGTCCCGATCATCCGCAATCCGAAGACGACCACGGCCGATACAGAAGCGGTGTTCTACTTCCCCGGCTGCGGTTCCGAGCGGCTCTTCTCGCAAGTCGGCCTCGCGACGCAGGCCATGTTGTGGGAAGCGGGCGTGCAAACGGTGTTGCCGCCGGGCTACCTGTGCTGCGGCTATCCGCAGCGCGGCTCCGGGCAGTACGACAAGGCCGAACAGATCGTCACCGACAATCGCGTACTGTTTCACCGTGTAGCCAATACGCTGAACTACCTCGACATCAAGACGGTGGTGGTGTCGTGCGGCACGTGTTACGACCAGCTCGCCGGTTATGAATTCGACAAGATTTTCCCGGGCTGCCGGATCATCGACATTCATGAGTTCCTGCTGGAAAAGGGCATGAAGCTCGACGGCGTGAACGGCGTGCGTTACATGTATCACGACCCTTGCCACACGCCGATCAAGACGATGGATCCGGTCAAACTCGTCAACTCGCTGATGGGTTCGGAGAAAGACGGCTACAAGATCGAGAAGAACGATCGCTGCTGTGGTGAGTCGGGCACGCTCGCGGTTACGCGTCCTGACATTTCGACGCAGGTGCGTTTCCGCAAGGAAGAGGAAATCCGCAAGGGCGCTGCGAAGTTGCGCGGCATTCCTCTGCTCGCCGAAGCCGGCGCGAACGCGATCAACCCGGCCAATGCATCGGCCGGCACGGCGGGCGCGGCGAACGGCTCGGTGCTGAAGGCCGGCGACGGTCCGCAGCCGAAGGGCGCCACCGACGTGAAGATCCTGACGAGCTGCCCGTCCTGCCTGCAAGGCTTGTCGCGTTACAACGAAGACGCGGGCATCGAGGCGGATTACATCGTCGTCGAAATGGCGCGTCACGTGCTCGGAGAAGACTGGATGGTCGACTACGTGCAGCGGGCGAACAATGGCGGAATCGAGCGCGTGCTGGTTTAATGGCACGACTGACGATTTTTGCCTGAGGACGACGATGGACTGCGTTTTTTGCCGTGAAGATGGCGGCGATGTGCTGTGGCAGGACGACACCTTGCGCGTCGTCCTTGCCGACGAACACGATTACCCGGGTTTTTGCCGCGTGATCTGGAATGAGCATGTGGCGGAGTTCTCGGACCTCGACGCCGCCGGCCGCGATCGCGTAATGAAGGCTGTCTACGCCGTGGAACGCGCCATGCGGCGCATCCTGCAGCCGGCCAAGGTGAATCTCGCGAGCCTCGGCAACCAGGTGCCGCATGTGCACTGGCACGTCATTCCGCGTTTCTCGAACGACGCGCATTTCCCGCTGCCCATCTGGGCGCCGCGTCAGCGCACGGTGTCCGAGGCAATGCTTTCGTCACGCCGCGCACAAGCCACCCTGTTGCGCGAAGCGGTGCGGCAGGAAATCGAACAGGCTCTTGGCTGAGCGCCACTAACCATTCCTTCGCGCCGCGCCGTTTCAAAGGCGACTTGTGGTGCGGCGGCGCTTTCTAAAGAGGCCATGATGAGCGGATTGACTCCCGATACCCCGGTGCCGACCGGCGTCGTCGTGCATTCCAAGTCGCGCGTGCTGGAACTGCAGTACGCAAGCGGCGAATCGTATCGGCTGCCGTTCGAACTGCTGCGTGTGTATTCGCCGTCGGCGGAAGTGCAGGGCCACGGCCCCGGCCAGGAAACGCTGCAAACCGGAAAGCGCGACGTCACGATCACGATGATCGAGGGCGTGGGCAACTACGCGATCCAGCCGACATTCTCCGACGGGCACTCCACCGGCATCTATTCGTGGGACCTGCTCTACGACATGGCGCGGCGCCAGGACGAACTCTGGCGCGCGTATCTCGACAGACTGGCGACGGCGGGCGTCGACCGCGACGCGCCAATGCCTTCACCTGGCGCTGCGCACGGCCACCGTCACTGATACGATTCGCCTGACCCGCTGCACTGATGCGGCGCAACATTTCAGAATACGCGAAAGGACAAGCGCGATGAGCAAAACCCACTTCGGCTTTCAATCGGTCGACGAACAGGAAAAGGCGCAGAAGGTGGCGGGCGTGTTCCACTCGGTTGCCGCCAACTACGACTTGATGAACGACCTGATGTCGGGCGGATTGCACCGGGCGTGGAAGATGTTCACGATCGCCCAGGCCAACGTGCGGCCGGGCTACAAGGTGCTCGACATCGCGGGCGGCACGGGCGATCTGTCCAAAGCGTTTGCAAAGCAGGCCGGCGAAACCGGCGAGGTGTGGCACACGGACATCAACGAATCCATGCTGCGCGTCGGCCGCGACCGTTTGCTCGACAAGGGCGTGATCACACCGGCGCTGCTCTGCGACGCCGAGAAGATCCCTTTCCCGGACAATTACTTCGACGTCGTGACCGTGGCATTCGGCTTGCGCAATATGACGCATAAGGACGTTGCGCTGGCGGAAATGCGCCGCGTCCTGAAGCCGGCAGGCCGTCTGCTCGTTCTCGAGTTCTCGAAGGTATGGGATCCGTTGAAAAAAGCCTACGATGTCTATTCGTTCAAGGTCTTGCCGTGGCTCGGCGAGCGCTTTGCGAAAGACGCGGAAAGCTACCGTTACCTCGCGGAGTCGATCCGGATGCATCCGGATCAGGAAACCTTAAAAACAATGATGGAACAAGCCGGCCTGGATGGCGTCAAATATTACAATTTGTCAGCTGGCGTGGTAGCTTTACATGTGGGGACCAAATACTAGGGTTCCTAACCCATCGTTTTTAAAGGAAAGTGCCAAAATGTCCGATTCAGCCGTGTTATCTCCCCGTAAGGTGAAGCGGTCGCTGGCGAGACGAATCGGACTGATCGCGATGGTCGGCCTGATCGTGGCCGGCTCCGTCGCCTCGCTCGATGCGGAAGCTCGTCGCATGGGCGGTGGCCGTAGTTTTGGCCGTCAGTCGAACACCGTTCAGCAACAGGCTGCGCCGTCGCAGCCTTCCCCGTCCAATCAGGGCATGCAGCGCGCGCAACCGGCGCCCGCGCCTGCGCCGGCGCCTGCCCCGCAACCTAACCGCTCGCGCTGGCTCGGCCCGATCGCGGGTCTGGCAGCCGGTCTCGGTATCGCGGCACTGCTGTCGCACTTCGGTCTGGGCGGTGCGTTTGCTGGCGCAATGGCCAATATCATCGTCATTGCGTTGCTCGCCATGGTCGGCATCTGGCTGATCCGCCGCTTCATGGGCCGCAAGCGCGATACGTCGCAGCCGGCTTACGCGGGTCAGTCGCCGTCGCTGAATTCGGGTGCCACGGGCTACACGCAGGAGCCGCGCTACAGCGCGCCGCCTACGGGCTCGTATCTCGAACCGCAGGGCAATCCGCTGACCACGCCGTCCATCAATACAACGCCGAGCGTGCCGGCGGGCTTCGATTCCGAAGCGTTCCTGCGTAACGCGAAGGTGTACTTCGTGCGTCTGCAGGCCGCATGGGACGTCGGCAATATCGACGATATCCGCGAATTCACCACGCCGGAGATGTTCGCGGAGATCCGCGTCGACCTCGCTTCGCGCGGCGCCGAAACGAATCAGACAGACGTCGTTCAGCTCAACGCCGATCTGTTGGGCGTGGAAGAACGTGCAAACGAATACTTCGCGAGCGTGCGCTTCTCCGGCCTGATTCGCGAAACGCCGGGTGCGGCGGCGCAGCCGTTCGTCGAAGTGTGGAACCTGTCGAAAGCGAACCGTCCGGGCGAAGGCTGGCTGCTGGCGGGCATTCAGCAGCTCGCGCAGCATTGAGATGGCGCGGGCTCGCGGCGCTGCTTGCCCCGCGTCCGCGTGCAATGTTGACCTCCGGCCGGCCCGCAGTTAGCCGTTCAGCCGAGCAAGCTGCGAAGCGAACGGACGTTACAATAGGAACCCGCGCGAGCACTCGCTTGCGCGGGTTTTTTCTTGCCACTTTCAATGACCCTCGCCGCCAAGCCTTTCGCTGCTGCTGTCAATCATCTGCTCGCCCGCGAATCGTGGGCCCGTGAGCGCCTCGCCCCTTATGCGGGCAGGACCGCCAGACTGTCGTCGCCACCTGTCGTGCTGATGCTGCTGGTGCAGCCGGACGGCTATCTGACTACGCTCGGCGCAAGCGACGCCCAACAGTTCGACGTGACCATCTCGGTCCCGTCCGACGCGTTGCCCGCGTTCGTGCAGGGCGGCCAGGCGGCTGTCATGAAACACGTGAAGATCGAAGGCGACGCGGAGTTCGCCACGGTCATTGCCCACCTCGCCGAGCATTTGCGCTGGGAACCGGAGGAGGATCTGGCGAAGCTGATCGGCGACGGCCCCGCGTGGCGGGTTGCGTCGATCGTGCGCACGGTCGGCGAACATGTCCAGCGCACCGGCCGCAATCTGCTCGATACGGCCACCGAATATCTGCTCGACGAGAATCCTCAGCTCGTGCGCCGCGCCGCGCTGCAAGATTTCAACGCCGAGCTGGCGCAGGCCCGCGACGCGTTGGCGCGAGTGGAAAAACGTATCCAGCGTCTTGAACAGAAGGTCGAAGCCCACGGCGCAGTTGTGCCGGGCGGCGCCGCCACGTTGCGCGGCACGCGCTAGTCACCGGGCACAACCATGCGTTTTCTGCGTTTCCTCAAGATATTTTTCACGGTTATCCGCTTCGGTCTCGACGAGATGATGCTCGGCCGCGTCAACGACCGGCGCGTGCGCATGCTGCTGCGTATCACCACGATCGGCCGCAAGTTCGACGCGCCGCCCGGCGTGCGTTTGCGGCTCGCGCTTGAAAGCCTCGGGCCGATCTTCGTCAAGTTCGGGCAGGTATTGTCGACGCGGCGCGACCTGTTGCCGGTCGATATTGCCAACGAACTCGCGAAGCTTCAGGACCAGGTGCCGCCGTTCGATTCGGCGGTGGCGATAGGGCTGGTCGAGAAGTCGTTGGGCGCGCCGGTCGACGTGCTGTTCGACGATTTCGAGCGGGTGCCGGTGGCGAGCGCGTCCATCGCGCAGGTGCACTTCGCGACGGTGAAGGCCGGACAGCATGCGGGCAAGGCTGTCGCTGTGAAGGTTCTGCGTCCGAACATGCTGCCCGTTATCGATTCGGACCTCGCGTTGCTGCGCGACATCGCCGTGTGGGCCGAGCGTTTGTGGGCGGACGGCAAGCGCCTGAAGCCGCGCGAGGTGGTCGCTGAGTTCGACAAGTACCTGCACGACGAACTCGATCTGATGCGCGAGGCGGCCAACGGCAGCCAGTTGCGCCGTAATTTCGCCGGGCTCGATCTGCTGCTCGTGCCGGAAATGTACTGGGAGTTTTGCACGCCAACCGTGCTCGTCATGGAGCGTATGGTCGGCGTGCCGATCAGCCAGGTGGATACACTGCGGGCGGCGGGCGTGGATATCCCGAAGCTGGCGCGCGAAGGCGTCGAAATTTTCTTCACTCAGGTGTTCCGCGACGGCTTTTTCCACGCGGACATGCACCCCGGCAACATTCAGGTGAGCCTCGATCCGGCGCATTTCGGCCGTTATATCGCGCTGGATTTCGGGATCATCGGGGCGCTGTCGGACTTCGACAAGAACTATCTCGCGCAGAACTTCCTCGCGTTTTTCAAGCGCGACTACCACCGCGTCGCAACGCTGCATCTGGAATCGGGCTGGGTGCCGCCCACCACACGCGTGGAAGAACTCGAAAGCGCCATTCGTGCTGTGTGCGAGCCGTATTTCGACCGCGCGCTGAAGGACATCTCGCTCGGTCAGGTGCTGATGCGTCTGTTTTCTACGTCGCGCCGCTTCAACGTCGAAATTCAGCCGCAACTGGTGCTGTTGCAAAAGACCATGCTCAACGTGGAAGGGCTTGGCCGATCGCTCGACCCCGAGCTGGATTTGTGGAAGACGGCAAAGCCCTATCTCGAGCGCTGGATGAATGAGCAGATCGGCCTGCGCGGCTGGTACGAGCGGCTCAAGATCGAGGCGCCGCAGTGGAGCAAGACGCTGCCACAGTTGCCGCGCCTGATCCATCATGTGCTGGCCGAACGCCACGATCACGGACGCGTCGGCAACGACGACATGATCCGGCAGATCCTGCTCGAACAGAAGCGTACTAACCGGCTGCTGCAGGGCTTGCTGCTGTTTGGCGTAGCGGTCGGCGTCGGCGCGGCGCTTGCGCGAGTGGTCCTCGCGCTGGCCTACGGCAGCTAATGAGTTTGCGAGGCACGTGATGAGCGACACGACCCAATCCCCGGTCCCCGATTTCGAAAACCGTGATCCGAATTCGCCGGCGTTCTGGAACGAGCGGTTTGAGCAGCATTTCATGCCGTGGGACCAGGCGGGTGTGCCGTCGGCGTTTCAGTCGTTTGCGAGCCGGCACACCGGAGAGCCGGTGCTGATTCCGGGTTGCGGCAGCGCATATGAAGCGGCTTGGCTGGCAGAGCACGGCAGCCCGGTGCGGGCGATTGATTTCTCGCAGGCAGCGGTTGCGGCGGCGCGGGCGCAATTGGGCGAGCAACATGCAGAACTCGTGGAAGAAGCCGATTTCTTCACCTACGAGCCGCCGTTCAGGCCGGCGTGGATCTACGAGCGGGCGTTTCTCTGCGCGTTGCCGTTGGCGCGGCGCGTCGACTATGCGCGTCGAATGGCGGATCTGTTGCCGGCGGGCGCGCTGCTCGCCGGATTCTTCTTTTTCGGCACGACGCCGAAGGGGCCGCCGTTCGGCATCGAGCGTGGCGAACTGGAAGCGCTGCTGACGCCGTTTTTCGAACTGCTCGAAGACGAACCCGTGACCGATTCGATCGCCGTATTCGCCGGGCGAGAGCGCTGGCTGACCTGGCGCCGCCGCGCGTGAGCGTGGCGCGACGGGAATTGGCGGGCGACTATAGCGGCAACTGGAAGCGGCAACGTGCGAGACGTGTAACGCGCTTCCGGCGCCAGCGCGGCCCTTGATTTTCCCGGTAGCCGCCCTCATCTGGCGCATCGGCGGTCGCGTCGGACGCTTATCCCCAAAATGCGGGGAGCGTTATCGTTTGCGGCTATAATTCAAGGCTTTGCAAGCGTTTACAAGATTTCAGTAGGGAACAGGTCATGCCGATCTACGCTTATCGTTGCGAGTCATGCGGCTTCGGGAAAGACGTGCTTCAGAAGATGAGCGACGCCCAGTTGACGCAATGTCCCGAATGCGGGAAAGACACTTTTCGGAAACAGGTCACGGCCGCAGGCTTCCAGTTGAAGGGCTCCGGCTGGTACGTGACCGATTTCCGCGGCGGCAATACCGGCACGAGCGCGCCGGCGAAGGCGGACGCAGACGGTGCGTCCACCGGCAGCCCGGCCGGGGCTGCCGCACCTGCCGGCAATGGCGCCGCGAAATCCGACACGGCCACGGCCAGCAGCGCAGCCGCCACGCCGGCCGCGCCCGCTGCGGCGCCGGCGGCTAGCACAGGCGCTAGCAGTTCGGGCAGCGCCTAGTGGGACTGCCGCCCTCGCGGGCGGCGCACACGCCGCGCAGCGCTTTCGCGGCGCGGCTTTCTGGCGGTACACATGACGACGAAAAAAACGACACTCAAATCGGTGTTTCTGACTGGCCTGCTGGTGCTGGTGCCTTTGGCCATCACACTGTGGGTGCTCGGTCTGATCATCGGCACGATGGACCAGACGCTGTTGCTACTGCCGCGCGCATGGCAACCGGAGCGTGTGTTCGGCTTCCGTTTGCCGGGTCTCGGCGCGGTGCTGACACTGGCGTTCATCTTTGTCGTCGGGCTGCTGACGCAGAACTTCGTCGGGCAAAAGCTCGTGAAGTGGTGGGAAGTCGTCGTCGCGCACATTCCCGTGGTCGGACCGATCTACACGAGCGTCAAGCAGGTGTCCGACACGCTGCTGTCGAGCAGCGGCAACGCCTTTCGTAAGGCGCTTCTGATCGAATATCCGCGCCGTGGCTCCTATACGATCGCGTTTCTCACCGGTATTCCGGGCGGCGACGTGATCAATCACCTGAAGGAAGATCACGTCAGCGTCTACGTGCCGACTACGCCGAACCCAACGTCCGGCTTCTTTCTGATGGTGCCGAAGAGCGAAGTGATCGAACTCGACATGACCGTCGACGCCGCGCTCAAGTACATCGTCTCGATGGGCGTGGTGGCGCCGTCCGCGCCGCCGGCGCCGGTGCGCCGCACGACAGTCGAGCCTCCGCTGTAATGCCGGCGCGCAACGTTTCACGCAGTGTTCAGCTGCGGCGCGCCGTTCAACTAATGCAAAACGAAAGTCAAACATCATGTCGATGAGATCTGAATACTGCGGTCTGGTGACCGAAGAACTGCTGGGCCAAACCGTCTCGCTGTGCGGCTGGGTAAGCCGCCGCCGCGACCATGGCGGCGTTATCTTCATCGACCTGCGCGACCGCGAAGGCCTCGTTCAGGTCGTCTGCGACCCGGACCGCGCGGAGATGTTCAAGGCCGCCGAAGGCGTGCGCAACGAATTCTGTCTGCAAATCAAGGGCGTGGTGCGCAGCCGTCCGGAAGGCACGACGAACGCCGCGCTGAAAAGCGGCAAGATCGAAGTGCTGTGCCACGAGCTGATCGTGCTGAACGCGTCGATCACGCCGCCGTTCCAGCTCGACGACGACAATCTGTCGGAAACGACGCGTCTTACGCATCGCGTGCTGGACCTGCGCCGTCCGCAGATGCAGCACAACCTGCGTCTGCGCTACCGTGTCGCGATCGAAGTGCGCAAGTATCTGGACGCGCAGGGCTTCGTCGACATTGAAACGCCGATGCTCACCAAGAGCACGCCGGAAGGCGCTCGCGACTACCTGGTGCCGTCGCGCACCAACCCCGGCCAGTTCTTCGCGCTGCCGCAATCGCCGCAGCTCTTCAAGCAGCTGCTAATGGTCGCGAACTTCGATCGCTACTACCAGATCGTCAAGTGCTTCCGCGACGAAGACCTGCGCGCCGACCGTCAGCCGGAATTCACGCAGATCGACTGCGAAACCTCGTTCCTGTCGGAACAGGAAATCCGCGATCTGTTCGAAGCGATGATCCGTCACGTGTTCCAGGAAACGATCGGCGTCGAACTGGACGAGAAATTCCCGGTTATGCAGTATTCGGAAGCCATGCGCCGCTTTGGTTCGGACAAGCCGGACCTGCGCGTCAAGCTCGAGTTCACCGACCTGACCGACGCGGTCAAAGACGTCGACTTCAAGGTGTTCAGCACCCCGGCCAACACCAAAGACGGCCGCGTCGCGGCGATCCGCGTGCCGAAGGGCGGCGAGCTTTCACGTGGCGACATCGACAGCTACACGGAATTCGTGCGCATTTACGGTGCCAAGGGTCTCGCGTGGATCAAGGTCAACGAAGTGGCGAAGGGCCGTGACGGCTTGCAAAGCCCGATCGTCAAGAACCTGCACGACGAAGCGGTCAAGGCGATCATCGAGCGCACCGGCGCGCAAGACGGCGACATCATTTTCTTCGCGGCGGACCGCGCGAAGGTGGTGAACGACAGCCTCGGCGCGCTGCGCCTGAAGATCGGCCACTCGGAATTCGGCAAGGCAAACGGCCTCGTCGAATCGGGCTGGAAGCCGCTGTGGGTGGTCGACTTCCCGATGTTCGAATACGACGAGGAAGACAACCGCTACGTCGCCGCGCATCACCCGTTCACGAGCCCGAAAGACGAGCACCTCGAGTATCTGGAAACGGACCCGGCGCGCTGTCTCGCCAAGGCTTACGACATGGTGCTGAACGGCTGGGAAATCGGCGGCGGCTCGGTGCGTATTCATCGTGAAGAAGTGCAGAGCAAGGTGTTCCGTGCGCTGAAGATCAACGCGGAAGAAGCGCAAGCCAAGTTCGGCTTCCTGCTCGACGCGCTGCAATACGGCGCGCCTCCGCACGGCGGCATTGCGTTCGGCCTGGACCGCATCGTCACGATGATGGCCGGCGCCGACTCGATCCGCGACGTGATCGCGTTCCCCAAGACGCAGCGCGCGCAAGACTTGCTCACGCAAGCGCCGAGCGAAGTGGACGAGCGCCAGTTGCGCGAGTTGCACATCCGCTTGCGTACGCCGGAACCGAAGGCGTAATCGAGGCGACCCGCGGCTGCCTGTGAACGGCAACGCGGGCTAGCACGCAAGCTGGCATCAGCAACGTCGAGCAAGATACGCTTGATGAAATAGCAAAACGAGAAAGGCGCGTCATGCGCCTTTTTTGCTTTTTGCGTTACAGTCCATGCAACAGCTTCTGCTCGCTCATTGGACCACTCGCCGACATGTACCGCGCAAGCGTTGCGCCCAGTTTTCACGCCATGCCGAAACCGCCAAAGATCCCGCAGTCCGTACTTGTCGTCATTCATACGCCCTCGCTCGACGTGCTGTTGATCGAGCGCGCCGATATTCCGGGCTTCTGGCAATCGGTGACGGGTTCCAAAGACCGGCTCGATGAGCCGCTCGCCGAGACGGCGATCCGTGAAGTGGCCGAAGAAACGGGCATCGTGATCGGCAGCACATTGGTGCCGGAGAGCGCCTTGTTCGACTGGCAATACTCGATCGAGTATGAGATCTATCCGCAGTTCCTGCATCGTTACGGCGAAGGCGTGATCCATAACACCGAGCATTGGTTCAGCGTACAAGTGCCCGAACAGCTCGAAGTGACATTGGCGCCGCGCGAACACACCGCATTTCTCTGGCTGCCATATGAAGAGGCGGCGTCGCGTTGTTTCTCTTCGTCGAATGCGGATGCGATTTTGCAATTGCCCAAGAGGCTGCGCGAGCGTTCGGAGTCTCGCGCATGAGCGTCGGCGGCGCACGCCGTTTCGCCCGCCTGCGGCAATCGCTGCTCGGCCGCCGCTATTGGCAGCGCTACCGCTTCACGAGCGGCAACGACGTCAAGCTGCTGCGCTCGGGCGGCGAGTACTTCAGCGCGCTCATCGAGCGCATCGATGCCGCGGAGCGCGACGTCGTTCTCGAAACCTACATCTTCTGCAACGACGAGGCCGGCCAGTCGGTCGGCGCAGCGTTGCTGCGAGCGGCGGCGCGCGGCGTGCGCGTGCGAGTGATTACCGACGGTATCGGCACTGCGCGCCTGTCGATGTTCGACGAGTGGGCCAGCGCGGGCATCGAGCATCGGATCTACAACCCGCATATCTTCGGGCGCTTCGGCTTTTCGCGCACGCATCGCAAGCTCGCCGTGATCGACGATCAGTTCGGGTACTGCGGCGGCATCAACATCGTCGACGATTATGAGAACGACGGCGAAAGGCTGCCCTATCGACGCTGGGATTTCGCGGTGGAATTGCACGGGCCGGTGGTTAACGACATCCGCGAGGCCTTTGAAGTGCAGTGGCGCCGGATTCGCGTCGGGCATCGGCCGCTCGATTCGCTGGAGCCGGATCTGACTCCGAAGACGGCAGCGTCCCTCGGCAACCTGAGACGTCGCCGCCGGCGCCACAACGAGGAGCTGTGGGCGGGCGGCGAACCCTGCGTCGCCTTCGTCGCACGCGACAACCTGATCAATCGCCGGGCGATCGAAAAGGCGTATCTGACGGCGATCGGCCAGGCTCGCGAGGAGGTGCTGCTGGCGAACCCGTACTTCATGCCGGGCCGCAAGCTGCGGCGCGCGCTGGTGTACGCGGCGCGGCGGGGCGTGGTGGTGAAGCTGATCATCGGGCGCAAGGAATTCAAGGCGCTCGATTATGCCGTGCCGTTTCTCTATCGCGCGTTGCTTCGAGCAGGCGTGCAGATCGCCGAGTACGAGAAAACCCTGCTGCACGGCAAGGTGGCGGTGGTCGACTCGAACTGGGCGACCGTGGGTTCGTCCAATCTCGACGCGCTGAGCCTGATGCTCAATAACGAGGCTAATGTCGTGCTGGTGAACGATCCGTCGATCGACGCGCTTCGCGAAGCGATTCTGGTCGCTTTCAAGGACTCACGGCGCATCGACGAAGCGCACTACGATGCGCGCCCGGCCGGCGAGCGCCTGCTCAACTGGCTCGCCTACACGACCTACCGGGCGGTGATGAAGGTGCTCACGGTGGGCGGCTACGATTGAAGGGGCGGAGTCAATGGCCCCAGTCGTGGCGTGCGCGCTCCTCGCCGACGCAACACAGACGCAATGCCAACATGGCGCCCCGCCCCTTCCTGATGGCGGCCTTTCTACGGCATCATGCCGGCCTCATGGCAAAAACGGCAACGGAAGCAGCAATCAAACGGGTGTCCTCCTGAGCAACAATTGCCTCAAGGCGAACCCCTCTAAAAAATCAGCTTCCTCCGATTGCCAGATGCCGCAGAATTGAAACCTGGTTAGAAACCGGTTTCTAATAAAGTCCTTGTTTCGCGGACGGCGCCACTCAATAATAGTACGGCCGTTCGATTTTCATTTCGGTCACATTAGAACGGTAAAAAGCTATGCGAAAAGGCGAACAGACGCGAGTCGCGATTCTCGATGCAGCACTTGATCTCGCAAGCCGCGACGGACTTGAAGGTCTGACGATTGGCCTCCTGGCCGAGCGCATGCAGATGAGCAAAAGCGGTGTGTTCGCGCATTTCGGATCGCGCGAAGACTTGCAGGTTGAAGTGGTGCGCGAATATCACCGTCGTTTCGAAGACGAAGTGTTCTTCCCGAGCCTGCGCGAACCTCGTGGACTGCCGCGCTTGCGAGCGATGATTTCCCGCTGGATCGAGAAGCGCATTCAGGAAGTCACGACCGGGTGCATCTACATCAGCGGCGCCGTCGAGTACGACGACCGCGCGGATAGCCAGGTGCGCGAGCAACTCGTGTCGAGCGTGACGATCTGGCGTGCGGCGCTCACGCGCGCGATTTCGCAGGCAATGGAAGAAGGGCATTTGCGTGCCGATACGGACCCGCAGTTGATGCTCTTCGAACTGTACAGCTTCACGCTCGGCCTGCATCACGACGCGCGCTTCCTGCATCTGCCGGATGCGGTGCGTCTCACGTGGGCCGCGCTGGAAAAATTGATTGTTTCGTATCAGAGCGAAAGCCGTTAGTGCAAACCGCGGCAAACCGCGAAACCTGAACAAGGTTCGGCGGCGAGAACGCGAACAACATCCGCGTGACGCACTTGCGCTAACGGCCTGGCTTCTTGTCAAACTTTGGAGAGAGTCATGGGACAGTACGCCGCGCCGCTGCGCGACATGCAATTCGTGTTGCACGAACTGCTCAACGTCGAAGCCGAGATCAAGCAGATGCCGAAGCACGCGGATCTCGACGCGGAGACGATCAACGCCGTGCTCGAAGAGGCCGGCAAGTTCTGCTCCGAAGTGTTGTTCCCGCTCAATCACAGCGGCGACCAGGAAGGCTGCACGTACGTCGGCGACGGCGTCGTCACCACGCCGAAGGGCTTCAAGGAAGCCTATCAGCAGTATGTGGAGGCTGGCTGGCCGGCGCTTGGCTGCGATCCGGAATACGGCGGCCAGGGGCTGCCCGCGTTCGTCAACAACGCGTTGTACGAAATGCTCAACTCGGCGAATCAGGCGTGGACCATGTATCCGGGTCTGTCGCACGGCGCCTACGAATGTCTGCACGCACACGGCACGCCCGAGCTGCAGCAGCGCTATCTGCCGAAGCTAGTTTCCGGCGTGTGGACCGGCACGATGTGTCTGACCGAACCGCATTGCGGCACCGATCTCGGCATTCTGCGCACCAAGGCCGAGCCGAACAGCGACGGTTCGTACTCGATCAGCGGTACGAAGATTTTCATCTCCAGCGGTGAGCACGATCTCGCGGAGAACATCGTCCACCTCGTGCTCGCGCGTTTGCCGGATGCGCCCAAGGGCACCAAAGGCATTTCGCTTTTCATCGTGCCGAAGTTCGTTCCGAACGAAGCCGGCGAGCCGGGCGAACGCAATGGCGTGAAGTGCGGCTCTATCGAACACAAGATGGGCATTCACGGCAACGCGACCTGCGTGATCAATCTCGACAACGCGAAGGGCTGGCTCGTCGGTGAGCCGAACAAAGGCCTGAACGCGATGTTCGTGATGATGAACGCGGCCCGCCTTGGCGTCGGCATGCAGAGTCTCGGCCTCACCGAAGTTGCATATCAGAACTCGCTCACGTACGCGAAAGAACGTCTGCAGATGCGTTCGCTAACCGGCCCGAAGGCGCCCGAGAAGGCCGCTGATCCGATCATCGTGCATCCCGACGTGCGTCGCATGCTGCTCACGCAGAAGGCCTATGCGGAAGGCGCGCGCGCGTTTTCGTACTGGTCCGCGCTGCACATCGACAAGGAACTGTCGCACGCCGACGAAGCGGTGCGTAAGGAAGCCGCCGATCTCGTCGCGCTGCTCACGCCGATCCTGAAAGCGTTCCTGTCGGACAACGCGTTCGAAGGCACGAATCACGCGATGCAGATTTACGGCGGCCACGGCTTCATCGCCGAGTGGGGCATGGAGCAGTATGTGCGCGACGCGCGTATCAACATGATCTACGAAGGCACTAACGCGATTCAGGCGCTCGACCTGCTCGGCCGCAAGATTCTCGGCGACATGGGCGCGAAGATGAAGAAGTTCGGCAAGCTCGTCACGGAGTTCGTCGAAGCGGAAGGCGTGAAGCCGGAAATGCAGGAATTCATCAACCCGCTCGCCGACATCGGCGAAAAGGTGCAGAAGCTGACAATGGAAATCGGCATGAAGGCCATGCAGAACCCGGACGAAGTCGGCGCCGCTGCCGTGCCGTACTTGCGCACTGTCGGCCATCTTGTGTTCTCGTACTTCTGGGCGCGCATGGCGCGCATCGCGCTGGACAAGGAAGCGTCGGGCGACCCGTTCTACAAGGCGAAGCTCGCCACCGCGCGTTTCTACTTCGCGAAGCTGCTGCCTGAGACGGCCATGACCATCCGTCAGGCGCGCGCCGGTTCCAAGCCGCTCATGGAAGTGGAAGAAGCGCTGTTCTAAGCCATCTCACGGAACGCGTCGCGCTCATTCGAACAGCGCGGCGCGTTCGCCAGCCACACATGTCGCGAACCAGCCGACACATTCGCGACACCGCATAACTCCCCGGAGGAACGACGTGAGCAATCTGATCATTCGCAAGGTAGCCGTGCTCGGCGCCGGCGTGATGGGCGCGCAGATCGCCGCGCACCTGGTCAACGCCAAGGTGCCCGTACTGCTGTTCGACCTGCCCGCCAAAGAAGGCCCGAAGAACGCAATCGCGCTGAAGGCGATCGAGAATCTGAAGAAGCTGTCGCCAGCGCCGTTCGGCGTGAAAGACGACGCGCAATACATTCAGCCGGCGAATTACGACGACGACATCGAGAAGCTCGCCGAATGCGACCTCGTGATCGAAGCGATCGCCGAGCGCATGGACTGGAAGCACGACCTGTACAAGAAGGTGTCGCCGCATATCGCGCCGAACGCGATTTTCGCGACCAACACGTCGGGCCTGTCGATCACCGAACTCTCGCAAGGTTTCGCGGACGAGTTGAAGGCGCGCTTTTGCGGCGTGCACTTTTTCAATCCGCCGCGTTACATGCATCTCGTTGAACTGATTCCAACCGCGACGACGCGCCCCGAAATTCTCGATCAGCTGGAAACGTTCCTGACGAGCGTGGTCGGCAAGGGCGTCGTGCGCGCGAAGGACACGCCGAACTTCATCGCGAATCGCGTCGGCATTTTCTCGATCCTCGCCGTCATTACCGAAGCCGCGAAATTCGGCCTGCGTTTCGACGAAGTGGACGACCTGACCGGCTCGCGTCTCGGCCGTGCGAAGTCGGCCACGTTCCGGACCGCCGACGTGGTCGGTCTGGACACAATGGCGCACGTCATCAAGACGATGCAGGACAACCTGAAGGACGATCCGTTCTTCCCCGTCTACGAAACGCCGGCCGTGCTCGCCGAACTGGTGAAGAAGGGCGCACTCGGTCAGAAAACCGGCGGCGGTTTCTACCGGAAGGAAGGCAAGGCGATCAAGGTGCTCGACCCGAAAACGGGCGACTACGTGGATGGCGGTGCGAAGGCGGACGAACTGGTCGGCCGCATCCTGAAGCGCCCGCCGGCCGAGCGCCTCAAACTGCTGCGCGAATCGCAGCATCCGCAGGCCCAATTCCTGTGGTCGATTTTCCGCGACGTGTTCCACTACATCGGCGTGCATCTGGAATCGATCGCCGATAACGCGCGCGACGTCGACCTGGCAATCCGCTGGGGCTTCGGCTGGAACGAAGGCCCGTTCGAAGGCTGGCAGACCGCGGGCTGGAAGCAGGTCGCCGAATGGGTGCAGGAAGATATCGCAGCGGGCAAGGCGCTTTCGAACGTGCCGCTGCCGTCGTGGGTGCTCGACGGCCCAGTCGCCGAGAAGGGCGGCGTGCATACGAACGAAGGTTCATGGTCGCCCGCTTCGAAGACTTTCGTGCCGCGTTCGTCGCTCGGTGTGTACGACCGGCAGGTGTTTCGCGCACCGCTCGTCGGCGAAACGGCTGCTGACCCGAAGACCTATGGCAAGACGCTGTTCGAAACCGACGCCGTGCGCGCCTGGGTGGACGACCGCGCCGGCGAAAACGACGTGCTGATCGTGTCGTTCAAGAGCAAGATGAACACGATTGGACCGTCGGTGATAGACGGTCTCACGCAGGCAATCGAACTCGCTGAGAAAGAGTACAAAGGTCTCGTCGTATGGCAGCCGACATCGCTGAAGCTCGGCACGCCGGGCGGCCCGTTCTCCGCGGGCGCCAACCTTGAAGAAGCGATGCCCGCGTTCATGATGGGCGGCGCGAAGGGCATCGAGCCGTTCGTGAAGAAATTCCAGCAAGGCATGCTGCGCGTGAAGTATGCGAGCGTGCCGGTCGTTTCCGCGGTGTCGGGCATTGCGCTCGGCGGCGGCTGCGAGCTGCTGCTGCATAGCGCGAAGCGGGTCGCGCACATCGAAAGCTATATCGGTCTGGTGGAAGTCGGCGTGGGTCTGGTGCCCGCGGGCGGCGGCCTGAAGGAAGCGGCGCTGCGCGCAGCGGAAGCCGCGACGCAAGTCGGCGCGACCAACGACCTGTTGAAGTTCGTGCAGAAGTCGTTCGAAAACGCGGCGATGGCGAAGGTCTCCGCCTCCGCGCTCGATGCTCGCGCAATGGGTTATCTGAAGCCGTCCGACACGATCGTCTTCAACGTGTTCGAGCTGCTCGACGTCGCGAAGAAAGAAGCGCGCGCGCTGGCCGGCGCGGGTTATCGTCCGCCGCTGCGCGTCACGCAAGTGCCGGTCGCCGGACGTTCGGCGATCTCGACGATCAAGGCTTCGCTCGTGAACATGCGCGACGGGCGCTTCATCAGCGAGCACGACTTCCTGATCGCAAGCCGTATCGCGGAAGCCGTGTGCGGCGGCGACGTGGAAGCAGGCAGTCTCGTCGACGAAGAATGGCTGCTGCAACTGGAGCGTCGCGCGTTCGTGGATCTGCTGGGCACGCAAAAGACCCAGGAACGGATCATGGGCATGCTGCAGACCGGCAAGCCGGTGCGGAATTGAGCGACTAGCGCAAATACATTTGCATGGGGCGGGAGTAAGCGCGAAAGCGTCACCGCCGCCTACATCGGAGCTTCAAATGACAAAGCAATTGCAAGACGCATACATCGTCGCCGCGAGCCGTACGCCGATCGGCAAGGCGCCGCGCGGCATGTTCAGGAATACGCGCCCCGACGAACTGCTGGTTCACGCGATCAGATCGGCCGTTGCGCAGGTGCCCGGGCTCGACACCAAGGTGATCGAAGACGCCATCGTCGGCTGCGCGATTCCCGAAGCGGAACAGGGCTTGAACGTCGCGCGGATGGGCGCATTGCTGGCCGGTTTGCCCAATTCGGTCGGCGGCGTCACGGTGAACCGCTTCTGCGCGTCGGGCTTGACCGCGCTGGCTATGGCTGCGGATCGCATCCGCGTGGGTGAATCGGACGCGATGATCGCGGGCGGCTGCGAATCCATGAGCATGGTACCGATGATGGGCAACAAGCCGTCGCTGTCGCCGCATATCTTCGATCGCAACGAAGACGTCGGCATTGCGTACGGCATGGGCCTGACCGCGGAAAAAGTCGCCGAGCGCTGGAAGATCAGCCGCGAAGCGCAAGATGCGTTCTCGGTCGAATCGCATCGCCGTGCAATCGCCGCGCAGCAAGCCGGCGAGTTCAACGACGAAATCGCCGCTTACACAATCACCGAACGCTTCCCGGATCTGGCCACCGGCGAAGTGCGCGTCAAAACGCGTGAAGTCGCGCTCGACGAGGGCCCGCGGGCGGATACCTCGCTCGAAGGTCTCGCGAAGCTGCGCACGGTGTTCGCGAACAAGGGCTCAGTGACGGCGGGCAACAGCTCACAGACGTCGGACGGCGCGGGTGCGCTGATTGTCGTGTCGGAAAAGATCCTGAAGCAATTCAATCTGACGCCGCTCGCACGCTTCGTGAGCTTTGCGGTGCGAGGCGTGCCGCCGGAAATCATGGGCATTGGGCCGAAGGAAGCGATTCCGGCCGCGTTGAAGGCTGCGGGTCTCAAGCAGGACGACATCGACTGGATCGAGCTGAATGAAGCGTTCGCCGCGCAGTCGCTCGCGGTGATTCAGGACCTCGGTCTCGATCCGTCGAAGATCAACCCGCTCGGCGGCGCGATCGCGCTGGGTCATCCGCTTGGCGCGACGGGCGCGATTCGTGCGTCCACGGTCGTGCACGGCCTGCGCCGTCGCAACTACAAGTACGGCATGGTGACGATGTGCGTGGGCACGGGCATGGGCGCAGCCGGCATTATCGAGCGGCTGTGACACAGTCCCCGCCGGTGTTAGCGGCAAGCCGTTAAGGCGCGCAGAACGGTTCGCAGGCTTGCCGCTTGCGAACCGTTTTCGCATTCGCAGCAGCAGTTTTCCAGCAGTTTCCGCAGCAGTCGAGGAGACAAAATGACGACGGATATTCTGGTCGAGCGCGCAAATGGCGTGCTGACAATTGCCTTCAACCGGCCGGACAAGAAGAACGCAATCACGGCCGCGATGTACCAAACGATGGCCGACACGCTGGTGCAGGCGCAAGGCGACGCGTCGGTGCGCGCGATCCTGATTCGCGGCAGCGCGAACATCTTCAGCGCCGGCAACGACCTCGAAGACTTCATGAAGTCGCCGCCAATGGGCGAAAACGCGCCGGTGTTCCAGTTCCTGCGTGCAATCAGTTCGGCCGAGAAGCCGGTGGTCGCGTCAGTGGCGGGGCCGGCGGTAGGCATCGGCACGACGCTGCTGCTGCATTGCGATCTTGTCTATGCCGCCGACTCCGCGAGCTTCTCGCTGCCGTTCGCGCAACTGGGGTTGTGCCCGGAAGCGGCGTCGAGCCTGCTGCTCGCGCGTGTCGCCGGCTACCAGGCGGCAGCCGAGAAACTGCTTCTTGGCGAGGCGTTCGACGTCGCCGAGGCACAGCGCATGGGCTTCGTGAACCGCGTACTGCCGGCTGCGGAAGTCGATGCGTTCGCGGCATCGCAAGCAGCGAAGCTGGCCGCGCTGCCGGCGTCGTCATTGCGGGTGACGAAGAGCCTGATGAAGCGCGCGAGCCACCAGGAACTGCAAACGCAGATGTCGGAAGAAGCCGTGCATTTCGGCAAGATGCTGATCGCGCCCGAAGCGCGCGAGGCGTTCAAGGCGTTCTTCGAAAAGCGCAAGCCCGACTTCCGGCAATTCGACTGAGCGGCTGCTCAGCTTTGTGACGGCTGCGCTGTGTCGTAATCGACGTAGCTGGTTTCACGGCAGAAGCTGACGAGCCGCACGCCCGCCTTGCGGGCAATCGCAATTGCGAGCGACGAGGGCGCCGAGATCGTCGCGACCATCGGCACGTCGACGCGAGCAGCTTTGCGCACGAGCTCGTAACTCGCGCGGCTCGACAGGAACACGAAGCCCTCTTTCGTATCCACGCGATCGAGCACGAGTTGGCCGATCAGTTTGTCGAGCGCATTGTGGCGGCCCACGTCTTCGAACGCGTAGCGTATTGCGCCCGCCGCGTCGCACCATGCGGCGGCGTGCAAGCCGCCCGTGAGGCGCGTGAGCGCCTGATGCTGCGGCAGTTCGCGGGCGGCGCGCGCAATCGCGTCCGGTGCGAGCCGCTGCAGAAACCCAGTGTCGGGCACGCGTTCGGGTTTCAGATCGAGCAAGTCGATGCTTTCGATGCCGCACACGCCGCAGCCGGTGCGGCCGGCGAGCGCACGGCGCTTTTCCTTCAGCGCGACGAACGCCTGCTGCACGACCTGCAACTGCACTTCGGCGTGCGGCAATTCGCCGTCGTCATGCAATTCGACCTCGATGTCCTGAATGTCGCTGCCGCGCGCGACGATTCCTTCCGAGATCGCGAAGCCCACCGCGAACGCTTCGAGGTCGCGCGGGGTGCACATCATCACCGCATGCGAAATGCCGTTGAAGACGAGCGCGACCGGCCACTCCTGACCGACGTGGTCGGTGACCGTTTCGACCGCCGCACCGCGATGGCGGTGCACCTGACGCTCCACCGCGCCTGGCTGGCCGGCTGTTTCCAGTTCGTTCAAGCTGATTCACTCCATTTATGCTGCGTGCGCACCGTACCGGACTGCGCCGCCGGTGTGCGAATAAGGTTCTAAAATACCTCAAGCCGGGCTTGTGCGTTGCCCGTCAACAATGAGGAACACTGTCATGGGACTCAACGAGGCACCGCTGCTGTTCAACTTCGAGGTGAAGTCGTCGGAGAATTTCACTTACATCCCGATGTCGGTTCGCTTCAATCTCGATCGTTTCGGCCTGCGCATTTCGCTCGCGCAGTGGCAAATGCTGCCGCTCGAAGACCGCAAGCTGCTCGCGCGTTTCCCCGTCGAGGAGGACGCGGAGATCGAGCCGAACTTCGATCACGCGCTGTTTGAAATGCTGCGCACTCACGCGAACGTCGAGCCGGAGTGGTTCACGCCCGACGAGGCGCCAGCCTGGCGCAACACGGACGGCGTGCCCGAGAGCGTACTGCGTCAGGCGAAACAGGCCGGCCTGGCGGCGCCGAGCGCCGCGCTGTGGGCGCAGCTCGATCCGTTCAAGCGCTACGTGCTGGCCAAGCTTTCGCGCAAGCAGGAGATCAACCACGACTTCATCCCGGCGATGAAGGAATTTGGAGCGGCCGGCTAGGCGCTGCCGGCTAGGCGCTGCCGGCTAGGTGCGGCCGGCTAGGCGCCACCGAAATTTTTTTCACTCCAACCCTCAACCTGTTCCGAACGCTGCCGTTATCCATGGGTTGGCGCGTAAAAGACTCGCATCGATGCGGCCGGACGCATCGGAAGCGGCCTCGCGCTCCCGCCTGAAGAACGATCGACGTTCGGAACCCATGACCCATTTCATCTCGAAGCGGCTGCTGATCAATATCGCGGTCGTAGCCGCCGCGCTCGGCGCAAACGTGTTCGTCGCGTATTTGCAGATCGGCGGGCAGCGCGATGCCGACGCCCGCATGCTGCATTCGACGCATGTTCGCCAGAGTCTCGACGCCTACCAGACGGCGCTCGACGCCGGCCTCGCCGCGCTCGCCCGGTTCGAAGCGTCCGCTGAACCGTCGCCGGGAAACGCCGCCGCGACGATGAGCGCTACGCTCGCCAGTCTCCAGCGCGAATTGCGCGACGAGCTCGCCGATGAGCCGGCCATGCTCGCCACGCTCGCGCAGGTCGACGCCGACAGCCGCGCGCTGCAACGCGACATCGACGACGCGCTGCTGGGCCGCGATGCCGCCGAGCCGGCTGCGTCACGCGCATGGGCGGCGGCGTCGTATATGCATGTCGGGCTCGGGCTGCAACGTGTCGAAGCGGGCCTCGCCGCGCTGCGCGACGCCGAAAACCGTGCGTTCAAAGAGTCGCTCGCGGCTTCGACGAAACGGGCGAAGCACGCCATGTTCATGTTGGTCGTGACTATGATTGCGGGCAGTGCGCTCCTCATTTTCACTTTCGGCGTGCGCGAAAGCAGTGCGCGCAAGAAGCTGCACAGCGCGCGGGCGCTTGGCCGCAACGACGAGCGTTTTCGCAGCCTGTTCGACGATCATCCGGTGCCCATGTATATCTTCGACCGCGAGACGCTGCGCTTTCTCGCCGTCAATTCGGCGGCGATTCAGCAGTACGGCTATTCGGAGGCCGAGTTCCTCGACATGACGATTCGCGCGATCCGGCCGAATGTGGAGATCGCGCGCCTCGAGTCGCATCTGCAGCGCGCCGACAGCGTGCAGCACGGCCGCACGATGGCGGGCATCTGGCATCACCGGCGCAAGGACGGCTCGACCATCAGCGCGGACATCTCGTATCACGCGCTGAATTTCATGGGACGCGCCGCGTTTTTCGTTCTCGCCGACGACGTCACCGAACAGATCAACGCCGAAGCGGAGGCGCAGCGTTCCAATCAGATGCTCGAAGCGGTGATCGACAACATTCCGCAGCGCATTTTCTGGAAAGATCTGGAGTCACGCTATCTGGGCTGCAACATGGCGTTCGCGCGCGACGGCGGGCTCTCGTATCCAGAGCAGGTGGTAGGCAAGAGCGACGCCGACATGCCGTGGCGCGCCTTCGCCGAACTGCTGAGCGCGCACGACAAGGAAGTGATCGACACCGGCGTGCCGAAGATGAACTTCGAGGTCGACATGGTGATCGACGGCGTGCATCGTACGACGGTGACGAGCAAGCTGCCGTTCACCGACGGCGAAGGCCGCGTGATCGGCGTGCTCGGCTCATACACCGACATCACGGAGCGCAAGCGCGCCGATCTCGCGCTGCGTCTGCAAAGCCGCGCGCTCGACGCGAGCGTCAACGCAATTCTGATCACGGCGCCCTCGCCGTCGGGCAATCTGATCGAATACGTGAATCCGGCGTTCATGCGGATCACAGGCTACGATCCCGCCGAGGTGATCGGCCACGATTGCCGGGTCTTGCAACGCGACGATCGCGAGCAGGAAGGCGTTGCGTCGATCCGCAAGGCGCTCGCCGCGAATCGCGAAGTGAGCGCGGTGGTGCGCAACTATCGCAAGGACGGCGCGCTGTTCTGGAATCAGTTGTTCATTGCGCCCGTGCCTAACGCGGAAGGCGTGATTACGCATCACATCGGCGTGATCAACGACGTCACCGACCTGATGCGCTATCAGGAACAGCTCGAATATCAGGCCAACTACGACAGCCTCACGCGCCTGCCCAACCGCAATCTCCTGCGCGACCGTCTGCAGCATGCGCTGATCGTCGCGCAGCGTCAGCACAAGGGCGTGGCCGTGGTGTTCATGGACCTCGACGGTTTCAAGAACGTCAACGACAGCCTGGGCCACAGCGTCGGCGATCGGCTGCTCGGCGTCGTGGCGGAGCGGCTCGCGCGCTGCACTCGCACGAGCGATACCGTCGCGCGACACGGCGGCGACGAGTTCGTGATCGTGATGACGGACACTGTCGACGAACAATCGCTGATTGCGTGGATGGAGCGCGTGCGCGCTTCGATTTCGGAGCCGGTCTGGCTCGACGGCACGGAGCTGTACGTCGGGTGCAGCATGGGGGCGAGTCTGTTCCCGCAAGACGGCGACGACGCCGAAACGCTGATGAAAAAGGCGGACCTCGCGATGTATCGCGCGAAGGACATGGGCCGCAACACGTTCCAGTTCTATCAGCCGGAGATGAACGCGAGCGCGGGCGCGCGTTTGAATCTCGAAAGGCGCTTGCGCCGCGCGCTGCGCGACAACGAATTCCTGCTGCACTATCAGCCGCAGGTCGATATCGACAGCGGACAGATCGTCGGTACCGAGGCGCTGGTGCGTTGGAGCGATCCGGAAGTGGGGCTCGTGCCGCCGTCGTCGTTCATTCCGGTTGCCGAGGAAAGCGGTCTCATCGGCCCGCTGTCCGAGTGGGTGCTGCGCGAGGCGTGCCGTCAAAACAAGGCCTGGCAAGACCTCGGCTTGCCGCCGGCGCGTGTGTCGGTCAACCTGTCGGCGCGTGTGTTCCAGCAGCGCGATATTGCAAAACTCGTCATGCAGGTGCTCGACGAGACCGGCCTCGAGCCGCAATACCTCGAACTGGAACTGACCGAGAGCGCGATCATGCGCAACGCCGAAGAAGCGGTGTCCATGCTCAACGAGCTGCACGCGCTCGGCATTGGCCTTGCCATCGACGACTTCGGCACGGGTTATTCGAGCCTCAGCTACCTGAAGCGTTTCCCAGTGGACCGGCTGAAGATCGACCGCTCGTTCGTGTCCGACATCGGCATATCCGGCGACGACGAGACGATTACCTCGGCCATCATCGCGCTCGCTCATTCGCTGAAGCTGCAGGTGATAGCCGAAGGCGTCGAAACGTCGGCACAACTCGACTTCCTTAAGGAGCGTGCCTGCGACGAGATGCAAGGCTTCTACTTCGCGAAGCCTTTGTCCACCGAGGCAATTTTCGACTTGATGCAAGGCGGCGCAGCACGCGAACTCGCGCTGGTTTGAGTGCGGCGGCGCGGGCGGTCGCTGCTGCTGGGTCGGTCGCGATGCACCTACGCTTAGGTTAACGCCGCCGTCCTCACACTGCCGGCGTGCTCGCGAAAACCGGCAACTGCTCCGCCGCAGCCGAAAATGCCTGCAAATGCGGATGCGCACTGGCGCTCACGATCTGCGGCAGCATTGCCTGGGTGAAGTTCCACGCGACCGCGAGCGTCACTTCCGCCGCGCCGAGGCGCTCCGCCTCGGTTGGCAACGGTGCGGCCGCGGCTTCCTGTTCGAGCTCGGCATACGCTGCGAGCATCTGCCCGCGCACCCGCTCCATCCACGGCTCGTGCTGCTTGTCCACCGGCCGCAGATTGCGTTCGTAGACGATCTGCACCGTCTTGTCGCACGCGGCGAGCGAGAGGCCCGTCAGGCGCGCGGCGCGCAGGCAGTCTTCGGGACTGGACGGAAATAGCCGCTGCCCGGAACCGGCGAGCGACGCGAGATATTGAAGGATCACCGTCGAATCCATCACCGTCTTGCCGTTGTCGGCGACGAGCGTCGGCGCCTTGACCACCGCGTTGATAGCCGCGAACTGGTCGTAGGTACTGAACACGGAAATGGGCGCGTGTTCGAAATCCAGCTTCAGCATCTTCATGCAGATAGCCACCCGGCGCACGTAAGGCGAGTCCAGCATTCCGATCAGTTTCATGTTGCTCCCGTTAGAAGTTCTATCGCGATGCGCAGGTGCCCGCGGTGGCGTGCATCTGGCCGCCGGTGCAGTATGGCGCGCGTCAGGGCAATAGATTAAGCATCTCCGAGCGGCAGAAAAAGCGAAATTAATCGACGGTTTACGTCAGAATCTCTTACATGAAACCGATCCCGCCTTTGACCGCTCTGCGCTGCTTTGAGGCCGTCGCCCGGCTGGGCGGCGTCACCCAGGCCGCGCGCGAATTGCATGTCACGCATTCGGCGGTGAGCCAGCAGATCAAGGTGCTCGAAGATGTAATGGGCGTCGCGCTTTTCGTACGCGAGGCGCGCGGGTTGCGCCCAACCGAAGAAGGCCGCCTCTACGCACTCGATATACGCGCGGCGCTGCGTGACATCACACAGGCCACGCGACGCGCGCAGGCTCGTCCGCATGACAGCGAACTGGTGATCGCGACGTTGCCGTCGTTCGCGCAGCATTGGCTCGTGCCGCGTCTGCAGAGCTTTCGTGAAGCGCATCCGTACTATCGCGTGCGTCTTGCCACCGGCTTGCAACTCGAAGACTTGCGCCACGGCGTGAGCGATATCGCCATTCGTATGGGGCAGGGCCATTGGCCCGACGTCGCGCAGCAAAAGCTATTCGACGATGAAATGGTCGTGGTCGCGGCGCCGCATTTCGGGCTCGGGCCGGACGGGCGCTTTCCCGTCACCGCCGAAGACGTGGTCGCGTGTCCGCTGATTTCGAGCCCCGACGCGCCGTGGGGCGACTGGTGCGAAGCGGCGAAGGTCGCGCAGCCGGTGGCCACGCGCATGGTGTTGTCCGCGAACGACTCGAACGTGGTGATCAGCGCGGTGTTGCTGGGCCAAGGTGTCGCGCTGGAGCGGCGCAGCCTCGTCTCGCATGCGCTGAGCCGGGGCGAACTGGTGCAGATCACGTCGATTCGCGTGCCTTATCGCTACCCGTACTGGCTCGTGTGGCAGCAACGCGAAACGCTCACTGCGCAGCAGGCGCATTTTGCGCAGTGGATAGAAGGACAAGTCGACGCATATCTGCGCGCCGATGGTGCGCTGGCGTCTCAATAGCGGCGGGTGCCGGTTCGTTATTGCGCAATACGTGCGCCATACGTGCGCGATACATGCGCTATTGAGCGCCGGCATGCAGTGCCTCAATGAACCCGGTCGAGTTCAATCGAGTGCGGGCAGCGCGCGCGGACGGCGGTCGCTATCGGTAGCGACGTAGGTGAGGATCGCCTCGGTTACCTTCACGAGATCTTCCGTGAGGCTCATACGTTGCGCGTAGACCTCGACGGAAACGGTGACCGACGTATTGCCCGTTTTGACGATGTCCGCGTAAAAGCTCAGCAGATCGCCGACGAACACTGGTTGCTTGAACACGAACGAGTTGACCGCGATGGTCGCGACACGTCCATTCGCGCGGCGGCTCGCCGGAATCGAACCGGCAATGTCCACTTGCGCCATGATCCAGCCGCCGAACACGTCGCCGTGAACGTTCGCGTCCGACGGTTGCGGCATGACGCGCAGTGCGCATGGCTTTTGCGGGAGTTGGAGAATATCGGTCATTGGTACCCTGGAAACGCGTGTTGATCTGTTTGGCTCTGTCAGCCGGCCCGGCAGGTGCACTACGCGGCAACCGCTCCACGCAAGCTGCGGACATCGCCAGACTGCAAGCCCGCGCGGTCAACCTTCGGCCGGATGCCCGGATAGCCCACGAAAAGCGGCGCCGGCCGGCTTCTGCGACAATAGGAAGATCAGGAATTGTACGGGAAAGCGCCCAGCGAGGTTGCGCCACCAGGTAACGTGCCACGTGCACACAATGGCCGGCGTACCGCTGTGAACTCCGGCATTTCCACCTCCTCCCCAGCCGAATCCATGCGCCGCTCGCTTCCGTCAGAACCCTCGCCCATCTCCACCCAACCGCGCAACGACTGGCAGACGATCTTGTCGCTGCTGCCTTACCTTGCGACCTACAAGTGGCGCGTGATCTTCGCGCTCAGTTGCCTGATCGGCGCGAAGATCGCCAATCTTGGCGTGCCGATCGTGATGAAGCGTATCGTCGACAGCCTCGCGTCGGTGCAGCATCTGACCGCACTCGGCCGCGCGCACGATTCGCCGGGCATCGTGCTGCTCGGCGGCGTCGGCCTGCTGGTGGTCGCGTATGCGGTGGTCCGGCTTTCTACTTCGCTCTTCACCGAACTGCGGGAAATCCTGTTTTCGAAAGTGACCGAAAGCGCGGTGCGCCAGCTTGCGCTCAAGGTGTTCCGGCATCTGCATGGCTTGTCGTTGCGCTTTCATCTGGACCGGCAGACGGGCGGCATGTCGCGCGACATCGAACGCGGCACGCGCGGCATCACGCAGCTCATCTCTTATTCGCTGTACAGCATTCTGCCGACGCTGGTCGAAGTCGGGCTCGTGCTCGGGTTTTTCGTCGTCAAATACGAGGCGTATTACGCGGTGGTCACGTTCGTGGCTCTTGCGGTGTACATCGTGTTCACGGTGAAGGTGACCGAGTGGCGCACGCATTTTCGCCGCACGATGAACGAACTCGATTCGAAAGCGAACTCGCGCGCAATCGACTCGCTGCTCAACTATGAGACCGTCAAATATTTCGGCAACGAAGAGTGGGAAGCAAGCCGCTACGATGAAAATCTGAAGCGCTATCGCACGGCTGCGATCAAGTCGCAGCGTTCGCTGTCGGCGCTGAATTTTGGACAGCAGGCGATTATCGGCACGGGACTCGTGTTCATTCTGTGGCGCGCGACCGAAGGCGTGATGGCGGGACGCCTCACGCTCGGCGATCTCGTGCTGATCAACACATTCATGCTGCAGCTTTATATTCCGCTGAATTTTCTCGGCGTGGTGTATCGGGAACTGAAGCAAAGCCTCACCGACATGGACCGCATGTTCACGCTCCTCGGAGCCGCGCAGGAAGTGCCGGACCTTCCCGACGCGCCCGCGTTGCAGGTGAGCGGTGCGCAAGTGCGCTTTGACCGGGTGAACTTCTCGTACGAACCGGCGCGGCAGATTCTGCACGACGTGAGCTTTACGATTCCAGCCGGCACCACCACGGCGGTGGTCGGCCATAGCGGCTCGGGCAAGTCGACGCTCGCGCGGCTCATGTTCCGCTTCTACGACCTGGACCGCGCGACGGGCGGCGCAATTACTATCGACGGTCAGGACATTCGTGACGTGGCGCAGGCTTCGCTGCGTGCTTCGATCGGCATCGTGCCGCAGGACACGGTGCTGTTCAACGATTCGATCTACTACAACATCGCCTATGGACGGCCGTCCGCGACGCGCGACGAAGTAATCGCGGCGGCGCGCGCCGCGCACATTCATGAGTTCATCGAAGGACTGCCGAAAGGATATGACACGCCCGTCGGCGAACGTGGGCTGAAGCTCTCGGGCGGCGAGAAGCAGCGTGTCGCGATCGCGCGGACCATCCTGAAGAACCCGCCGATCCTGTTGTTCGACGAAGCCACGTCGGCGCTCGACTCGCGTTCGGAGCGCGCCATCCAGCACGAGCTCGATCAGATCGCACGCGAACGCACGACGCTCATCATCGCGCACCGGCTTTCGACGGTGGTACACGCACAGCAGATCATCGTGATGGACAAGGGGCGCATTGTCGAGCGCGGCACGCACGCCGAACTGTTGCGCGCGAATGGCCTGTTCGCTCAGATGTGGGCGTTGCAGCAGCAACGCGCGGCCGAAGCCCCGGAGTCGGCGGAGATTGTGGGGGCGGGCAATGGCGAGGCGTGAAGCGGCTGGCGGCGCGCGTAGGGCGCCGCGCGGCTGGAGCGTGCCCTCGCGCGGCGTCGCTCAGCGCTCGACCAACCGCTGATTCAGCGCCTGAAGCTGCGCCGGCGTTCCGACGTTTTCCCACAGGCCTTCGTATAGCTCGCCAGTCGCGAGACCGCGCGCGATCGTCTCGCGGTAGTACGGCTTGAGCGCGCGCCGCGTACCGCGCGGGAGATCGCGGAACATGCGCGTGTCGTAGAGCCCGATATTGCCGAACGTGAAGCGGGGCTCGGCGTCGAGCGACAACACGCCGTCCGTGAGCGCAAAGTCGCCGTTCGGATGAAACGCCGGATTGGGCACCATCACCAGATGCATGCCCGGCTCCGCCAGCGACTTCATTGCCTGCGCATGCGCATTCAATGCGCGATAGTCGAAATCCGCGTACACGTCGCCGCTTACAGCGAGGAACACCTCGCTCACGCCGTTATCCTCGATAAGCGGCAGCGCGTTGACAATGCCGCCCGCCGTCTCGAGCGCTTCGTGCTCGGGCGAATAGCGCAACTGCACGTGCCAGCGCGAACCGTCGCCGAGCGCGGCTTCGATCTGCTCGCCGAGCCACGCGTGATTGATGACAATCGTCTCGAAGCCCGAGCGGGCGAGCCGCTCGATCTGCCACACGATCAGCGGTTTGCCGCCTACTTTGAGCAAAGGCTTGGGGCACGCGTCGGTCAACGGACGCATGCGCTCGCCGCGGCCCGCGGCGAAAATCATCGCTTTCTTCAGAGACATTGTGTTGGGTTAGAACGTGTAGCCGACTTCGTTCGAGCGGCCTTCGAGTTCGTCGAGCAGCTTCGCGAACGGACGCAGCGGCGCATAACGCTCGGCCACCTTGCGCGCATAGCCGATGAAGCGCGGCAGATCTTTCATGTAGTGCGGTTTGCTGTCGCGATAATTGATGCGGCAGAACAGGCCCAGCACCTTGATATGCCGTTGCAGTCCCATCCACTCGATCTGGCGGTAGAACTCTCCGAAATCGGGATCGACGGGCAAGCCGGCTTTCTTTGCGCGCTCCCAGTAATACACGAAGCAATCGAGTTCGAACTCCTCGTCCCAACTGAGGAACGCGTCGCGCAGCAACGACGCGACGTCGTAGGTAATGGGGCCGTACACCGCGTCCTGGAAATCGAGCACGCCGGGATTGGCCTTGGGACTTGCTTCGCTCGCCGCGTTCGGCGCGGCGCAGACCATCAGATTGCGCGGCATGAAATCGCGCAGCATGAACGCTTGCGGCTGCGCCCGCGCGCTCGCTATCAGCAACGCGAACGTGCGGTCGAGCAGGCCGCGGGTATTGTCGTCCACCTCGCGGCCAAGGTGCCGGCCGATGAACCACTCGGGCATCAGCTCCATCTCGCGGCGCAGGAAGGCTTCGTCGAACGGCGGCAGCACGTCTTCGCGCGATGTGAGCTGCCAGCGGATCAGCGCGTCGAGTGCGTCGCGCATCAGCGTGCGGGCGCGGCGCGGGTCGTTGTCGTTTTGCGCGGCGGTGAGTGCGCCGAGGTACGACTCGGTGCCCAGGTCGGTGACGAGCATGAACCCGGCGTCGAAGTCGGCCGCCAGCACGCGCGGCACGTGCACGCCGGCGTCGCCGAGCAACTGCGCGACCTGCACGAATTCCCGGCACTTTTCGGGCGGAGGGGCGTCGACCGCGATCAGCGTGCCAGAGCTTCCGCCTTGCGCCGCCTTACCGGCGAGCCGGAAATAGCGGCGAAAACTGGCGTCGGACGAAGCCGGTGCGAGCGTGCCGAGATCGAGCGAATAGCGCGCCGCGTGGCTTTGCAGCCAGGCCTCGAGCAGTTCGAGGCGGCGGTCGGCGGAGTGGTGTGTGAAGTCTTGGGAAGGGGGCAGCGTCATGAAAACCGGCGGCAAATTCAGGGGGGCAACGTCTTGCCATATAATACCCCACGACTTTTTTGACGCGACTCACGCCAGCTTTCGCGTATTCCGCTTTACCGCCCGCCTCACCGTTCGAAGATTGTAAATATTGATGTGCAGCCGACTGTCACGGTCGTGGTGTGCAGGCGGTGGATCGTGACTGCAGAAGCTGACGGACGGGCCGATTCGCCAAACGATACATGCCGCCTAGACAGCTTTCCCAAACGATTCCCTCTTGTGCCGCGGTGCCGCGCAAAAGGCGGCTCGTCGCGGCGTTGATCGCCGTTCCGGGTCTCATGCCCGCGCTCGCTCACGCCCAACTGGCGGGCGAGGCCGCGCAGCCGCAGCCCATCGACCCGCCCTGGGGCATGCAGCTCGCCCCGCAACTCGAAGATCATGTGCTGCAGCCGGGGCAGAAGCCGGCCACGTTCGTCCTCGGCGATTCGACCAACGGCACGACCGATCAGGACATGGCCGTCAAGGGCTCGGCTGAAGTGCGCCGCAATACCGTCGTGATCAAGGCCGACGCGCTGCATTACGATCAGGACACGGACATGGCCGACGCATACGGCCAGGTCCGCATGAACAACAACGGCACCACGTTCGCCGGACCGGAAGCGCACTTGCGCGTGGATTCGAGCGAAGGCTTCATGACCGCGCCGAAGTACCACTTCAACGTAACGGGCGGCTCGGGCAGTGCGGAGCGTGTCGACCTGCTCGATAACGAGCGCTCGGTGTTCACCAAGGGTACTTACACCGCCTGCGCGTGCGCGGACGACCCGGCGTGGTACATCAAGGGCAGCGAATTCGACTTCGACACCGGCGCCGACGAGGGCGTGGCCCACAACGGCGTGCTGTTCTTCCAGGGCGTGCCGGTTTTCGCGTCGCCGTGGCTGTCGTTTCCGCTGTCCGGCGAGCGGCGCAGCGGTATCCTGCCGCCTACGTTTTCGCTCAGTTCGACGAACGGCTTCGAACTGTCGGTGCCGTATTACTTCAACATCGCGCCAAATCGCGATCTGACGGTCACGCCGCGCATCATTTCGAAGCGCGGTGTGCAGTTGCAGAGCACGTTCCGCTATCTTTCGCCTACGTATTCCGGGTCGATCTCCGGCGAGTTCCTGCCGGACGACCGGCTGACCAAGACGAACCGGTACGCGCTGTACATCCAGCACAACCAGAACTTCGGCAACGGGTTCGGCGGCTACATCTACTACAACAAGGTTTCGGACAACACGTATCCGGAAGACCTGTCGTCGTCGGTCAATCAGTTCATGAACGGCACCCAGCTCCTGTATCAACAGGAAGCCGGGCTGACGTATAACAACGGCCCGTGGTCGGTGCTCGCGCGCGAGCAGCACTGGCAGACGCTGACGCCGTCGGTCGCGCCGTATGGCCGCGAGCCGCAGTTGAACGTGAAGTACTCGAAGTACAACGTGGGTGGGTTCGACTTCGGCGCCGAAGCGGACTACACGAACTTCCGCATTACGACCGCGGACATGACCGAAGGTCAGCGGGTGCTGTTCAACCCGTACATTTCGTACTCGGTCGTCGGGCCCGGCTACTTCGTCACGCCGAAGGTGCAATGGCATTTCGCGTCGTATAACCTGCGCAACATCAGCGGCGACGTGCCGGTCGGGACGCCGAAGAATTTCACTGAATCAATCCCGACGCTGAGCTTCGACACGGGGCTCATTTTCGACCGTTCGGTCCGGCTCTTCGGCGAGGATTACATCCAGACGCTCGAGCCGCGTCTGTACTACGTGTACACGCCGTATCGCAATCAGGAGTCGGCGCCGCTCTTCGACACCGCCGAATCGGACTTCGGGCTCGCGGAAATCTTCACGCCGAACACGTTCGTCGGCAACGACCGCATTGCGGACGCGAACCGTCTGACCGCGGCCATCACCACGCGCTTCATCAACCCGGCAACGGGCGACGAACGCGCGCGTTTCGTGATCGCGCAGCAGTACTACTTCCAGGATCAGCGTGTCACGCTGCTCCCGAATCAGACGAGCACGCAAGCCACGCATTCGGACCTGATCGTGGGCGCGTCGCTCAAGCTCGGGGCTGGTTTCGCGTCGGAAACCGCGTTCCAATATAATGCCGACAACAATCAGCTGGTCAAGACGAGCGTCGGTTTCGGGTTCAGTCCGGCGACCGGCAAGGTGCTCAACGTCGGGTATCGCTACACGCGTGCGAACACCACGCTGGAGAATCAGCCTATCAATCAGGTACTGGTGTCGGGGCAGTGGCCGCTCACGCATCGGGTATTCGGGGTCGGGCGGTTCAATTACGATCTGGGGGGGCATCGGATCGTCGACGGGCTCGTGGGCTTGCAATACGACGCGGACTGCTGGACGCTCGGCGCCGGTATCCAGCGCTACGCAAACGGCCTGAATACGTCGGGGCAGCATCAGTCGAGCACGCGTTTTCTCGCGCAGTTGACGTTCAAGGGCTTGTCGAGCGTCGACAACGGGCTGATTTCCGCGTTCCGCAGCAGCGTGGCGGGCTACACGCCGCTGCCGCCTCCGCCGCCGCCCGAGTCGCGGTTCATCAATTACGAATGACGCTCGCCCGGTCGTTCATCGAATGCGAAAAGACGGGCCAGGCGTGCCCGACATCATTGGAGTATCTGTGGCAATCATGAAAAAGCTTCGCTTGGCAACGCTCGCGGCAGGTCTTGCCGCCGCGGCGTCTTTCCTGTCGGTTGCGCCGGTACAGGCGCAGGCGCTGGGCGGCAACCGCGGCGGCCAGACCGTCGACACGATCGCCGCAGTGGTCAACAACGGTGTCATCACACGGCGCGAGCTCGAAGAGCGCGTGGGCCTGATTACCCGACGTCTGAGCCAGCAGAACGCCCCGATTCCGCCGGCCGATCAGTTGCGTCAGCAGGTGCTCAACCAGATGGTGCTGGAGCGCATCCAGTTGCAGAAGGCGAAAGAAGACGGCATCAATATCGACGACGCAGCGGTGCAGAAAACGCTCGAGCGGCTCGCGCAGGCGAACAACCTGTCGCTCGACGTATACCGCTCGCGGATCGAGGCGCAAGGCGTGCCTTGGGCCACGTTCACGAGCGACGCGCGCACCGAGCTCACGCTTTCGCGTCTGCGTGAAAAGGAAGTGGACAGCAAGGTCACGGTGTCGGACGCTGAAGTCGCGAACTACATCGCCAGTCAGCGCGGCCCGAATGCCGGCGCGACGAGCGACCTGCACATGCAGCATATCCTGCTGAAGGCGCCGCTGAACGCGCCGCAAACGGATATCGAAGCGGCCCAGAAGAAGGCCGAGGCATTGCTCGCCGAAGCCAAGGGCGGCGCCAACTTCGAGAAGCTCGCGAAATCGAATTCGCAGGCGCCGGACGCATCGAAGGGCGGCGACATGGGTTTCGCCGCGCCGTCGAAGCTGCCGCCGGAATTCGTCAAGGCCGCCTCGGCGTTGCGTCCGGGGCAGGTCAATCCGGAAGTGATCCGCACCAACGACGGCTTTGAAGTCGTGCGTCTCGTCGACCGTCGCAGCGGTCAGGGCACGAGTTCGGACGCGCCGAAGCTCGTGCAAACGCACGTGCGGCACATCCTGCTGCGCGTGGGCGACGGCATGTCCGAGCCGCAAGCGCGCCAGAAGCTGCTCGAAATCAAGAAGGAAATCGCTGCAGGCGGCGACTTCGCGAAGTTCGCTCACACGTACTCGCAAGACGGTTCTTCGTCGCAAGGCGGCGACCTGGGCTGGATCAGCCCCGGCGAGACGGTGCCCGAATTCGAACGCGCGATGAACACGTTGCAGGACGGACAGATCAGCGACCCGGTGCGCAGCGAATACGGCTATCACCTGATTCAGGTGCTGGAACGCCGCGAGTCTGAAGGCTCCATCGCGCAGCAAATGGATCTTGCGCGCCAGGCCATCGGTCAGCGCAAGGCGGAGCAGGCTTACGCCGACTGGCTGCGCGAACTGCGCGACACCGCCTACGTCGAAGTCAAGCCCGATCTGTCTCGCGTTCAATAAACCTCATGAATTCCGCCGCCCCGTCAGCCAGCTTGCCGTTGCACATCGCGATCACGACGGGCGAACCCGCCGGCGTCGGTCCCGAGCTCACCGCGCAGGCGCTTGCGGGCGCGGCGGCACACTGGCCCGGCGCGCGGTTCACCGTGCTGGGCGATGCGGATCTTGTCGCCGAACGGGCGCGCTCAGTCGGCGTAGATTGGCCGGCGCTCGTGGCCGACACGTCGCACATTCAGATGCAGCACCGGCCGCTCGGCGCGCCGGCTGTCGCGGGCAAGCTCAACGCGGCCAATGGACGCTACGTGCTGGATCTGCTGGACAGCGCAATCGACGGCGCAATGGCCGGCACATTCGACGCGATCGTTACCGCGCCGCTGCAAAAGAGCACCATCAACGACGCAGGCGTGCCGTTCACCGGCCACACCGAGTATCTCGCCGAGCGCACGCGCACGCCGCGCGTGGTGATGATGCTGGCGGGCACCGGCGAGCGTCCGTTGCGGGTTGCGCTCGCCACCACGCATCTGCCGCTGAAGGACGTTTCCTCCGCGCTTTCGGTGGAGGGCATCGTCGAAACGCTGCGTATTATCGATCACGATTTGCGGCATCATTTCGGGTTGCCCGCGCCGCGCATTCTCGTCACGGGTTTGAACCCGCATGCCGGCGAGAACGGTTATCTTGGTCGCGAGGAAATCGACGTGATCTCGCCGGCGCTCAAGCTCGCGAACGGTGAAGGCATCGACGCGCGCGGTCCGTATCCGGCGGACACGCTGTTTCAGCCGCGTTATCTGGACCAGGCCGACTGCGTGCTCGCGATGTTCCACGATCAGGGCTTGCCGGTGCTCAAGTACGCGACGTTCGGCGAAGGCATTAACGTCACGCTGGGCTTGCCGATCATCCGCACGTCGGTCGATCACGGTACTGCGCTCGATCTCGCCGGCACGGGCCGCGCCGACGCGGGCAGTCTGATCGCCGCCATCGACACGGCCGTTCTCATGGCGCAACATCGCCGCGCGGGCTGATTCAACGTCGCATCGGCGCCTCGCGCGTAATCATTTCAAGGCAGTTTTCTTTCTTTAGCGTTTCTTCGATGTCCACCAGCAGACAGCAGCAGGGCCGGCACCAAGGCCATATCGCGCGCAAGCGTTTCGGGCAGAACTTCCTGGTCGACATGGGCGTGATCGATTCGATCGTCGATGTGATCGGGCCGCAGCGCGGCCAGCGCATGGTCGAAATCGGGCCGGGGCTCGGCGCATTGACCGAACCGTTGATCGAGCGTCTCGCGACGCCCGAGGCGCCCTTGCACGCGGTCGAGCTCGACCGCGATCTGATCGGGCGTCTGAAGAACAAGTTCGGCGAGCTGCTCCAGCTGCACGCTGGCGACGCACTCGCGTTCGACTTCGGCTCGCTCGCCGCGCCGGGCGACGAGCCGTCGCTACGTATTGTCGGCAATTTGCCGTACAACATTTCGAGCCCGCTGCTGTTTCATCTCACTGCGTTTGCGCACCGTGTGATCGACCAGCACTTCATGCTGCAGAACGAAGTGGTCGAGCGGATGGTGGCCGAGCCAGGCACCAAGGCCTTCAGCCGTCTCTCGGTGATGCTGCAATACCGCTACGTCATCGACAAGCAGCTGGACGTGCCGCCCGAGGCATTCCAGCCGCCGCCCAAAGTCGATTCGGCAATTGTGCGAATGATCCCGTATGCGCCGCACGAACTCACGCCCGTGGACCAGCGCGTACTCGGCGAAGTGGTGACGGCGGCTTTCTCCCAGCGTCGCAAGATGTTGCGCAATACATTGGCTGCGTTGCGCGATACCGTCGACTTCGACGCCATTGGCTTCGACCTGCAGCGCCGCGCCGAAGACGTGCCGGTGGCCGAATACGTGCGCGTCGCGCAGATCGTGGCGGGTAAGCGTTAAGCGTTAAGCGGTGGGCGCGGGGCGCTGGGGTTCGTGGGCTGAAGCGTCGGCAGGAGTTCCGAGCCGTTAAGCCGCGAGTTCAGGCGCAATGGTTCGAGGCGAAAGATCCGGCCGCTCACCGCTTGCCCGGCGAGTTGACCAGCGCGATGCCGGTCAGCACGAGTGCCGCGGCCATCAGAAATCGCAAGCTGAATGACTCGCCGAGCAGCAGCACTCCGAAGGTAACCCCGAACATCGGTGTGAGAAACGAGAAGACCGACAGGCGCGACGCGACATAGCGCGTGAGCAGCCAGAACCACACCAGATAGCTGACGAACGCGACCACCACCGCCTGATACGCGAGGCTCGCGATCGCCAACGGCGTAACCGTGTCCACGTGCGCCTCGCCGAACGCAAGCGCCAGCGCGAGCAGCACCACGGCGGATACCGCCAGTTGATAGAAGAGCGTCTTGCTTGCGCTGGAGTGCGCAAGCCGCGTCGCGCGCACCACGACGGTCGTCGCCGCCCAGGCGATGCCTGCGAGCACGCCGAGTGCGTCGCCGGCTACAGCGGCCAGCGACGCGCTGCGCGCCGTTGCGCCATGCAGGAAGCCATCCGCGAAAGCCAGCGTGATGCCGGCAAAAGCCACGAAAATGCCGAGCCATTGAATGCGCCGCATCCGCTCGCCATCGACGAACCAGTGCAAGCCCAACGCCGTAAAGCAAGGTGCGGTGTACAGAAAAACCGCCATGCGCGACGCACTCGTGAGTGTGAGTCCGAGGAAGATGCACACGAACTCGGCAGCGAACAGGACGCCCGCCAGCAGACCGGCGCTCAGCGTGCCGTCGTCGCGGAAAAGCGGCGTGCCGCGCGAGCGCGCCCAGCCCCAGACCAGCAGCGTGGCGATCGCCGAACGCAAGCCCGCCTGGAAAAACGGTGGCAACGCGGCGTTGGCGCTTTTGATCGCCACTTGCTGGAATCCCCAGATCGCGCACAAGCCGACCATCAGCAGGATGGCGAAGCCATCGGGGGCGCGGCGCGTGCGAAGGGCAGTGGTGCTCATGGCGTTGTGGTGACGAAAAGGGCAGGACGGGGTTGTCCGGCGCAGCGCGTACGATACCAAACCCGCCCACGCGTCCATTCGATGACCCCACCGCCTACGCGTGCTTCCGACAAGTCGCAAGTCATTTGCGCATTCCGGGACGCCTGCGCAACTCCCGCGCAACATCTATTTCTTACCATCCTGATTTCGCGCTAAGGTTCGACGACATGTTCTGTCGGTACTTTCGTACGCGCTGCGTCGCGGAATCGGGCTTCAGTAGCTTCAGTCGCTTCAGTAAGAAGCCGGCCACCGGGCGATGCGTCGCGTGAGCAGACAAACTCCATCCGCGCAAAGCGGAGCCTGTACGAGGAAACGGCATGAAGACCCTCAGCAGAGGCGCGGCGGTCGTGGCGTTGGTATCGTTCGGTTGTCTAGTTGCGCAGGCTCAATCGAGCGTGACGCTTTACGGCGTGGTCGACGAGAGCGTGCGCTACCTGACGCATGCCAACAAAGCGGGCGACTCTTCTCTCGGGCTGGGCACGGGCGGCATGACGCAAAGCCGCTGGGGGCTGAAAGGCGTCGAGGACCTTGGCGGCGGGTGGTCCACCTTCTTCAAACTCGAAAATCGCCTGTACATCAACAGTGGACAGAGCGATCCGACCTTGCCGTTCTTCAACGAAGCGCAGGTCGGTGTGCGCTCCACTTCCTACGGGCAGGTCATTTTGGGCCGTCAGTACAACGTGATGATCGAGGGCATCACGGTAGGCGGTTACGGCAGCAATCCATGGATTCCTTACGACTTCAGCTTCCAGCCCGAGGTGACGATGACGGGCGGCATCTGGACCAGTAATCAGGTGCAGTACCAGGCAAAGTACAACGGCTTGAGCTTCGCGGCGGGCTACGCGTTCGGCGGCAACGCCGGCAATTCGTACGGCAGCCAGATCGGCGCGGCGGCCGCTTATGCGCCCCCGGGAGGACCGTTTACCGTCGGCGGCGCGTACGAGGAGTCGAAAGACTCGGTCAACGGAGCCTCGGCCAAAGCGTGGACATTCGGCGGCTCGTACACGTGGAACAAAACGCGCTTTGCGCTGGGTTACATCGTCAATCGGGCCGACGCCGGTTTCTCCACTTTCGCGAACGGACCGTTTACGGCTGCCGCGCTGACCGCGCTGAAATACACGGACTTTTCGCGACGACGCATGTTCATGGGCGGCATCACGCAGCAGGTGGGCGACGCCTGGCACCTCGCGGCGAACGTCTGGCGCACGCTGCAGGACGGCAAGACCGCGGCCAAAGACGGTTCCGCGTGGCAATACCAGCTCGTCGCGGACTACAACCTGTCAAAGCGCACTGACGTGTATGTGGAAGGCGATTATTCGCTGTATCGCGGCGATCTGATCGGCGCGCAACTGCAAGGCGTGAATGGCGTCGGGCTCGCGCAAAAAGGCTCGCAAATCGGCTTGATGGCGGGGCTGCGGCATCAGTTCTGACATATAGGTGCAAGGCCGCGCGGCGCGCGCTCCACGGCGCCCGCTGCGCGCCGGCGTCCCTGCAACGACGGTCGATTCCGGGTACATTTACGGTCTCGACATCAAGCAACAGGGAGTACACGATGCGCCTGCTTCACACCATGCTCCGGGTCGGCGACCTGGACCGTTCGATCGCGTTCTACACCGAACTGCTCGGCATGAAGTTACTGCGCCGCGAAGATTATCCGGACGGCAAATTCACGCTGGCGTTCGTCGGCTACACGGACGAGCGCGACGGCACTGTCATCGAGTTGACGCACAACTGGGACACGCCGGCCTATGACCTCGGCAACGGCTTCGGGCATCTCGCCGTCGAGGTGGAAGACGCCTATGCCGCATGCGACAAAATCAAGGCGCAAGGCGGCACGGTTGTGCGCGAAGCGGGGCCGATGAAACACGGCACCACCGTCATTGCGTTCGTCACCGATCCGGACGGCTACAAGATCGAGTTCATCCAGAAGAAGAAATAAACGCCGGCTCCGGCGAGCCGAGGTCTCATTCGATCACGTCATGAACAACAACAATCCCTACTTCAACGAACTCGATGCTATCCACGTCGAAATTGAGGCCTTGTTCGACGGTTCCGCGGACGACCTCGCGCTCGAACGGATCATGGCGCGCTTCGCGCCGCAGTTCACGTTGATCATGCCGTCCGGCGCCGCGCTCGATCGCACCGCGCTGCGCGACACGTTCGCGAGGCTGCGCGGCGCGCGGCCAGGCTCGCAGATCGACATTCGCGACAGGGAGATCGTCGTCGAATATCCGTCTGGCGCGGTGGTGAAATATCGCGAGTATCAGCGGGACAATGCGGGCAATGCGAACGTGCGGCGCTCAACCGCAGTGATGGACGTCGACGCGCAAGGCAAGGTGACGTGGCGTCATCTGCATGAGACATTTTGCACGGAGTAAGTCGCGCGGCGTTGATCACTGTCCACACCGCGTCGGCCTCTCACGGCACTGCGGCAAGCGGGACAAAACGCCGGCTCTAGAGCGTCGGCAGCAGTTCCGGCGGATGCGACTTCAGCGTCTGCCGCGCTTCGCGGAATTCCGGAAAAATCGATTCGACCGTTTGCCAGAAGCGCGGGCTGTGATTCATTTCCCGCAGATGCGCCAACTCATGCGCGACGACGTAATCGATGATAGAAAGCGGAAAGTGAATCAGCCGCCAGTTCAGGCGAATCTTGCCGTCACTCGAACAACTACCCCAACGCGTGGCCGCTGAAGAGAGCGCATACGCGCGATAGTTGACGCCCAGCTTCTCCGCGTAAATGGCGAGGCGCTCGCCGAACACACGCTTCGCTTCGTTCTGCAACCAGCCTTGCACGCGGTCCTTGATCTGCTGCGGGTCCGCTTGCAGAGGCAGCGGCACTTGCAGGGCGGAGTCGGTCGCGCTAAATGCGAGCGTGCCTTGCGGCGAGCCGAGCGTTACGCGCACCGGCTGCCCGAGATAGGGCACCTCGGCGCCGTCTTTCCAGTCGACCTTCGGCAACGCGCGCTGTTCGACGCGCGTTTGCCATTCGATCAGCTTCGTGAAAATCCAGCGCTGTTTTTCGGTGATCGCGGTTTCGATATCGGCGAGCGTGACCCAACGCGGCGCCGTGATCGTGAGACCGGTGCTGTCGATTGCGAAGCCGATCGAGCGGCGCGCCGAACGCTTGAGCGCGTAATGCAGCGTGCGCGAGCCGATGACGAGACTGCGCAGCTTGCTGCCGTCCGGTGCAAGCGGCACCGCCGACTGCTGACCCTGAGGCGTTGCCGAAGGCGCGGACGGTGAAGGGGACGACGAAGTCGACCCCGGCTCTGCGAAGAGCGGGAGATCGAGTTGCCGGTTATCGAGCGCCGCAGCGGGCTGCGGCGTAGGAGACTTCTGCATCGGATTCGGCTTCGCGCAAGTACGCCTTCGAGGGCGTGGGCGCGTCAGATAGGTGCGGCGGCGGAACTGCTTCCCGTCGCGCGATACGCAGTAGGATCGATGCGACGCATTTCAGCTTCGATCCACTGTTCGACGCGCGTGTTCACTTCGTCGGGCGTGAGCCCCGTGGTCTCGATCGGCTTGCCGATCGACACTGTGACTATACCCGCATATTTGATAAACGAGTTGCGAGGCCACACGCGTCCGGCGTTGTGAGCGATCGGCACGACCGGCGCGCCCGTTGCAATCGCAAAACGCGCACCGCCGGTTTTGTACTTGCCCTGCTTGCCAGTCGGGGTGCGTGTGCCTTCCGGAAACATGATCACCCACGCGCCTTCCGCCATGCGTGCCTTGCCCTGCCTGATCACCGATTCGAACGCGTACTTGCCTTCTTTACGGTCGATATGAACCATCTTCAGGAGGCCGAGCGCCCAGCCGAAAAACGGCACATACAGCAACTCGCGCTTGAACACGTAGCACAGCGGCCGAGGCATCAAGGCGGGAAACGCCAGCGTTTCCCATGCCGATTGATGCTTCGACAACAACACCGCCGGACCGTTGGGCAGGTTCTCCATGCCCTCGATCTTGTAGCGGATACCGTTGAGCCAGCGCACCGCGTTGAGCGTTGCGCGGCACCAGCCGGCCGCCATCCAGTAGCGGCTATCGGCGCGCATGAACGGGAACGCAATGAAGCACGCGGTCGCGTACGGCACCGTGAACACGATGAAGTAAATCAGCAGCAGCAAAGAACGAATGAAGCGCATCGGCGTGGTCAGTAAGAGGTGGGGACTCGCGTGGTACGCATCACTCTTGAGCGTCGGCGAGGAAGTCGAGCGCGAACGCTCGCAGGTCGTCGTGGACGACGGTGCCATCCGGCAGGCCGCCCGCCGTGAGCGTCTTGCGGCCTTTGCCCGTGAGCACCAGATGAACCGGGTGGCCGAGCGCCGCGCCCGCTTGCAGGTCGCGCATCGCGTCGCCGACCACCGGCGTGTTCTCCGGGTCGACCTCGAAACGCTCGTTGATCATCTTCAGCATGCCGGGCTTCGGCTTGCGACATTCGCAGTGGTCTTCCGCCGTGTGCGGGCAGAAGAACACCGCGTCGATGCGCCCGCCTACGGACGCCGCCATGCGATGCATCTTGAGATGCATTGCGTTGAGTGCGTTCATGTCGAAGAGCCCCCGGCCGATGCCCGACTGGTTCGTTGCGACCGCTACGCGATAGCCCGCCTGGCTGAGACGCGCAATCGCTTCGAGCGAACCTGGCAACGCGACCCACTCGTCCGGCGACTTGATGAACGCGTCGGAATCGGCGTTGATCACGCCGTCGCGGTCGAGGATCACCACTTTTTTGGTCGGCATGGCGTGCGGCTCAGGCGGCGAGTCGGGAAATGTCGGCGACGCAATTCATCTGCTGATGCAGCGCGCCGAGCAACGCCAGACGATTCGCGCGCAGCGCCGGATCTTCAGCGTTGACCATCACGTCGTTGAAGAACGTGTCGACCGGTTCGCGCAACGCGGCAAGCGCGGTAAGCGCGCCCGTGTAATCGCGTGCGGCGAGTTGCGACTGCACACGCGGCGCGACCTGCTCCAACTGCGCATGCAAGGCCTTTTCCGCCGGCTCGAAGATCAGTGTGACCTGCACGCCGCCGGTAGCGGTCGCGCCTTCTGACTTCTTCAGGATGTTCGAGATGCGCTTGTTGGCTGCCGCGAGCGATGCCGCTTCCGGCAATGCCGCGAACTCGCGTACTGCATCGAGGCGCGCGACGATATCGTCGAGACGCGTCGGGTTGAGCGCGAGCACCGCGTCGATTTCGCCCGGCGCGTGACCGCGTTCGCGCAACAAACCACGCAGACGATCCATGCTGAAGTCGTAGATGGCTTGCGTCGAATCGACGACGTTCGGCACTGCGGCAAATTGCGCGTAAGCGGTGCGCAGCAGTTCGACGAAGTCCACGGCCAGTTGCTTCTCGACCAGAATGCGCAGCACGCCGAGCGCGTGACGGCGCAACGCGAACGGGTCTTTCTCGCCGGTGGGTTGCAAACCGATGCCCCAGATGCCGACCAGCGTTTCGAGCTTGTCGGCCAGCGCGACGACAGTGCCGGTTGCCGTACCCGGCAACGCGTCGCCGGAAAAACGCGGCTGATAATGTTCCGAGCATGCGAGCGCGACTTCTTCCGGCTCGCCGTCGTGGCGGGCGTAGTAGGTGCCCATCGTGCCTTGCAGCTCGGGGAACTCGCCGACCATGTCGGTGATCAGATCGGCCTTGGCCAGACGCGCGGCGCGCTTCGCGAGCGCCACGTCCGCGCCGATCAGTCCGGCGATCGCGCCGGCCAGCGCTTCGACGCGCTCCACGCGTTGCAGCGCCGAGCCGAGCTTGTTGTGATACACGACGTTCGCAAGCAACGGCACGCGGTCGGCGAGCGGCTTCTTCTTGTCCTGCTCGAAGAAGAATTTCGCGTCGGCCAAACGAGGGCGCACCACACGCTCATTGCCTTCGACAATATCGCCAGGCGTGGACGTTTCGATGTTCGACACGATCAGGAAGCGCGAGCGCAGCTTGCCGTTCTCATCCGTCAACGCGAAGTATTTCTGGTTCGTCTGCATGGTGAGGATCAGACATTCCTGCGGCACTTGCAGGAATTCGTCCTCGAAACGGCATGCGTAGACCACCGGCCATTCGACCAGCGACGTCACTTCGTCCAGCAGCGATTCAGGCATCACGACCTGATCGCCGTCGGCGTGCGCAAGCAGATGCGTGCGGATGGTTTCCTTGCGGTCGGCGAAGTTCGGTACCACACGGCCTTTGTGCATCAGCGTGTCGGCATACGAATCCGCGTGCTGGATCTGCACGAAGCCTTCGGACAGGAAGCGATGACCAAGCGTGGTGTCGTCTGCGTCGATGCCGAGCGCGGTGACGGGAACGATCTGTTCGCCATGCAGCGCGGTCAGGCGATGCGCCGGCCGCACGAACTGCACGTTCGTGCCGTCGGGGCGCTGGTAGGTCATGACCTTGGGAATAGGCAGCTTGGCGAGCGTTTCGTCGAGCGCAGCCTGCAGGCCTTCTGCCAGCGTGGCGCCCGGCGCGGCGTAGCGCAGGAAGAACGCTTCGGCCTTACCGTCCTGCGCGCGCTCCAGGTCGTTCACCGAAAAGTCGGGGAAGCCGAGCGCGGCGAGCTTTTTCGCGAGCGGCGCGGTGGGCTGACCGTCTTTATCGAGCGCGACGGAAACCGGTAAAACTTTTTCGCGCACGTGCTTTTCCGGCGCAACCGTGCGTACGTTTTTGATCGTGACAGCGAGGCGGCGCGGCGTCGCATAACGCTCGAATGACAGCTCGCCTTCGATCAGATCGCGCGCCGCGAGGCGCTCCGCAATACCTTCCGCGAAGGCGTCGCCGAGACGGGCAAGCGCTTTCGGCGGCAGTTCCTCGGTCAGCAGTTCGACCAGCAGGGTAGCTTGATGGGATTGAGTCATTTCTTGATGTTCTCGTCAGTCCGGGTCGATCTTGCGTTCGACTTTCAGCGGCGGCGCCCACGCGGGCATGGCGGCGTCCTGCTCGTCGGTGGTGAGGCCGGGCACGGCGTGCACCGGATTGCCGAGCATCGGAAAGCCGAGCTTCTCGCGTGAATCGTAGTAGGCCTGCGCGACCAGGCGCGACAGCGCGCGAATCCGGCCGATGTAGGCCGCGCGCTCGGTGACCGAGATCGCGCCGCGCGCGTCGAGCAGATTGAATGTGTGGCCGGCCTTCAGCACGAGCTCATAGGCGGGCAGCGCGATCTGCGCTTCGATCATGCGCTTCGCTTCGGCTTCGTAGCTGTTGAAGAACGTGAACAGAAGATCGACGTTCGCGTGCTCGAAGTTATACGTGGACTGTTCCACTTCGTTCTGGTGGTACACGTCGCCATAAGTGAGGCGGCGCGTTTCCGGGCCGCTCGGGCCTTGCTCCTCCCACTCGGTCCAGACGAGGTCGTAGACGTTCTCGACCTTTTGCAGATACATCGCGAGGCGCTCGAGACCGTACGTGATTTCGCCGAGCACCGGCTTGCAGTCAAGGCCGCCGACCTGCTGAAAATAAGTGAACTGGGTCACTTCCATGCCGTTCAGCCACACTTCCCAGCCGAGTCCCCACGCGCCGAGCGTGGGATTTTCCCAGTCGTCTTCGACGAAGCGCACGTCGTTCTGCTTCAGGTCGAAGCCGAGTGCTTCCAGCGAGCCGAGATACAGATCGAGGATGTTCTCCGGCGCCGGCTTCAGCACCACCTGATACTGGTAGTAATGCTGCAGGCGGTTCGGGTTCTCGCCATAGCGGCCGTCTTTCGGGCGGCGCGACGGCTGCACGTAGGCGGCGCGCCACGGTTCCGGGCCGACCGCGCGCAGGAAAGTGTGGACGTGCGAGGTGCCCGCGCCGACTTCCATGTCGATCGGTTGGAGCAACGCGCAACCCTGCTTATCCCAATAGGATTGCAGTGTCAGAATGATTTGCTGAAACGTGAGCATGAAGTGCCTTTCGGGCATGAGGCCGCGCCGCGAGCGCGTGCGCGCGCGAGGCGGCCGTGGAGCGAAGTGCTAAACCTGCGATTTTAACGGAAAGGCGGGGGGGCGTCCGGTTTTGGGGGGGGGACTAACAGGACGAGCGGCGCTCCCTCACGCCACCGCCAACTCCGCCTTCGGCGAAAAGGAATCGCTTTGTGCGACCGGCCACCACTTCTCATACAACGAGTAGCGGTATTTCCCGTTGAGCAGATCGTCCGGCTCGAGATACTTGAGCAACTCGGACATCAACTGCACCTCATGCGACGACACTCGCCGCACGATGTGATGCGCGCGCAACTCGGCGGGGTGTTTCAACCCGGCGGCCTGAATGATTTCCTTCAGCGCATGCAGCGTGTTGTGGTGGAAGCTGAACACGCGGTCGGCCTTGTCCGGTACGACGAGCGCACGCTGGCGCACCGGGTCTTGCGTCGCGACGCCGGTCGGGCAGCGTCCCGTGTGGCAGGTTTGCGCCTGAATGCAGCCCACCGCGAACATGAAGCCGCGGGCCGCGTTGACCCAGTCTGCGCCGATCGCGAGTGTTTTCGTGATGTCGAACGCGGTGATCATCTTGCCGCTCGCGCCGATGCGAATCCGTTGCCGCAAGCCGATGCCAACCAGCGTGTTGTGCACGAGCAGCAGGCCTTCCTGCAACGGCACGCCGACGTGGTCGGTGAATTCGAGCGGCGCTGCGCCCGTGCCGCCTTCCGCACCATCTACTACGATGAAGTCCGGCAGAATGCCCGTCTCCAGCATCGCCTTGGCAATGCCGAAAAATTCCCACGGGTGCCCGATACATAGCTTGAACCCGGTCGGCTTGCCGCCCGATAACGTGCGCAAGCGGTCGACGAATTCGAGCAGCCCGCGCGGCGTCGAAAACTCCGAGTGCGTGGCCGGCGAAATGCAGTCGCGGCCCATCGGCACGCCGCGCGTCTCGGCGATTTCAGGTGTGATTTTCGCGGCCGGCAACACGCCGCCATGACCCGGCTTCGCGCCTTGCGACAGCTTGACCTCGATCATTTTCACTTGCGGTTCGGCCGCCTGCTTCGCGAATTTTTCCGCGCTGAAGGTGCCGTCGTCGTTACGGCAGCCGAAATAGCCCGACGCGATTTCCCAGATGATGTCGCCGCCGTGCTCGCGGTGATACTTCGACATCGAGCCTTCGCCGGTGTCGTGCGCGAAGTTGCCTTTCTTCGCGCCGAGGTTCAGCGCCATGATCGCGTTCGCCGACAGCGAGCCGAAGCTCATCGCCGACACGTTGAAGATCGACATCGAGTAAGGCTGCGCGCGTTCGGCGCCGACGACGATGCGGAAGTCGTGACTATCGAGCGTGGTCGGCGCAAGCGAGTGGCTGATCCATTCGTGCGCGACGGCCTTGACGTCGACCTCGGTTCCATACGGGCGGCTATCGACGTCGTTTTTTGCACGCTGATAGACGATGCTGCGTTGAGCGCGCGAAAACGGCTTTTCGTCGGTATCGCCTTCGACGAAATATTGGCGGATTTCCGGGCGAATGAACTCGAACAGAAAACGAAGATGGCCCCACAGCGGATAGTTGCGAAGAATTGCGTGCCGCTGCTGACCCAGATCGAAGAGGCCGAGCGCGACGAGTGCGAGCGGCACGGCGATCCACAGCCACGACATATGATGCGTCGCGGCGAGCGCCGCGCAAACGGCGAGGAGCGCGACTGCGCTCCACATGGCCAGATAACGTCGAGCAAACATGGGGACTCCGGTGCAGTGAAGATCGTCGCGGAGGGATCGCCGGCGCCGGCGGCGCGGACGGATCCACCGCGAAAGAAAACGAGCGACTGCCCGTCGGGAAAAGCGGACTGCCGGGAAAAGCGGACTGCCGGGAGACGCGAGCGGCTTTAACGCGCGCTCAGCAACGCCGCTTGTTGCGGCTCGCTCGCGGTTGGCTGCGCAGTCGCAGCATGTTCGATGATGCCGCCGCCGAGGCACACGTCGCCATCGTAGAGCACCGCCGATTGCCCCGGTGTGACAGCCCATTGCGCATCGTCGAAATTGAGTTCGAAGAGGCTTTCGCCGTAGTTCGCCGTCGTGAACGTGCAGCGTGCATCTGCCTGCCGGTAGCGGGTCTTCGCGCCGCAGGCGAAGCCCTCCGCCGGCGGTTCGCCCGCGACCCAGCTCGTGTTGCCTGCGCTAAGCGTATGACTCAGGAGCCACGGATGATCGTGACCTTGCGCGACGTACAGCGTATTCGACGCGATGTCCTTGCCCGCCACGAACCACGGCTCGCCGCTGCCTTCCTTGCTGCCGCCGAGACCGATGCCCTTGCGCTGCCCGAATGTGTAAAACGCAAGTCCGATATGCTCGCCGACCGTTTTGCCGTCGGTGGTTTTCATCGGGCCCGGCCTGGTCGGCAGATAGCGGTTCAGGAAGTCGCGGAACGGCCGTTCGCCGATAAAGCAGATGCCGGTGGAATCTTTCTTCTTCGCATTGGGCAGCGCGATCTGTTCGGCGATTTCGCGCACCTTCGTTTTGGGAATTTCGCCGAGCGGAAACAGCGTCTTCGACAACTGCGCCTGGTTCAACCTATGAAGAAAGTACGACTGATCTTTCGTATGGTCGAACGCCTTCAGCAGTTCGAAGCGGCCATTGTTCTCACGCACGCGCGCGTAGTGGCCGGTCGCGATGGTTTCCGCGCCGAGCGACATGGCGTGGTCGAGAAAGGCCTTGAATTTGATTTCGGCGTTGCACAGCACGTCCGGGTTCGGCGTGCGACCCGCGGAATATTCGCGCAGGAACTCGGCGAACACGCGGTCTTTGTATTCGGACGCGAAGTTGACCGCTTCCACGTCGATGCCGATCAGGTCCGCGACCGACACCACGTCGATCCAGTCCTGGCGCGTCGAGCAGTACTCGCTGTCGTCGTCGTCTTCCCAGTTCTTCATGAACAGGCCGACCACGTCGTAGCCCTGTTCCTTCAGCAGCCACGCGGTAACCGACGAATCGACGCCGCCCGACATGCCTACTACGACTTTCTGCTTGCTCATAAGATGCTCACTGGGTACTGCGAAACTTCATGGATCGTTGGTCGATGCTGACGCGCGGCTTTATCCGCGGTTACCTTTTCGGCCCGACCGAATGCGTATGCACGAAGTCGAGCGGGAAACGCCGGCCTGCCAGGTAATCGTCGATGCATTGCATGACGAGCGGCGTGCGGTGCCGTTCGGGGCAGGCGCGCAGTTCGTCGGCGCTCATCCACAACGTTCGCACAATGTCGGGATCGAGCGCGCGGGTTGCCTCGCGTTCGCCGCCGGTGCCGCAATAAGTGAAGCGCAAATACGTGACGCCTTCGCTGTCCGGCCGCTCGAAATGCGTCATGTACATGCCGACCAGCGCCTCGGGCGTGAACGGGTGCGCGGTTTCTTCGAGCGTTTCGCGGACCACGGCTTCCAGCAGCGTTTCGCCGGCTTCCAGATGACCGGCCGGCTGATTCAGGCGCAGACCGGCCGCCGTGTGTTCCTCGACCACGAGAAAGCGCCCGTCACGCTCGACGATGGCCGCGACGGTCACGTGCGGCAGCCAGGTTTCCGGTTTCATGGGTGCGCATTTTACCGTTTATAGGCACTCGCTGCCGGGAAGCGGGCGGCCGGCACGCCGGGCGGTTGGATCGCAGGCTGCGGGGCGCGCGGCTCGGACGCGACCCAGAACGGCCGCCGAACCCCGACACGCACGGTCCCGGGCGCGCCAGCCCACCGGCACCCCCGGATTGTCCCCGATTTCTGCCGCCCCCCATGTTTCGGGTAAAGTGAGGCGTTAGCCGTTGCACTTGCAAGCCGGCGTGCCTCGTCGGCCGATCTGTCGTCAAACAGTAAGTCGAGGAGGAAGCACGATGCACATCGGAGTGCCAGCCGAGACGCGCGCGCACGAAACCCGCGTCGCCGCGACGCCCGAAACGGTCAAAAAGTACGTGAGCCAGGGCCATCGGGTCACCATCCAGAGCGGCGCCGGTGCTGGCGCAAGCTTTCCCGACGACGCCTTCACAGCCGCCGGAGCGGAAATCGTCGACGCCGCCAGCGCGTTTGGCGCCGAGCTCGTCCTCAAAGTGCAGTCTCCAACCGAAGCCGAACTGCCGCTTCTCAAGCGCGGCGCAGTGCTGGTCGGCATGCTCGATCCGTTCAACGCAGAGAATGCGCTAAGACTGGCTGCGGCCGGCGTTACCGCGTTCGCGCTCGAAGCCGCGCCCAGAACGACTCGCGCGCAAAGCCTCGATGTGCTGTCGTCGCAGGCGAACATCGCCGGATACAAGGCCGTGCTGCTCGCGGCGACGCTGTACCCCCGCTTCATGCCGATGCTGATGACCGCGGCCGGCACCGTGAAAGCCGCGCGCGTGCTGATTCTCGGCGCGGGCGTGGCGGGCCTGCAGGCAATCGCGACGGCCAAGCGCCTCGGTGCCGTGATCGAAGCGTCCGACGTCCGTCCGGCTGTGAAAGAGCAGATCGAATCGCTTGGCGCGAAGTTTCTCGACGTGCCTTATGAAACCGATGAAGAGCGCGAAGCCGCCCAAGGCGTCGGCGGCTATGCGCGTCCCATGCCGCCCTCGTGGCTGCAGCGGCAGTCCGCGCTCGTCCACGAGCGCGCGAAGCAGGCCGACGTGGTGATCTCCACGGCATTGATTCCAGGCCGCGCGGCGCCGACGCTCATCTCAGTCGAAACCGTGCAGGCGATGAAACCCGGCTCCGTGCTTGTCGACCTTGCCGCGGGCCGCGGCGCGGACTATGAAGGGCAGCGCGGCGGCAACTGTCCGCTGACCGAAGCCGACAAGGTGGTCGTCAAGCATGGCGTGACGATTGTCGGCTACACGAATCTGGCCTCGATGGTGCCCGCCGACGCTTCGTCGCTCTACGCGCGCAATCTGCTCGACTTCCTCAAGCTGATCGTGACGAAGGAAGGCGCGCTGAATATCGACCTCGCCGACGACATCGTCGCCGCCACGCTGCTTGCCCGCGACGGCGAAGTCGCGCGCAAGGCATAAAACGAATCCACCGAGGAGAAACGGCGATGGAAGTGCTCAACCACACCGTCATCAACCTGATCATTTTCGTGCTGGCGATTTACGTCGGCTACCACGTGGTCTGGAACGTCACGCCGGCTTTGCACACGCCGCTCATGGCCGTGACGAATGCCATTTCGGCGATCGTGATTGTCGGCGCGATGCTGGCAACCGGCCTCACGCTCGGCACGCCGGGCAAGTTCTTCGGCACGCTCGCCGTCGCGCTCGCGGCGGTCAATGTGTTCGGCGGCTTCCTCGTCACGCGGCGAATGCTGGAGATGTTCCGCAAGAAAGAGCCGAAGAAGCTGATCGCCGACAAGAGCAAGGAGAACGCGTAATGAGCCTGAACGTCGTCACGCTGCTTTATCTGGTCGCGTCCGTCTGCTTCATTCAGGCGCTTAAGGGGCTGTCGAATCCGAAGACCGCGCGCATCGGCAATACGTTCGGCATGGTCGGGATGGCGATTGCGATTCTCACGACCATTGCCTTGATCGCCAAGCAGGCCACCGCGCTCGGATCGAATCTTGGCCTGGGTCTTGGACTGCTGCTGGTCGCTTTGATCATTGGCGGCGCTATCGGCGCGTTTGTCGCCGCGCGCGTCGAGATGACCAAGATGCCGGAGCTCGTCGCGGCCATGCACTCGCTGATCGGTCTCGCGGCGGTCTGCATTGCGTATGCGGTGGTGTCGGAGCCGGCTGCGTTCGGGCTCGTCGATCCGGAGTATCCGGTGCCGGGCTTTCTGCCTTACGGCAATCGCGTCGAGCTGTTTATCGGCACGTTCGTCGGCGCAATTACTTTTAGCGGTTCGGTGATCGCGTTTGGCAAGCTCTCGGGCAAATACAAGTTTCGCCTCTTTCAGGGCGCACCGGTCGTGTACGCAGGCCAGCACCTGATCAACCTGATGCTCGCCATCGCGATGCTCGGCTTCGGCATCATCTTCTTTTTTACGCAGTCGTGGCTGCCGTTCATCGTCATGACGGCGATCGCGTTCGTGCTTGGCGTGCTGATCATCATTCCGATCGGCGGCGCGGATATGCCGGTCGTCGTGTCCATGCTCAACTCGTACTCGGGCTGGGCGGCGGCTGGGATCGGCTTCTCGCTCAACAATCCGATGCTGATCATCGCGGGCTCGCTGGTTGGGTCCTCGGGTGCGATTCTGTCGTACATCATGTGCCGCGCGATGAACCGCTCGTTCTTCAACGTGATTCTGGGCGGCTTCGGCAATGAGGCGGGCGCGGCGGCAGCGGGCGGCTCGGCCGAGCAGCGTCCGGTGAAATCCGGTTCCGCCGACGATGCGTCGTTCATGCTCGGCAACGCCGAAACGGTCGTAATCGTGCCGGGCTACGGCCTTGCGGTGGCGCGCGCGCAGCATGCGTTGAAGGAGCTGACCGACAAGCTCGTCGAGAAGGGCATTGAGGTCAAGTACGCGATTCACCCGGTGGCGGGACGGATGCCTGGCCATATGAACGTGCTGCTCGCTGAAGCCGAAGTGCCGTACGACATGGTGTTCGAAATGGACGACATCAACGGCGAGTTCGGCCAGGTCGACGTGGTGCTCGTTCTCGGCGCGAACGACGTGGTGAACCCGGCCGCGAAGAACGATCCCAAGTCGCCGATTGCGGGCATGCCGATCATCGAGGCTTACAAGGCACGCACTGTCATTGTGAACAAGCGCTCGATGGCGGCCGGTTATGCCGGCCTCGACAACGACCTGTTCTACATGGACAAGACGATGATGGTGTTCGGCGACGCCAAGAAGGTGATCGAAGATATGGTGAAGGCGGTCGACTAGAAGCGTGTGGAGTCTCGCGGATTTTTGACCGTTGACGCGGGACTCCGTCCACACCGGAAGTCTGTATTTTTAAAATCCGGCCGCCGCGACGCATCGCTCGCGTTGTCGCGCTAGCGCGGCTTTGCGTTGACGTGCCGCAACAGGTCCGCGAGCCGCCTGCCTTGCTGGTCCGGATAAGGTTCGCGCACTTCCAGTTCCTGAATCCGCTCCAGTCCAAAGTTGCGGAAGTCGCCGCGCAATTCACACCACGCGCCTAGCGTCCAGCGCGCGCCCCAATACGCGAGCGCGAGCGGCCACACGCGGCGCTCGGTTGCCGCGCCGTTCGCATCGGTGTACGAAAAGCTCACCACTTGCCGGGTGTCGATTGCTCGATGCAGCGTGTCAAGCTGTGCCGAGAAATCACTCCTGATATGGAACGACGGCGCGAAGACAGCGAGTCTTTCGAGCGACGCGCGCTTGTCCGCCGGCATCGCCGAGGCAATCTTGGCGAGCGCGCCGCGCGCTCCGCTTGCAAAGTCGGCACCGCCCCAGGATTCCAGCATGCGCGCGCCGGCGGCGAGTGCTGCGAGTTCGTCGGCGGTGAAGGTGAGCGGCGGCAGACTCGCCGCGCGGCTCAGCCGGTAGCCAATGCCGGCCTCGCCCTCGATCGGCACGCCCGACAATTGCAGATCGCGCACATCGCGATAGACCGCAGCGAGATGTTGAGCCAGTCGGCGAGTTGTTGCGCGGTCGTCAGACGCCGGCCGCGCAGCAGTTCGGCGATCTGGAACAGGCGGTCGGCGCGGCGCGTCATCGTGGGCGTCTTGTAGAAGAGGACAGGGACAGTCCCGCGATGATAGCGCCGCATGCCGCGCTCCGGTCAGCGTTTCGGGCGCTGTGCGCGTGGTGTTTAGCGCTGCGCTGCGTGCACTCTGCGGCCTAGCCGTTGGTCCGCGAGTGCAGGCCGAGGCGGTTGCCTTCGGTATCGGTAAAGAACGCGATATAGCCGATATCCTGCGGCAGCTTGACGACCGGACCGTCGGTCTTGCCGCCGGCTTCTTCGATGCGGGCAAGAGCGGCGTCCACGGTCGGCTGCGCGTTCAGGTAGACGAGCACGCCGTCGCCGTTGGGCGTCATCGACGGACTGTGGACGATCGCGCCGCCCGTCGCCGGTTCTTCGTAGCCGAACACGGCAATCGGCTGGCCACCGATTTCCTGGCGATTCAATTTGACGTCGAGCGCGGTTTCATAGAAGCGGACGGCGCGATCGAAATCGACGGACGGGATCTCAAACCATGCAACAACTTTCGACGATGCAGACATGACACTCTCCTGTTGACCCGAGCCAGTGCTTCAGCGCTTGCTCTGGTCCCATGCAAGATGGTTCGGTGGATGGACGGCGGATAAGCCGTATAAAGCGCCGGATGGCGTGAGGAGAAGTGTGCGGGTGTGCTGCTGACAGCGTGGTGTCAGTAGGGTGCTAGGGGAGGAGTCGGGCATGCGGTTTCGGCGACGCGAAAAAAAACCGCGGGAGTCGGTTCCGCGGTTTCTTTGGCCTGCTTCTGCTTTTACTTGTGCTTCGGTCTGTGCTTGGGTTTATGAGGTGCGCAAGCCGCGCCTCTACGCCTGAAACGATGCGTGGCGAGCAGCTAGCGTCAATCGGCGGGCGTGTCGTTCTGCGGCCGCTGGCGCACGCTGCCTGCGATGAGGTCGAAGCGGAACAGTCGGCATTCGAGCGCGCCGTTGAAAAGCGGCGTCTTGGTCGATTCGCGCAGACGCAACTGGCCGGGCAGCTTGCGGTCCGAAGTCAGGATGAACGCGTGCCAGCCGGTGAAGCGCTGCTTGAGCGCGTCGCCGAGCGACTGGAAAAATTCGCTGTCCGGCGTTTCTTCCTGGGCGCGGCGGAAGCTGTCGTCATCGCGATTATCGCGGTTGCGCGGTTCGCGGATTTCGCCGCGCGCGTTACGTCCGCGCACTTCGATCCGTTCGCCGTACGGAGGATTCGCGACGAGAATGCCCGGCTCGGAACTCGGCGGCGTCATGCCGCGAGCGTCGACCTGTTTGAGCGGGATCGACGGCAAGCCTGCGCGCTGGAAATTCGCACGCGCTTTGTCGAGCATGTCGCCGGAAATGTCGCTGCCGAATATTTGCAGATCGGCGCGCGAGGTACGAGCGGCGTGCTTGGCGTCGAGCGCGGCGGCCTTCAGTGTTTGCCAGGTTTTGCTGTCGTATTGCTTGAGCTTTTCGAAGCCGAAGCGGCGCTCCGCGCCCGGCGCGATATTCAGCGCGACCTGCGCGGCTTCGGCGAGGAACGTGCCGCTGCCGCACATCGGGTCGTACAGCGGCGTGCCTGCATTCCAGCCCGTCAGACGCAGGATGCCCGCCGCGAGATTTTCGCGCAGCGGCGCGGCGCCCTTGTCGAGGCGCCAGCCGCGCTTGAAGAGCGGATCGCCGGACGTGTCGAGGTAGAGCGTGCAGTCGGTCGCCGTGAGAAACGCGAACACGCGGACGTCGGGCGTCGCGGTGTCGATGTTCGGGCGCGCGCCGCTGACTTCGCGCAGCCGATCGCAGATGGCGTCCTTTACGCGCAGCGTCGTGAATTCGAGGCTGCGCAGCGGCGACTTGATCGCGGTAACGTCGACGCGCAAAGTTTCGTTCGCGGAGAACCACTGCTCCCAACGTTGTTCGACGGCGAGCGCGTAGACGTCCTGTTCACTGCGATACGGGCGATGCGCGATTTTCAGCAACACGCGGCTCGCGATGCGCGAATGCAGATTGGCCGCCATGCCGGCCGCCCAACCGCCGCGGAAGTGCACGCCGCCGGGGACTTGCGACCCCGCCGTGAATGGCGCGCCGTTCAGATGTTTCGCGGCGATTTCGGCGAGTTCAGTGGCGAGCGAGGCTTCGAGGCCGCGCGGGCAGGGGAGGAAGAAATCAAAGGACATGGGGTGGGGCGAGCCGGTGGGCGTTGGGTAAGGGCGTATTGTACGCGGTTGGCTGGCGCGTTTTTTCGCTGACGGAATGAAGGCGAGCGGTTCGAGAGCAGACCTTTCCGACGAGCACGCAGTGCGAGGCGGGAGGTATGACTGCCTTGTCACAAACGCGGAGTGTGCGAGGGCACAGATTCCGGAGGTATCCGAAATCTTGTGTGTCGAGGTCGGTTAAAAAACCTCAGCTGATGGCGGAGGTGAACCGCTCGCCGAACAGGATGGCGAACTGATTG